>NZ_ABCS01000129.1 GCF_000170895.1 Plesiocystis pacifica SIR-1 | reverse complement strand
GCGTCATGTGGCAGCTCTGGCAGCTGTGCTCGCTGGCCTTCGAGCGCCGGTGCTCCGTGACCGTGCGCTGCATCTTGAGGGTGTTGCCGGCCCGGCGCGCGTTGGGGAAGTCGAACTCGTGGCAGCCCGCGCACGCGGCCGCGGTGGCGAAGCGCGGGTCTCGGTTCAGCGCGTGGGGCGAGCGCTCGGGGCGGTCGACCTCCCAGTCCGGGCGCGGACCGGCGAGCACGGGGCCCTCGGCCTCGTCGCCGACGACGTGGCAGGACACGCACGCGACCCCCACGGCCCCGCGATCGGCCTCGACGTCACCGCGCGGGCTGGCCTCCGGAGCGTGGCAGCCCTGGCAAAAGTCCGAGAAGTTCTCGCGCTCGAAGGACACCTGGAACAGGGGATCGGTGTAGGCCTGGGCGTGCAGCGAGCCCTGCCACTCCGCGGCGATCTCGGCGTGGCAGTGGACGCACTCGGCGTTGCGATCGAGGCGGGCCGCGGCGCGCCGACGACGGGCAGGCTCGGGCATGGTCCGGTCGCGGGTCTGGATCCCCGCGCGGTGCCGGCTGCGGCCGCCGATCTGGCCCTGGGCCTGGGCCTGGTCGCCCCCGATCGCCCCGCCGTCGCCGATCAGCAGCGACGCCCCCGCGACGAGCGCGAGGGTGGCGAGCGCGACCCCTGCCCTGGCTGCCTTCAAGCCGGCCTCACTTGCTGTCTTCGGCGACCAGGCGCCGATACTCCGACTCCGGGATGTGCACGGGCGGGAAGGGCTCGCCGACGAAGAAGTCCTCGATGAGCCCCGGGCGCTCGAGCCACTGGGCCAGCTGCTCGTGGCGCAGGCGCGGGATGTCGTTGGTGTCCTCGACGGCCCGGTAGCGCATCAGCCCCAGGTCGCGCTCGGCCGCCTCGAGCTCCCCGCTGAACTCGCCGCTGTCGAGCCGCGCCCACCCGCTCTCCTCCGTGCCGTAGTACAGCCGCTTCATGTCGAGGGTGCGGATCATCGAGCGGTCGTCCATGTGGATCCACCGCCAGCTCGGGTCGATGGTGTGGCGGTCGGGCTCGTACCAGTCGAAGATGTCGTACTCGCGCCAGACCTCGCCGGTGCTCGCGTCGATGGCCACGAGCGGGGTCTCGAAGCCGAGCAGCAGGGCCTTGCCGTCCTGGCGCCAGGCGACGTCGAGGATGTCGAAGTCCGACTCGAACTGGTCCGCGGGCCAGCTCGCCAGCTCCTTGCCGTCGCTCGTCGACAGCACCTTGACCGCGTCGCCGTAGACCCCGGCGATGCGCTCGCCGTCGGGGCTCAGCCCGGCCATGCCCTCGCTCGCGGGCAGCTTCACCACGGTGTCGCCGGAGCGCATGTCGACGAGCTCGAGCTGGCCGTTGACCTCGAGCCCGAGCAGGTTCAGGTCGCTCTCCAGGGCCACGTGGGACCAGCTGGTGACGCCCTGGCGCTCGAAGCCGATGGAGCCCGAGCTGGGGTCCATGGCCACGAAGCGGCCGCTGCCGTCGAGCAGCGCCAGCCAGCCCTCGCCGCCCCACACGTGCTCGGCGTCGGGGGCCACGGCCAGGCGATGGCGGACCTGGCCCGCGCCCCGACCGTCGCCGAGGTGCGGCCCGGCCTCGACGAGCGAGAGCTGGCCCTGGCAGATCGCCAGCATCAGGTCCAGCCCCGGCGAGGCCGGCTCGTAGTCCACGGGCTGGCAGCTGGGCGGCAGCGTGGTCGAGCGCTGGCAGCCGTCCTCCGCGGCCGAGTCCCACAGCCCGCAGGCCTCCCAGTCGACCAGGGCGTCGCCGCCCGCGACCCCGTGGACCTCGACGAAGCCGTCGGGGTCCTCGGTGCCCTCCTCGAACAGGGTGTCGCCGTAGATCATCGGGTCCGGGTGGACCGCGAAGGTCTCCCAGCTGAGGATCATCCACCCGCCGTCGTCCCGGTCGTAGGCCGTGGTCATCGTGCCCTCGACCCACTGCGTGCCGACGTCCACGCGCCAGTGCCCGTTGCGGTCGATGTGCATCTCCTCGTCCCAGTCCGAGTCCGAGTCGCCCCAGCTCAGCCCGCTCTCGTGGCCCATGGGCGCGACGTCGACGAGCCAGTAGCTGGTCCCGTCGCGGGGCTGGGACTCCTCATTGATCACGAACAAGTGGGCGAGGCCGGGCGTGGGGAAGGCCTCGTCCATCAGGCTCATGGCCGCGTGGGCCTCGAGGTCGCTCTCGAGGGCCCCGAGCGCGCCCGCGTCCGTGGGGATGGTGAACATCGAGAGCGTGGACACGTCGACCATCTCGACCTCGGGCTCCTGCTCGCCGCTCTCGTCGTAGCCGCCGCCGTCGTAGTAGCCGCTGTAGTCGCAGCCGTACTCGTAGCCGAGCTCGTAGGTGCAAGGCTGCTCGGTCTGGGTCTCGATCACCGCCGCCACGCCCTCGTCGCTCCAGCCGAGCACGGACTCTTCGATCTCGGCGCCGACGTCGAGGGCCTCCTCGCGCACGCGCTGCTTGGACGTCAGGTCCCAGATCTCGATGGCCGGCGGGCCGCTGACGAGGACCGCGACCTTGCTGTTGTCGGGGGCGAAGGCCAGGTCGAGGACCTCCTCGCAGCCGCCGCACTCGAAGCTCGCCACGACCTCGCCGGTGCCGGCCTGGGTGACCTCGACCTGCCTGCCGCCGAGCTCCCCCTCGAGCGCGCCGTCGCGGGAGGTCGTCTGCAAGAACAGCTCGTCCCCGGGGATCCACGCCTCGCAAGGGTTGTCGTCGGCGTCCTCGGCGACCCGCTCGATGAACGAGCCCGAGGGGATGTCCCACACGCCGCAGTCGAGGCCGACCTCGGCCGCGATGCGATCGCCGCCCGGCGAGAACATCCACTCCGAGGGGGCCGGCGGCGCGAGCTGATGCACGCCGATGAGCTGCACCTCGCCGTCGGGGATCTCCACGGGGACCGCGTTGGGTCCCGCAGGATCTTTGGGGCTCACGCCGCCCTCGAGCCCCGTCGTGGGCTTCACGGTGGTCGCCGGGCGGGCGCACGCGAGGGCGGGCAACAACAGCACGAAGGTGCCGCGCGCCAGGAACAGGTGGGCCGTGTGGTGGGCCGAACGCATGGGTCCAGCCTACGCGAAGGACGCAGGTGGGATTCCACCCCACGTCGCCGGCTCGGAGCGCGCCACCGCACGGCGCGAGCCCGCCCGTCGCCCAGACCCGACGGACAACCCGACGAATCCGGGCTCCCAGCCCAAGAGTCGAAAGTCTGCGCGCACGAGTGAACCCACGCCCACCCCCGGATCTCCCGAGCTCGAGACCCGCGCGCGGGCGTGCCCCAACGCGAAGTCGGGGCGCGCCCGTCGACGACTACTGCTCGAGCAGGAAGCTCGCGGCCGCCTCGATCTGCGTGTCGACGCCCGCCGCCAGGTCGTCCGCGTCGAGGTCGACGACGTGCTCGACGAAGCTGCGACCCTCGAGGGGCTCGCCCTCGGCGTCGAGGCAGTGCGCCCCGGAGATCCGCGAGAAGATCGCGATGTGCTCGTCGGGGGTCTCCGCGATGCTCTTGTCGACGTAGGAGCCCCCCGTCGCGTAGCCGAAGGCGCCCACGGTCGCGTGGCCGAAGGTCGGGATGCCCAGCTCGCTGGCCCGGTACATCATCCAGTCCGCGGCGCTGCCGGCCGCGCCGTCCGAGACGATCGCCGTGGGCCCGTCAAAGCCGATCGTCGGCAGGGGCTGGTCCACGAAGATGGCGTAGGGGAAGGGATACTCGGGGCTGTCCCCGAACGCCGGGGGCTGCGAGCCAGGGACGCGCGCGTAGCAGTTGCCCAGGCCGCCCGCCGCGTCCCCGAGCCCCCCGAGCAGGGCCATGGCGTACTCGGCCGAGCCGCCACGGTTGCCGCGGATGTCCCAGACCAAGCCGGCCACGTCCTCGTACTGCGCGAGCTCGGCGTTGACCAGCTCGACGGCCTCGGCGTTCCAGTCGCGGTAGGCCTGGAAGGTCAGCGGCGCCGGGAAGGGGTGGTCGGGGTGCTGGCCGAAGGTCGGGAGCTCGACGACGACGACCCCGTCGGGGCGCTGGTAGCTGGCGAACAGCTCGACCCGCGAGGGCCGGCGGAAGGGATCCATGCACAGCGTGTAGTCGTCGCGCTCGGGCACCTCGATGATCTCCGTGGTCCCGTCGACGTGCAGGACCTCGAGCTCGTCGCCGACGTCGACGTGGGCGAAGAGGTGGAGCGCGTCGAGGTCGCGCTGCGCCGCGACCGAGGGCGTGGCGGCGTCGCACAGCGGCTCTTGGCGGACCTGGCTCAGCATGAACGGCCAGACCCAGTGCTGGTTGCCCTTGCGCGCCCGGATGATGCGGTCGCCGGGCTCGAGGCCCAGCGGGTTCGCGTCCTCGACGTGGGTCACCAGCGAGGTCCCCCCGGATTCGCGGGCGCACACGCCGTACCAGGACACGCCCCGCCCGGGGACGAGGCCGTCGGGGGCGTAGCAGTCGCTGAACTGGAGATCGACGAAGCCGATCGAGGCGTGCCCCTGGGGGACGCCCGAGAAGATGCCGTAGATGGCCTTGGCGAAGGCGTAGTCCTCCCCGCCCCCGAGGATCACCCGCAGCTTGGCGATCGCCTCGAGCAGCTCGAAGTCGATGGCCTCGGCGTAGCCGGTGTAGTCGCGCATGTCGGCGGCGTACTGCTCGATCACGTCGAACTGGGCGAGCTGGGCGTCGCTGAACAAGGCGCAGCCGAGCTCCGGGCTGACCCCGGGCGCCGTCGGTGCGCGCAGCTCGAGCGAGCCCACGCAGCCTGCGAGCGCGGCCTCGTCACAGCTGCGCGGGTCGAGCTCGACGCACGCTTCGATCTGCGCGGCGCTCAGCTGGTCCTCCAGCGGCACCTCGGCCTCGCCCGCCATCGACGCGTCGGCGTTGGCCTCATCGGACAGCCTGTCCTCTCCCTGCTCGACGCAGGCACTCGACGCGAGCCCGAGTGCCCCGGCGAGCACGGCAATCATCTTGGATTTGATCATGTCGAGAAAGATGCTCGGCCCTGGACACGGCGCCACCGAAAACAATCACCATACGGGTGAGCTCTCTCCAAAAAACAATCGCCTTTAATTCGACACACGACGCCTGCACCAAGTCCCCCATACGGCCGCCAGCACCCAAGAGCGGGACTTATCGCGCCACCCGGCACGTAACGCCAGCATGGAATCATGACACTCTGATCCCTTCAATTTGACATTTCCCGACACCACGACAAATGCCGCGGGGCCGCCGGGGTCTCCCCCGGCAGCCCCGCGCTCCCTTCACTACAACCCCACGACCGAAGCCCCGGCGCGCGCCGAGGACCCCGAGCGAAGGGCTCTCAATCGATGGAAAGCGTCAGCAAGCGTCGAGCCCCTCGACGGTCGTCGCCTTCATCATGCAGCGGGCCTTTTGCTTCCACAGCATGCCCTTGATCCGCTTCCACCGCTCCTCGTCCTCGACGCACTCCTCGACGAAGTCCTCCGGGAGCGCGCCGGCCTCCTTCTTCATCAAGTCCGCCGCGTGGTCGCACAGCTCTTGCGGCGAGGGGGCGCACCCGGTGAGGGGCAAGAGCAGGACGCCCACGAGGAGGGCGCTGCGGCGCGCGTGAGTTCCGAGTCGAGTCGTGGTCATGGTTTCGCTGAGCCTGGTCATGGTCTTCACCCCCAAGACGCAGGCCCCCGGCGCTTGTCGGGTGCCGGGGCCAAACTTTTTCGTTTTTTTCTCGCCTTGGCCGATCGCCCAGACACAGCCCGACTCGAGAGCCAATGAGTCGTGGACGTGGGGCGTGGCGTCGTCCACGACGGCTAAAACGGAGTCCCGTCAGGGTGTGTCACCCTCGAGGCCCGAGTCGAGCACCCGGCGGATGCTGAGCTCGAGCTCGCTGCCGAGGAACTCGAGCACGCTCTCGAGGCGGTGGTCGGGGAGCACGGCGGCGAGCTTGCGCCGGGTCTCCTCGAGCACCGAGCTGCGCGCGCCCTCGAGCCACACGAACACGGTGCTGCGGTGGACCCCGTAGAGCCCCGCGAGGGCGTCGCTCGACACGCCGTGCAAGTAACGCTGACGCAAGAGGTTGCGCTGGCGGACGCTCAGGGCGTCGATGGCCTCGCCAAAGGCCTGCTCGAGCATGGGCCCGCAGGTCTCGCGCAGGTAGGCGAACTCGGCGTCCCGATCGTCGTGCATGCGCTCGAGCAGGCCCTCGCCCAGGGGCAGGTCCCGCCCCGCGCTCGCCCGTCGGCGAGACAGGTCGACGATCAAGCGCGAGACCGTGACGCGAACCCACGCCTTGAGGCTCCCGCGGCCGCGGTAGCTGGCGATCTTGGGGGTCGCGTCGGGCTCGGAGCCCACGAACAAGCGCACGGCGACGAGCTGGCGAAACTCGGCGGCGCTCATGCCCAAAGTCGGGCTGCGGGCGATGGCGCGGTCGAGGTCCGAGCCAAAGCGGAGCTCGAACTCACGCAGCGCCGCGCGCTCCCCCTCGGCGCAGCTCGCCGCGAGGTAGAGGTCTTCGATAGCCAAGCCCGGGAAGGGCTGCCCCGAGTCGTCCACGTCGGCGCTCGGTGGCTCGGGTGAGGCGCGGGCGATGGCGGCGGCGAGCCGGCTCGCGTTCACGTCGCCGGGCCAGCCCGCCGCGACCGCGCCTTCGGCCGCCGCGAGCCGACGCGCGAGCGCGTCCGCGTCCGCCCAGGCCGCGCGGGTGTTCGCGTCGGCGGCGGCCAAGAAGGCGGTGAGGGCCTCGGCACCCATCCTTGGGTCCTATCACAGCCCGTGGCGGGGCACATTTGAGCCTGTTAGGCTGCGCGCGGTGACGCCCTGCCCCGATCCCGAGGCCCTCGAGCGGCTGTTCGAAGGGGCCCTCGACGCGGGCCAGCGGGCGGCCCTCGAGCGCCACATCGACGGCTGTGAGCGCTGCGCGGCCACCGTGTCCGAGCTCGCGCGGCTGTTCGCGTCGGCGACCTGGGGGTCGGCGCCGGCGAGCTCGGAGCCCGGCCCGGCGCCGCCCCCCTCGGGCCTGGGCCGCTACCAGCTCGGCCGGCGACTCGGCGCGGGATCCATGGGCATGGTGTTCGAGGCCTGGGATCCCGAGCTCCAGCGCAAGGTCGCCGTCAAGCTGCTGCGCTCGTCCGCGGGCGATGACCAAGGCTCCGAGGCCGCCGAGGCTGCCCGCCGCCGACTCCTCCAGGAGGCCCGCGCCATGGCCAGCCTCGCCCACCCCCACGTGGTCCCGGTGTTCGACGTGGGCCGGGCCGGGGAGCAGGTCTTTTTGGCCATGGAGCTGGTCCTCGGCGGGACCCTGAGCACCTGGCTGGGCGCGGCCCGGCGCGACCGCCCGACCATCCTCGCGACCTTGGCCCAGGCCGGCCGGGGGCTCGAGGCCGCCCACCGCCGCGGCCTCGTCCACCGCGACTTCAAGCCCGACAACGTGCTCATGAGCGCGGAGGGCCGGCCCCAGGTGACCGACTTTGGCCTGGCGACCCTCGGCGCGCATGGGGGAGGGCCCGCCGGCGCCCCCATGCCCGCGGCGGCGACCCTGGACGCGGCGGGCAGCAGCGGCGATCCCCTGGCGCTGACCGTGGTCATGACCGAGCGCGGCGCCATCGTGGGCACCCCCGCCTACATGGCCCCGGAGCAGTGGCGAGGCGAGACCGCCGACGCGCGCAGCGATCAGTTCGCGTTCACCGTCGTGCTCTTCGAGGCCCTGTTTGGCGCGCGTCCCTTCGCCGCCCGCGACCTCGCAACGCTGCGCCGCGCCGTGCTCGAGGGCGCCCCGGCCTCGCCGCCCAAGGGGGCCCCGAGCTGGCTGCAGGCCGTGCTCCGCCGCGGGCTCGCCCAAGATCCCAACGCGCGCTACCCCAACCTCGACGCCTTGCTGAGCGAGCTCGAGCGCGACCGTCGACGGACGTGGCCCAGGACGCTGGCCGTCGCGGGGGTCGGGCTCGCCGGCTTCGTGGGCCTGCTCGCGTGGGCCGGCACGCCGGCCGAGTCCGGGCGCGAGCACGCGGCCGAGGAGGCCACCAACGCCTGCGTCGACGAGCTCGAGGGTGTCCGCGGCCTGTGGACGGCGGACCGGCGCGAGGCCCTGCGCGCGCGCTTCGAGTGGCTCGAGCTCGACGACGAGGTGGCCGGGCGCGCCCTCGAGGCCTACGACGCCTGGGTCGAGCAGTGGGTCGAGGCCGCCGCCTTGGGCTGTGAAGCCGCGGAGCCCGACGACGAGCTCGCCCAGGCCCGCGCGCGCTGCCTCGACGCCACCAGCGAGCGCTTCGAGGCCCTCTTGACGGTCCTCGACGACGAGGAGACCAGCAACCTGCGCGGCGCTCTGTTTGCAGCCGTGCACGCCCTGCCCGACCCCGCCGCCTGCCTCGACCCCGCCTGGCTCGCCGTCGCCCCCGAGCCCCCGCCGGAGGAGCTGGAGGCCCGGGCGAGCCTGGTCGCCGAGTCCATCCACCGCGCCGAGGCCCTGCTCGCCGCGGAGCAATGGCTCGACACCCGGCGCGCCGCAGACCGAGCCGTCGCCGACGCCGACGCCCTCGGCTTCGCCCCGCTGATCGCCGAGGCCCGGCTGGTCCGCGCCCGGGTGGAGATCGAGACCCACTACGACGACGAAGCCGTCGACTGGCTGCGCGCCACCGTCGAGGCCTGCCACGACGGCGCCCACGAGCGGGTCCGCGCCGAGGCCCTGCTCAGCCTCATCGAGGTCGAGGGCGCGCGCGCCTCCAGGTCGAGGCCGCCGAAGGTTGCGCGACCGGGCTCGGAGCCTGGCGGCGCGCGTCGACGACCCCCTGTTCGCCGCGCGCATCGAGCTCGCCAGCGCCCGCGTCGAGGTGGCCACGCGCCGGTCCAAGGACGCGGCGAAGACCCTCGCCGAGATCGAGCCGGTGCTGAGCGAGCGCGGACGGGCGCCGCTGGCCATCGCCGTGCAGCGCGAGCGGGCCGAGCTCAGCCTGCGCCTCGACGGCCCCGAGGCCGCGCGCCCCCTCGCCCAGGCGGCCCTCGACGCCGCGGGCGAGACCCTCGGGCCCTACGCCCTGCTGACCGCCGCGGCCGCCCGGACCCTCGCCGAGGTCGAGCTCGCCGCGGGACAGCCCGATGTCGCCGAGCCCCTCGCCGAGCGAGCCGAGCGCATCCCCGTGCTCGGCGGACCCATGCGCCACCGCATCGAGCTGAGCCAGGGCAAGATGCTGCTCGCCCGCGTGCGCCTGGCCCAGGGCGACAGGACCAGCGCCGCCAAGCTCCACGAGGACGCCGCCATGCACTACATGGACATGCCCCAGGCCGCCTGGCCCAGGGCCCAGCGCGCCCTCCTGGACTTCGAGGTGGGTGAGCCCGCGCGCGGCGAGACCGGCCTCGTCGAGGCGCTGACCCTGCTCGGCGAACACTGGGAGCAGGCCGACCCGCGCCGGATCCCCCTGCTCCTCGACATCGCCGCGGGCCTGCTCGAGCGCGGGCAACCAGCGCTGGCGGGCACGGTGCTCGAGCGCGCCGCCTTGCTGGCTGGCCCCGTCCACGAGTCCTTTGGCGTCCGCGCCCGCATCGATCGCCTCCGCGCCCAGGTCGCCCGCGCCGCGGGGGACGACGCCCGCGCCCTCGAGCTGCTCAACGAGGCCTACCTCGGCACCGACGGCGACTTCGGCATGGGCCACCCCGAGCTCGACCGCCTCAACCTCGAGCGGGCCGACCTCGCGTGGTCCCTCGGGGATCGAGCCTTCGCCGAGCGACTCTACGGCACCCTGAAGGACCACGACCTCGACCCCCTCGGGCCCGAAGCCGCCGCGCGCGTGCGCTCCCGGGCGCCCTGAGGCGCGCGGGTTTAGTTGTCGCCGACGTCGAAGACCGCCGGCGAGTCCGCGTCGAGACCCTCTTCCAGGGAGAAGAGGGTCCGCAGCGCGCCGCTGAGGTCGTCGCGGTCAGCATGGATCGCCGACTCGCGCAGGGCCTTGAGCGGGCGGTGCAGGATCTTCTGCGTGATCGCGTGGCCCATGGCCCGCACCGCCTCGCGCTGGCTCTCGTCGAGCTCGCCCATGCGGCCGAGGGTCTTGTCGACCTCGCGCTCCATGATCGAGCGGGCGTGCTCGCGCAGCTCGCGAATCACCGGGTTGAGGGCGCGGGCCCGCTCCCAGTGGAGGAAGGCGGTGATCTCCTCTTCGATGACGGCGCCGGCGGCCTCGGCCTGGACGCCGCGGGCCTCGAGGTTGCCCGCGAGGATCTTCTGGAGGTCGTCGACGTCGTAGACGTAGACCGAGTCGAGGCGACCGACCCGGGGGTGCACGTCGCGGGGCACGGCGATGTCGACGAAGAAGATCGGCGCGCCCCGGCGCTTGCGCATGATTCGACGCATGTAGCGGGGCTCGATGATCGGCTCCGTCGCGCCGGTGCTGGCCACGACCACGTCGGCGGCCATCAGCGCGTTGTCGAGGCCCTCGGTCCCGCCCTTGCCCAGGCCCGCGGTGATGCCCGTGCCGGCCCAAGGGATCCACTGCCCTTCGACGGCCTGCGCCAGGGCCTGGCCCCGCTCGGCGCTGCGGTTGACGACGAGGATCGACTGCGCCCCGGCGGCGCGCAGGTGGATCGCCGCTTGCCGGGCCATCTCGCCGGCGCCCAGCAGCGCCACCGTGGAGCCGGTCAGGTCGCCAAAGATGCTCCGCGCCAGGTCGACGGCCACGGACGCCACGGACGCCCCGCCGCGGGCGATGGAGGTCTCGCTGCGCACCCGCTTGGCGCCGTGGAAGGCCATGGTCAGGCAGCGATCCAGGATCGGCCCGACGGTCTCGCGCTCGCGGGCGAGCTGCCAGGCCTCCTTGACCTGCCCGAGGATCTGCGGCTCGCCGATGACCATGCTCTCGAGGCTGGCGGCGACCCGGAAGATGTGCCGCGCCGCGCCGTCGCGCTCGCGCACGAAGCAGTGCTCGCGGACCGCCCGGCCCTCGACCCCGCGCAGCGAGGCGAGGGCCTCGACGATGCGCGCCGAGTCCTCGCGGACCGAGGCCGGCGTGGGCTCGGGGGCGCTCGGGACCGCGTAGACCTCGACTCGGTTGCAGGTCGAGAGCAGCACCACCTCGGACAGACCCGCGCGCTCGGCCAGGCCCGAGAGGCTGTCCCCGATCTGCTCGCGCGGCACGGCCAGACGCTCGCGCAGTTCGACTGGCGCGGTCGTGTGGTTGAGTCCGACGGCGAGCAAGCTCATGGGGTCCTGTCCCTCAGTCGTGCCAGGGGCGGCGAAGGTTACCCGATGGAAGAACTACGCCTCTCTGGGGCGCTGCGCCAGGCTCAGAGGCCGATCGAGGGTCGATGGTCGCCATCATTGCCGCCAATCTCAGCTGCGCAGCGCGTATGACACCAAGATCATGACCATGCTCAAGAACGCGACCATGGTCAGCCAGGCGGCCTTTCGCCCGCGCAGGCCCCACACCGCGCGGGACACGAGGGCCGCCGTGGTCGCCAGGAAGGCCACGACACCCGCGGCCATCTCGACCCCCCGCTCGGCGTAGAGGTCCGCGCCACCGTCTCGGGTGAGGATCATCGAGCCGGTCACGATCGCCAGGGTGAACACCGGCGTGACCAAGAGCACGATCCACCAGTGGAGCTTGTCGAGGCCGCGCAGGCTCAGGCCCGACTGCGTGGCCTGACCGAGCTGGAACTGCTTGTTGCGAAGGCGCCGCTCCATGCCCAGGTAGAGCCCGGCCACGCCCGCGGCGAGGGTGAAGCCCGCGACCCCGAGGGTCGCCAGGGCGATGTGCGAGCGCATCAGCGTCGCGCTGACCTCCGAGGTCGACTGCACCTCACCGGTCGCGCTCATGACCACGCCGAGGGTCAGGCCGACCAGACCCAGGGGCGCGAGCACGGCCCCGAGGGCGCGCATGGGTCGGCGCCGGGCCGAGATCGCCAGGAAGCCCGCGACGGTGATCAGCATGCCCAGGCTCATGGCCAGGAACACCGACTGGAAGGGGTGGTGGCCGTCCACGCACTGGGCCCCGATGGTGCCGAAGTGGAGCAGGGCCGCGGCGGCCAGCAAGCCCCGAGCCCAGTTCTTGATCGCGCTGCTCTCGTCGGAGCCCGCGCCGAAGGCGAAGGAGGCGGCTCCGTAGGTGAGCGCGGCGAGGATGAACAGGGGCAGCATCGGACCTCGGGAGTATGGCCCGAAGCGAGGGGGCGCGGCATCCCCCCTCCTTGGATCGGCCCTCAGCCGCGCCTGAGAGCCACCAGCGCCGTCAACGCGCTCTGCCCAGACGCTCCCGCCCGTGCGCTACATGGCTCCAACCTTCTGCCCCAACGGGGTCGAGACCACGCGCTCCGTCGCCGCTGGCCTGCAGCGCTTCCTAGCTTCCCAGCTTCCTGGCTTTGGAGTGCGTGGCGTTGCTGGTCGTCGGCTACGCCCGCAGCAAAGGGGTGTTTCACCGCGCTGTGACCAGCGCCCCCTCCAGCCAACGAGCGCTTGTCTTCGGCGCCCGCGAGCTGTCACCATCCCCGGGCCGCGAGGACGACATGTTCCAAGCACTTCACTGAGTTCACCTGTGGCCCGGAGTTGCCGGGCACCTCTCACGAAGGTGAGCGCGGCCGGGTCTCGGCGGCGCTCGCCGCTGGAGATCCAACATGACAGACAACCCCTCCCTTCCTCTCTGGGCGGGCCGACTGACAGCGGCCTGCGCAGGCCTCGTCGTCGCCCTCGGCGTCAGCGCGCCAGCGCGCGCGATCGACTGCGACGAGCTCCCCAACCCGGTCTACTTCCCAGCCACGACCCTGCTCGAGTCCCTGCTCGCGCTGGTCTCCCCCGCGCTCGGGGACGCCATGGCTGCGGGGCCCGACCAGATGACGATCATCCACTTCCCGCTGTCGTCGTGCATCTCCTACGACCTCATCCGCGAGGCGCAGCCGGTCACGGGCACCGGCGTCTATTACCTGCCCGACGGGACCCAGGACACCTGCGACATGCCCCTCGACGTGGACATCCTGGCCGATCTCTCGGCCATGGACGTCGGCGGCGTGACCTGCCTGGGCGGGGAGCAGCCGCCGGACAGCCTGCGCGAGTACCCGAGCCACGTCGAGACCCTCGGCTTCGTCGTCCCGCGCAACTCGACGCAGACGGCGATCACCGCGACCGAGGCCTACTACGTCATGAAGTTCGGGGGTGAGCCCGGCTTCGAGGTCTCGCCGTGGACCGACCCCAACTTCGTGCTCGTGCGCAACCCGGGCTCGAGCACGCAGCTGACGATCGGGGCCAACATCGGCATCTCCGGGACCATGTGGAACGGGGCGCTGCGCGGGCACCAGGGCTCCGGCGACGTCCGCGACGCGCTGATCGCCGAGAACACCACCGGCAACGCCGAGTCGGTCCTCGGCATCCTCAACAGCAGCAAGTGGGAGGCGGCGCAAAACGACGTCCGCGTCCTCGCCTTCCAGCCCTTCAACAACTGCTTCGGCGCCGTGTTCCCCGACTCCACGTCCACGGCCCGGGACAAGCGCAACGTCCGGGACGGCCACTACCCGATCTGGACCAACCTCCGCTACATCGTCCGCACCGACGCCATGGGCGCGACGACCTCTCCCAACGGGCCCCAGGCCGCGGCCCGGGTCCAGCGCTTCATCGATCTGATGACCGGCGTCGACGCGATCGAGGCCGTCAACGTCGCCCAGTCGGTCATCCAGACCGGCAACATCCCGACCTGCGCCATGCACGTGTCCCGCGACGTCGACGGCGGACCGATCGCGTCCTTCCAGCACCCCGCGCCCTGCGACTGCTTCTTCCTCGAGCAAAACGGCATCGACAGCGGCTGCGACACCTGCACCGACGACAGCGAGTGCGGCGGCGGAGCCTGCCGCTTTGGCTACTGCGAGGCGATGTGAGGAGGGCCAAGACCATGCACGCACGATCCATCCTTTTGAGCCTGCTCGCCCTGGTCCTGGGCTTCGCGCTGACCGCTTGCCCCGAGACCGACGACGGCGACGGCAACGGCGACGGCGGGACCGGCGACGACGACGGCGCGGACGGGTCCTGCGACCCGGTCGGCGACAACCCCGAGATGGGCGCGCTGCTCAACGCACCGGTCGCGGGGGACGTCGAGGTCATCGTCAAGACGCCCCAGCACCCGGGCCCTGCGGGGCCTGAGAACCTGCCTTGAGCCCGACCGCCGTGGCCGCGCTCTCGACCGCGCTCGGGTGGGCGATCGCCTCGGCGGGCCCGCCCGAGCCGCTCGAGATCGACGACGAGGCGAGCGTCGTCGCGCCCGTCGAGATCGACGACGACGCGACCGTGGTCGTGCCCGAGTCGGAGACCGCCGTCGAGATCGTCGAGATCACGGCGCCGCCTGCCCCCACCCAAGACGAGGCGGAGCCCGCACCCGAGCCCACGCCCGAGGTCCCCGAGCCGCCGCCCGAGCCCCCAGCGCCGCCCCCCGAGCCAGACACCCCCCACGCGCAGCGCTGGCAGGCCTTCATCGAGCACGTCCACCCCGCGGGCTTCGTCCAGGTCGACTTCCTGTGGCGCCAGATCTCCCTCGACGAGCTCTCCGACGGCAACCGCGAGCCCCTCAACGAGACCGCCTTCTTGCTCCGCAACGCCCGCCTCGGCGTCGACGCGGACTGGCGCTACGTCGGGCTGACGGCCTACGCCGATCTGTTCTCGAACAACCAGGGCGTACGGCCCGCGACCCTCGACGCCCACGCCCAGATCCCCGGCAAGCGCGGCGACCCGCCCCTCGTGCAGCTGCGCGTGGGCATGCTGCGCGTGCCCTTCGGCTTCGAGAACTACAACCAGAGCGACATCCAACGCTTCTTCGGCGAGCGCACGCTGGTCGTCCACGCCTTCATGCCCGGGCTGTTCGACGTCGGCGCCTCACTCTCGGGCCACGTCTGGGCCCTCGACTGGATCGTCGGCGTCTAC
Organism: Plesiocystis pacifica SIR-1; assembly: GCF_000170895.1. Taxonomy (GTDB): domain Bacteria; phylum Myxococcota_A; class Polyangia; order Nannocystales; family Nannocystaceae; genus Plesiocystis; species Plesiocystis pacifica. Next base: position 9,571 of record NZ_ABCS01000129.1, on the reverse strand, counting down.
AACGGCCAGCCCGTGGGCGCGCCGGGCTGGGGCTTTCGCGATCCAAACCGGGCCAAGGACTACGCCGGGCGCCTGCGCCTGGCCGGCGAGCTCTTCCCCAAGCTCCACGCCGCCTTCGGCGTCTCGCTGCTCACGGGTACGGGCTTTTCCGCGGGCACGGGGCCGACCAAGGACAGCTTCGTGTGGGTCGACCTCAACGAGGACGGGCGCGTGACCCTGGCCGAGCTCCTCCCGGTCCCCGGCTCGGCCGGGCGGCCCTCGGAGAACTTCAGGCGCTGGGGCGCCGGCGCCGATCTCCAGCTCGAGACGCCGATCCCACGCCTGGGCGCGCTCACCCTCTACAGCGAAGTGGCGATCGGCTCGAACCTCGATCGCGCCGTCGCTATCGCCGACCCCGTCGCCCTCGGCCGGGACCAGCGGGGGATCGGCTGGTACCTCGGGCTGACCCAGGAGCTCACGCGCTACGCCGCCCTCGGCGTGCGCTTTGACGAGTACCTGCCGAACCTCGACGCGCTCGAGCCCTTCGCCGGGACCAACGTGATCACGCGGCGCCGCTTTCGAACCCTCGCGGCGGGCCTCGCCGGTCGGCTCTACGGCGGGAGCTTCCTGCGCGCGCGCCTACTGGTGGAGTACGAGCACCAGCTGAGCAACAGCCTGGGCCGCGACGCCGCCGGGCGCCCCGCGAAGCTCGACAACGACACGCTGCGCGTGCGCGCGGAGGTGGCGTTTTGAAGGGCGTGGCTCGATCGCTGCTGCTGCTGCTCCTCCTTCTCCTCGTCGCCGCGGGGGCCCTCGCGTGCGCCGAGGAGCCGCCGCTGTTCGGGCCTGGCCTGCACCTGCAGATCCAGGTCGAGGGCGCCGGCCTCGTGCGCGGCGAGCTGGGTCCCGACGCGGGCGGTCCCGCGGTCAGCCAGGTCCTGCGACCGCAGCCCGAGGTCACCCGCGGCGAGGGCACGGTCGCGCTCTCGGGCCGCCTCGCCCCCGGCGGGGTCGCGCTGCACGTCCAGGCCGAGGGCGACCCCGACCACTGGATCGCGCAGCCGGCCGGCTACGACTTCGTCGTCAGCGACGAGCTGCTGTGGGACGTGGAGCTCGCCTTCTCCCACGCGATCCAGACCGACGAACTGACCCTCCGGCTGCAGGCCGCGGACGCCGAGGGTCGGCTCGGGCCCGTCGAGACCGTCGACTTCACCCTGCTCCCCGACCTGCCCCCGGCCCAGCTCTACGTCTCGCTTGGCTGGGACGCGCCCGTCGACCTCGATCTGCACGTGGAGCTCCCCGACGGCACGATCGTCGGGGCCAAGAACTACAACTCCCTCGAGGTCCCCGCCGGTCAGGTCCCGCCGCCGGACGTGTGGATGGAGGGCGGGTTCTTGGACTTCGACTCGAACCAGCACTGCGCCCTCGACATGCGCAACCGCGAGAACGTGATGTGGCTGGTCGATCCGCCCCCCGGCACCTACCGGGTCTACGCCCACTTGTTTGGGACCTGCGAGCAGCATGTCGTCAACTTCGCCGTCGCCGTGCTGCGTGACGGGGAGCTCGTCCTCGAGCGCGGCGGGACCCAGTACGAGTACGACGCGGCCGTCCACCCCAGCAGCGGCGAGGCCCCCGGGCTGCTCGTCGCACAGTTCGAGGTCGAGTGAAGCGCCTGCCCTTCGTCGTGTCGGGCCTCGCTCACGTCGGGTTGGTGTGGGCGCTCGTGGCGTTGATCGAGGAGCCGGAGGAGGTCGCCGAGGACGGGTTGGGGTTGATCGTCTTCGATCCCGTGAGCGCCGCGGAGGTCGAGCCCGAGCTCGAGCCTGAACCTGCGCCGAAGCCCGAGCCCGGACCCGAGCCCGAACTCGAACCTGCACCCAGGCCGCGGGACCGACCGGCGAAGCCCTCCCCCACCCCGTCTGCCGCGCCCTCTCCCGACGCGAACGCGTCCACCCCTGGTCCCGACCCGGGCCCCCGGCGTCTGGATCTGACCCTCGGCAACGGAGGCGAACACGGCCGCCCCACCCCGGGCGGCTCGGGCTCCAAGTCGGGAGCAGGCTCGGGATCCAAGCCGGAGGCGACCTCGGCGAAGCCGACCTGCGACGAGCCCCGGACCAAGCCCAAGCCCATCAAACGCGTGACGATCACCTACCCCCCGGCCGCCCAGGCCGCGGGCCTCGAGGGCCGCGTCGTCCTGCAGGCCACCGTGGACACCCGCGGCGCCGTCCGGTCCGTGCGCGTGGTCGAGTCCGTGGGTGCGCTGATCGACGAGCCCGCGAGCGCGGCCCTGAAGCGCTGGCGCTTCGAGCCCGCGACCCGCTGCGGAAAGCCCGTCGAGGCGAGCTACGTCATCGCGCGCGAATTCTTGCGGGGAGATTGAGGCGTGGTCGGGTTTGCTTCGTCGCTCTCGTGTCTCGCGCTCGCGCTCGCGCTCGCAGGACAGCCGCCCGAGACGAGCGCGGTCGAGCCTCCCGTGCTCGTCGAGTTCGCCGCGGCCGAGCGCCCGCTCGAGCGCCCGCGGGAGACCGTGGTGGTGCTCTTGACCCTCGAGATCGACGCCGCGGGCCAGGTCGTGCGGGTCGAGGTCGTCGAGTCTGGCGGGCTGGCCTTCGACGCAGCCGCCGTCGCGGCGGCGCGGCGCTTCGCCTTCGAGCCGGCCCGAGAGCGCGGCGTGCCGATCGCCGTGGAGATCGGCTACCGCTACGAGTTTCCCCCGGATCCCGAGCCCGAGCCCACTCCGGAGCCAGAGCCAGAGCCAGAGCCAGAGCCAGAGCCAGAGCCCGACGAGGCCACCGTCATCGACGAGTCCGAGGTCGTCCGGGCGACCCGCGTCGATCCCCCCGTCTCGACCACGCGCATGGATCGCGCCCGCGCCGAGCTCGTCCCCGGCGCCCAGGGAGACGTCGGTAAGGCCCTCGAGACCGTCGGCGGCGTCGCGCGGCCCGACCTCAGCGGGGGCGAGCTGGTGATCTGGGGCGCCCCGCCCTCGGACACCCGCACCTACGTCGACTGGATCCCCGTCCCCCGCCTGTTCCACCTCGGCGGCGCCCGCTCGAACCTCCCCGGAACCATGATCGCGGGCGTCGAGCTGACCCCCGCGGGCTTCGACGGCGCCTGGGGCCGGGCGATCGGCGGCATGGTCCGCGTCGAGACCCGCCCCGCGCGCGCGCCCACCGAGGCGCGAGCCCTCGGCGGCCACGCCCGGGTCGACCCGATCGACGCGGGCGCAGGCTTCGACGCGCGCCTGGGCGAGCGCGGCTGGATCGGCCTGGGCCTGCGCCGGAGCCTGCTCCGCCAGACCTTCGGCCCGCTGCTCCCCGCCGGCTCGCGCGAGCTCGTGCCCTTGCCCGACACCTGGGACTACCAGACCAAGGCCACGATCCAGCTCGACGCCCGCGACGAGCTCGCGCTGCTGGTGTTCGGCGTCCACGACACCCTCGAGCGCGGGATCCCCAGCCAGACCCCCGACTACGCCTTTCGTGAGCGCCGCGTCGCCGGCTTCCACCGCCTCGGGGTCGGGCTGACTCGGCGCCGCGCCGACGGCTCGAGCCTGCGCGTCTCGACCTGGTTCGGCTACGATCACGACCGCAACGAGCAGCGCTTGTTCGACGCGCGCGCCCTCGACCAGGGCCGCGGCTTCGCCGGAGGTCTGCGCGTCGACGAGCGCCGCCGCGTCGCCCCGCTCGTGCTCATCGTCGGCGGGATCGACCTCGAGCACCGCAGCACGCGGACGAGCCGCGAGGGCGCCCTGTCCCTGCCCGCGCGCGAGGGGGACCTCGCCGTGTTCGGCCAGCACCCCGGCGATCGCGTCGCCAGCGATCGCTGGCGCGTCCACCAGACCGGCCTCGCCGCCTACCTCGGCGTGCGCGTGGGGCCGCGCGGGGGCGCCTGGGCGATCGAGCCGAGCGTGCGCGTCGAGCCCATGATCACCGTCGGCGATCGGGTCTTGCCCGTGCGCCCGATCGAGCCGGAGATCGGCTACAGCGACATCGAGGTCCCCGTCGACCCGCGCCTGAGCCTGCGCTGGTCCCCGGCCGAGGCCGTCGAGCTGTTCGCCGCGGGCGGGCGCTACCACCAGCAGCCCAACCCCGGCGAGCTCTCGCCGATCTTCGGCAACCCGCGCCTGCGCACCATCGAGGCCGCCCACGCCCTCGCGGGCCTGCGCGCCGAGCCCCTGCCCTGGCTGAGCCTCGGGCTCCAGGGCTTTTGGATCCACTCCTGGCGTGTGCCCGTGCGCAGCGCCTCGCCCACGCCCCCGGTCTCGGCCCTGGTCGTCTCCGAAGGGCGCGGGCGCAGCTACGGCGGCCAGCTGAGCGCGCGGGTCTACCCGGGCCATGGCCTGTCGCTGTCGGCCGCCTACACCCTCCAGCGCGCCGAGCGGAGTCTGCCGGGGTCGGGCGACCCGCGAAGCTGGCGGCTCTTCGACGGCGATCAAACCCACGTGCTGCAGGCCCTGCTCGGCTGGGTCCACCGCAGCGGCGTCGAGCTGGGGGCGCGCGCGAGCTTGAGCTCCGGCAACCCGCGCACGCCCGTCGAGGACGCGGTCTTCGACGGCTTCAGCGGGCGCTACGACCCGATCTTCGGCGCGCAAAACTCCATCCGCCTGCCCCTATTTTTCGAGCTCTCGGCCCGCCTTGGGTGGCGCCGCAGCTGGGCCTGGGGCGGCCTGCGGACCTGGCTCGACGTCCGCAACGCGACCAACCGCAACAACGCCGTGGAGCTGGTTTACAACGCCGATTTCTCCGCGCGGGGGCAAGTCTCGGGCTTGCCCGTGGTCCCCGTGCTCGGCCTGGAGGTGACCCTGTGAACACAAAGATACTCGCCCTCTCGATCGCGCTCGGCGTGACCGCGTGCCTGCCGAGCTTCGACGACCGACCCTGGCTCGTCGACGAAGCGCGCGTGCTCGCGATCCGCTCGACCCCCGCCGAGGCCAAGCCCGGAGAGGTCGTCCACTACGAAGCCTTGATCGCCGATCCCGACGGCCTCGACGCGACGAGCGTCTCCTGGTCCTTCTGTCTGCAGCCACGCACGGCCGACGAGCGCGGCGCGGTCACCCACGACTGCGCCATCGGGGAGGCCCTGTCGGCGACCCCCAACCCGGCCGCCCTGCCCATGGACGCGTGCGCCCGCTTCGGGCCCAACTCACCGCCGACCGAGGGCGACGAGCCCCCGCGCCGCCCCGCGGACCCCGACCCGAGCGGCGGCTACGCGATCCCGATCCACGCGGCCGCGAGCCTGGCTGGCGACGAGACCATGATCGACGCCTTCGCCAAGACCCGGATCCGCTGCGACCTCGTCGGCGCGACCCGGCCCGTGTTCGACGACTTCGAGGCGCGCTACACCAACAACGAAAACCCCGCCCTCGACGGCCTCGTCGATGTCCCGGCGAGCGTCGCCCCCGGGGCGAGCCTCGACCTGCGCCTGCGCACGGCCAGCGGCGCGGCCGAGGCCTACGTCCTCTACGAGCTCGAGCGCGGCACCCTCCGCGACGTCCGCGAGACCCTCAGCGTGCGCTGGTACGTCAGCGACGGCGTGCTCGAGCGCGGCCTCGAGCGCGCCAGCGAGCTCGACGCTGGCGCCCACACCTTCGAGAACACCTGGACGGCCCCGAGCACCCCCGGGCTCGTCCGCGGCTGGGTCGTGGTCGCCGATGACCGCGGCGGCGCGAGCTGGGCGAGCTGGGAGCTCTCCGTTGACTAGTCCCAGGCCCAGGACCGCGGCGCTCCGCACTGGCAGCGCGCTCATCCTGGTTGCGATCCTCGCGCTGTTCGGCTGCAAGCGCGGCGAGTCAGCCGAGCGCGGCCCGGCGCCGATCCGCGTGACGGGGATCCCCGACGAAAACCCCACCGAGCTCGCCCGCGAGTACGCGCCCCTCGTCGCCTTGCTCGAGGCCCGGCTCGGCGCCCCCGTCGAGTACGTGCCCGTGACCGACTACGGCGCCGCCGTCCAGGCCCTCGTCGCCGGCACCGTCGACTTCGCCTGGCTCGGCGGCTTCACCCACGTCCAGGCCCGGACCCTGGCCGAGGTCGAGCCCCTGGTCATGCGCGACATCGATCGGGACTTCCACAGCGTGTTCATCGCCAACGTCGACAGCGGCGTCGAGGCCATCGCCGACCTGAAGGGCAAGCGCTTCGCCTTCGGGGCCAAGAGCTCGACCTCCGGCCACCTCATGCCGCGCCACTTCCTCGTCGAGGCCCACGCCATCGACCCCGAGCGCGACTTCGCCGGCGCCCCGGTCTACAGCGGGGCCCACGACGCGACCGTGGTCATGGTCGCCTCGGGCAAGGTCGACGCGGGCGCCCTCAACATGCAGGTCTGGGAGCGGGTCCTCGCCGCGGGCGAGGTCGACACGAGCGCCGTCCGGGTGATCTGGGAGACCCCCGGCTACGTCGACTACACCTGGACCGCGCGCTCGGCCCTGCCCGAGTCCACCCGCGAGGCCTTCAAACGCGCCTTCCTCGAGCTCGACGCTCGAGACCCCGAGCACCGGGCGATCCTCGATCGCCTCGGCGCCAAAGCCTACGTGCCCGCGAGCCCCCGAGACTTCGACGCGATCGAAGCGATCGCGCGGGCGACCGGCCTGCTCGAGTCGCCGCATGACTAGCCCCGCGCCGACGCTCGAGCTGCGCGGGGCCCAGCGTCGCTGGGGCGAGCGCCTCGCCCTCGGGCCCGTGGATCTGCGCATCGCCCCCGGGGAGCGCGTCGCCCTCGCGGGGCCCAGCGGCGGCGGCAAGACCACGCTCTTGCGCCTGCTGGCCGCGGCCCTGCGCGCGAGCGGTGGCAGCGTGGCGATCGACGGTCGGTCCGTCGCCGCCATGCGCCCCCACCAGATCCGCGACCACCGTCGACGCTGCGCGCTGATCGACCAGGGCGCGACGCTGATCCCCGAGGTCTCGGTCCACGACAACGTCCTCGCCGGCCGGGCCCCTGCGTGGCCGTGGTGGCGGGTCCTCGCCTCCGCGCTGTGGCCCCTCGAGCGCGAGGCCGTCGCTGCCTTGCTCGGGCAGGTCGACCTGCGCGAGCGCCAGTGGGACCGAGTCGGCGCCCTGTCCGGAGGCCAGCGCCAGCGCGTCGCCATCGCCCGGGCGCTGGCCAGCGAGCCCTCGGTGCTGCTCGCGGATGAGCCCACGGCCGCCCTCGATCCCACGACCGCCGCCGAGGTCATCGCCCTGCTGTCCCGCGAGACCCGACGCCGCGAGCTCACCCTGATCGTGTCGACGCACCGGCTCAGCCAGGTCCTCGGCGAGGTCGATCGAGTCATCGGTCTGCGCGAGGGTCGGGTCAGCCTCGACGCCCCCGCGGACCAGATCGACGACGCGACCCTCGCCGCCCTCTACGCGGGGAGCCGTGAGCGCAGCTGAGGGCGATCCGACCCGCGCCCGGGCGACGCTCAGCCTGCTGCTGATCGCCTCGGTCCTGATCGCGTCGTGGCACAGCGGCTTCGAGCTCGCGGGCCTGGCCGACGCCGAGGCGTCGGCCGGCTTCCGCGATCTGCTCGGGGGCCTGACCCGCCCCGACCTCAGCGACGCCTTCCTCACCCGCGTCGCCAAGCTCGCCGTCGAGAGCCTGCTGATCGGCGTGCTCGGCACGGCGCTCGCGCTCGTCCTCGCCGTCGGCCTGGCCCTCGCCGCGACCGAGCTCCCGGGGCTGCGCGATGATCCAGCCCTCCGACCCGGTCGCAGCACCGCCCGCGCGGGGCTGCGCGCCCTCGCCCGAGGGGTGCTGGCCGTGTTCCGCTCCGTCCCCGAGATCCTGTGGGCCTTCCTGTTCGTCCGCATCGTTGGCCTCGGGCCGGGTCCTGCCGTGTTCGCCATCGCGATCACCTTCTCGGGCATCATCGGCAAGCTCTTCGCCGAGCTCATCGAAGCCGCCGATCCCGAGCCCGCCCGGCAGCTGCGCGCCGCCGGAGCGGGCCCCGTCGCCGTGTTCGTGTACGGCGTGCTCCCCCTCGTGCGTCGGCAGTGGCTCGCCTACGCCCTGTTTCGCCTCGAGTGCGCGATCCGGTCGGCGTCGATCCTCGGCGTCGTCGGGGCCGGCGGGCTCGGCCAGGAGATCGAGCTGAGCATCCGCTACTTCCAGTACGACAAGCTCGCCACCACCCTCGCCGTGGTCTTGGCCTACGTCATCGCGCTCGAGCTCGCCAGCGTGGGCCTGCGCAAGGTCCGGCCCGCGTGGTCCGTCGCCCTGTTCACGGCGGGCGCCCTCGTCGGCCTCGCGGTCTTGCCCGTGCCCTGGGGCGCCCTGCTCGAGGCCCGCGCCCTCGACCAAGCCCGGGCCTTCCTCGTCGGCTTCGGCGACCCAACGCGGAGCCCGAGCTTCCTGCTGTCGAGCCTGAAGCTCGCCCTGAGCACCGTGTCCATGGCCTGGGTTGCGACGGCGATCGCCGCGAGCCTCGCCGTCCTCGTCGCTCCCCTGGCCGCGACTCGGTTCACGATCGGCGCCTACCTCGAAGACGCCCCGCGCGGGCGCGGCTGGACCCGCTGGCTGTTCGCGCTCGTGCTGGTCCCCGCGCGGGCGAGCCTACAGATCACCCGCGCCCTGCCCGAGCTCGTGTGGGCCCTGCTCTTCGTCGTCTGGCTCGGCCCGGGCACCACCGCCGGCGTCCTCGCCCTCGCGGTCCACACCTTCGGCGTCCTCGGGCGGCTCTACGGCGACGTCCTCGAGGAGGCCGAGCCCGGGCCCGCGCGGGTCCTCGAAGCCAGTGGTGCCAGCGCGATCGCCCGCTACCTGCTCGGCGTGTTCCCCCAGGTCCGAGCCCGACTCCTCGCCTTCACCCTGTTCCGCTTCGAGGTCAACCTCCGCGCGGCGGCCATGGTCGGCTTCGTCGGCGCGGGCGGCCTCGGCGACGCGATGCACACGGCGATCAGCTTGTTCCACATGCGCGACCTCGCGGCGCTGCTCCTGGTCACGATCACGGTCGTCGTCGCCGTCGACGCCCTCGGCGACCGAGCGCGCAGGCGCGTGCTTGGCCAGAGAGGAGCTGCGGCGCCGTGGAACACCGGTCCTGCGCCCCCGTGACCTACGGCGACCCGACCAAAGGTCCGCGCATGCTGGCGTGCCGGCCAGATCGTCAGCGAGCGCTTCTACTACGACGAGTGAGCCCGCTCGGAGGACCGCGCGTCCAGTCGCTCTCGCAGCAACCGGCCGAGTTGGACACCTCAGCCCGTAGCCGCACTCCTCTCGATGTGAAGACGAAGACCAAGACCAAGACCAAGACCAAGACCAAGACCAAGACCAAGACCAAGACCAAGACCAAGACCAAGACCAAGACCAAGACCAAGACCAAGACCAAGACCAAGACGAGCTCTCCCTCGACTACCAAGCGTCGCCCCCGTCTACGCGTCCGCAGCTCCGTTCGCGCGGGCGCCATCATCCACCGCGATATCAAACCTTGATCTGCCAGGAACCGGACTCCCCGAGCCCAAGCGCCCCCAAAGTCCAGGAACCAGCCCCCAGCCGACCGCTCCTGCCGTCCGCCCACAGCCGACCACTTCGAGCGTCCACCCAACCACAGCAACCGCCTGGATCGGAGGGCCCCTGCCCGACCGCCGGGGAGGGGGACCCGTGACGGCTTCGCCGGCGCGGGGGAGGG
>NZ_ABCS01000130.1 GCF_000170895.1 Plesiocystis pacifica SIR-1 | reverse complement strand
ACGAGCCCCACCGCCCCCCGCTGGCGCGCTTTTTGGCCAACGAGTGGCGCGTCGCCGATGCGGCCGAGCGCGGGTCCTGGGCCGAGGTCGAGCAGCTCGGCCGCTCGCCCCACCGACGCAGCCGCGGGACCATGCTGCTCGGGGCCCTCGCCGCGCGCATGATCGGCTACCCGCCGGTGCCCCACGACGCCTGGCTCGTCGCCCTGTGGCTCGTCGCGCCCGCCCGCCTGCGCACCCTCCCCCTGCTCCGTCGCGCCCTGGCCACGCCTCGCCTCGAGGCCACCCCGAGCTCCCGTCGGCCCCTCGCCGAGGCCGGCCCGAGCACGCTGCGCGGCTCCGCGCTGCTCGCCGCCCACACCGACGCCCTCGCGGCCGAGCGCGTGTCCTTTGACCAGCTGTGCGTCCTCGCCCGCAGCTGGGACGCGCTGCTCGACGATCCCAAGCTGCGCAGCCAGACGGCCCACCGCGCCATCGCCCTGCGCGCGGGCGACCCCGACGCGGCCCTGCACCGCATGGCCCGGCAGGTCGAGTCCGACCTCTCGACCCTCGCGCGGACCACCGAGGCGACCCTGGCCGAGCTCGAGGGCGCCGGCAGCTCCCTGCGCCGCGTGGCTCGGGAGCTCCGCCACGAGCTCCTCGACGAGCTGGCGATCCGCAGCGAGACCGTCGAGGCTCGCGTCCACGCTCGCCGGGCCCTGCCCCCGCTGGACGAGCTGCGCGAGTTCCTGGCCGTGCGCCAGCAGTACGAGCGCGTGTGCCAGATCGGCGGCCCAGAGCTCGTGCGCGTGGCCTTCTCGCAGGTCCACGATCCGCTGTGCAACCTCGCCGTGTGGCTGTGGGACGAGCGGGGCGAGCTGGCCATCGCCAGCGCCATGTTCTCGTGGCTCGGCCACGAGGCGACCATCGCTGGCGACGAAGAGGCGGCCGAGCTCCAGCGGCGAAACGTCGCTTGCGGCCGCTAGTCCCGGCCTCGCGCCGTCCTGTATCGTCTCGGGCATGGCCCGTGCCCGCCCGCCCGCGTCGCGCTGCGCCGTTCGGGTGCCCGCGTACCTCGAGGGCTCTCGAGCTCGGGTCGTCGCCGTGCTCGAGGAGCTGATCGCCGAGCAGCGCCGCCGAAGCCCCGGGATCGAGGACAGGACCGAAGGCAGGCTCGAGGGCGACCCCTACGGGCCGGTCCTCTACGATCTGATGCTCGACTACCCCCTGCGCGAGGCCAAGGGCCTGCGCCCCGCGCTGTGCATCGCCACCTGCCGAGCCCTCGGCGGCAACCTCGAGGCCGCGCTCCCGACGGCCTCGGTCCTCGAGCTGTACCACAACGCCTTTTTGGTCCACGACGACGTCGAGGACCGCTCCCACGTCCGCCGCGGCGGGCCCACGCTGCACGCCGCCCACGGCCAGGCCATCGCCGTCAACGTCGGCGACGGCATGCTCGCCCTGACCCTGCGCCCGCTCCTGGCCAACATCGAACGCGTCGGCCTGGGCCCCGCCCTGCGCATCCTCGAGGCCATGGCCGAGATGTCCGAGCGCACCGTCGAGGGCCAGGCCATGGAGCTCGACTGGATCCGCCGCAACACCTGGGAGCTCAGCGACGACGACTACATCGAGATGGTCGTGCGCAAGACGGGCTGGTACAGCTTCATCATCCCGACGCGCTGCGGCGCCCTGTGTGCGAGGAGCGATCCGAAGGTTTGCGAACAGCTCGAGCGCTTCGCCCGTGACCTGTCCGTCGCCTTCCAGATCCAAGACGACGTGCTCAACCTCGTCGGCGGCGCCGACGAGATCGGCAAGGACGCGCGGGGCGATCTGTGGGAGGGCAAGCGCACCCTCGTGCTGCTCCACGCCCTGCGAACGGCCGCACCCGCGGACCGCGACCGCGCGGTCGCCATCCTCGCCAAGTCCGTCCCCGAGGTCAGCCTCGCCGGGGTCCCGAGCCTCCTCGCCCGCCTCGAGGACCAGGGCCAGCTCGCCCCCGCCGGGCGGGCGGAGCTCGAGCGCGCCCTGGGCCTGGCCGAGCTGCGCAGCGCCGCCGAGGTCGACGCGCTCATGGAGCTGATCGAGGCCCAGGGCAGCATCGACCACGCCAGGCGGCGCGCCCGAGAGCACCTCGAGGCCGCCCGCGCGAGCCTCGAGGCTGCGACGCGGCCCTGCTCGACTCCAGCCACCGGGACCTCTTGTGGGGCCTGGTCGATTTCGTGCTGGAGCGCCGCTGGTGACCGGGTCTGAGCCTGAGCCCGGGCCCGGTACGGTCTCCGAGCAGCTCGAGCGCTCCTTCGCCCTGCTCCGCGAGCGCCTCCCCCGGGGTTGGGCCCGCGTCGGCGCGGCCTTGGGGGACCTGTCCGTCACCATCGAGCTCGGCCCGAGCGAGCCCGCGCCCATCGTCGTCCGCGGCGGGACAGATGGGCCTCGGGTCGTCCACGAGCGGGGCGCAAACGCGACGAGCGAGGTCCACATCGCGGTCCCCCCCGCCACCGTGCTCGCCGTCCTCGACGGAGCGCTGCCCCTCGCCCGCGCCGTGGTCGATGACCGCCTGCAGATCCGCGGTCGCCTCGAGCACGTCGCCGCCGTCCACGAAGCGATCGTCGCCTACGTCCACGGTGGTGTACGATGCCCAGGCTTTCCAGCGCTCCTGGCTGGCTTTCGTGGCCATGTCCGGGGGCCGTGAAGACCCACGCCAAGGAGCGCAATCGCATGGGCAACCTCGGACCCAGCAAGGGAAACGTGACTGTCTACGGAGGCGGCGTCGCCGGGCTGACGGTCGCCCACGAGCTGATCACCCGGGGCTACGCGGTCACGCTGATCGAGCCGACCCTCGCCCCCGATCGCTTCGGCCAGAGCCACGTCCGGGTCGGCGGCATGGCGGCCTCGCAGATGAACGACGTCGATCCGCACCATCACGTGCACGACAGCGTCGGCACCCCCGCCAGCGACGACCCGCCCCGGCCCAAGTCCAAGCTCGGCCCGGTGTGGCTCGCCGCCGACGACGACTCGGACAAGGGTCACTCCGTCGGGGCCTGCCACCAGCCGGGCTCCGCGGCGCTCACCGCTTCGGACAAACAAGCGCTGTCCGATCTCGTCCCCAAACTCGGCGAGGACTACACCCTCGGCATCACCGGGATGGTCCACATCGGACGCGACAACATCTACGACGCGTCTCAGGGCCGCATCCTCGCCCGCCAGCGCGCCGGCTCCGTCGCCGCCTTCCTCGTCGAGCAGGGCCTCGACCGCACCAAGCTCAGCCTGCGCGGGGCCAACGTCGATCCCCTGCGCTGCGACGACACCCTGGGCTCGTGGACGACGACCCAGAGCGTGACCTTGCCCGGCGAGCACGGCTACCGCTACTTCCCGTCCTTTTACCGCCACGTGTTCGACACCATGGGGCGCACGCCCCTGTACGACTCGGACGGGATGCTCAGCGCGCGCACGGTCTACGACAACCTCGAGTCGAGCCTCTCGGTCACCGTCGCGCGCAAGCACCACGACCCGATCCTGTTCTCGATGGTCCCGCCGACCAACATCCAGGAGATGCGCGAGTCCCTGATCGCGACCTTGGCGAGCACCGGCGCGACCGGCCTGGATCTGCTGCTCATCAGCCTGCGCATGCTCCGGTACCTGTCGACGTGCAGCGCCCGGCGGGAGGCCCTGTACGAGAACGTCTCGCTCCTCGACTTTCTCCAGGCCCGCCACCCCGACCGCCCCGGCCCGGACGTCGTCTACAGCCCCAGCTTCCTCGACTACCTCGAGACCGCGCCGCGCATCCTCGCGGCCATCGACCCCGCCACCGGCGACGCCCGGACCAACGCCAACATCGCCGTGCAGCTGATGCAGCCCGACAACGGCACCCGCATCAACGGCACCCTCAACGGGCCCACGAGCACGGCGTGGTTCGACCCCTGGGTCGAACACCTCGACGCGCTGCGGGTCCGCTTCCTGGGCGGAAAGCTCACCCAGATGACCGTCGTCGACGGGAAGCTGCACGTGGAGCTCGAGCTCGAGGCCAACCCCAAGGTCGACCCCGAGCGCTTCGAGCCGGTGACCGAGACGAGCCCCTGCGGCGAGACCGTCATCACCCACTACATCGACCACGCCGACTACATCGTCACGGCCTTCGACGCGGCCACGGCCGAGCGGCTGTCCGCCGAGCTCCCGGACGTCGGCGTGCCGGAGAAGCTGCGCGGCTACGCCGAGGCTCGGGTCCCGCCGCCGCCGGAGTGGTCGGGCAAGGTCGAGGTCCCCGAGCAGGGCTGGCGGCGCTTCCAGACCATGTCCGGGATCCAGTACTTCTTCCGCGAGACCGTCGACATCGCCACGGGCCACGTCTACTTCTCCGACAGCGACTGGGGGCTCTCGTCGATCAGCGAGCAGCAGTTTTGGGCCGCCGAGCCCAACCTCAATACCAACGGCTACGCGAGCCTGATCTCCGTGGACATCGGCGACTTCGAGACGCCCAGCGCCCACCTCGGCAAGCCGGCCCGGGAGTGCACGGCCGAAGAGATCGCCAAGGAGACCTGGCGGCAGATCCTCGAGGTCATCGACCCCGCGCCCCAGCTGCAGCTGCCGGTCCCGACCTGGTACCACCTCGACGACAACCTCGCGTTCGCGGGCGACGCGGGCGAGGGCCTGTTCCAGGGCAACGCCACGCCCTTGCAGGTGCCCCTGGCCGGAGACTGGCACCGGCGCCCGGGCGGCGACCCCTTCGACCCCGTCGCCGTCGACGGACCCGCAGACAGCCCCCCCGACCTGCCCCAGGGCGTGTGGCAGTCGCCCATGGGCGGCTACTACGTCCACTGGGATCGGCTGCTCTACGCCGGCACGTGGAAGAAGACCTTCACGCGGATCACGACCATGGAGGCCGCCAACGAGTCCGGGCGCCACGTGGTCAACGCGATCTTGGCCCACACCCATGAGATCCGGGGCCACGGCGCGTTCGAGGGCGAGCCTCCGATCCCCGTGGACCACAGCGCTCCCAAACACACCGACCCCGTCGAGCGCGAGCAGACCGGCAAGTCCGTGGGGCGCTCGGCCCTCAACACCGGCGTGTCCGGCATCATCGGCCAAAACCCCGTGGGCGCCTTTTGCCGGATCTGGAACCCCGAGCAGCACGAGATGGCCAGCTTCGTGCCGCTCAAGGAGCTCGACGCCATGCTCTTCGAGCAAGGCCTGCCCCACCTCTTCGACGTGCTCATGCTCGAGACCACGGCCCAGGCCTGGTCGCAGCTGGGCCTGCGGCCGTTCGCGGCGACGCCCAACATTCAGGACCTGCAGCGGTGGACCGCCGAGGCCGTGAAGTGGCAACAATCGGCGACGGCGGCCATGGGCCTCGCGGGCACCCCGGCGATCCACGACGCGCTGATCCACGCGCTGCGCTCGCTCCGAGGCATGCTCGAGCAATTCCTGGCCCCGATGACCCCGACCACGCCGACGACTCCGACCAACGACTCGAGCGAGGCGTCGACGTGAACTCCGCCCAGCTCGCCCTCGGCCCCGTGCTCGCGGCCCAGCTGTGGAACTGGTCGCTGTTCGTGTTCGCCCCGGCCATCCAGCTCAAGCGCGCGGGGCTGTACCGGCCGACGACCCTCGGGCCCTCGCCCACGGCCGCGCCCCTGCCCGCCCTCGCGCCCGATCTCTCGGGTGCCCACGACGCGCCGGTGTTCCTCGACGAGACCCCCGAGATCTACGCCAGCGTCGAGGGCTTCGACGTGTGCGCCGAGCTCTACGACGGCGCCGTGCGGCCCTTCTCCGACCCCATCCGCAAGGAGCTGCTCGAGCTCATGCGCCCGCACCTGAGCCAGGGCAGCCGGGTCCTCGATCCCTCCTCGGGCACGGGCTCCCTCGCCGTCGAGCTGGCCGGCGAGCTCCCCGAGGGCGAGCTGGTCGCGGCCGATCTGTCCCGGGCGATGGTCGAGCGCACGGCGGCCGCTGCCGCCGCGGCGGGGCGCACGAACATGGCCTTCTTCCAGGCCGACGTCGCCGCCATGCCCGAGGCCTTCACCGGCTACTTCGACGCGGTCATGTCCTGCCTGTCCTTCCACCACTACCCCGACGGGCCCGCGGCCGCGGCCAGCTTCCGCAAGGCCCTGCGCCCGGGCGGCAAGGCCTTCATCGCCGACGGCGGGCCCAAGTGGTTCGTCGACATCGCCCGCGACATCTCGCGCATCGCCGACCCGGGCTTCGTCCAGCACCGCACGGGCGAGGAGTTCAGCGAGCTGCTGCTCGGCGCGGGGTTCTCCGAGGTCTACTGGGAAGAGGCGCTGCCGGGCATCGGCTTCACCATCGCGTCTACTCGAACCTCTGGCTGAACCTCTACCGAGCCCTGCGCCATGGCTGACCTCCCCGAGCGGTTCGAGCATCGAGGTGTCCTCGGCGTGGGCGGCATGGGCTCGGTCCACCGGGTCTTCGACCGCGAGCTGCAGCGCGAGGTCGCGCTCAAGACCGTGTTCGCCAACCAGCACGCGGCCCGGCTCAAGCAGGAGTTTCGCGCTCGCGCCGGGGTCGTCCACCCCCGCCTGGTCGAGCTCTACGAGCTCGATCTGGGGCCCCCGCCCTACTTCACCATGGAGCTGGTCGAGGGCCGCGACCTGGCCAGCCACGTCCTCGGCAGCGCGCGGCCGGTGGCAGACCGGACCGAGACCAACTCTCACCCGAGCGCGCCGGCCGGGCGCACCGCGACGCGCTCCGAGCAGCTGCGCGCGAGCGACGGCCCCGACCTCGACGACGCCGCCCCGGCCCCCGTCGCCGCCCTGCGCCACCCCCCGGCCGACTGGGCGCCGCGCCTGCGCGCGGCCATGGTCCAGCTCGTCGAGGCCCTCGACGCCCTGCACCGCCACGGGCTGGTCCACCGCGACCTCAAGCCCGACAACGTGATGATCCAGCCCGACGGGCAGCTCAAGCTCCTCGACTTCGGCCTGACCGCCGAGGCCGCCGAGCTGCGCGCGGCCCCGGGCGGCGTCGCGGGGACCCGGGGCTACATTGCGCCCGAGCTGTGGGCCGGCCAACCGGCGAGCCCGGCCTCGGACTACTACGCCCTCGGGGTCATCCTGTCCGAGCTGCTCGTCGATGCCGACGCCGCCCCCGAGCTGGCCCAGGCCGCCGCCAGGCTGTGCGCCGCCGAGCCTGCCCTGCGCCCTCGCCGGGCCGAGCTCGTCGAGCTGCTCGGGGCGCCCCTGCAGCCCGCGGCCGTGCCCCTGGCCGGGCTCGAGCTCGTCGGCCGAGAGGCCGAGGTCGAGACCCTGCGCGGCGCCTTCGAGGGCGTGCGCGAGACAGGAAGGCTGCGCCTCGTCGAGGTCCTCGGCCCGTCCGGCGTCGGCAAGTCGAGCCTCATCCGCCACGTCGCCCACGAGCTCGCGCTCTCCGGCCAGCTCCGGGTCCTGCGCGGGCGCTGCACCCCCCACGAGTCCGGGCCCTACCGCCCTCTCGACCAGATCGTCGACCGCCTCGCCGAGCTCCCCGACCGCGCCGCCCACCTCGACGTCCTCGACCTGCGCGAGGCTCGGGCCCTCGCCAAGCTATTCCCGAGCGCGCCGATCCTGCGCGGGCTCGTCCAGCTGCTGGGCGCCCAGCGACGCGACGCCGACCCCCCGGAGGTCGAGCGCTTGGATCCGGGGGCCGAGCGCCTCGTGGGCGCCCGGGCGCTGACCCGGTGGATCGCCGCGGCTGCCCGCGCGCGCCCGCTGCTGATCTGGCTCGACGACCTGCAGTGGGGCAGCCTCGACCTGGCCCCCCTGCTCGAGCGGCTGTGCGCCGAGCGGGACGACACGCCGGCGCTGGTGGTGCTCAGCTCCCGCGCCGAAGATCGAGCCAAGGGCCTGCTCGCCCAGGTCGAGCTCGGACCGCGCGAGACCCTGGCGCTCGCGCCCCTGGGCCCCGAGGCCGTCCGCGCCCTGCTCGCGCGCGTGGCCGGGGAGCTGTGCCGGGAGCGGCCCGCGCTCATCGACGACCTGACTGACTACGCCGCCGGCAACCCCTACCGCCTGCTCGAGGCCACCAGCTTGGCCCTCGCCCAGCCCGAGCTCGAGCTCCTCGACCCCCTCGGCCAGCGCCTGGCCCAGCTCGGGCCCCACCGCCGGCGCCTGCTCGAGCTCACCGCCTTGGTCGGGGGGCCGGCGGAGCACCGCCTGCTGATCGCCGCCGCCGGGCTGAGCCCGAGCGCGCGCCTGGACCTGGCCCGCCTCGAGGACCTCGGGTGGCTGCGCACGACCTGGATCGACGAGCGCGAGCCCGCCGTCGCGCCGCGCCACGACCAGCAGTGGGAGGGCATCGTCGCCCGCCTCGAGCGCGCGCACCGTCGGGACCTGCACCGCGCCCTCGCGCGGACCCTGGAGGACCAGCGACCCGCGGCGAGCACCGCCCTGGCCCGGCACTGGGAAGGCGCCGGCGAAGGCCCGACGGCGGCGATCTACGCCGAGCGCAGCGGCGACGAGGCCCACGCCGCCCTCGCCTTCGAGCGCGCCGCGAGCTTCTACGCCCGCGCCCGCAGCCTGCTCGGCGAGGCCCTCGAGCCCGGGGCCGAGCGCCGCCTCTCGACCAAGCGCGGCGAGGCCCTGCACAACCGCGGGGCCGCCCACGAGGCCGCCGAGGAGTTCATGCGCGCGGCCGGCTGCTGCCCCGACGAAGACCGCGACGGCCACCGCCTGCTGCGGCGGCGCGCGGCCGAGGAGTGGATCGGCGCCCACGATCCCAGCCGCGGGTGGGCGCAGATGAGCGCCGTGCTGGGCGAGTACGGGGTGTGGATCCCCGAGACGCCGACCGCCTCGGTGCTCCGCGCGACGGCCATGCGCATGCGCTACCTCCTGGGCGGGCTGCCCAAACCCGAACCCGAACCCAAGCCCGAGTCTCGGGCTGGATCGGGCTCGCCCTCCGAGGCCTCGTTCGACGCGCTGTGGTCGGCGACCACGCGCTTTTCCCAGGTCAACCACCTGCTCGCCGACCCCCTGCGCCTGACCTACCTGCGCGCCGTGGCCGAGGCCGGCGACGCCGAGCGCCTCGGCCGGGTGCTGTCCTACGAGGCCACCATGCTCGCCTACCTCCAGCCCAAGTGGTTCGAGGCCAAGCAAGCGGCCCTGCGCGCCCAGGCCGAGCAGCTGCTCGCGCGCTACCCCAGCCCCTACAACCGGGCCTGGTCCGAGCTCGCCGTGGCCAACGACGCGCTCATGGCCGGGCGCTTCGCCGAGACCGCGCAGCTGTGTGGACAGGCGGCGCAGCGCCTCGACCGCGGCAGCGTGGGCAGCCACTGGGAGCGCTCGCTGTGCCAGGGCTACCGCTTCCTCGCGCTGGTCATGCGCGGCGACCTGCCCGAGCTGCGCGCGACCATGGACGCCTACCTCGACGACGCCCGGGCGCGCGGGGACGGCTACGCCGACTCGGTCTGCCTGGTCGGCGACCCGGCCCTGCGCTGGCTCGCCGACGGCCGCCTCGACCACCTCGAGCGCGCCCGCGCCGTGCTCGGGCCCACGCCCGGCCTCGACGCGCCCTGGCCCGCTCAGGCCTACACCAGCGGCCACATGTTCACCCTCGTCGCCACGGTCCAGGCGCGGCTGTACACCGACGAGGCGAGCCAGGCGTGGGCGCTCCTCGAGGAGCAGTGGCCAGCGATCCGCGCGGGCATGTTCCTCTCGCTTCGCTTCGTCGGCCCCTCGCTGGTGCACCTGCGCGCGCGCGCGGCCCTGGCCGCGGCCCTGGTTGCCCCCACGCCCCGCGCACGCAAGGCCCTGCTGCGCCAGTGCGCCCGCTCCGTCCGCGCCCTGCGTCGGGATCGCGGGGCCATGGCAGAGCCCTGGGCCGAGCTGCTCACCGCCGCCCACGAGCGCGCCCGCGGAGCCTCCGAGGTCGCCATCTCGGCTCGACGCCTACGCGCCCAGCAGCTGTTCGAGGACCGCGACATGGCCCTCTACGCCCTCGCCAGCGCGCCGACCGAAGCGGCCGTCCGCGGGCTCGAGGCCCTCGACGTGGCCGACCCAATCGCCTTCCTCCGCGTCCTCGCCCCTGGGCTGCACGCCTAACGAATCAGCTCGAACACCGCCCGCCCGTCGAGGGCCACGCCTTCGCCCTGGATCCGCCCTTCGAGGGAGGCCACCGCGTCGAGCTCGTGGAGCACGGTGACGCCGTCGAGGTCGGTGTCGTTGGGGATGACCACCCGCGC
This sequence comes from Plesiocystis pacifica SIR-1, assembly GCF_000170895.1. Classification (GTDB taxonomy): domain Bacteria; phylum Myxococcota_A; class Polyangia; order Nannocystales; family Nannocystaceae; genus Plesiocystis; species Plesiocystis pacifica. The sequence continues at coordinate 14,212 of NZ_ABCS01000130.1, read as the reverse complement.
GCCGGCCCCAGGGCGCAGGCGCAGCTCGAGGTGGTCCTCGCCGATCCGCGCCCGCGCGACCAGCTCCTCGGGGACATCGCGGCTCCCCGGCGCGAGCAGGCTCATGACCGGCGGCAGGGTCAGGGGCGTGGCGCTCGCCGGACGCACGCCCTGGAGGTCCACCTGCACGTCGCCGTCGAGGAAGTAGCGGTGCTGCGCCCCGTCGCGGAACAGGTACAAACCAGCGCTGCGGACCTGCGCGCGAGCCCGGTCGAGCACGCGCATGAACACCAGGGTCCAGCGGTCCTCCGGGCGACCGAGGATCGACGCCCACTCCCAGCAAAAGTCGTCCCCCCAGCGAAAGTTGCCCCAATTGTGGTCGTGGTAGGCCAGGTCCCCGGCGACCCGCAGCGCGCCCAGACCCTCGAGCTCCACGCTCCCGTGGGCCCGCAGCCGCGGGAGAAAGAACCACGACAGCGTGCGCGCCCCCGCCAGCTCCCGGTTGGTCGACAGCATCGGCTGGGCGTCGGGGATCAGCCGCAGGTCCGCCGACACGCCCGCCCGGTGCTCGCGCAGTTGGAGCCGGTAGGCGCCGTCGACCAGCTCCATGCGGTGGCGGCCGAATCGAAGCGTGGGCCTGCCGGCGGGGGCTTCGAAGGCCGCGCCGACGAAGCGCTCGACGGCCCCGGACCACGCCCCGTCGCGGTGGACCATGACGATGACTCGGGCGACGCGCTCGCCCTGCCAGACGTCGTCGTCGAGGTTGAAGTTGATCAGCACCACGGCGCCGTGGGTGTGGACGAGGAAGTGCTGCCACTCCTTGTACGCGGCAGGCCCCGAGCGAGGCCGCGGCGCGAGGCCGCGGGTGAAGTCGGCCCGGGCGACCTGTCGGCGCACTTGGGCGCACAGGCGCGGGTGGAGCTCGGAGCTCATCGCAGCAGCGACTCCGCGGCCCGGGGCGCCTGCGAAGCGGGCGGCTGCGCGTCTGCGGTCGGGGGCGCGGCGTCGATCAACGCCTCGATGCGCCGACCCAGGGCGAGCGCACCGAGCACGAGCTCGGCCGCGAGCTCGTCGTGACGATCGGCCCCCGCGCGCTCGCCGGCGCCGCCGTGCTCGAGACCTCCGAGCTCGACGTCGAGGCCCCGGGCCCGGGCTACGATGGCCAGGAGCAGGGCCGCGAAGCGCTCCCGATCGCCGTAGACCGCTCGAGCGTCGTCGAGGCTCACCGCCCGCCGTCTTCTTCCCTGGCGGCCTGGCCCGCGAGCCCAGCGAGCCCAGCGAGCCCAGCGAGGTAGGGCTCGAGGTGGTCCAAGCGCACGACCTGAGTCAGCGCGTCAAAGTAGGCCGAGGGCAGCGCCCCGCCCCCCTCTTCGAGCATGTGCCAGGTCAGCGACTCGTAGACCCGCCGCAGCTGGCGAAAGCTCGGCGCGTCGAGCAGGCTCGCCCGCAGCTGGGCCCCCGTCGGCGTCTCGGCGTAGGCCCGGCCCTCGGCGACCAGGGCCTGGAACACCGCCTGGGTCGCCGCCGGGTAGCGCAGCAAGCCCATGGACAGGCTGCGCAGCAGCGCGGCGGTCTGGTCCAGGTCCGCGCCCGGCGAGGGCTCGCTCGGGGATGTCGGGGACGGTTCGGCCTTCGGGGTGTCGTGGACCGCCGCCGCGAAGCCTCGGCCGAGGACGTCGAAGATCGCCGCGACCTCCCGGGCGACCTCGCCGGAGCCCAGGCCCGGACCCTGTCCAAGGCTCGGGTCAGCGCTCGGGCCTGGCTCTGAGCCCGTGCTCGGAGCGCCCTGCCCTTCGCGCTTCGTGGGCGCGGCGATCCGTGACGCCCGCGGCGCCCGAGACCCCTCGCTCACGACTCGAAGCTCCCGATCTCGACCTCGGCGATGCCCAGGCGGATCTGGTCCGTGGTCGTGCGTCGCTCGACGATCTTCGCCGCCAGCCCCGGACCGCGGGCGGTCAGCTCTCGCCGCGCCCGAAACACGTACTGGTTCACCGTCCGCCGGTCGATGCGGAGCATGGTGCACAGCTCGTCGGTGTAGACCCAGCCGCGCTCGACCTCGCTGGCCGCGGCGTCGTCGAGGCGGACCCGCGCCAGGGTCAGCAGCAGCTGGTGGTGGACCTTGGGCGGCAGCACGTCGACCCCGCTGGCGTCCGCTTCCCGGCGGACCTCGACCTGGACGTACTCCTGGTCCTGGCTCACCCGCAGGCGCAGCAGCGGCGTACTCGACGACGCCGAGGCCGACACCGACGGGGCCGCGTGCTGCATCGTCGTCGCGCCGTCGATGGGCAGGGCCAGGCGAAACAGCTGGCCGTCGAGCTGGAGCACCTCCTGGTCGACGGCCGCCCGCGAGACCCCCTCGACCTCGACCATCCACGCCCCGCGATCGGCGAACACCGCCGCGAGCGGGTCGTCGGCGTCGGGGAGCATGAGGAAGTCGGCCGTCCCGCACACCAGCGTGTCGTCGCGCAGGCGCTCGGCCATGGGCCCAGGGGCGTCCGCCTGGGACAGCACCCAGACCTCCGACTCCCCGCCGAAGGCCAGCCGCGCCCCGGCGTCGAGGCGCTGGCTCGCCATGGCCTCGACGCGCTGACCGTCGACCCAGGTGCCGTTGCGGCTGCCCAGGTCCCGGAGCCACCACGCGCCCTCGTCGAACCACAGCATCGCGTGCTCCTTGGACACGTGGGAGGCGTCGACGCGCATGCGGCAGGCCGGGCTGCGCCCGATCAGGGTGCGGGTCGCCAACACTTGCCGGCGCTTCGACGCGAGGTCTTCGAGCACACCCATGGGACCCGGCGAGGTTAGCGGATCGAGCCTCTGCGGCGCCACGACGGCGTTCACACTGGATTGTTTCCCCGCAAAACCGCTCACAACCGCGTGAGACTGCGTCAAACCGGGCGTCCTCTTAGTTTGAATTCGTCGCCCCCGACCCCTCCCCCTCCGGCCGACGCTCGCGCCTCGCTCCCCCTCTCCGACAGGATGGTGAGCGACCCCCGAGTCGCCCGCCGCCTGGGTGAGCTCGGCCTGAGCGGGGCGCCCGGACCCCCATGCTCCAGCCCACCGCCGCCCCCCGAGTCGAGTCTCCCCTCCCGCTCCGCAACGAGCTCGTCGATCCTGCCGCGCTGTCCGAGGACGCCCGCGAGGCCCTCGTGGACGCGCTCTTCGTCGCCCACGAGCAGATCTTCGCCGGCGTGTCCCGGGAGGACTTCGCCGCCTACGTGGTCCACTCGTCGGCCGAGCGCACGCGCATCCAGGTCATGCGCGCTGGCGAGCGCGTGGTCGGCTACATGGCCGTGCACACCTTCGTATTCGAGCTCGACGGCCAGCAGCACGTGGTGCTCCGGGCCGAGAACGGCAAGCTCCCGGCCTACCGGCGCTCGCCCAACGGCAACCTCCTGGCCGTCGAGGTCGCCCGCGCTTGCCTTCGCTACCCCTTCGCGCGCAAGGGCTTCCTGGCCTGCCCCGTGCACCCCGCGGCCTACCTGGCCCTGGCCCGGGTCGCCCCCGAGGTCTACCCCCACCCCGAGCGCCCCACGCCCCGCGCGGTCGAGACGATCATGGCCAGGCTCGGCCGCCACTTCCACATGCAGCCCGTGTCGCCCCCGCGCCCCGGCGTCCGCGAGGTCGGCTGGATCACCCGCGAGGGCGAGGCGGACCGCCTGCGCTGGACCTTGCGCCGGGACCCGCTCACCGAGTTCTACCTGCGCCGCAACCCCCACTACGGCCGCGGCCAGGGGCTCATGACCTTCGCCCCCGTCAACCCCGCGCGCCTCGTCGTGGGCGTGCTCAGCCTGATGCGCCGCTACCTCGAGCGCCGCGCCGCGCGGCTGCGCCAGCTGGCGCCCGAGCCCCACAGCCTCCCGGGCCTGCGCGAGCCCGACACCGCCAGCGCCGAGAGCTAAATCGAGCATTCGGCGGCCCGAGCGAGCGCGTCTACGAGCGACCCGTCCTCGAGCCTAGTTGCGAACCGTCCTGACACCCTGCGACGGTCTAGAGGTGGGTTGTCGCCGTCTTTCGTGGTGTGTTCGGGTGCTCTCGCTGTCTGCGCTGTGCGTGCTGGCCGGACCGCGAACGGCTCAGGCGGCTCCCCTCCACCCCTGGGGCGGCCAATTGCCCGAGGGAAAGCTCGCCGTCATCGCCTACCAAAACTGGTCGCTGACCGGCCGGAGCACCCACTCGAAAGTGTGGTTCGGCGCCCGCATCAACGAGCGCCTCGACTACGCCATCGCGCAAGCCGTGATCGTCGACGGGCAGCGGACCGTCCTGCCCGTGTCCGAGTCCTTGCTGCGCTACTTCATCGTCGACGGCCTGGCCATCGCCGCGCGCGGGACCTTCAACGCCGGGCAGTTCATCGCCCTCGGCCCCGAGCTGCACTTTCAGCGCAAGTGGGGAGCCTTTCAGCTGACCATGAACGCCGCCTTCCGCCCGCCCATCGTCCCCCAGGGGCCCGTCCCGGCCCTCGCCATCGTCGCCCCCGAGGTCTGCCTGCACCCGCGCTTTTCGGTCTACGTCGAGTCCGACGCGACCGTCGACTTCCGCTCCCCCGGGACCTCCGTGGTCGTCACCCCCGGCGTCAGCGGCATCATCGGCGAACGACAGCTGTTAAGCGCGGGCGTGGAGGTCGGCGTCGTCCCCAGCGCAGCTACCTCGTCGGCGCGTGGTACCTGGTCCTGTTCGGAGACGGCTGATCCCCGCGACCGGGCGCGGAGCTCCTCGAAGGCAAGTTCGCGTCAGCTCTTGAACTGCCGCGTGATGTCGCGGCCGATGACCAGGCGCTGCACCTCGGAGGTGCCCTCGTAGATCATCGTCACCCGCACGTCCCGGAGGTAGCGCTCGACGGGGAAGTCCTGGGTGTAGCCGTAGCCGCCGAGCATCTGCAGGGCCCGGTTGCAGGCCTGGAAGGCCTTCTCGGACGAGTACAGCTTGGCCATGGAGGCCTCGCGCGTGAACGGCTGCTTGGCGTCCTTGAGCGAGGCGGCCCGCAGGGTCAGCAGGCGCGCGGCGGACAGCTCGGTGTGGCTGTCGGCCATGTACCACTGCAGGGCCTGGAAGGAGTTGATCGGCCGGCCGAACTGCTTGCGCTCGCTGGCGTATTTGTTGGCGAACTCGCTGGCCGCCAGGCCCACGCCGAGGGCCAAGCTGGCGATGCCGATTCGCCCGCCGTCGAGGGCCATCATCGCGATCGGGAAGCCGCGCTCGAGCTCGCCGAGCAGGGCCTCCTCGCCGAGCTCGACGCCCTCGAACTCCAGTGCCGTGGTCGGGCTGCCGCGCTGGCCCATCTTCTCCTCGGCCTTGCCCCGGGTCACGCCAGGGGCGTCGCCGGGGACGAGGAAGCAGGAGATGCCCTTGGTCCCGGGGGCGTCGCTGGTCCGAGCCCAGACCACGAACAAGCCGGCGTCCGTGCCCGAGGTGATCCACAGCTTGGAACCATCGAGGACCCAGCCCTTGTCGGTCTTGCGCGCCTTGGTGGTCATCGCCCCGGGGTCGCTGCCGGCCCCGGTCTCGGACAGCGCGAAGCCGCCGACGACGTACTCGCCGCTGCACAGCTTGGGCACGTGCTCGCTGCGCTGGTCGGCGTTGCCGAAGTGGTTGACGACCTCGGCGACCATGTTGGACACGCACATGGCCACGGTGGTCGCCGCACACGCCCGGGCGAGCTCGGTGATCGCCAGGCTGTAGGCGACCGCTCCCGCCTCGACGCCGCCCAGATCCGCCGGCACGTTGATGCCCAGCAGCCCGAGCTCCGCGGCCTCGGCCAGGGACTCCTTGGGGAAGCTGTGATCCCGATCCAGCGCCGGGGCCTTCGGGGCCAGGACCCGCTCGGCGAACTGCCGGGCGGTGTTTTGGATCATCTCCTGGGTCTCGGTCGGCTCGAAGTCCATGGCGCGTCTGGATCGGGGTCTAGCTCAGGATCTGGCTCAGGGTCCGGAAACTACCAGGCCTCGCCGACCTGGCCGTTGTAGGTGTGTGTGTAGGTCGCCTCGGGGGGCGGGTCGAACTCCCACTTGTAGATCTTCTCTTCGACGCAGGCGCCGAACTCCTTGGCCTTGCGCGGCTCGGCGCCGCCCTCGGACACGTACTTGCCCTCGTCGTTGAGGGTCCGGCGCTCCTGGATGTCCTCGTTGAGCATCTTGGCGGCGCTGACCATGCCGGAGGTCTCGATGGTGAACTCGACGGCGAACTCCCCGGCGACCCAGCGGTTCTCGAGCCGGCTCATCTCGTTCTCGAGGCACTTCTCGAAGTCCGAGACGTAGACCGTGCGGATGGTGTCCTCGAGCGCGGCGAGGGTCCGCGGGTCGATGGCGTCCCCCTGGTCCTCGACCTCCTCGTAGTCGGTCGCGACCATGTCCTCGGAGTACTTGCTGCCCGAGTACTCGGACAGGAGGTCCTGGTTCGTCTGCTGCTGGGGCTTGCAGCCGGCGAGCGCGACCAGGCTCAGGGCGCCGACGCCAGCCAACTTGGTGATGGTGGTGAGCTTCATGGGAGTGTCCTCGGAGGGGGTAGAGGTGCGAACAGCGCTCAGCCGAGCGCGCGGATGAGGTTCGAGGCTATCACTACGCGCTGAATCTCGCTGGTGCCCTCGTAGATCTCGGTGATCTTCGCGTCTCGATAGGCGCGCTCCACTGGATACTCGGACACGTAGCCGTTGCCGCCGAAGATCTGCACGGCGTTCTTGGCCACCTTGTTGGCGACCTCCGAGGCCATCAGCTTGCACATCGCGGACTCGACGGAGTGGCGCTTGCCCGCGGCCTTGAGCGCGGCGGCGCGGTAGGTCAGCAGCCGCGCCGCGTCGATCTCCGTCGCCATGTCGGCGAGCATGAAGCTGATCGCCTGGTGGTCGGCGATGGCCTTGCCGAAGGTCTTGCGCTCCGTGGCGTAGCGGGCGGCCGCCTCGAAGGCCCCGCGGGCGATGCCCAGGGCCTGAGCGGCGATGCCGATGCGGCCGCAGTCGAGGGTGCTCATCGCGACCTTGAAGCCGTCGCCCTCGTTGCCCAGGCGCTGGCTCTCGTGGACGCGGTGGTCGGTGAAGAAGATCTGGCACGAGTGGCTGGCGCGGATGCCCAGCTTGTCGTCCTTGGGGCCGCGGGAGACGCCCTCGCCGTTCATGTCGATGATGAAGGCCGAGATGCCGCGGTGGCCCTTGGCCTTGTCGGTCATCAGCATCAGGATGCCGGTGTCCGCCTGGGGCCCGTTGGTGATCCAGTTCTTGACCCCGGTGATGACGTAGTGGTCGCCATCGCGGACCGCGACGGTCTTTTGCGCCGCCGCGTCGGAGCCCGCGTCGGGCTCGCTGAGCATGAAGCAGCCCAGCTTCTCGCCGCTGGCCAGGGGCTCGAGCCACTTTTGCTTCTGCTCGTGGCTGCCCCACTTGCGCAGCGGGTCGCAGACCAGCGAGTTGTTGACCGACATGATCACGCCGGTCGAGGCACAGACCGCGCTGATCTCCTCCATGGCGATGACGTAGCTCAGCGGGTCCATGCCCGAGCCGCCGTAGTCCGGGTCGACCTCGATGCCCATGAAGCCCAGCTCGCCCATCTCGTCGACGAGCTCCTTGGGGTAGCGGGCCTGCTTGTCGATCTCGGCGGCGATGGGCGCCACGCTGCGCGCGGCGAACTCCCGGGCGGTGCGGCGGATGGCCTCGTGCTCTTCGGTCAGCTGAAAGTCCATGGCGATTGTCGTGCTGGGGCTGGGGGGTCCTACTTGGCCGAGAACTCGGCCTCGCGCTTGTCGAGGAAGGCGCGCATGCCTTCGCTCTGGTCTTGGGTGTCGAACAGCGCCGCGAAGGCCTCGACCTCGATCTGGTTGGCGGCCGGCAGGGGCAGCTCGGCGCCCTGGTGGATGACTCGCTTGGCCTCCTTGACCGCGAGCGGGCCCATCTTGGCGACCATGCCGACGATGCCGGCGCAGGTGTCGAGCAGCGCCTCGGGGGCGACCACGCGGTTGACCAGACCGATGCGCAGCGCCTCGTCGGCGCGGATCATGTCCCCGGTCACGCACAGCTCGAGGGCCCGGGCCGCGCCCACGCGCCGGCTCAGGCGCTGGGTCCCGCCGAAGCCGGGGATGACCCCGAGCTTGACCTCGGGCTGGCCGAACTTGGCCTTCTCGCTGGCGATGATGAAGTCGCAGGCCAGGGCCAGCTCGCAGCCGCCGCCCAGGGCGAAGCCGTTGACCGCCGCGATCACGGGGATGGGCAGGTTGGCCAGCATCTCGCCCACGGCGTGGCCCTGGCTGGCGAACTCCATGGCCTGGTCCTTGTCCATGTCGGCCATGGACGCGATGTCAGCCCCGGCGACGAAGGACTTGGGGTGGTCGCCGGTCAGGATCAGCCCGCGGATCGACCAGTCGCCCCCTTCGATCTGCTGGCCCAGGGCCTCGATGGCCCGGCTGAGCTCGGCGATGACCGTGGGGTTGAGGGCGTTGAGGGCCTTGGGCCGGCTGATGGACAGGATCCGCGCGGGGCCGCGGTCTTCGATCTTCAGGGTCTCGAACTGGCTCATGGTCGGTCTCGGTTTCCGGGCTCAGCGCTTGGAGTAGTCGTAGAAGCCGCGCTTGGTCTTGCGACCCAGCCAGCCCGCGGCCACGTGCATGCGCAGCACGTTGGGCGCCCGGTACTTGTCGTCGCCGAGCTCCTTGTGGAGCACGTCGGCGATGGCCAGGCAGGTGTCGAGGCCGATGAGGTCGGCGAGCTCGAGCGGGCCCATGGGGTGGTTGAGGCCCAGCTTGGCGCCGGTGTCGATGTCCTCCGCGGTGCCCAGGCCCTCTTGGAGGGCGAAGCCGGCCTCGTTGATCAGCGGGATGAGGATGCGGTTGACGATGAAGCCCGGCGAGTCCTTGGAGGTGATCACCGTCTTGCCCAGCTTGATCGCCAGGGCCTTGGTGGCCTCGTAGGTCGCGTCGTCCGTGGGCAGGCCGCGGATCAGCTCGACGAGCTTCATGATCGGCACGGGGTTCATGAAGTGCATGCCCACGACCTTGCTGGGCCGGGAGGTCTCGGCGCCGAGCAGGGTGATGGAGATCGACGAGGTGTTGCTGGCCAGGATGGCGCCCTCGCGCAGGGCCTCGTCGAGGGCCTTGAACAGCTTCTTTTTGAGCTCGATGTTCTCCGTCGCGGCCTCGACGGCGAAGTCCGCGGGGCCGAGGCCGCCGACGTCCTCGACGCAGGTGATCCGAGCCAGGGCGGCGTTCTTGTCCGCTTCGGACATCTTGCCCTTGGCCACGGAGCGGCTCATGAACTTGTCGATCTTGGCCTTGCCGGCCTGGGCGCGCTCGAGGTTGAGGTCGGCGAGGAGGACGTCGTAGCCAGCGACGGCGCTGACGTGGGCGATGCCGCCGCCCATTTGGCCAGCGCCGAGGACTCCGATGGTCTTGATGTCGGTCATGGTGATTGCTCGCTAGAGGTCGCTAAAAGCCTGCTGCGCCGGGCTCACATCTCGATCATCACGGCCACGGCCTCGCCGCCGCCGAGGCACAGGGAGGCCACGCCGCACTTTTTGTCGAGCTGCTTCATGGCGTAGATGAGGGTGACGAGGATGCGCGCGCCGGAGCAGCCGATGGGGTGCCCCAGGGCCACGGCGCCGCCGCGCACGTTGACGCGATCGGCGGGGATCGAGAGCTTGTCTTGGTTGGCGAGGGCGACCACCGAGAAGGCCTCGTTGATCTCCCACAGGTCGACGTCCTCGACGCGCTTGCCGGTCTTGTCGAGCAGCTTCTTCATCGCGCCGGCGGGGGCGGTGGTGAACCACTCGGGCTCCTGGGCGTGGCCCGAGTAGCCGGTGATGGTCGCCAGCGGGGTCAGGCCGCGCTTTTGGGCCTCTTCCTTGCTCATGACCACCAAGGCCGCGGCGCCGTCGTTGATCGACGGGGCGTTGCCGGCCGTGACCGTGCCGCCGTCCTTCTTGAACGCCGGGCGCAGCTTGGGGAGCTTCTCGATGTTGCCGCGCAAGGGCTCCTCGTCGTCCTTGACCACGACGGGCTCGCCCTTGCGCTGGGGAATCTCGACGGGGACGATCTCGTCGGCGAAGTAGCCCTCCTTGATGGAGTTCTGCGCGCGGCGGTAGCTCTCGGCCGCGAACTCGTCCTGGCGCTCGCGGCCGATGCCGCACTCGCTCGCGCACAGCTCCCCGGCCATGCCCATGTGGAAGTCGTTGTAGGGGTCCCACAGGCCGTCGTGGACCAGGCCGTCGACGAGGGTCTTGTCGAACAGGCGCAGGCCCTGGCGCGCGCCGGGCATCAGGTAGGGCACCTGGCTCATGGCCTCCATGCCGCCCGCGACGTAGACGTCGCCGTCGCCAGCCTTGATGGCCTGGGCGGCGAGCATCACGGCCTTGAGGCCCGATCCGCACACCTTGTTGAGGGTCAGCGCGCCCACGGAGTCGGGCACGCCCGCGCCCTTGCTGGCCTGGCGCGCGGGGGCCTGGCCGGCGCCAGCGGGGAGCACCATGCCCATCAGCACCTCGTCGACGTCCTTGCCCTCGACCTTGGCGCGCTCGAGGGCGCCAGCGATGGCGGTCGCGCCGAGCTCGACGGCGGGCAGCTTGGACAGGGCCCCCTGGAAGCTTCCGATGGGGGTACGGGCGGCGCTGACGATGACGACTTCGCGAGACATGTTCACCTCCGAGGGAGCCCGACGCCGCTGTCGACGATGGACGCTCTCTCGCCCCATCACCCGCGCCCGATTCGGTCCGATCCTCCCTTGCGAACTACCACGGAGGGGGTGCCGCGAAAATAGGCAAAACCGCCGCTAAACGTGTGTTTGCGCGACGGTTGGACGGTTTCCCGGGGGGGACCGGGTGCGCCCTCCCCCATGTGGGTGACGGGGCGGGAAGGGAGGAGCGGAGGGCTCACCGCGCACTCTCGTGCACGGAGAGTGGACTCACTTTTTGGGCGGCGGAGGAGGAGGCGTGACCATGGCCCGGCCGGCCTCGGTCTCCTTGCTCGTCGCCGCGCGCACGCTGATGATCTTGACGCTGACCGACAGCGTCTTGCCCGCGAGCGGGTGGATCATCGCCGTGGTCACGGTGTCGTCGCTGATCTCGCGGATCGCGAGGGTCAGCGTCGTGCCGTTGGGCATGTTCGCCTGGAACTTCTGGCCGACCTCGAGCTTGGCGTCCTTGGGGAACTCGGCGCGCGAGACCACGTTGGTGGGCGCGTCCTCCTCGGTCCCGAAGGCCTCCTCCGGGGGAATCTCGAAGGTCTCCTCGGCGCCGACGTCGAGCCCGACCAGGCGCTTGTCCAGGCCCGGGATCATCGACTGGGCGCCGACCAAGATGGCGATGGGGCCGGAGATGTCGGAGCTCTCGACGATCTCGCCCTCGGCCGTCGTGATGTCGTAAGCGATGGTGGCGACGTTGCCTGTCTCGATCTTCATGAGCCGCGAGAGTGTACGGGCTTTCAGGCCCAATCCAAAGCGCGGCCCCCGAGCACGCGAGATCACCCACGGGGCCGCTGAGCGGCCACGTGAGGGCGATCTGAGGTCAGGTGTGTGTGACTGTGAGCCCTACTCCGTCACGACCACGGCGCTCGGCTCCGAGCCCATGACCCCGGGCATGGACGCGGCCCATCCCTGGGGCAGCCTGGGCTCGGTGAAGCCAAACAGCCAGCGCGCGTCGGCGGGCGAGAGGTTGACGCAGCCGTGGCTGCGGACCAACCCGAAGCCCCCGTGCCAAAAGGCGCCGTGGAGGGCGACGTTGTTCGAGAAGTACTGCGTCCACGGCACGTCCTCGATGGAGTAGGCCTCGTCCTCCACGGGCTGGTCGCGCATCGAGGTGACGATGAACTTGCTCTGGACCCGGTGCACGCCCACGGGGGTCATGCCCTTCTCCTTGCCCGTGCTGACGATGGTCGCGAACACCGGGCGATCGCCGATGTAGGCGACCAGGGTCTGCTCGGACAGGTCGACGTGGACCCAGTGCTCCTCGCTCTCGATGCCCGGCGGGCGCTTGATCTTCTCGGCCACGCCCACGGCGTAGGCCCGCAGCAGCTTGCCCTCGGCGTCCTCGTAGTAGTCGTAGTCGCCGATTCGGACCTTGCGCTCGAAGGCGTGGGTGGTCCGGCGCTCGGGCTTCTCGCCCGTGGCCTCGATCAGCCCCGTGTCGCCCATGCGCTCTTGAAATTCGACCTCGCGGACGATGAAGTACATCGGCAGATCGTCGGCGCCCGAGAGCACGCGGCCGCGGAACTCCGAGCCGTCCTTCTTGCCCAGCTGGTACTTGCGCGCGTACACGCCCCGGTTGGTCTTGAGGAAGTGGCGCTTGGCGTGCACGTGCTCCGAGGCCACGGTCACGTAGTAGCCGGCGTTGAGGTACTCCTTGACCACGGCCGGCACGTCGTCGGGGCGGGCGCTGCGGTCCGTGGGCATGGGCTCGCGGCCCTTGGTCGCCAGCCAGGCCTTGGCCGCGGCGTCGGCCCGGTCCTGCTCGGTGTAGCTGGGCAGGCGGTGGAAAAAGCCCGTGCCGTCGTGGTTGACGCGCCAGTAGTCCAGGGGCATGGCGGCGTTGACGTCCGGGGCGTCGACGTCGATGGTGCCGTCGTCCGGGGGCTCGTCGCCGATCTCGAGCCCGGCCTTGAGGCACACCCACCCCTCGGGGAAGATCTTGTGCCAGCCGCTGGTGCAGCCCCCGCCGAAGGTCCGCTCGCTGTCCACGCGGACGCGGGTGCCCGCCCGGAGCATGCCGATGCGCGGAGACTCGAGATCCGCGCGCTGGCGAACCATCGCCGCGCCCGCGGTCACCAGGCCGTGCTTGGGGAACTCCGCGGCGTGCTCGTCGGTGAACGCGACCTCGGGGTAGTAGAGGTTGGTGAAGTCGACGTAGCTGCCGTTCTCGTCCGCCGCGTAGGGGCCCGTGGCCGGTCCTCCCCCGCCCGCTCCGGCGGCCGCGTCTTCGGCCTTGCGCTGCTCCTCGGCGGCCGCGGCCATGGCCTCGGAGCTCGGGCCGCCCCCCTGCCCCGACCCGGAGCCGCCCTGCCCGGCCGATCCGCCGGGCGAAGCCTCGCCGCCTTCGCCTTCGCCGCCGTCCTCGACAGCGACTTCGCCCGCGTCTCCCGGGCCCGAGGGGCCGACGAGCTCGTAACCCGCGACCGTGACGCCAGCTCCGATCAAGAAGCCGCCAAAAATCTCCAGTGCTCGCTGCGTGTCCATTGCCGCGCTCCGGGGCCGCTGACCATAATCGTGGGGGTCTGCGCGGGCAAGCGACGCGCGGGCACTTGCGTGTGTTCCATTCGGTGGTCCATGCTGGCCCGGTGAGCTTCGCGGGCCCTGCGCCAAGCGCACGCACCTTCGCGTGCGTGCTGTCTTCGTCCCTCGCGCTCAGCCTCGCGCTGGGTGCGACTCCGGCCGCGGCCGCGCCCGCCGACGCGGCCGCTGGCGAGTTCGCGGCGCCCGAGGCCGAAGCAGCGCCCGAGGCCGAGCCTGCTCCGGAGCCCGAGCCTGCCCCAGAGGCCGAGCCTGCCGCCGAGGCCGAGCCTGCCCCCGAGCCGCCCGCGCCGAGCGTCGAGGACGACCCGGCGAACCCCGACGGCGACGGCGACCTCGGAGCCATCGACGACTCCGCGGACGAGGACGGCGAAGTCGAAGACGAAGCGAGCGACGAGGATGCCGAGGACGACGAGCCGATCCGGCCGCCCCGCGTCGACGGTCCCTACGTCGGCCTGCTCGCCTTCGGCGGGGTGAGCTTCAACTCCGTGCTCAACTTCCACACCCCCGACGCCTTCCTCGGCGGCGGCGGCTACGTCCAGACCGGCGACGCCGTGTTCCCCTGGTTCGCGGTCGGCATCGCCGTGGGCGGACAGTACGGCGCGACCTCCAGCGGCCAGACCATGGCCGGCGGCGGCCTGCTCGTCGACCTGGGCTTCACCCCCTCCCAGCGCTTCCCGCTCTCGCTGCACACCGGCTTTGGCTTCGGCGGCGGCACCATCAACGACCCCAACGAGACCGACCGATCGGGCTTCGGCGGCGCCCTGTTCAAGGGCACGCTGCGCTACGAGTTCTTCCCCCTCGCGGCTAAGAACCGCCCCGATCGCGGGGGCGGCTGGGCGATCGGGCCGGAGATTGGCTGGCTCGGCGCGACCCCAGCCGCCGAGGGCCAGCCCTTCTCGAACACCATCCTCGTCGGCCTGTCGACGAACATGTACTTCGGGAGCTGACCGCTCCGGCCCGCTATCATGGCGGCCGTGCGCTCCCCTCCTAGATTCGCTTCGGAACTCGCCCTCGTCTTCGCCGTGTTGAGCCTGGTGACGC
>NZ_ABCS01000131.1 GCF_000170895.1 Plesiocystis pacifica SIR-1 | reverse complement strand
CCTCCCCCGCGCCGGCGAAGCCGTGACGGGTCCTCCTCCCCAGCGGTCGGGCTGGAGCCCTCCGGTAAGGGTGTGAGCCTCCGCTAGGGCCGTGACGGGGCCTCCTCTCTAGCGGCCGCTCTTCCTCCCCGGCGGTCGTGCGACCTTCCGGTTGGTTCGAGGCGGTAGCATGGCCCATGGCCGAGACCGTTCGCTACGAAGTGGAGGGCCGCCGCGTGGTCGTCACCATCGATCGACCCGAGCGCCGCAACGCCGTCGACCGGGAGACCGCGGCCGCGCTCGCCGACGCTTTTCGCCGCTTCGACGCCGACGGCGAGCTCGACGTCGCGATCTTGACCGGCGCCCAGGGCTGCTTTTGCGCCGGCGCCGACCTGCGGGCCATCGCCGCGGGCGCGCCCAACCGCGTCGCGCCCGAGGGCGACGGACCCATGGGCCCGACGCGGATGCTGCTGAGCAAGCCGGTGATCGCCGCCGTCGAGGGCTGGGCGGTCGCCGGGGGCCTCGAGCTCGCGCTGTGGTGCGACATGCGGGTCGCGGCCACCGACGCCCGCTTCGGCGTGCTGTGCCGACGCTTCGGCGTGCCGCTGATCGACGGCGGGACGGTCCGGCTGCCCCGCCTGATCGGCCACTCCCACGCCATGGACCTGATCTTGACGGGTCGAGAGGTCGGCGGCGAGGAGGCCCAGCGCATCGGCCTGGCCAACCGGCTGTGCCCGCCCGGGGGCGCCCTCGACGGGGCGCGCGAGCTCGCCGAGCAGCTGACCGCCTTTCCCCAGGCGTGCATGCGGGCCGATCGCCTGTCGAGCTATGAGCAGTGGTCGATGCCCCTCGACGGGGCGCTCCAAAACGAGCTCGAGCACGGCGTGGGGGTGATCGCCAGCCCGGAGTTCCTGGCCGGGGTGGCCCGATTCACTCGAAAGCGCGGTGATTGACAAATGTGCATGGTATGCTATGATGTGATCATATTGATAGACGATGGCTCGCAGGCCCAGGCGATGGGCGCTCCGAGCTGACACAACCCAAACGAAAGGAAACCTTTGCTGAACCAGTCCCTGAAATTTGCCATCTTTCCCAGCCGTGAGCGCGCAGAGCGAGCGCGAAAGGTCCTCGACACCGTCGCGGACGCCGAGGTCGAGTTGGTCGCCACGACCGACGAGCTGACCCGAGACAAGGTCCCCCTCGACAGGACCCTCGCGCGCCGCGGCGTGCTGTTCGGCGCGATGACGGTCGGGCTCTCGACGGCGCTCGTGTCCGTGTCCTTGTTCGCCGCGGGCCTCGGCGACGTGCCGATCACTCCGCTGGTCACGACCCTGGCCGCGGTCACCCTCGGCTCGGTGCTGGGCGGGCTCGCGGGCGGCCTGGCCTTCATGACGGAGACCCCCGATCACCTGCGCGCCCTGAGGGGGCGCATGCGCGCCGTCGCCCAGGTCTTGGAGCGCCGGCCGGTGATGCTCTTGCTGCGCAGCCGTACGGAGCTGCGCCCCGTGCTGCTGCGCCACGGCGCCGTCGAGGTCGGGACGCTGTGACCCGCGGCGCTACTGCGCCGCGCAGTACATCGACTGCACGACGACGTTGTCCACGGGCACGTCCTCGAAGGCGTAGACCTGCCCGTCGATCTCGATGTCCTTGCTGCCCGTGGGCACGGCCGAGATCGCGTCGCGGGTCTCGAGGCCCTCGGTCACGAAGCCGAACACGGCGTAGTTGTCGTCGAGGCCGCCCTGGGCCCCGTCGGTGATGTACCACTGGGCCTCGGCCGAGTCGGGGTCGTTGCTCCGGGCCATGGCCAGGGCGCCGTCGACGTGGCGCAGCTCCGGGTGGATCTCGAGCACGATCGTGCCCTGGGTGTCGAGGAAGTTGAAGTCCGTGTCGAAGCCGCCGCCTTGGATCACGAAGCCGTCGATGACCCGGTGGAACACGGTCTGGTCGTAGTGCTGGGCCGAGACGTAGCCGAGGAAGTTCTCGACGGTGATCGGCGCCCGCACGGCGTCGAGCTCGACGGTCATGGTGCCGAGGTTGGTCTCGAACACGACCACCGGCGCGTCGCCGATGCAGTCGGGGTTGAGGTTGCCGTGGCCATAGGGGCCGCCCTCGTCGGTCCCGCCGGTCTCCTCGGCCTCCTCGCCCTCGGCGGTGCCCGGCTCGTCGCCCCCGTCCACTTCTTCGATGTCCGCGCTCTCGTCATCGACGACCTCCACGGGGCAGGCGAGCAGGAGCAGGGCCACGGGAGCGCACGCGAGGGCGGCAAAGCGGGGAGGTAAGGACAGCATGGCGCCAGCGTATCAGCGTCTGCGCCGGGGCAGGGGCGCGCGCCGATCGTGAGTCTGCGCGCGGGCCCTGGGGCCGCGTCGGTGAAACTCCCCGCGGCCTGGGCCCGGAGGTATGCTCTGGACCCAGACCGCCGATGTCGAAGCCCGCACCCAAGCCCAAGACCTCCCGGGTCCGCGACTTGCTGACCAAGCCGATCCGCCTGCCGCAGTGGTTCGCGTCCAAGCCCGCCGCCCACGCCCCGCGCATCTTCGGCTTCAACGACGAGCGCGACATGGTCATCGGCGAGGTCTCGGCCCGGGTCGTGGCCCAAAACCTGAGCCGGGGTCGGGCGTCCCTCGAGGTCCTGCTCAACGAGACCGCCCACCACGAGATCGCCCGGCTCGAGAAGCAGCGCGACGACGAGGTCCGCGAGTGGCTGGGCTTTTGGCAAAAGGTCGTCCGCAAGCTCGCGCGCATGTCCGAGGCCGAGCAGCGCCAGACCCTGCGCGAGGTCGTCGAGTACATGGCCCAGGACATCGCCGGGAACTTCGACCCGCGGGTCTACAACTTCGCCCTCAAGACCCTCCCCGGGCTGATCGCCGGGGTCATGAGCCCGCGCGAGCTGGCCCGCGGCGCCGTGATGAACTCCGGGCGCTTCGCCCTCGACAAGCTCATCGAGATCTCGGGCCACGTCGACCACTTCCGCAACCTCGCCGAGGTCGGGACCATGGTCTTGGTCCCGACCCACTCGTCCAACCTCGACTCCCTGGCCCTGGGCGAGAGCCTGGCCCGCAGCGGCCTGTCGCCGGCGGTCTACGGCGCGGGCAAGAACCTGTTCACCAACCCGATCATCTCCTTTTTCATGCACAACCTCGGGGCTTACCGGGTCGACCGGCGGGTCAAGGCGCGGCTCTACAAGCAGGTGCTCAAGGCCTACTCGTGCGTGATGATCGAGCGCGGCTACCACTCGCTGTTCTTCCCCGGGGGCACGCGCAGCCGCTCGAACATGATCGAGTCCCGGCTCAAGCTCGGCCTGGCGGGGACCGGCGTCGAGGCCTACTCGCGCCGGGCCGTCCGAGCCAAGGCGCGCGGCGAGCAGCCCCGGCCGATCTTCTTCGTGCCGATGACCATCAACTATGCCCTGGTGCTCGAGGCCGAGAGCCTGATCGGCGACTACCTGGTGGAGGAGGGCCGGGCCCGCTACATCATCGAGGACGACGAGTTTAGCCAGCTCGACCGCTGGATCGCGTTCTTGAACCGCCTGGTCGGCTACGAGTCGGCCTGCGTGCTGCGCTTTGGTCGGCCCATCGATCCCTTCGGCAACCTCGTGGATCACCGCGGGCGCTCCCTGGCCCCGGACGGGCGGATCATCGACCCGGTGCGCTACGTGTCCCGGCGCGGCGAGCCCGTGCTCGACCCGGCCCGCGACGCGGCCTACACCCGCGAGCTGGGCCGAGTCATCGTCGAGCACTTCAGGCGCGAGACGGTGATCATGACCACGCAGCTCGTCGCCCACGTGCTGTTCCGCTACCTCATCGAGCAGACCCCGGGCAGCGACCTGTTCGACCGCATGCGCCGACGCGGGGAGCTGCGCTGGGACCACGCCGACTTCGTGCGCCGCTACTCGGAGACCCGCGATCGCTTGCGGGCGCTGGCCGACGCGGGCGAGGTCCACATGAGCGACCACCTGCGCACGGACAGCGCCGAGCGGGCCCTCGAGCGGGCGATGGGGGCGTGGGACGGCTACCACGAGCGCACGGTGGTGCGGCTCGAGGGGGAGGAAATCTCGCTCGAGGATCCGGCCTTGCTGCTCTACTACCAAAACCGCCTGGTGCCCTGGGCCGAGGGCCTGGCCGGCTCGGGGGA
The DNA here is from genome assembly GCF_000170895.1 of Plesiocystis pacifica SIR-1. Classification (GTDB taxonomy): domain Bacteria; phylum Myxococcota_A; class Polyangia; order Nannocystales; family Nannocystaceae; genus Plesiocystis; species Plesiocystis pacifica. Next base: position 20,068 of record NZ_ABCS01000131.1, on the reverse strand, counting down.
GGGCGAGCGCGCGGCGGCCCTGGAGATCGCCAGCTTCGGAGGGGCGCAATGAGCGAGGCCCAGGAGGCTCGCCCGCTCGTCGGCATCGTCGGCGGCGGGGTCTTTGGTCGGGCCCTGGTCCGGGCCGCGTCGCGCACCGGGGAGGTCGTGGTCTGGAGCCGGCGCGCGCCGAGCTTCGACCTGCCCAACGTGCGCGTGAGCACGGACGTGGCGCAGCTCGTCGACGCCGAGCTCGTGCTCTTGGCCGTACCGTCGCGCTACGTCAGCCTCGCCCTCGACACCCTCGGCCACCACCTCGACGGCGGGCACCTGCTCGTCCACGTCAGCCGCGGTCTGCTCGACGACGAGCTGCGCACCCTCAGCGCGCCGATGCGCTCGCTGACGCCGTGTCGCCGCGTGGGCGCGCTCGCGGGCCCGGTCAGCGCCGACCTGCTCGACGCCGGGACGCCGGGCGCGGGCGTGGTCGGGAGCGAGTTCCCGGAGGTCGTCGAGGCCGTGCGCGCGGCCATCGGCGGGCCGACGCTGCGCATCTACGCGAGCAGCGACCTGCGCGGGGTCGAGCTGGCCGCCGCGCTCACGGGCATCTTGCTGTTCACCATCGGCGTGGCCAAGCGCGTCGGCTTTGGGCCCGGGACCATCGGCGCCCTCGCGACCCGCGGCGTGGCCGAGGTCTCGCGCATCGGCGAGGCCCTCGGCGCGAAGCCGGAGACCTTCCACGGCCTGGCTTGCTTTGGCGATCTGATCGCCGCCGTGGGCGGGAGCCAGCGCCCGGAGATGATCCTCGGCGACGCCATCGCCGGCGGGGCGAGCTCCGAGGACGCCCTGGCCCAGGCGGGCGGGAGCGTCGAGGGCATCGAGGTCGCGCATCGGGTCGCGGCATTTTGCGAGCGGCGGGGCATCAACGCGCCGCTGATCACGGCCGTGTCGGCGCTGGTCTCGGGGCGCCTGGACACGGCCACCGCGGTCCGTAAGCTCATGGGTCGGCAGCTCAAGCGCGAGTGACCATTTTTGCCGTCGTGGACGACGCCACGTCCACGACTCAACCGCTGAGGGTCAAAAACAGCGCTGTCCGGGGAGCCTCGCCCGTCCCGGCGGGCGCGTAGACCTCGAACACCCCGGCGCGATCGAGGTCGATCAAGGTCCCCCGCGGCGGGCTGCCCTCGGGGCCCCCGAGGGGCGTCAGCATGCACGGCACCTGCTCCCGGGGCGCCTCGAGCACGGCGCGCTGGATGTCCATGTCGCCGCGCAGCTCGACGTCGACCGCACAAAAGCGGCCCGAGTCGATGCGCAGCAGCGCGACGGCCTCGGCGTGGTCGAGCGGCAGGTCGTGCTCGAGCTCGCGGTCGTGGGTCAGGATCACGAAGGCGGGCGGGGGCGCGTCGCCGTCGCCGTCGGGCACCCGCGGGAGCGCGTAGGCGGCGAGCACCTGCCAGGTCCCCGCCTCGACCTCGGCCTCGAAGTCCAGGCGCACCCGCGCCCCTGGCGTACCGGGTCCGCCCGCGACCATGCCGGCGAAGCGCGGCGCGAGGAACTCGACGTCGCACAGCACCAGGCGATCGCCGATCTCCATGGTCCCGACGTGCTCGAACTCGAGGTCGGGGCCAGGCTCGAAGCGGGCGTCGTCGGACTCGCGCATGGAGCCTGGATAGGCCCTTGGCGAGCCCCGGTCAACGCACTCACAGGGGGACTTCGGCGGGCGTCGCCGAGCTGGCCCGGCCCCCGTCGCCGAGCTGGCCCTTGGCGTCGTCGCCCCAGCAGCGGACCTCGCCGTTGCGCATGCGGGCGCAGCCGTGGTCCCGGCCGAGCGCGAGCTGGGTCGCGTCGAGGCCCGAGAGGCCCTGGCGCGCGGTGGGCGAGAAGTCCCCGGCGAAGCCGGCCTGGCCGTAGGCGTTGTCGCCCCAGCACATCAGCCGCTTGCTCGACAGCACGCAGGCGAAGCCGATGCCCACGTCCAGCGCGGCGGCGTTCTTGACCCCCTTGACCGGCACGCGGCTGGTCCACACGCCGCTCGCGGTCCCGCTGCCGAGCTCCGACTTCATGTTGTGCCCCCAGCACGCGACCGTGCCGTCGGACTTGCGCGCGCAGCCGTGCTCGGGGCCCACGCTGATCTCGACGGCGTTGGGCAGCTTGACCACGGCGATGGGCGCCTGGACCGGGGTCTTGAGGGCGGCGGCGCTGGCCGAGTTGCCGATCTGGCCTTGGTTGTTGGCGCCCCAGCAGACCACGGCGCCGGTGCGCTTGAGGGCGCAGGTGTGGGCCCGGCCGGCGTCGAGCATGGTCGCGTCGGACAGCCCGGAGACCTTGCCCCCGCGGTCGCCCACGCCGTCGCCGAGCTGGCCCTCGCTGTCGTCGCCCCAGCAGGTCACCTTGCCGTCTTCGAGGCGGGCGCAGCCGTGCGCCGAGCCCACGGCGACCTCGACGGCGTTGGTGATCTTCGCGGCGGTGACGGGCTGAGGGCGGCGGATCGGCTGGGCCCCAGGGCGCCCGAGCTGACCCGCCGGGTTGTCGCCCCAGCAGACCACGGCGCCCTCGCGCCGGGCCGCGCACACCTGGTTGGGGCCGGCGGCGATCGAGACCGCGTCGAGGTCGGGGATCGGCGCCGGGTCGGCGGTGAAGGTGTCCTTGCCCGTGGGGCGCCCGAGCTGGCCCAGGTCGTTGCGGCCCCAGCACATCACCTCGCCGGCCTGGGTCAGGGCGCAGCTGAAGCCGTCGCCCGAGGCCACGTCGGTGGCGCTGGCGACCTTGCGGACCGCCCGGGGCCCGTCGCTGGTCTCGGCGGGCTGGGCCGCCGCGTCGCCGCGCCCGAGGGCCCCGGCCGCGTCGTCGCCCCAGCACAGCACCTTGCCGTCGCTGCGCAAGCCGCAGCTGTGTCGGTCGCCCAGGCCCAGGTCCGCGAGCTGCGAGACCGACACCGGCGCGGGCTGCTTGCGCGACTGGGTGCTGCCGTCGCCCAGGCGCCCGTCCTGGTTCTCGCCCCAGCAGCGCGCGGCGCCGCTTTGAAAGCGCACGCAGGCGTGGTGCAGGGCGACCTCGACCTCGGCGATGGGATCGGCGGCGCTGCCCTTGGCGACGGCCGCGGGTCGCTTGACGGTCCGGCCCGCGCCGTCGTCGCCCCAGCACAGCACGCTCTCGCGGGTGTGCGCGCAGGTCCGCGAGCCGCCGGCGCTCAGGCCCTGGACCGCGGGGAGCTGGGCGACCACCGAGGGGCGCTCGTGGCCCTTGGTCCCGCCGTCGCCGAGCTGGCCCTTTTCGTTGGCGCCCCAGCAGATCACGCCGCCGCTCTTGCGCCGGGCGCAGGTGTGGCGGGAGCCGGCCGCGAGCCCGACGGCGTCGGTCAGCCCGCGGATCTGCGCCGGCTCGTTCCACGAGTTTCGGGTCAGGTTGCCGAGCTGCCCGTCCTGGTTCGCGCCCCAGCAGACCACGGCGTCGCTCTCGCGCACGGCGCAGGTGTGGTCGTCGCCGGCCGCGAGGGCCACGGCGTCCCCGAGGCCGCGCACGGCGATGGGTCGACGGCTCGCGGTGTCCATGCCGCTGCCGAGCTGCCCGCGATCGTTGGCGCCCCAGCAGACCACGGCGCCCGAGCGCTTGCGGGCGCAGGTGTGGCTGCGTCCGGCGACGACCTCGACGGCGTCGGCGAGGTTGGCCACGGGCACGGGGCTGCTGCGGTCGTCGAGGGTGCCGTCGCCGAGCTGGCCCTCGTCGTTGGCGCCCCAGCACGACACGCCGCCCGTGCCCCGGACCGCGCAGCTGTGGCCGCTGCCCACGGCGATGGCTGTCGGTGCTTTGGTCGCCGAGGCGCCGGGTTGGTCGTCTCCGCCCTTGCCCCCAGGCACGCCGCCGCCCTTGCCCTTGTCGGTGCGCACGGTCGTACACCCGCTCAGCGTGGTGCCGCCGACGAGCAGCCCCCCAAGGACGAGAAAAATTGTGGCGAGGGCCGGGGTGAGTCGGCCTGCAGTCGGGCGCATCGCGGGGAGCATAGCTCGATTTCGGGTCGAGCCCGCCCCTCGCGCGAATGCTGGGGCCACGGCGCCGGACGACACACGCCCGCGAACAGGGGCGATCTGGAGCGATTTTGGTCGATCTGTGCGCCGACCGGCAGACGCCGGCCGCTCCCTCGCTTATGCTCCGAGCCTCATGCGACCCGCCGATGCCCTCGCCGCCGCGCGACACTACCTTCGCAGCCACCCCGAGGAGTTCAGCCGGATCATCCGCAACGCCATCGGGATGCGCGTGGGGGTGCCCCTCGCCGCCTTCCGCTGGCTGGCCGCCGAGCTCGCCGACAACGACAAGGTCGAGGACGTGGAGATCGGCGCCGTGCCTCCGGGCCTGCGCATGGCCGCGACCTTCGACCTCATGGACACGCGGGTCCGCGCCGGCGCGGTGCTCTACATCGATCGCATGCAGCTGACCGGCGAGGAGATGCGCATCGAGGTTCGCCTCGAGGAGGTCTCGCTCGTGCCGATCGGCTCCAAGAAGAGCCAGATCTCGGCGCTGCTGATCACCCGCTCCCTCGACCTGTCGCGGCCCGGCGACCTGATGCAGCACCTGCCGGACATCCCCAACTTCATCGTCGACTCCCACGGCAACCGCCTGGTCATCGACCTCATGCGCGTGCCCAAGCTGCGCGAGGACCCCGTCGTCCGCCACGTGGTCGGGCTGATGACCGCGCTGATGACCCTCGACGGCATCGAGACCGAGGACGACCACCTCGACCTCATGTTCAAGCCCCTGCCCTCGGGCTTCGTGGCGGCGGCCGACGCCATCGGCGACCACTTCGTCGTCCCCGTGCTCAGCCGCGTGCAGAAGGTCCTGCCCCAGCCCGTGCGCGGCGGCATGCGGCGGATGCTGAGCCTCATCGCCGGCGGCCCGGCGCGCTGAGTTCGGCCCGCAGCCTTTCAAAAGGGGAGCCCGGCGGCTCCCCTTTTGCGTTGCTTGGCCGGTCCACATGGCGGATCGAGCGAGTCTCCACGCGCGCTCGTGGGCGGGTTCGCAGCCTTTGGGTCCCGACCTCGTGGACAGGTTTGAGAGGGTCCCCAGTCGCCCTCCCCGAGGGTCCGCGAGCGAAGCAAATGAATGTTCTCAAATGCAGCTGTAGCTGGGCGAAATCGACGCTCTACAGCCATGTTTTCCTGATCTGCCAGAGACCACGGGAGGCGTCGATTTCCCTGGCTCGACCCCGTCGGGGTTGGTATCGAAAGAGCGATGGCCCCAACCGCGAAGCAAGTCGACTCCGCCGCCCCCGATGTCTCTGGTCTGGACACCGCCGCGATCGAGGCGGGCCTGCCCAGCTTCGACGCGGACACCCTCGCGGCGCTGATTCGCCGGACCAACCACGAGTACTGGAACCTCCACGCGCCGACCATCCCCGATCCCGTCTACGACCGCCTGGTGGAGGGCCTGCGCCGCCTCGACCCCGCGCACCCCGTGCTCGACGAGCTCGGCGAGGCGACCCCCGAGGGCCCCGTGATCGAGGCTGACGCGACGGCCTCGATCCCCCCGGCCGAGCGCCTCGGCGCGCCGGTCCGCCACACCCGGGCGATGCTCTCCCTCGACAAGTGCTACGGCCCCGAGGACCTCTACTCGTGGACCGAAAAATTCGAGGGCGAGGTCCTGGTCATGCCCAAGATGGACGGCGTCGCCTGCTCGCTGCGCTACGACGCCGAGGGCAAGCTGTTCCTGGCCGCGACCCGGGGCAACGGCAGCGAGGGCGAGGACATCACCGTCAACGTGCTCGAGGTCGAGGACGTCCCCCAGCAGCTCGATCCGGCGGCCTTCGCCGAGCTCCCCGGGCCCGACGGGGCGGCCCCGGCCGTGGAGGTCCGCGGCGAGCTGTTCATGAAGCTGTCGGTGTTCGAGCGCTACAAGGAGCAGTACTCCAACCCGCGCAACCTGACCGCTGGCGCCATCAAGCACAAGGAGCGGGGAAAGACCAAGGCCTACACCCTGAGCTTCTACGCCTACGACCTGCAGGGCACGGAGCTCCCGACGGAGCGCGAGAAGTTCGCCAGCTTGCGGGCGCTGGGCTTCGCCGTGGAGGAGTGCGACTTCGTGCCCCGTGGAGAGCTGCAGGCGGCCTACGAGCGCTGGTCGGCGCGGCGCTCCGCGGACGAGATCGACTACGAGATCGACGGCGTGGTCTACCGGGCTTCGGAGGTCGCCGAGCAGCGGCGCATGGGCGAGACCGGGCACCACCCGCGCTGGTCCATGGCCTACAAGTTCCAGGGCGACACGGGCACGACCACCCTGGAAGAGGTGCTGTGGTCGGTGAGCCGGACCGGGACCATCACCCCGGTGGCCATCTTCAAGCCCATCGAGCTCTCGGGGGCGATGATCGCCCGGGCCGGGCTGTTCAACCTCAACCACTTCGACGAGCTCGGGCTGACCGCGGGCGCGGCCATCGAGGTGACCCGGCGCGGCGGCGTGATCCCCTACGTCGAGCGCGTGGTCACCCCCGGGGCCGAGGGCGAGACCTTCGACATCCCCAAGCGCTGCCCGGCTTGCAACAGCGAGGCCGTGCGCCGCAAGAAGCGGGACGGCGAGTTCCTGTACTGCTCCAAGCCCGAGGGCTGCGGCTCGGCCCGGCTCGGCGAGCTGCAGCACTTCGCCAAGGTCGTCGACATCCAGGGCTTCGGGCCCAAGGTCGTCACCCAGGCCGTCGACGCCGGCTTGCTGTCGAGCCCCGCGGACTTCTACACCCTGCGCGTCGAGGATCTGGAAGAGTTCGATCGCCTGGGTCGGCGCTCGGCCGAGAACCTCGTCGCCCAGGTCGACGCCCACCGCCGCATCGAGCTGCCGATCTTCCTCCAGTCCCTGGGCATCGATCACCTCGGCAAGCAAAACGCGGTGCTGCTCGCCAACGAGTTCCGCACCCTCGCTGGCGTGCGCGGGGTCAGCCGCGAGGCGCTGCTCGAGGTCAAGGGCATCAAGGACGCCATCGCCGACGCGCTCTTGGCTGGGCTCGAGACCCGCGCGGAGCTCATCGACGCCCTGCTCGAGCACGTGACCGTGGTCGATCTGCCCGAGCGCGATCCCGAGGCCGAGGCCGAGGCGGCAGCCGCCGCGGCCGAGGGGGCACTGGGTGGCAAGACCTTCCTGTTCACCGGCGCCCTCGAGGCCTTCACGCGCAAGCAGGCGCAGGAGAAGGTCGAGGCCAACGGCGGCGTCCCGGCCTCGGGCGTGAGCAAGTCCCTCGATTACCTCGTGGTCGGGGCCGGGAAGGGCGCGAAGTCCAGCAAGCAAAAGAAGGCCGAGAAGCTCATCGACGGCGGCGCGGCGCTGAAGGTCATCTCCGAGGGCGATTTCCTCGCCATGATTGGCGAATAGACGGGGTCGTCACCCAACCACCAGGGAGGCGGTAAAAGCGACCCTGGTGGGGTTTGAGGCCGGGAAACACGAGATCCTCGGCATGGGTTCAGTGCGCTTGCGCATGGATGATGGGTCGAGCTCCGTAAAAAATGGCGCTCATCTTGGCACCCGCGCACGCACGCACTGGCTTGGCCTCATCGGCCCTCCTCCTCGCGCTCTCGGCCTGCGTCCAGGTCAGCGAGGCGCACGGGGAGTCCGCCGAGGAGTCGCGCGCTCGGGCGGCGACACCGGAGGACGAGCCGGAGCTCGAGCCGGCCTCGGGAGAAGGCGAGCCCGAGCCTGAACCCGAGCCTGAATCCGAGGCAGAGCCGGAGCCCCTCGAGGTGGAGATCGAGGTCGAGGTCGGCGGGACTGGTTCGAGCGATCCGGTGCCGGTCTCCGCAGAGGCCGAGGTCGAGGTCGAGGCCCAGGCCGCGCCGACCCTCGACTCGCGCATGGTCCCGCGCCAGGCCATCGAGACCGCCGCGCGCACGGTGAGCTGGCGCGAGCTCGAGACCCCGGCGATCAATGATCTCGACTGGCTGTACCTGGCCCGAGGCGCCCTGGGCCGGAGCCCCCAAGGCTTCGTCGAGCGCGACGACGCGGGCGCGCTGCGCTTGCTGCCCGAGCTCGAGCTGCCCGAGGGCGAGCTGCAGGGGAGCTGGCCCAAGGCCGCGTGGGTGGTCGAGAGCCGCACGCGGACCCTCGTCGAGGGCGGGCGGGAGACCCTCGTCGTCGAGCACCGCCTGTTCGGCTACGACGGCTGGAAGGCCCAGGCCAAGGCCGACTGGCGCCCACGCACCCACCGCGGCGAGCAGTGGTGGGCCCTCGACGAGGGCAGCGTGCGCGTGGGCTGGGACTCGGGCGTGCTGGTCCGCGAGGGCTCGCGGATCTATCGCCTCGGCAGCGTGGTCCCGAACCCCAAGGTCGGCCAGCGCATGGGCAAGCGCGTGCTCGACGTGTTCGAGACCGCGGGCGGCGAGCTCTACAACGTCAGCCAGCGCCCCGACGGCGTCTACGTGCAGGTGCACTGCTCGGGCTGGCCGTGCGTCGAGGCCAAGGCGCGCAAGCTGCCCGAGGGCGAGCGCTGGCGCTTTGGCATCCAGGTCCCGCGCCAGCGCCACAGCGCGACCATGGCCGCGAGCGTCGACGTCGACGGCGTGGCCGCGCACCACCTGCTGCACTTCGAGGCCGGCGGGTGGAAGCTCGAGAGCCTCGTCCGCGAGCCCCGCGGGCTGTGGTCCGGGGTCGAGGGCGGGCTGTGGATGGTCACGGGGCAGGAGCTGTGGTTCCGCGACTCCCGGGGCGCGTGGTTCGTGGTCGAGGGGCCCGAGGAGGCCGCGGAGGTCCGCGGCTTCAGCGTGGCGATGACCGCCGACGGGCGCGAGCTGTTGCTTGCGACCAAGGTCGCGGACACGCTGCGGGTGTTCGCCACGGCCGCGGAGCCGAGCCCGAGTCCAGGCCCGAGTGACGGCTAGGGCTTTGCTGGGTAGGCTGTCGCGGTCATGGCAGACGCGCAGCCCCACCTGATCTGGCTCGACATGGAGATGACCGGCCTCGACCCCGAGCGCGAGGTCATCCTCGAGGTCGCGACCTTGGTGACCAACGCCGAGCTGGAGATCATCGCGGAGGGCCCCGACCTCGTCGTTCACCACGGCGACGCGGTCCTCGACGGCATGGACGCGTGGTGCACCGAGCACCACGGCGCGAGCGGCCTGACCCAGGCCGTGCGCGAGTCGAGCATCAGCCTGGCCGAGGCCGAGGCCCAGACCCTGGACTTCCTGCGCCAGCACTGCGAGCCCGGAAAGTCGCCCCTGTGCGGGAATTCGATCGGCCAGGATCGCCGCTTCATCGTGCGCTACATGCCGGCCCTCGACGGCTTCCTGCACTACCGCAGCGTCGACGTCAGCTCGATCAAGGAGCTCGCGCGGCGCTGGTATCCGGACCTGCCGGGCTTCGAGAAGTCCGAGGCGCACCGGGCCCTCGACGACATCCGCGAGTCGATCGGCGAGCTGCGGCACTACCGTCGCCACGTGTTCCGCTGAGCCCTCCAGAGTCCGATGGCGGCTGCGCCCTCGACCCTCGCCGAGCTCGGCCCGCGCCTGCGCGCCGTGGCCGAGTTCGTGCTGCCCGGCCAGCCCATGGCCGACCTGTGCTGTGATCACGCCTACCTGGCGACGGCCCTGGTTGCGAGCGGCCGGGTCCCGCGGGCGATCGCGGGGGACCTCAACGCCGGCCCCCTCGCGCAGGCCCGCGAGGGGGTCGCGGCGGCGGGGCTGGAGGGGCGCGTGGACTTGCGCCTGGGAGACGGGGCGCAGGTCCTGACGCCCGGCGGTGTGGATGGGGTCGCCACGGTGACCCTCGCGGGCATCGGCGCGGGCCTGGCGGGGCGGCTGGTCGCCGAGGGGGGTCGCGGCGGGCACCTCGAGGGGGTGGCGCGCCTGGTGGTTCAGGCCAACGACGTGTTCCCGCGCTTGGGCCAGCTGCGCGTCGAGCTCGCTAGCTTGGGGTGGCAGATCGTCGACGAGCGCCTGGCCCTCGAGGCCCGGCGGATCTACGTGACCTTGGCCTGCGCCCCGCTCGAGGCGGGGACGCGGCGGGTCTACTCCGAGCGCGAGCGGGACCTCGGCCCGGTGCTCGGGCGCGGCCACGATCCGCTCTACGGCGAGTGGCTGACCCGCGAGCGCGAGCGCGTGACCCGGGCCCTCGCGGGCATGGCCCGAAGTCAGGGTCAGGGCCAATCCCCGGCGCGCGCCCCCTTCGAGGCCTGGCTCGCGCGCCTCGACGACGAGTTGAGTCGCCAGCCCGGGCGCGGCTCGCCTTCCCCGGGCGCGGGGGAGTAGGCTGCGGGCGATGGCGAACCCTCCCGACTCCGAGCCCGCCCCCAACTTCGAAGCCGCGCGCGCCCAGATCCTCGCGCACCTCGAGCAGGGCGAGGCGCCGGCGGCCTACGAGCTGCTGCGTCCGCTCCTCGAGGACGCCGACGCGAGCGCCGACGCCGAGACCTTCGGGGCCCAGCTCGCGCTCTTGGCCCAGGTCAGCGAGGCCCTCGGCGGGTCCGAGTACGCCGCCCCCTTCCACGCCCTCGCGGCCGCGCCGACCGACCTCGGGGCGATCCACACCGTCGCCTACGAGCTCCACGAGCAGCGCCAGTTTGGCGTCGCGGCCCGGCTGCTGCGCCACGGCCTGGTCCTCGCGCCGGCCCACCCTCGCCTCGTCGCCGAGCTCGTCCCCAACCTCGAGGCGACCTTCGCCAACCTCGAGGCCGTGGTCGTGCTGCAGCGCTCGGGCCTGGTCGCCGCGAGCCCCATCTTTGGCTACAGCCTGGCCTTCAACGCCGTGATGATCGGCGAGGTCGAGCTGGCCCGCGCGAGCCTGGGGGAGCTGCGCAAGCGCTTCGCCGAGGCCCTCGAGGGCGAGGACGGCGAGCCCCTCGCGGAGATGGTCACCTCCGTCGAGGCCATGCTCGCGCGCCACGGGGCCCTGCGCGGGGTGTGCCCCCTCGACGCCCACGACCTCGTCGGCTGGCAGCTCGTGCTCGGCGGCGGGGCGCTGCTGCACCGCAGCCCCGCGGGCCTCGAGGACGCCATGCGGGGGCGCTACGCCATGCTCTACGACAACTATGCCCTGCAGCGGGAGGGCCTGGACAGCCTGGCGGCGGTGCTCGGGGCCCTCGAGCTGCGCCCGCCCGAGGTCGTCGCCGGCCCCGAGCGCGGCGCCCAGATCCTCGCCGCGGCCGCGGGCTCCGTGCTCGGCCTGCCCGTCCGGCCGTGGTCCCTCGAGGGCGCCGGACAGCCGGGCCTGGTCGTCGTCGACGAGCTCGAGGCCATCGAGGACGGCGCGTTCTTGGAGGCGATGAGCGAGCACCGGCCCGGGCAGCTGCTCTACGCCCACGCCTCATGCTGGACCGACCCCTTCTTCTACAGCCCCGACCTCGGCACCGCGCTGCACCAGCACCGCGTGGCCCCGTGGGCCGCCGGGCATCCGCGCATGGTCGAGGGCGCCGACGGTGAGCTCGAGCTCGAGGTCTCCGGGGGCGACGACGGCCCCGTCGAGGCCCTCGCCCAGCGCATCGTCGACGCCGAGCTCGGCGAGGTCCGGGTCGAGGACCGGAGCGCGTTGATCGCGGGACTCCAGGTTCTGCGTGACCTGCCCGAGGGCGCCCGGCCGGGTGTGCTGCGCAGCGCTGGTCGGAGGACCATCCAGCGCACGGGCTCGCCGGTGCCGAGCAATCGCTTCGTTTGAGTTCGCAGGAACGTGGCCTCGCTCTGGGTGCCGCGCCTGAGTCGTGGACGTGGGGCAGGGAGGGCGTGGCGTCGTCCACGACGGCTAAAGTGGTCAGAGACTGTGAAAATTTCACAGTCTCTGAGTCGTGGACGTGGGGCAGGGAGGGCGTGGCGTCGTCCACGACGGCCAAATAGACAGTGACTGTGATGCATCACAGTCACTGAGCAAGGTGTGAGGCAGAATTCGGCCCTCGCAGTTTGGCCGCCGATGATGGCCAAACGCCGCGGCATGTTGAAAGCTGTGGTCATGCGTTTCGGCGTCGGTCCTTTCCCCTCTCCCTGGTTGCGTGCGGCGTTCGGTGTCGGTCTCCCGGTGCTCGCGGCCGCGGCCGTCGGACTCGGCGGCGGCGAGGCGCAGGCCAAGGGCGGCGGGGGCTTCGACCAGGGCGGCTACATCATGGGCACGCCCGGCTCGGTCAGCATCCCCGTCGACACCGACGACTTCTTCGACCTCGATCCGACCTTCGGCTGGGGCTTTGGCGGGGGCTACATGTTCGCCGAGGGCAAGCTGTTCAAGGCCACCATCGGCGGCGTGTTCGAGCACTCGCTCGTGATCTTCGACGACCTCGACTACGACGACCTCGGCGGTCACCTGGTGCGCTTCATGCCCGAGGCTCGGATCGGCGCTGGGACCAACAAGGTCTGGGGCTATGGCTTGATGGGCGGCGGCGTGGCCGTGGTCAACGTCAACTGGCGCAATGACTTTTTCGACCTCGACGGCAGGGAGTCCGCGCCTGGCTTCAACATGCAGCTGGGCGGCGGGGTGCAGGCGATCGTGTACAAAAACCTGTTCATTGGCGGCGAGTTCGACGTCGATCTGGGGTTCTTTTTTGAGGACGATGACGATCAGTTCGGGAGTCCGCGGGATGATGACTTCACGATTCACACCGTGAGCATCGAAGCCATCATTGGGTGGTATTTCTGAGGTTGCTCGAGGATTTAGGACCACTGCTGAGTGCGGTGGGGTTGTATGACCACTGCTGTATGCGGCGGGGTTGTATGAGCACTGCTACATGCGGCGGGGTTGTCCGACCACTGCTTCATGCAGCCCGGATTTGAGGGCAGGCTATTTTTCCCCATGAGGTGCTATCGGGAGGCCCTCGACAGCGTCCGCCCCGACGATGAATCGTGCTCGCTTCGCTGCGCGCGATTCATCCACCTCACGCTCGCTTCGCTCGCTGCGGCTCCGGTCACGGGGCGGCGAGTAGAAATGTTTTGGCGGGGGTGAAGACCGCTGGTCTTGGGACCTTTGCTGGTTGTGGAGGTTGGTGGGGATGCAACCGGCCGTCTCGGGCCTCTTCCTGGTTAGCCCGGCATTTTTCTGGCGCATACACAGCAGGCCGCTCGGCGGGAGGGGTCCCTGCGACGAGCACCGAGCCGCCTACAGCCCTGGAAGAGCAGTCAATCGTGGCTCGGCTCGAGCGCAGGAGTGGGGAGGAGCCCGCCGAATAGGCCGCGGAGCACCCGTCGGAGCCGACCAGGCACCGCAGTCCTGTTGCACCGTCGAAGCCACGAGAGCTCCGCTACTCCGCCCCAATCCCAAAGCGGCGCAGATCCACCCGCCCGCTCGCGCGAAACTCCACCCCCTCCGCCTCGAGCAGCGCTCGCTGCCGTCGCCCCCGCTCGTCCGGCAAGCTGATCTTCCCCTGCGCGTTCAAGACCCGCTGCCAGGGCACCTTGCTCCCCGGCGCAAGCAGCGAGAGCACGCGCCCAACCAAACGCGCTCGCCCAGGCAGGTCCGCCATGGCGGCGACTTGACCATAGCTCGCCACGCGCCCCCGAGGGATCGTCGAGACCGCGGCGAGGATCCGGCGGTGGCTGTGCTCGGGGGAGAGCGTCACGGGGCGAGCTCGTCGAGGGCGGCCGAGATGTGGCCGAGGGCGCGCTCGAGCTCGGCGGGCGGGAGGTTGTAGCTCAGGCGCACGAAGCCCGGGGCCTCGAACAGGCTGCCGGGGACGAGCTGGGTGTCGAAGCGGCCGCGCAGGTGCTCGCAAAAGACCGGGTCGGGGGTGAGCGGGGGGAGCTCGAGCAGCCCGGTCTGGCCCGCGCTCGGGGGGACCCAGCGCAGCCGCGATTCGCCCTCGAGCCACGCGTCGACGAGGGCGCGGCCGCGGGCGCTGTGGGTCCGGGCGAGGGCCTCGAGGGCCTCGGCGCGCTCGAGGGCGGCGTTGGCCAGGACCAGCGAGGGCAGGGGCGGGGTGACGTGGAAGTAGGCGTTGGCGTGGCGCAGGGCCTCGGCGACGTCGGGGTCGCGGGTGACCAGCCAGCCCACGCGGACGCTGGACAGGCCGAACACCTTGGTCATCGAGGACGCGCTCAGGCCGTTGTCGATGGCCACGGCCGCGGGCCGCCAGGGCTTGCCGTCCGCGCCGAAGTCGAAGTCGAGGTAGACCTCGTCGACGAACACCTGGGCGCCGACGCGGGCGGCCATCTCGGCGATGGCCTCGAGCTCAGCGGTCTCGATGGCGACGCCAGAGGGGTTGTGGAGGTTCGACAAGATCACGGCCCGGGTCTTGGGCGTGAGCAGGCGCGCGAGGCGATCGGAGAGCGGGCGCCACTGGTCCTCGAAGCGCCGCTCGAGCCGGGAGACGCTCAGGCCGAGGGTCTCCGGGACGCGGTGGAGCGGCTCGAAGGCGGGGCGCTCGACGATCGCGTGGTCACCCGGACGGGCGAGGGCGAACAGCGCCTGGGTGATGCCCTGGTGGGTCCCCACGGTCGGGACGACGCACTCGGGCGCGACGCCGTAGCGGGCCGCGACCAGGGCCATGAAGCGGGCGGTGATCGCCGTCGCGCGATCTCGGCGGCAGGCGTCCGCGAGGGCGGGGGCGTCGACGCTGGACAGCAGCTCGAGGGCCTCCCGAGCGCCCGGGCCCGGGTTTGGTCGATGGGCCAAGGCGTCGGCGCCGAGCGTGTCTGGAACGCCGCTAGCGCTCAAATTCCAGCGCGCCGAGCCAGGCACCGTCCGCGCCCAGCGGTGATACTCGAGCGCTCCGACACGACCGCGCACAGCGGGCGCATCGTTTCAGAACTCGCCGGGGCTCGCAAGCAGGTGGCGTCGTCCACGACGGCTAAAACAGACCCGCCGTGAGCGGGCAGAGTGAGGTGCCCCCCGAGACGCTCCTCACTCCCTTGGTCCATCGAGTGAGCCGCGGCTCGCCCTGGGCTGCGGGTGGGCGAAGGTGGGCTCGTCGTGGTAGACGAGAGCCATGGCGTCCACTTCGGACTGGAGCCGTCACCGGCAGAACCTCGCGGTCCAGGCGAGCCTCGTGCGGGGCTACTCGGCGCTCACTGCTGCTCTCCTCGACGCGGCCGTCACCTGGCTCGGTGACCCGGAGGCCGCTGGGCACTCGCTCGGCGACGTCGAGGGCGTGCGCCTGGCGTGTGAGCGGATCGCGACCTTGCTCGACGCCGATCAGGCCGACGGGGGAGAGACCGGGTGGATCAACGACCTCGACCCGGCCCTGCGCCTCAACGCGGTCTTGCACTGGTTCGTGCTGCAGGACGACCCGCGGGTCGCCGAGCTGCGGCCCTACTACAAGACCGTCGCCGAGGGCGAGGGCCCCGGCGCCAAGGACCCGCGCGACCACGACTTCGCCGCGCACCTGCTGCGCGCGGTCACGGCCCTGGGCAGCGACCTGTTCGAGCTCGCCGCGGGCTGGCGGGTGATCACCAACGAGAGCTCTCGCGGGCTGGCCTGGCTGCTGCCGGCCGTCCTGCTCGAGGTCGAGGCCGCGCACCTGATCGAGTTCGGCTGCAACGCCGGCCTCAACCTCTACGCCGAGCAGCGCCGCTTCGACCTGGCCTGGAGCGCGCAGGAGCGCCTGCGCATCGGCAAGGGCAAGCGCGACCAGTTCCTGATCCTGTGCCGGGGCGAGCAGCCCGAGGGGCTCGGGGAGTTCACCAAGGCCATGCGCGTGGGCCCCGAAATTCTCTCGCGCGTGGGCGGGGACTCGAGCCCCTTCGACCTCGACGTCGAGGGCGCGGACGCCCGCCTCGAGGCCTCGGTCTGGGGCGACCAGCGGCGCCGCCTCGATCGCCTGCGCGAGGCCATCGACATCCACGAGCGCGCGCGCACGGACGAGTCCCTCGCGCGGGCGCGGGTCGAGGGCCTGAGCCTGCCCGACGAGGTCCAGGACTTCCTCGCCGCCGCCATCCCGGCCCAGCCCGAGGCGCCGGTCATCACCTACAACACCTACGTCACGGCCTACCTCAGCGACGTCAACCAGCGGGCCTGCGCCCGCAGCATCCGCGACTTCGCCAAGGAGTGGAGCATGCGCCACAAGCTCCCGTGGATGTGGGTCCGCTTCGAGCCCTCGCGCCCCGGCCAGGCGCCGGCGCCCCATGCCGGCTGGTGCCGCTGGGTGGTCGAGCTCTTCGACGGGCCCCACAACCAGCGCATCGAACTCGGCTGGGCGCACCCCTACCTGGTGCGCGCCGAGTTTGGCCCCGGCCTGCGCGAGCTTCGGTCCCTCGCAGATCGGAAGCCCGAGTGAGCTCGCCTCCGTCCGCGCGCGCCCCCTCGAGCGGGGGACGAGCACGCTCGGGCGGGGTGTGGGTGCGGCCGCGCTGCGGGCTGGCCCTCGCGCTGGCTCTCGGCCTCGGGCTGTCGGCGACGCAGACCGGCTGTGCTTCGAAGAGCACGACCATCGAGCTGCGCCTGTTCCCCTGCGCCTTCGATGGCGCCGAACCGCAGGCGGTGCTCGTGGAGATCGACGGCCTCGACGGCGACGGCGTCGTGCTCGAGACCCACTCCGTCGCCTTCGAGTCCATCGACGCGGCGACCTTCGCCGACGGCTACGCGACCGTCGGCTACAACCCCGGCGAGGGCGTCAGCTCGGCGCAGGTGCGCCTGGCCTGGTTCCCCACGCCCACGGCCGGGAGCCTCGCGGACGCCGAGGCGGTCATCGACTACGGCGAGCTCGCGCTCCCCGGCCCGGGCGAGGTGTTGAGCCTCGACTCGGAGGCGGAGGACTGCGCTCAGCTCGTCGGCGACGGGACCGAGAGCGAGGACGAGGCGTCGGAGACCGGGACCTCGGGGAGCGAGAGCGCGGACACCTCGACGGAGACCAGCGAGACCTCGTCAGAGAGCGAGACCTCGACGGAGACCAGCGACACCTCGTCGGAGAGCGAGAGCGCGGACACCTCGTCGGAGAGCGAGGACACGAGCACTGGCGGTGACGGGCCCATGCCCGGTGACCCGTGCTCGCTCGTGGGTCAGTACGCGTGCGTCCCCGCGCCCGACGGCCAGGCCGGGCACGCGCTGTACTGCGACAACGAGACCGAAATGCTCGTGGAGCCCACGCCGGGGGACTTCGCGGCGCTGTGTAGCGACGACATCTGCCCGGGCCCCGGGGCGAGCGATGGCTGCGGCGGCATCGGTGCGCCCGCGGCCTGCCTGTGTCCCGTGGGTCAGAGCTGCGACGGCCCAGAGCTCGGCTGTGGACCCGACGACACCCTGTTCCTGTGCGACGGTGGGGACCTCTACGAGGCCTTTTGTCCGGGGTGCGCGGAGGAGCCTGGAGGGACCTTCTCGTGCCAGCGGTAGGCGCTCGCGCGCTCGCGCTGTGCGTCGCGCTGTGCGTGGCGACGCTCGGCTTCGAGGCTCGGGCGAGCCCCTTCGCCGTCGACGCTCGGATCGCCCTCACCGATGGCGACGGCGAGGCCGAGGGGGATGACGGCGACAGCGACGAGGCCCGCGAGGCCTACGCGGCTGGCAGCGACGCTTACGCCCTCGGCAACTACGAAGAGGCCGTCGCCCAGTTCGAGAAGGCCTACCACCTGAGCAAGCGCCCGGAGCTCTTGTTCAACCTCGGCCAGGCCTATACGCGCTGGTACGACCTCGACAACGACGTCGAGCACCTCCACAAGGCCCGCCGCCTCTACGAGAACTACGTGATCAACATCGGCGCGGCGCAGCTCGACGAGCAGGCCGAGGCGCAGGCGCGGGCCGACGCGCAGCGGCGCATCGTCGAGGTCGATCGGTTGATCGCCCAGCACGAAGGCGGGAGCGAGGACAAAGACGATCGCCCGCTGGTCAAGAAGGGCTGGTTTTGGGCCGCGGTCGTCGGCGGCGCGGTCTTGATCGCCGGCGGGGTCACGGCGGCGGTCGTGCTCACTCGTCCGCCGAGCTTCGAGCCCGAGCTGGGCACGATCGGCTCCGGCCGCGCGGCGACCCAAGGGCCCCCCGGCGGGCTGGTATTCCACTTTTGAGTCCCTGAGCGCCATGCTTCCATCGAGCCAAGACCTCCACCCCAAGAGCGGCGCGCGCTTCGTGTTCGAGCGCGAGGACGAGGCGGGGCTGCGCTACGCCCTGCTGATCTACCTGCCCGAGCAGCGGCTGTGGCGGGGGGGCCTGCGCCGCGACGCCGACGGCTCCGCGACCATCGAAGACGAGTCGGGGGCGCCGGTCGACGCTGCGGCCGAGGGCGTCGACGAGGCGCTGCGCTGGGCCTTCGCCGAGGGCCTCAAGCTCGCCCGAGTGCTGCGCAAGGATCCCAAGCCGCGGCTGACTCGCTGGCGCGGCTGACCGAGGGCGCGGGCCTCACTCGCACACGCAGCTGGCAGGATCGGGCTCGGACTCTGGATCCGGCGGCTCGGGCTGGAAGCACGCGCCGGTGGTGTAGCCGGGACCGAAGGCCCCGAGCGCCGAGCACAGCCGGCTGCAGCGATCGATGGTCCGCCGGCCCCACACGCAGGCGTCGATGATGTCCTCGTCGGTGCACTTGGCGTTGAACTCGGCGAGGTCGCAGGTCGAGCCGGGCCCGTGCCCGCACAGGAACTCGGGCAGCTCGGCGCCCTCGGGCGCGGGCCGGCAGCCGTAGGCGAAGGGGAAGCCCTGGGCGAGGCAGGCGAAGGTCGAGTAGCCCTTGGCCTCGATCCACGCCTCGCCGTTGCAGGCCCACACCCGCGCGTCGCCGGGCAGCTCCGAGTCGGGATCTTCGAGGCACACGAGCTGCTCGAGGGCCTCGGCGTCGCAGGGCAGGTCGGGGGGCACGCCTTCGTCCTCGCCGGCCTCTTCGTCGCCGGAGCCCTGCACGGGGCAGCAGTCGAACGCGTCGATGGCGTCGGAGCACCAGTCGTAGCCCGGCTCGCACTCGCACGAGTGCCCGTCCACGGGGACGCTGTGGCTGCCTGGATCGCCGCAGCCGTCCCGATCACTGCCGACGTCGGCGCCCGGGTCGAGATCGTCTCCGCAGCCGCTCGCCCACGACAGTGTCGCCGCGAGGGCGAGGGCGAGGGGGGCGTGGCGGCCGGGCACGCTTGATTGTCGCCAATGCGCAGGCAAAGGAAAAGGCGCGCGCTCAAAGAGCGTCGCGCCTTTTCCGTGGGGTGGCGGTGGGTTCAGCCGTTGATGGGACAGTCGGGGTCGTCGCTGTCGCAGCAGTAGCAAGCCACGTCGTCGGGGTCGATGTCGTCGCACTCGCCGTACTCGTAGGTCACGCCCTCGATGCCGACGGTGTCGCACAGGTACTGGCAGTCGGTGTGGGTCTCCTTGCCCCAGACGCACTCGCTGATCACGGTGTCGTCGACGCAGTAGGCCGCGTCCGCGTCACAGTCCGCGCCCGAGCCGTCGCCGCACTCGAACTGGATCTCCACGCCGTTGTCGACGCAGCCGTAGGAGAAGTCGAAGCCGTTGAACTGGCAGGTCTCGTCGCCGGTGACCGTGTCCTCGACCCAGGCGCCGCCCGAGCAGATGAACAGCTGGCTGCCCTGGGGGCCCATGTCGGCGTCGTGGGTGCACCAGAAGAAGCCCTCTTCCTCGGGGGCGCAGTCGTCGGGGGGCAAGGTGCCGGTGCCGCCGTCGCCGTCACCGGTGGTCGTGTCGCCGTCGCCGGTGGTGGTGTCGGTGTCGCCGTCGCCGGTGGTGTCGGTGTCGCCGTCGCCGGTGGTGGTGCCGACCTCGTCGTCCGAGCTCGTGTCGTCGTCGCCGATGTCGTCGTCGCAGCAGTTGAGGTCAGCCGGGTCGTCCGTGCACCAGTCGTAGCCGATCAGGCACTCGCACTCGCCCTCGTCGTTGAGCTTGTTGTTGCTGCCGCTGTCGCAGGGCTCGATGGGCTCGAGGGAGATGATGCAGCCGAAGCCGAAGCCGACGATCCCGCCGAGCAAAAGGGAAGTCTTGAGGGTCTGGAAAGCGCGGTTCAGGCTCATGATTAGAAAGTCTCCTGTCGTCGGGCATGCGGTTGGACGCAGCCCCTTGGCGATCATTCTGTCTCAGGCTCTGCGAAGTCTCAAACGCCAAAGACGCGCCTGTGAGGGTCCTTCTGAGGCAAATCTCTTGCGTTTGCATCACTCGCGTGACGATCGAGCGACCCCGCGCCGGGACGTTGCAGCTTGCATCGTCCCGGCCGAGAACGCCAACACTCCCGCCAAAACCAACGCGCTGTCGAGCGTGGGCTGGAGGAGGGGCACCCGAGACGGGTCCGCCCGGCTCGGGGGAG
>NZ_ABCS01000132.1 GCF_000170895.1 Plesiocystis pacifica SIR-1 | reverse complement strand
CCCGGGAAGGCCCTCCATCGAGTCAAAGGTGCGGGTAGGCCTCGAGGGTCAGGAAGTCGGCGAGCTCGTCGGCGAGCACCATCTGCGTGAACAGGCGCTCGGCGAGGTCGAGGCGGCTGGGCGAGGCGCCCGCGGCCGGGGTCGCGGCTCGCAGCGCGTCGAGCTCTTCGGCGACGATCGTGCGCAGCAGGGCCTCGTCGACGACGCGGCCGTCGTCGAGGCGCGCCCCGTGGGCCCGCCACTGCCACAGCTGGGCGCGGGAAATCTCGGCCGTCGCGGCGTCCTCCATCAAAAAATTCAGGGGCACGCAGCCGCGCCCGCGCAGCCAGGCCTCGAGGTACTGCACGCCCACGCGGACGTTGGTGCGCACGCCGGCCTCGGTGCGGGCGCCCTCGGGCGGGGCGCACAGATCGGCCGCCTCGACACGCACGTCCTCGCGCAGCACCCCGAGCTGGTTGGGCGCGTCGGTGACGGACTGGAAGGCCTCGCGGGCGATGGGGATGAGCCCGGGGTGGGCGACCCAGGTGCCGTCGTGGCCGTCTCGAGCCTCGCGCAGCTTGCCCTCGCGGACCTTGGCCAGGGCCGCGGCGTTGGCCGCCGGGTCGTCCTTGCGCGGGATCAGGGCCGCCATGCCGCCCATCGCGTGGGCGCCCCGGCGGTGGCAGGTCTGGATCAGCAGCTGGGTATAGGCGCGCATGAAGGGCTGGGTCATGCCGACCTCGGCGCGGTCGGGCAGCACCCAGCTGGGGTCGCGGCGGAAGGTCTTGATGGCCGAGAAGATGTAGTCCCAGCGCCCGCAGTTGAGCCCCGCGGAGTGCTCGCGCAGCTCGTAGAGGATCTCGTCCATCTCGAAGGCCGCGGGCAGGGTCTCGATGAGCACGGTGGCGCGGATCGTGCCGTGGGCGATGCCCAGGCGGCGTTGCGCGAAGCCAAAGACCTGGTTCCACAGCCGCGCCTCGAGGTGGCTCTGGAGCTTGGGCAGGTAGAAGTAGGGGCCGCTGCCGCGCTCGAGCAGGGCCTTGGCGTTGTGGAAGAAGTAGAGCCCAAAGTCGACGAGGCTGGCGGCGGCGGGCCGGCCCGGGGCGAGCTCGAGCTGAGCCTCGCGCAGGTGCAGGCCGCGGGGGCGGACCATCAGCGTGGCCAGGCTGTCGAGGGCGTCGAGCTGGTAGTGGCGACCGCGGGTCAGGTCGACGTACTCGAGGCCGCCGCGCACGGCCTGGAACAGCGCGAGCTGACCGCCGATCATGTTGGCCCAGCTCGGCGCGCTCGCGTCCTCGAAGTCGGCCATGAACACGTCGGCCCCCGAGTTCAGCGCGTTGATGATCATCTTGGGCTCGACGGGCCCGGTGATCTCGACGGTGCGGCGCTCGAGGTCCGCGGGGATCGAGGCGACGCGCCAGCTGCCCGCGCGGACCTCCGCGGTGTCCGTCAAAAAGCGCGGCCGCTCGCCCGCGTCGTAGGCGGACTGGAGCTCGCGGCGCCGGGC
Organism: Plesiocystis pacifica SIR-1; assembly: GCF_000170895.1. Lineage (GTDB taxonomy): Bacteria > Myxococcota_A > Polyangia > Nannocystales > Nannocystaceae > Plesiocystis > Plesiocystis pacifica. Next base: position 21,669 of record NZ_ABCS01000132.1, on the reverse strand, counting down.
GAGCAGGGCCTCGATGCGCGGTTGGAATTCAGCGCACAAAGCGCCGACAAACTCCAGGGCCTCGTCGGTGAGGATGAGATCGCTCCCCGGAACCTCCGGGCCGAGCACCGCGAGCCCCCTTTGCGTCGCCAACATCATGTTGACAGAGGATAGGGATGGACCCCTTTTGATCAACCAGAACTTTGTTTTCATGCAGTTAGAGCTGTCAATGGTTTTCAAGTTGAAAAGGTCAATCTGTAAATCTTGTAAATTCAGGCGCTAGACTGTGGGCGTGGGTCGGAGCGCGGGCAAGGCAGCGAAGAAGAACAACCTGGGCTCGAAGGTCCGGGCCAAGCGACGCGCGCGAGGCATGACGCAGGCCGAGCTCGCCCGTCGCCTGGGCATCTCGGCGAGCTACCTCAACCTCATCGAGCACAACCAGCGACCGCTGCGGGCCGAGCTCTTGCTCAGCCTCGCGCGCGAGTTTGGGCTGGGCCTCGACGACTTTGCGAGCGACGACGACCATCGCCTCGGCGCGCACTTGCTCGAGGCCTTCTCGGACCCCTTGTTCGAGGAGCACCCGCTCAACTCGGCGGAGGTCCGCGAGCTGGCGAGCACGTCTCCTGCCGTCGCCCGGGCCGTGCTGACCCTCTACGAGCAGTACCAGCGCGCGCGCAACTCCCTGGCCGAGCTGGCCGAAGACAGCTACGCCCGCCAGGAGATCACGGGCGAGGTCGACGGGAGCGAGCGGCTGCGCCAGGCGACCGGCGAGGTGCTGCCCTCGGAGGAGGTTAACGACTTCATCCAGCGGCACATGAACTATTTCGGCGCGCTCGAGGAGGCGGCGCAGCGGCTGTGGGAGGACGCCAAGCTCAAGCGAGGGGCCCGCTTCGCGGCCATGGCCGAGTGGGTCGAGCGCCAGGGCATCGGCGTGCAGCTGACGTCGGCGGGGGAGGGGAGGCTGATCCGGCGCTATGATCGAGACCTGCGCCGCATCAGCCTGTCCGAGGCCCTCCCGCCCTCGTCGCGCAACTTCCAGCTCGCCGCCCAGATCGCGCTGATCTTCCACACCGGGCTGCTCGACGAACTCAGCGAGGACGACGGCCTGACCACGCCGAGCTCGCGCAGCCTCGCGCGCCTGGTCCTCGCCAACTACTTCGCCGGCGCCGTGCTCATGCCCTACGGCCGCATCCTCGACTCGGCCCGGTCGCAGCGCTACGACGTCGAACTCCTCGCCAACCGCTTCGGGACCAGCTTCGAGCAGGTCTGCCACCGCCTGACCAGCCTGCGCCGACCGGACGCCGAGGGCGTGCCCTTCCACATGATCCGGGTCGACATCGCGGGCAATATCTCCAAGCGCTTCTCGGCCTCGGGGATCCGCTTCGCCCGCTTCTCGGGGGCCTGCCCGCGGTGGAACGTCTTCCGGGCCTTCCAGACCCCGGGCATGCCGCGGGTGCAGGTCTCGACCATGCCCGACGGGGAGCGCTTCTTTTGCATCGCCCGGACCGTCGCCCACGGTCGCGGGGGCTACGGCACGCCGCAGACGACCCTGGCGGTGGGCCTGGGCTGTCCGCTGAGTCACGCGAGCGAGCTGGTCTACGCCGACGGCATGGATCTCGAGGACGAGGACGCGATGCTGCCCGTGGGCGTGACCTGCCGGCTGTGCGACCGGGGGGACTGCGAGCAGCGGGTGCTGCCCTCGCTGCGCCAGCCGCTGCGCATCCGCGAGGACGTGCGCGGGGTGTCGATGTACTCGACGACCGAGGTTTGAGCCGCGAACGTGGGGGCAGGGAATGCTGCTTTGCCCCGCATGGGTTGCGAGTTACGCCAGTCGTGCTCGCGCAGGTGGACCCGCAGCTCGAGGTCGTCGGGGTCTACAGGCCCGGAGGGGCCGCCCCCAGCGTTGGGCCTGCCCGACCCTGAAATATCAAATACAAGGTATACATGAGTAGAGATCACACGCGAGGTTGTGACACTCTACACCGCACGAATCAACGCAGGGTCCCGGGCCGCCGGAGCCACCACTCTCCTCACCCGACGTATCACACCCACACTCGTCGACCAGTACTCCGTTAGGCGCTTCAGAATTCGTGTGGGCGAGATGAGCGCTCGGATAGAGCTCGAGCCCCCCGCAGTGAAACAAGATCGCGCTCCGAAACCGAGCCCGGCTCCGATACCCGCACGCCCGTTTCTTCAGCGCCTGGATCTTCGAGTTCACCGCTTCGAGTGAGGCGTTCGTAGCCCCGAGAACGATCGCGTTCACGATGCCCCACAGGTGCGCCCGCAGGGTCTGGCCGACCTTGACCATCGGCGGCAGTCGAGACCGCGCCATCCAGACGATGAGCCGCTTCCAAGCCCGCCGCGCCCAGCCCCGCCGCTCGTAGCTCCACAGCTGGCGCGCGGCCTCCTTCATCGCCCACGCCCTCGCTACTCGCAGCGAGCTCCCGCGCAGGGCCTCGAAGCGAAGCCGGCTCTTTGCCGTCATGTTCTCGGGGTTCTTCAGCCACAGGTAGCGGGTCCCCGTCAGGGTCCGGTCTCCGAGCTCGCGCAGCTTGGCGTGCTCATCGACCCGCACCTTGTTGACCCCGTCGTTGATGTGCTTGGCTACGTGGAAGCGGTCGAAGGCGATCTTCCGCTCCGCGTCGGGGACGTGGATCAGCGTCGCCTGGACGTAGGGCCCCCACATGTCCATCGACACCGACTCCAGGCTCTGAAGGTGCTCGAGGGGGGTGCCAAAGTAGAATTCTTCGAGGTCGAACTGGCGGCGGTTGTCGAGGACGTCGACGACGTGCTTGCGGTCGCAGTCGTAGACCACGGTCACGTACTCGTGGCGCTTTTGAAACGAGGTCTCGTCGATGCCGATGTTCCGCAGCGGCTGGGACTGCCTGCGCTCGAGGCCCCGCGCGACGGCTCGGGCCATGACGCCGTCGACCTCGTCCCAGGTCATGCGCAGCATCCTCGCCACGGCGGACACGCTGGCCTCTTTGAGCCAGTCGATGACGAGCGCCTCGAACATCGCGGTGAACCTCGAGCCGGGCTCGGCCCAGGGCACCTTCAGCTGCTTGACGCCATGCTCGGCGCACTTGACCCGCGGGACCTCGGCGGTCAGGAGGGTCTTGTACTGCATGGTGTCGAGGTGCCTCCAGGTGCGAGTCCGCGTGTCGTAGCGCCCGGCCGCGGCCCCGCAGACTGGGCACGGGAGCTCGGCGCGCTCGTCTCGGGAGATGAAGATCTCGACCTCCCCAGCCTCGAGGCTCGGGTCAACGTCGCGGACGTACCAGGGGTCTTCGATTCCAAGGAGCTTGGCGTAGAGGTCTCGGTCGCGCACGGGCTCTCAGCATGCCTGGGCTGGAGGGGGCGTACCAGGGTTCCCGGCGGGGTGACCCACTCAAAATCCTGAAGCCCCCTCCGTTACAGTATACTTCACCTCCGATGATTGTTTGTCCAATCATCTGCTCATCCTGGGCACTGCACTCGCCTGAGCATGATGTGGCGATCGTTGTCCCGTCCAAGCACTCAGCGAAGCAGAATCCACGGAAGGCTGAATCTTCGTCTTCACTGGCAAGACTTTCATCGGTGTGCTCTTCGAGCTCTTCATCGGTCAGACAGCCGGTGCTGGAACCAATAAAGAGGCCCAAAACGAGGAGGAGTGGAGAGAGGGTTCGTACCATGCTCATGAGTGTCAGGCACAGTTGCTCTGTTTGTAGAGCTGTTCGTGAGCTTGCTCCTCACCCAGTCCTCGATGAGGGCTCGAACAGCCTCGGCTCGGATCGAGCACGCCTTGGCGCACGCAGTGGGAGCCGGACCGCGGCGATGTGTATGTTGTAGAGCCGCGGCCACTGCCTGAGCATTGACTGGAAGAGGCCCTGGCCGGGGTTCCGTCGAGGGCCCCGTTAGCTTTTATGTCACTCGTGAGGGGCGTCGTCCGGGAGCTGCCCGTGTTCACCTTTCATGGGGAAAGGGGCAGCGCCGGACTTCTTATTGGTCTTCACTTTCATGGTCGCATCGCCTCACTTTGTCTCATGCGGCCCTGGGTCAACGGCTTTCAGCGTACTAGGGTCGTGTGACGGCAGTGTGCCCGCCTTGATTCTCGATTTAGCTTTCATGTCCATTCGATATCACAGATACATGTCACGCGTAGTGCTACTTTGAATGTTCGATGTCGGCGTGGGTAGCCTCACTTGGGTGTCTGCAAACAGAGTGCTCGTGTCTGACACTCAGGAGTGTGGGACGAAACCTCATTTTATCCTTCCTCGCCCTGGGCTTTGCTCTCGCCTCCAGCACCGGTTGTCTAGCCGATGAAAGACTGGAAGAGTACGGGAGTGAAAGCGGTGCCAGTGAAGAGTCTGATTCATCTTTCCGTGGTTTCTGCTCGGCTGACTGCTTGGATGGAACCGTGATCTCCACCTTGTGTGCGGGCGAGTGTCTTGCGCGAGATGAGAAGATGCTTGGTCAAGTTTCGGTTTGGGGGGACCTGCACTGCAACGGAGAGTTGGTCGACTCGTGCGAAGGTGAGACGGATAGTGATGGGAGTGGCAGCGGGGACAGCGAGGGCAGCGAGGGCGAGGAGCCCTGCGCGGCGTACCTCGATTGCATGAACGGCTGCGAAATATGGTGCCAAGGCACGTTTGGACTTTGCTTTGAGAGTCAGCCTGGTCAGTTCGTTCAATGCGATGGAAAAAGGCAGTACTGTTCGAGCGCTCCAGACGTTCAGTGTAACTAGCTGGCAGTGAGATGCGCCCGCTGATGATCGCCCTCACACAGGGTGAAACTTCGTGGCGCTCTCGGCTGCGATCGCGGACTCTCTGAGCCAAGGAGGTGGGGCAGGGACGCGGAAGCTCGCGGAGGCGCCGACTCGTGTCACCATGAAGCAGGAGTGGCGTGATGGCAGGCGAAGCACAGAACACGAGTGAGGACGGAGAGCCCCTGAGCTTGGCGCGCCTGGGCGCGGGGCACCTGGTCATGGTCGCGGGCTTCGTCTTTGCGATCTGGGCGACCGGCTCCTTGCCCTGGCTGCAGCTGGGCGTCGCGGGCCTCGGCGGCTTCGTGATCGCGGTCTCGCTCCACGAGTGGTGCCACCTGCTCGGCGCCTGGCGCAGCGGGGGCCGCTACCGCGTGGCCTCGAAGCCGGGCTTTTTGACCTTCGACTGGGACTTCGAGCGCAGCAGCCTCGGCCAGTTCTACGTGATGAGCGTGGCCGGGAACCTGGGCACGCTCCTGTCCATCCCGCTGCTGTGGCTCGTCGTGGGGACGGAGGCGGCGGCCGCCCGGGCCATGGTCGCGGGGGCCTGGGCCAGCCTGGGCTTCGCGGCGACCATCGAGTGGCCCGTGCTCGCGCGGACCTTGTCGAGCGGGGAGCCCGAGGACGAGCTAGCCAAGCTCGACGCCAAGGTGTTGAGCGCCAGCGTGGTCGTGGCCATCGCCGTCGGGGTGCTGAGCTTTCGGCTGCTCGCGCCCTGAGGCGGTCTACTCGGCGAGCTCGGCGAGCTCGACGAACTCGAGGCGCTCGCCGAGCTGACCCAGCTCCGCCTCGGCGAGCTCCTGCAACCCCTGCCTTGGCGGGCAGACCAGGCGCAGGGACTCGAGCTCGGCGACCCAGGGAGCTCGGGCGATGCCCGCGATGACGGCGATGGGCAGGTAGCGATGGGCCCGCACCTCGAGGCGCTGGAGAATGGGGAGCTCCAGGTTGACGAAGAAGGTGATGAGCTCGTGGGCGGGGAAGGCGTACTGCCTCAGCTCGATGCGCAGGTCCTCGACGGACTCGAGCTGGCTGCGGTGGAAGTTGTCCAGAAAGGTCTCGGGGAGCCGGTGCAGGGCGAGCTCGAGGGTGTGCAGGGAGGGGAGGTGCAGGGGCTCGCACTCGAAGCTCCCCGCTCGAATGCTGAGCTCGCGCAAGCGGGTGAAGGGGGCGCCGAGGGGGCCCACGTGGGTCTCCTCGTCGGCCACGATGGCCAGGCGCTGGAGCCCTGAAAAGGGCGGGGCGTCGGGGAAGCGCGCGGGCTCGAGGCGCCCGAGGCCGTGGAGCTCGAGGGTGAGCTCGCGGATCGTGCCGAGCACGGGGACGCGGGCGAAGTCGGCCACGTAGGGGTGCGCGGGGGTGAAGTTGCGCGTCGCCGTCCACATGTAGGGGGACAGGAAGATGTGCAGCTTGGTCAGGGCGCAGCCGGTCCAGCCCAGGCGCAGCAGGCCGGTTTGGGCGGTGCGGGCCAGGGGCCCGAGGTGCTGGCGGGGGTCGTCGGCGTCCTCGTCTTCGCCCTCGAGCCCCACTCGCCCCCGCGGCGCGCCCTGGGTCTGCAGCCAGTCCTGGAGTACGAGGGTGGCGTCGGTGAGCGCTTCGGGCGTGGCGGCGCGCTGGACCGCGCGCTCGAGCTTGGGGGCGCGCCGGCTCAGGCGCTCGAAGAGCTCGAGGGGATCGGTGGACCAGACCTTGCCCCCGGCCCGCCAGCGCTCGAGCTGGGCGCGCAGGGCCGCGTTGGCGTCGGCCCGACGCTCGAAGTCGAGGCGCGAGGCGACCTCGGGCCAGCGCGGGTAGTCGGAGTCGCCGAGGCGCCCGCGCTCGAGGAAGAGGGTGGTCTCGAGGGCGCCGCCGGTCCACACCACGAGGCGCTCGCACGCCTGCTGGGGCCCCAGGCGCGGGTCGCAGGCGTAGACCAGCCAGGGGCAGGGCTCGAGCTCGAGCTCGGCCCCGAGCTGCTCGAGGCGCGCGACGAGGGGCTCGGCCTCGGCCTGGGTCAGCCCCGGGCGGAGCAGGAAGTAGGTGTGGCTGCCCGTGGTCGCCCGGCGAACCTGCTCGGGGGTCATGGCGCACAGCTGGACCAGGTATTCGCGGACGGCCGCGCCTCCGTCGGGGCCGCGCTCGCCGACGTAGATGAGGTTGACCTCGGGCTCGGGGAGCTCGGCGGAGCGCAGCGCGTCGCGCGGGGGCACCATGCCCGTGGAGTCTACTGGCTCGGCTCGGCGGCGGCGGGGCCCACTTCGTGGGGGGCGGGCTCGGCCACGAACAGGCCCAGCAGCAGGGCCGTCAGCACGCAGGTCACCGCGGCGGCGAGGGAGTTGGCCAAAAAGCCCGTGGACACGTACATCCACCCCGCGGCCGCGGCCCCGATGGCGAAGCCGGCCTGGCCCGAGGCCATGGTCAGGCTCAGCAGGGTGCCCCGGCGCTCGGTCCCGACGAGGGCGGTCATCCACGCGTTGAGCGGGCTGATGCGCGTCCCCACGGCGCACATGACCACGAAGAAGGACACGTAGAGCTGCCAGAAGCTCGGCAGCCAGCACACGGTGCCCATGAGCAGGGCCATGCCCACGCTCGAGCCCACGACCAGGCGCTTGCGCCCGACCCGGTCGCTGAGCCGGCCGGCGATGGGCCCGGCGATGGCGTTGGCGAGGCCGCCGACGAGGAACAAGCTGGCGATCTGGTTGGGCGTCGCCCCAAACTTCGTCTCGAGCCAGATCGGCTGGTAGACGATGAACACGGACACGCCGACCATCATCACCGTGGACGCGAGGGTCACGGCGAGCAGGTCGCGGCGGCGCAGGAGCTCGGCGTAGTTGCCCAGGCCCGAGCGCAGCGAGAGCTCGCTGGACTCGCGGGCGGGGCCGGGCACGAGGGCGACCACGGTGCCGCCAAAGGCGAGCAGCATGACGACGCCGAACACCACGAAGGGGGACTGGAAGCCGACCTCGCCCGCGAGCACCGTGCCCAGGGGGACGCCGGCGATCTGGCCGAAGGCCATGCCGCTGAGGATCCAGCCCAGGGCCGCGCCGCGGCGCTCGTAGGGCAGGATGTCGCCGATGTAGGCCACGGCCGCGCCGGACAGGATGCCCGAGCTCGCGCCGGTCAGCATGCGCAGGGCCAAGAGCACGGCGAAGCTGTCGGCGAAGGCGTGGAGCACCAGGGCCACGCCCATGAACAGCGAGCCCGCGCGGAGGATGGTCCGGCGCCCGTAGTGGTCGGAGATGGGCCCCGCGAACACGGCGAACACGGCGACGGAGACCGAGTAGCCCGTGACCAGGGTGCCGAGGAGCTCCTCGCGGACGTGCAGGGCCGCGCCGATGCGCGGGAGCACCGGCGCGACGATCAAGAATTGGCACGCGGACATGAACATGACCAGCCACAGCACCAGCACGATGGGCCACACGCGGGTCGGCGCGGCGACGGGGGGCTCGGGTCGGGCGGGGATCGGCGGCGTGGTCAAGGACTTCCCGGGAGCACGCTAGCTCAACTTCGGGGACTCGGCGAGCTCTGGTAGCGTGGGGAGGTGACGCGCTCGAGTTTTGGTCGATGGTGGCTGGCGCCGCTCGCATGTGCCCTCGCGGGCTGCCCGGAGTCCGAGCCCGCGGACGAGATGGGCTCGGCGGACGACGCGACAGAGGAGGTCGGGGAGGAGGAGTCGACCCCGACGGATCTGCCCGAGGGCTCGCCCGGCGTGGTCGATTGCGCGAGCATCGACCCCGACGGCCCCGTCACTGGGCCGGAGCCCCTCAGCCCCCTGGGCTTCCCCGAGCAGGCCTGCGACCCGAGCACGGACACCGGCGCGGGCAGCCCGTACCGCTGCTGCTCCTCGGACCCCACGATGGTCGAGGGCGTGCGGGTGTTCTCCGGCGACGCCAACGACCAGAGCCGCTGGGGCGCGTGCGTGCAGACCGAGCTCGTCCCGGCGTCCGCGGGGCTGCCGGAGAACGGCTGCCCGGTGCCCTGCAACCCGACGGCCAGCGCCGCGCAGACCGAGGCGACCTGCGGCGCGGGGGCGCTGTGCTGCCAGGCCTTCGAGCTCACGGCCGCGGACTGTGTCGAGGACGGCGAGGGCTGGCGCCCGGCCACGGGGGCCGACGTCCCCGCGCTGACGAGCTGGGACGCGCAGGCCCACGACACCCACCAAGACCCGGGCCTGGTCGCCTGCGAGGCCTTCGCCGCCGGGGATCCGGCGCGTTTGGAAGCCTGCGTGGCCCAGCTGGGCGTGGCCAACCAGCGGGGCTTTTGCCTCGCGGGGGCCGGCGCGGTCGTGTGCCCGGCGGCGCAGCCCAGCTACGTCGACGCCTGCGAGGCGCTCAACGAGTAGGCGCGTCGCCGGCGGACACGGCGACGCCGAAGACCTCGGCGACGGCGAGGATGAAGCTGGTCTCGCCCGGGGTGACGCCGTCGACCTGCGCCAGACCGATGAGCTCGGTGATCAGCCGCTCGCGGTCGGCCTGGACCAGCAGCTCGCCGAGGCGGTGGGCGGTGGCCTCGGCGAGCTCGCGCCGGGACAGGGCATCGGGGGCGTCGCCGTACAGCGCCGTCGCGCGACCCAGGGCCCCGCGCAGCTCGTCCTCGGACGCGCCGGGCATCCACGCGGCCACGCGCTCGACGATGCGCACGAGCTCCTCGTCGCTCAGGTCGCCGTCGCTGAGCTTGGCGCAGCACACGAACAAAAAGGCGATGGCGGCGGGGTCGGACTCGGTCCAGACGGGCGCGGGCATGGCGAGAGGTATACCGCCGCTGGGCGGACGCATCGAGCCGACGGCGCGGCTTTGTCCCGCCCAGAGCCCGCTGCGTTCGCGTCGATTGCGCTGCCCTGCGTCGGCGCCGTTCGGGCTACTCTCCAGGCCTGTGTCGGAGTCGCAGATCACCCAGCACGTCGTGCTCGTGCCGGGCTTTTTCGGGTTCGTGAACTTCGGCCCGCTGATCTACTTCGCGCACGTCAAGGAGATCATCGAGGCGGCCTTCGAGCGCCACGGCGAGCGCGTGCAGATCCATCGGGTGCGCACGGGCCCGGTGGCCTCGCTGCGCCAGCGCGCGGGCGATCTGCTCGCGGTGATCGAAGACGAGATTCCCCCGGGTGAGCCGCTGCACATCATCGGGCACAGCTCCGGTGGCCTCGACGCGCGCTTGCTGGCCTGCCCCGGCGTCGACCTGGGCGCGGTCGAGGTCGAGCCCATCGCCTCGCGGATCCGCAGCGTGGTCACGATCTGCACCCCGCACTGCGGCTCGCCGCTCTCGGACCACTTCGTCGGGATCATCGGCGAGCCCCTGCTGCGGACCTTCTCCGTGCTCACGGTCATCGCCCTGCGAGAGGGGCGGCTGCCCGCGCGGCTGGCCTTCCGCTTCGCCCGGGCCCTGGTCGGCGAGCGCCTGCTCCCCGACACCCCGGTCCACGTGGTCCTCGACACCCTCGAGCGCGAGGCCGTGGCCGAGCTCGGCCGGGCCTGCGGCGAGGACGACTCGCTGCGCGTGGCCGACTTCATGAAGGAGCTGCGCCGCGACGCCCACCTCATCCCCCAGCTCGCGCCCGCGGCCGTCGACCTGTTCAACGCGGCCGTCGTCGACCGCCCCGAGACCTTCTACGGCTGCGTCGTCGCCCGGGCGCCCAAGCCCAAGCTGCGCTCGCACGTGTCCCTGGGCCTGTCCTTTTACGAGCAGGCGACCCACGTGCTGTTTCGGTGGCTGCGCGAGCGCTCGGCGCCCATGCCCCGGGACCTCGAGGTCGTCCCAGACCTGGCCCAGTCCGTGGCCATGCGCGCGGCCTGGGGCGAGGTCGCCAGGTCCGAGGATAGCGACGGCATGGTGCCCACGCGCTCGCAGATCCACGGCGAACTCATCCACGCGGCGACGGCGGATCACCTCGACGTGATCGGGCACTTCCACGCGCCGGAGCACGAGCCTCCCCACCACGACTGGATCGCGTCCACGTCGCGCTTTGGTCGGGCGGAGTTCGTGGCGCTGTGGGAGGCCGTCGCCCACCGCATCCTGGCCCTGTGACCCACCTCGTGGTGGGCTGACCGTCGCGGGGATGCCATCCAGGGACGTCACCGGGGCGGCGACAAAAAGACGCGCAGCGCCGCGGCGCCGCCGTGTAGCATGCAGGCATGCGCTTTCGCGTGGACGAGATCGCCTTTGACAGCCCGGCGGGCCTCGAAGACGGGACCAGCTATTGCTTCCGCGCCGACGGGCCGCGGACGGAGCTGACCGTGGAATTCGAGCTCCCGGGCGGGGGCGCGACGCCGGCCGCCGAGCTCCTCGACGACATGTGCGGACAGATGAAGACCCACTTCCAGGGGGACTTCGGCGTCGACGACCAGGGCGAGCTCGAGCTCATGGGCCAGGCCGTGCCCTACCGCCACTTCCACATCATGGACGGGGGCCAGCCCAAGCAGGGCTTCACGGTCGCGGCCAACATCGGCAACGGCGTGCACGAGGGCGACTACGTCAAGATCGGGTGGCTGCTCGACGTCGACGCGGGCGCGGTGCGGGGCATCGTCGATCCGGTGCTGGCCAGCTGGGCGCGGGCCGATCGCCCGGCGCCGGGGCCGACCCCCGCGGGCTCGACCCGACGCCAGGCCGCGATCTGGGCCTTCGACCTGCCCGCGCAGTTCTCGGGCCCGCGTTCGTTCACCTGGGAGGACGTCGACGCCGAGCTGCGCGTGGGCGTCACGGTCCACCCCCTCGAGCGCTTCGAACAAGCAGGCGGGCCGCGGGAGCCCGACCTCGAGGCGCACGTGGCCGAGCTGCTCGCCCGCGGGCGCGCGCAGGTCGAGCGCGAGGACGTGCCGATCATCCACGGCGCGATGCTCCGCCTGGTCACCAAGGACGACTACGACGACCACTGGTGGAGCTGCCGGGCGCGCCAGGCCTACGAGGTCGGCAACCCGGTCCGCATGCGCCACGTCGAGGTCGCCGCCGACGGGCCCCTGGACGCGCAGGAGCAGCTGCGCCGCGTCGTCGACGAGCTGCTCGCCAGCATCAGCGCCGGAGGCCGACGATGACCGACCCGCAGGGGACGCCGACCGACGAGATGGTCTGTCGCGTCGACGACAACACCATCGACACGGGCAACATCCCGATCATCTTCGTGCCCGGCGTGATGGGCTCGCGGCTGCACTTCACCGTGCAGGACCAGTACTGGGATCCGGACAGCAACTGGCGCATGAGCCACTGGCTGTGGGTCTCGGCCGAGACCACCCGCCGGGAGTTCGCGCTGACCAACCCGGTCAACGTGATGACCGAGGGCAACGACCTCGACGAGGACGAGTGCCGCCGCGGCCTGGCCGGGGTCGCGTGGGGCTTTTACGGCACCTTCATCCGCGACCTCGAGGGCCAGAGCTTCGGCCGCTACACCACGCCCGTCTACGTCATCGGCTACGACTGGCGCCAGAGCAACCGGACCTCGGGCAACGTCGTCGCCGGGCGGATCCGCGAGATCCTCGAGGAGGAGGGCGCGTCGGAGTTCGTGCTCATCAGCCACTCCATGGGCGGGCTGGTCACCCGGGCCACGCTCAAGGGCCACAGCGACGTGGCCGACAAGTGCAAGGGCGTCATCCACGTCGCCCAGCCGGTCGGCGGCGGCCTGGTCCTGGTCCGGCGCATGTTCACGGGGGCGCGCTCCAACGAGGACGGCGGCTGGGGCCTGTCGACGATCCTCGGCAACACGCGCCAGAAGTTCCAGACGATCATGAGCGCCGTGCCCGGGCCCATGCAGCTGCTGCCCACGCCCCAGTACCGGGACACGGGCAACACCTGGTGGTACACCTACGAGACCTTCGAGCACCCCAACACCACGCGGCAGTGGACGGGCAACTCGTGGGCGCTGTACCGCAACACGGCCTCGCCCCCGGGCCTGGTCGCGCCGGCGAGCGAGTCCTACGCCATCACCGGGGCCGTGCGCCGCGAGTTCGGCCGGCGGCTCAACGACGCGGAGGCCTACCACAACTGGGTCGGGACCTGGAAGCACCCGCGGACCTGGGCCATCTACTCGACGGGGCTGACCGTCGACATGGCCATGCACTTTCACCTCCCGCCAAACAACACGCGCATGGAGGTGTTCCACACCCACCACATGATGCCGCCGCAGATGATCCACTACGGGCAGCGCGGCGACGGGAGCTGGGACGTGATCTCGGACCCCAACCCCGAGGACCGCGGCGTGGTCATGCAGCGCCGGGCCGAGAGCGACGGCACCGTGCCCGATCCCAGCGCCGAGCTGCTCTTCCCCACCCAGCGCCACGCCGTGCGCGTGGGCAGCGACTACACCACCAAAAAGCAGTTTCGCATCTCCGGGGCGGCCCACGACGCCATCTGCCACGACCCCAACTGCGAGCGCGCGCTGTTCGACATCATCCGCCACATCATCGGCAGCTGAGGCCCGACACCATGCCCAAGGTCACGATCAAAGCTGGCGACTGCCTCACCTCCATCGCCCACGCCTCCGGCCACGACCCGAACACCATCTGGGACCACCCGGACAACGAGGGGCTCAAGGAGCTGCGCGAGCGCCCGAGCGCGCTGCTGCCCGGGGACGTGCTCGAGGTCCCGGCCATCGAGGAGAAGGAGGAGTCGGTGAGCACGGGGAGCGTGGGGCGCTTCAAGTTGAGCGTCGGCCCGGTGCGCGTGCGCGTGACCCTGACGCGCCAGGGCGAGCCGCGGGCCGACGAGGCCTTCGAGCTGCTCATCGAGGGCCACGACCCCATCGCCGGGACCACCGACGGCGACGGGAAGATCGACGAGGTCGTCCCGCCCGACACCAAGGTCGCCATCTTGTCGCTCAACGACGGCAAGGAGCAGATCAAGCTCAAGCTCGGCCACCTCGATCCCCACGACACACCCAGCGGCGTGCAACATCGCCTGCGCGCCCTCGGCTATTACTTTGGGGCCCTCGACGCCGACCACGGCGACCGCACCGCGGCGGCCCTGCGTCGCTTCCAGACCAAGCAGGGCCTCGAGGTCACCGGCGAGGCGGACGACGCGACCATGAGCGCCCTGCGCGACGCCTACGGCAGCTGATAGAATGGAGTCGATGCCCGCGGACACCCAGGCCGACGCGGCCGCCGAGCGCTCGCCCCTCGGGGCGGGGGAGCTCGTCCCCTACGGGACCGAGGACCTCGCCATGGGTTGGCGTCGGGCGCTCGTGGGCCGCGACCGAGACCGGCGCATGGCTCGGACCGTGGTCAGCATCTTCGGCCTGGTCATCGGCGGCAGCCTGGGCCTGTTCGTCGGCGGGCTCATCGGGGTCATCGCGGCCATGCTGCTGCTCCCCGCCGTGCCCCAGCTGGCCATGCTCATCGTCATCTGCACGACCTCTTGTTGCCTGTCCATGGGCGCCGTCATCGGCCCGCGGGTCCTCCAGCGCGAGGCCTTCGACGAGCCCTGCTGACCCCCCTCGAGCCTGACCATGAGCGATCGAATTCGAAAAGGCTCCCGCGAGTACCGCTTTCGCAAGACCGCCGGCCGGCGCAAGCAGGCCAAGGGCCGGCGCCTCGGCTCGCGCGAGGCCGCGGCCTTCGTGCGGACCCTGCACAGCCGCGACGAGCTCTCGGTCCTGCGCCGCGTCGCCTTCGGCGGCGGGGGCCTGGGCTTTGGCCTGGGCAGCTCGCGGCACCGCGCCCGCCAAGACGACGTCGCCATCCGCGTCATCGACATGCTCGAGACCGGCCGCCTCGAGCTGTGGGTCGTCGAGGCCAGGCGCAGCGCGGGCAAGCGCCGCGAGATCGAAGAAGAGTTCGAGGACGCGCCGCCCATCGAGCCCCCGCAGCGCCACGAGGTCGTCATCGAGCTCGTCGACGCCGAGGACAACCCCGTGCCCTTCGAGCCCTACCGCATCAAGCTGCCCGACGGGCGGGTGCAGACCCGCTCGCTGGACAAGCACGGGCGCGACCGGATCACGGGCATCGCCGAGTCGGGCAGCTGCATGGTCTGCTTCCACGAGCGCGACGCCGCCGTGTGGGCGCCGGCTTGAGCGGGCTCGCTGTCTGACTGGGAGGGGAGGGGCAGCTGAGCGACCACCTCGCGTGGAGACTCGAGGCGAAGCGGCGGCGAGCGCTGCTCATGGTCGTCTCCGTCCTGGGGGGCGGGCTGTGGATCCCTTGGGCGCTGGGCCTGAGCTGGTCGGGAGCTAGACTGGCGCCGATGAGCGGAGCAGCGTGGCGCGAGGTGGTCGAGGGCTGGGCGAAGGACGCGGCGCAACGAGAGGCTTGCCTGGCCAGGCTCGGCGGCCGGGAGGCGCCGGCGTTTTTGTGGGAGACGAGCGCGTCGCAGACCGGGGCGGAGCGCTTCGAAGAGCGGATCATCCCAGCCCCGGGTCTGGCCCGGGCACCCGCGGACAGCTCGGCATTCGTGGCGCACCTGGGCGCCGGGGTGGTGGCCTTCGACAACCTGCGCGGGGACAGCCGCCTCGTCGCGCCTCCGGACGAGGGGCGAGACTACGGCCACCTGGGCGCCTTCCTGGACCACGCGGGGGGACGGCTCCAGCACGCGCTGCTGCGGTACCTCGCCCTCGAGATCCTCGCGTGGTGGGCCGACCCGGACCGCGGCGCGCTGTGGGTGAGCACCCACGGGATGGCGGTGCCCTGGTTGCACCTGCGCCTCGACCCGCGGCCCAAGTACTACCGCAGCGAGCTGCGCCGCGCTCCATCTGGCTAGCAGGCGGCTAGGGGAAGTCGAAGTCGAGGGTCTCCGAGTCTCGCGCCAGCGAGAAGTAGCCCTCGACCAATTCCAGGCGGTCGCTCGCGCTCGGCCCCCGCCGGTCGAGCTTGCGCTGAAAGTCGACCACGAGGTTCCGGTACTCGTCGACGTCGTTCTCGAAGGTGCTCATCCAAAACACCTTGTCGGCGGCGTCGAGGTCCGCGTCGTGGACGGCCCGGAACTCCTGGTAGGCGTCGTCGAACTCCTTGCGGATGCCGTCGCAGTCCCGGGGCTGCGGCGTGGGGATGTGGGCCAGGCAGCGGTTGAGCGGGCGGGCGTGGATCATCAGCTTGCGGCTGGCGACCTCGAGGGGCGAGCGGGTCTGCTCGAGCACGCCGAGCAGCAGCTGGTCGTTCTCGAGGTGGCGCAGGTCGATGCCCTGCTGGACGGCCTCGTCGGCGGAGCTCCACGCGGCCACGAGGCGGCGCAGCTCCACGTCGAGCTCGGCGAGCTGGGCCCAGTCGTCGTCCTCGTAGCCCTTGGTGTCGACGTAGCGCTCGAGGGTGCGGGTGTGCTCGGCGAAGGCCGTGGCGGCGTCGACCATGTCGACGGCGTTGGCCTGGATGCCGGGCATGTCCGGGGGCGTGCGCGGGGCGCTGGCGAGGATGCGCCGGCAGCCGCGGAAGGTGTTGCTGCCGATGCCGCGGATGTACACGCCCTCGCGCCGCCGCTTGGGGGCGCCCGCGTCGTTGACCTGATCGTTGTAGCGCTTCCAGGTCTGGCCCATGACCGAGGCGACGTCGTCGCGGCAGGTGGTGTAGGCCCGGAGCTTGGCGTCGACCTGCTCGGCGAACACCTTGGCGTCGCGCTCGGGGGCCTCGTCCTCCTCGCGCCCCGCGTCGGCCTCCTCGACCCAGTTGTCGACGACCTGGCAGCCGCCGGCCGCCGCGGGGAGCAAGGCCAGGCACGCCAGCCAGGGGAGGGGGCGGAGGCCGTGGAGGTGGCGAGCCCGGTTCATCGCGCCTCCCATCACACCCAGTGGGCGTCCTCGGGCACGATGATGCGCAGGTGGTGGAAGAGGTTCTCGACCCGGTAGTGGTGGGCCGTGATGAACTCCTCGCCGTCGATCTGGGCGCTGATCGGCTGGCCCTGCTGGGGTCGGAACAGGCGGATCTGGACGCTCCGGGCCCGCCGGAACTCGCGGTTGGGGATGCCGACGACCTCGCGGTCGTCCACGGTCACGGGGTTGCGCTTGTGAAAGCGCAGGGCCGCCGAGACCCAGTCGGCGTAGCTGCGGAAGGGGACGACCTCGAACAGGCCGTCGTCGGGGCGCGAGTCCTCGATGAAGATCCACTCGCCGCCGTAGAGGATGGTGCCGTTGACGATGAGGTCCGTGAGCCCGACCCACTCGACGACCTCGCCGTCGACGATGACCTCGCTCGAGAACTGCGAGCCGGCGACCATCGACTTGAACAGCTCGGCGAAGGCCGCCCCGGCGTAGACCCACTTGTCGCGGTAAAAGCGCTCGACGAGGGGGACCTTGGCGACGCGCTGGCGGTCGCGGTTGCGCTGGGCGAGGATGCGCGCGGACAGGCCGAAGCCGCAGTTGTCGAACCACAGGTCCGAGGCGAGCAGCTCGCCGTGCTCGTCGAAGGCCTCGATGCGGCCGACGTCGAGCCACTGTTCGCACCCTTTGGCAATGATCGCGATGTTGTTGGCGAGGGCGTTGGCCCCGGCCTGGATGCCGAAGGAGCGGCCCTGGTCGTTGGCCGTGCCCATGGGCAGCATGCCCAGCGGCACGTCGACGCCGGCGCGCTCGCGGGCGAGGATGATGCCCTTGGCCGACTCGGCGAAGGTGCCGTCCCCGCCGAGGTAGACGACCCTGGCGCAGTCTTCCCGCTCGAGGCGGTCTGCGAGGGCCTCGACGGTCTTGCCCTCGGGCAAGGTCGGGAAAAACTCGGGGTGTAGCCCACGGGTCTCGAAGGCGGCGATGGCCTCGTCGATGGTCTTGGCGGCCTTGCCGGTGCGGGCCGTGGGGTTGGCGACCACGAGTGTCGTGGGTCCGCTCATGAAGAACTCCCGTTCACGCGGACGCACCTTAGCAGCCGGGGGCTCGGTGGGGGAGCAGGACAGGTGGTGCGCATGTCAGCGCGCATGGACAGGTCGCGCGGGGATCTGCTATCGAGGCCCGAAATGGTCGATCGTACGCGCCTGTCGCTGCTCACGCTTCCCCTCGCCGCTTGCTTGTTGCCGAGCTGGGCCTGCACCCAGCCCGACACGGCGCCGGTCAACCCCGACCCCGATCCGGTGGCCGAGCCCGACCCCGAGCCGGAGGGCCCCTTCGAGAACCCCGGCGGCATGTGGATGCCCGGGCAGCTCGGCGCGCCCGACCACAAGCAGCAGCTCCAGGCCCTGGGCCTCGAGTACGACCCCGCGGCGCTGACCCAGCCGACGGAGTTCCCCCTCGGCGCCATCGTCAGCCTGGGCGGCTGCTCGGCCAGCTTCGTGTCCAACGAGGGCCTGATCATCACCAACCACCACTGCGTGACGGGTGCCCTCGCGCGCAACTCCAAGCCCGGGGAGAACCTGCTCGAGGACGGCTTCCTGGCCAAGACCAAGGCCGAGGAGCGCTGGGCCGGTCCGCGCCAGCGGGTGTGGGTGACCAACTCCTTCACCGACGTCACCGACCAGGTGCTCAACGGGCTCGAGGCCATCGACGACCCGCAGGCGCGCTTCGACGAGATGAACTCGCGGCGCAACAAGCTGGCCAAGGATTGCAGGGAGGCCAAGGAGGACGTGAGCTGCCGGGTCGCCTCCTACTTCGAGGGCGCGCAGTTCTTCCTCATCGAGCAGATCGAGATCCGCGACATCCGCCTGGTCCACGCCCCGGACGCGGGCGTGGGGGTCTACGGCGGTGAGATCGACAACTGGCGCTGGCCTCGGCACACCGGCGACTACTCCTTCTACCGCGCCTACGTCGGCCCCGACGGCAAGCCGGCGGACCACGCCGAGGACAACGTGCCCTACGAGCCCAAGCACGTGCTGAAGGTCGCGACCGAGGACCTCGACGAGGGCGACTTCGTGATGGTCGCGGGCTACCCGGGCCGGACCTCGCGGCTCAAGACCGCCGGGGAGGTCCGCGACGCCACGGACTGGGCCTACCCGCGGAAGATCGCGCGCTACGAGCAGTACCTCGCGGCCCTCGACGCGGCCATCAACGGGGACGAGGGCCTGGCCATCAAGGCCAACCCGCGCGTCCGCGGCCTCAACAACGGGCTGACCAACGCCAAGGGCATGCTCGAGGGCCTGGGCAAGGGCGGCCTGGCCGAGACCGCGGCCAAGCAGCAGGCCGAGCTGCAGGCGTGGATCGAGGCTGACGAGCAGCGGGCCGCGGCCTACGGCACCGTGCTCGCCGAGATCGAGGCCCTCAACGACGTCGAGCGGGCCACCCGTGACCAGGACGCGGCCTTCTCCGAGCTGGTCGGCTCGTCGACGCTGATCCGCCGGGCGATCGGCATCATCCAGGCCGCCGAGGCTCGGGAGAAGAGCGGCGAGGCCACGACCAAGGCGGCCCTGGCCAGCTACAAAACCCGCCTCGAGGAGTCCCAGCGCAGCTACGCCGACGAGATCGACCGCGCCGTGCTCCGCCTGCACCTCGAGCGCGCCGCCAAGCTGCCGGCGAAGGACCAGCCCGAGGCCCTGAAGGTCTACCTCGGCGGCGAGGTCTTCGACGACAAGGTCATCACCGCGGCCATCAACAAGCTCTACAAAAAGAGCAAGCTCGACAACCCCAAGGCCGTGCTCGAGCTCTACGAGAAGGCCACGCCCAAGAAGCTGGCCAAGAGCAAGGACCCGGCCATCCAGATCGCCCTGGCGATCATGCCGATGCTCGACGACATGGAGAAGCGCGGCGCCGAGCAGTCCGGCAAGATGGCCGTGCTGCGCCCGCGCTACATCGCGGCCATGCGCGAGTTCGCGGCGAGCCAGGGCAAGACCCTCGCCCCCGACGCCAACTCGACCCTGCGCGTGACCTACGGGACCGTGCGCGGCTACCAGCCCGAGGGCAAGGACGAGCCCTACGTGCCCTTCACCGTGGCCAGCGAGATGCTCGCCAAGCACACCGGCGCGGAGCCCTTCGACCTGCCCGAGGGCGTGCGCAAGACCATCGAGGCCAAGAACTGGGGCCCCTACGTCGACCCGGAGCTCGGCGAGGTGCCGATCGACTTCCTCGCCGATCTCGACATCACCGGCGGGAACTCGGGCTCGCCCACGCTCAACGCCCGCGGCGAGCTCATCGGCCTGGTGTTCGACGGCAACTACGAGTCGATGGCCTCGGACTGGGTGTTCATGCCGGAGATCACCCGCTCGATCCACGTCGACATTCGCTCGGTGCTGTGGGTGATGGACGCCGTGGATGGCGCCGATCACCTGCTCACCGAGATGGGCGTCACGCCCTCGCTGTGAGCTGCGCGCCACCACTAAAAAAGAGAGCGCGCCGGCCGGCGCGCTCTCTTTTTGTCTGGCGGGGGGCCAGCTTCACATCTCGGACAAGATGCCCAACGCCTCGTCGAGGGGCGTGGACTTGTCTTTGACCTTGGTCCGCTTGATGGCCCGCTTGACGGCGGCCTCGCAGTCCTTGTCCGTGAGGAACTCCTTCATGTCCATCAGAACCTCCATCACCGAGTCATCGGAGATGTTGTAGACGGTCTCGTCGTCCCACATGAACACGGTCTCGAGCTGCTTGGCGTAGCCACCCACGGACAGTGCCTCTTTGCCTTCCAGGCGCTTGGCCTGCAGACGCTCCTTCTTCTCGGTGCGCCCGATCTCCCGGGCGATTCGTTCTTGGTCGGTGCGTTTCATGGCAGTCCTCCTTGGTCGATTCGGCGCGCTCAGGTGCGTCGCCGTCTAGCTAGACAGGTCACTCTCGCCAGGCCTCCATCGAGCTGGCGACGGACCTGCCGAACGCGGGCTGTGTTTAGGGGGAACTGGGCGCGCTGTCCAGGGGAGCAGGAGCGGGACGCCTCGCTGCCAAGGTGGGCGTTCCGAGGGCGGTGCGGAGTTGGCGGTGCTCGGAGCGGTGCCAGAGCGCTCCGCACGGCGCGTTGGTTCGCTTGCGTCGCGGTCGCGCTGCGATGGTGCAACGTTGGCGCGCACCCGAGCCTCGATGGGTGTGACTCAACTCAGGCGCTCAATGCACACGCTTGGTGATCGACTGGCGGGATCACCGGGGGCCGCGCGCATTGGCGTTGAGCTCATGGAGTCAAAAGCCATACTATTGTGATTGGACACACGAATCGCCGTCAGCGCGCGAAGAGCACGGGGTCTGGAGGGGGGTCGTTTCAGTTTGAATTGCGCTGGTGTAGCTTTTTGGGGTCTCATCATCAGCGCGAGCGACCGCGAGTTTTTTTCTTCATCTTCTCGCCCGCGAGCGGTGCCCTATCCGACGAGGCCCAACACGCGGCCGGTCAGAGCGAAATCGCACGAGTAACTGCCATGGCCCAGGACAACAACACGGATACGAATCTCTTTCCCGAGAGTGACGGCGAGAAGGAGTCGTCTGGTCTTCAGGACATCTTGTCCGTGGCCGCGGCAATCAAGGACAAGCCGAAGGCGAGCGACGAGCCGACGGCCGGAGACTCGGGCGTGATCGTGTTTTCGGCTGGGCCGGCTGACCTTGGGGACAGCGACGACGACGATGAGGATGCCGCGCTGTTTGGCAGCTTTTCCGGGGGACTGGGCGGTGGGTTGGTCGCCGCGGGTCCCCTCGACCCCGAGCCCTCGACGAGCGTCGCCGAGGCCAAGCCCGTCGCCGCGCCGCCGGCCGAGTCCGAGGGCCGCGGCCCGCTGTTGCTGATCGCGGGCGTGCTCGCCCTCGCTCTCGTTGGCGGCGGCGCGGTCATGTTCTCGGGCGGCAAGACGGAGGCCCCGGTGGCCGAGGCCCAGCCGGAGCAGCCCGTGGCCCAGGTCGGTGCGGAGCCCGAGCAAGAAGAAGAGGCCGAGGTCGAGCCGCCCCAAGACAGCGCCGCGTCGGAGCTCGCGGGCGCCGACGCGGGCGAGCCCGTCGAGGAGGCCGCCGAGACTGCGGGCGAGACCGGCGAGGGCGAGACCGGCGGCACCGCGGGCGAGACCTCGGGCTTCGACGAGGACGACCCCATGGGCCAAAAAGAGGGGCTGCTCGCGGCCGGCTCCGGCACGGGCGGCAAGGCCGGAGGCAGCGGCAAGTGGGATCCGGGCAAGGACACGGCTGGAGACGGGGGCGCCGCAGATGCGGGCGCCGGTGGCGACGACGTCGTCGATCCTCTCGCGCTCGCCGACAC
>NZ_ABCS01000133.1 GCF_000170895.1 Plesiocystis pacifica SIR-1 | reverse complement strand
TCCGCGCGCCGAGGCCGGTCGCGCCCGCGCCCGCGCAGCCCGAGCGAGCGCGCGACCTGCTCGGCCCGCTGCTGGCGTGGCTGCGCGAACGCCTGGGCAGCGAGCTGGCCCACGACCCCGAGCACATCGATCCGCGGGCGCCCTTCGAGGACTACGGCCTCGACTCGGTCATGATCTACGCCCTCAACGGGGCCATCGAGGACCGCCTGGGCGTCGTCGTGTCCAAGACCCTGTTCTTCGAGCACGCCTGCCTCGAGGCCGTGTGCGGGGCGCTCCTCGAAGCTCACGGCGCGGCCATCGAGCGCGCCTTCCCGCCGCCGGTCGAGGTCGCGGCCGAGGCGAGCCCGCGGGTGTCGGTCTCCGAGGCGACCCGCGAGCCCATCGCGATCATCGGCCTGTCCGGGCGCTACCCCGAGGCGCCGGACCTCGACGCGCTGTGGGCCAACCTCGTCGCCGGCCGCGACTGCGTGGGCGAGGTGCCCAGCAACCGCTGGGACATCGACGCCTTCTTCGACCCGGACCGCCGGAGCGAGGGCAGCACCTATACGCGCTGGGGCGCCTTCCTCGACGGGGTCGAGGAGTTCGAGCATCGCCTGTTCAAGATCGCCCCGCGGGAGGCCAGGCAGATGGACCCTCAAGAGCGCCTGCTGCTGCAGACGGCCTGGGCCGCCCTCGAGGACGCGGGCTACTGCCGCGCGAGCTTCCTCGACACCGAACCGCACACGCGCACGGCCATGGCCCCCAACCGCGTCGGCGTCTACACCGGCGTGACCTGGGGCGGCCACCAGCTCTACGCCGCCGAGGCCTGGGCCCACGGCCAGCGCCTGACCCTCGACTCCTCGTTTTGGTCCATCGCCAACCGGGTGTCGTGGATGTTCAACTTCCGCGGCCCCTCGATGCCCATCGACACGGCCTGCTCGGCCTCGCTGGTCGGCATCGCGATGGCCTGCGAGGCGCTGGTCCGCGGCGAGATCGACATGGCCCTCGCCGGCGGCGTCAACCTCTACCTGCACCCCTCGAAGTACCTGACCATCGCGGCCCAGGGCTTCGCGTCGAGCGACGGCAAGTGCCGGGCCTTCGGCCGCGGGGGCGACGGCTACGTGCCCGGCGAGGGCGTGGGCGTGGTGATCCTCAAGCCCCTGTCCAAGGCCGAGCGCGACGGCGACGCCATCCACGGGCTGATCCGCGGCTGGGCCGTCAACCACGACGGCTTCACCAACGGCTACAGCGTGCCCAACCCGCGCGCGCAGTCCGAGGTCGTGAGCATGGCGATGGAGCGCGGCGGCGTGGACCCGCAGACCATCACCTACGTCGAGGCCCACGGCACGGGCACGGCCCTGGGCGACCCCATCGAGGTCGCCGGGCTGACGGCGGCCTTCGGGCGGGCGGACGCGCCCTGGTGCGGCCTGGGGGCGATCAAGTCGAACATCGGCCACCTCGAGTCGGCGGCGGGCATCGTCGGCCTGACCAAGGTGCTGCTGCAGATGCGCCACCGGACCCTGGTGCCGACCCTGCACGTCGAGGCCCTCAACCCCAACCTCGACATGCACCGCTCGCCCTTCCGGATCCAGCGCGAGCTGACCCCCTGGGAGCCCCCCGCTGGGATCCCGCGGCGGGCGGGGCTGAGCTCCTTCGGGGCCGGAGGGGTCAACGCCCACCTGGTCCTCGAGGAGTATCGGGAGCCGGCGAAGCGCCGCGCCGAGGTGTCCGCGCCGAGCGAGCCCGAGCGCCACTGCCTGGTGCTCTCGGCTCGGACCGCGCCGCAGCTGCGCAAGGTCGCCGAGGCCCTGCGCGCGCGCCTGGCCGAGGCCATCGTCGCCCCGGACGCGCACCCGCGCCTGGACCTGGCCAACCTGGCCTTCACCCTCCAGCTCGGGCGCGAGCCCTTGAACGTGCGGCTGGCGTGGCTCGCCAGCGATCTGCGCGAGGCGATGGCGGGCCTCGACGCCTACCTGGGCGGGCCCCTCGACGACGACGACTCGACCCACGGCCCCGGGCCGTGGATGGGCCGGAGCGCCAAGGCCACCGGCACCGACGCGCGCTCGCGGGATCAGGCCCAGGCCTGGCTGCGGGCCCGCGAGCTGAGCACCTGCGCCCGCGCGTGGGTCCGGGGGCGGGCCCTCGACTGGCACGAGCTGCACCCCGAGGGCGCGCGCCGACGGGTCCACCTGCCCACCTACCCCTTCGTCGGGGAGCGGCTGTGGATGCCCGATCGCTTCACCTGGACCAAGCCGGCGACCGGCCGCGGGGGCGCCGAGGACGAGCTCCCCGAGATGGCCATGGTCACGCCGCGGTGGCAGCCGTGGACCTCGATCTTGGAGGCCTCGACGGGGGCGAGCGCCGCGGCCGAGTCTGGCGCGACCGTGGTGCTGACCGGCGGAAGCAGCCAGACCTGCGACGAGCTGCTCGCGCTCCTCGATGCGCCCAGCGCCTCGGCCCCGCGGATCGTGGTCGAGACGGGAGGCGCGGCGGTCTACCGCGCCCAGGGCATCGCCCGCCTCGGCCCCCACCACCTGCGCGCGCCCCTCGACGACGCCGGTGATGCCGACGCCCTGCTCGCGGCGTTGAGCGAGGTCGGGGCGCCGCCGATCGTCCGGGTCATCGACCTGTGCGACGTGCAGCCGGGCCCGCGGGCGCCGACCACCGTGCCCCACGGGCGCCTGCGCCTGCTCCAGCGGTGGATCGCCGGGACCCGGCGCCGGGCCCTGCGGCTGATCCACGTGCACCGCGACGTCGACCCCCGCGACGCCCGGGACTTCGACGGGCCGAGCGCGCTGCTGGCCGGGCTGCTGCCGGTGCTCGACGCGGAGTACGGCCGCCTCGCGGCCCTCGACCTCGAGTTTGGCGACGCCTCGACCCTGCGCCACGCCCCTGCGGACGCGGTCCGGCGCTTGCTCGCCAGCGGACGCGGGCGGGCTCGGCTGCGCAACGGCATGCTCGAGCGCCTCGAGCTCGAGCCCCACCCGGTCCTGCCGATCCCCGACTCGGCGCTGCGGATGAACCCCAACGGGGTCTACCTGCTCAGCGGCGGGACCGGGGGCGTCGCCCTGACCCTGGCGGGCGCGCTCGTCGATCGCGGGGCTCGTCGCCTCGCGCTGCTCGAGCGCGGCCACTCGCGCAGCGCCGAGGTGATCGAGGCGCGGGCGAAGGCGATCGCGGAGCTCGAGGCCCGCGGCGCCCAGGTGCTCCGGCACCAGGGCTCGCTGCTCGACTCCGGGGGCCTCGACGACCTGCTCGCGCGCCTGAGCCAGGTCGGGCCCGTGCTCGGGGTGATCCACGCCGCGGGCTGGAACGACCCGAGCGAGCCGGCCTTCATCCACAAGACCCGGGCGCAGATGGAGAAGGTCTTCGAGGCCAAGATCTCCGGCCTGCACGGCCTCGCCTCGGCCCTGAGCCGCCACGGTCACCGCCCCGACTGGGTCGTGCTGTGCTCGTCGATCAGCGCCGCCGTGCCCGGCCTGGGCGTGGGCATGAGCGACTACGCGGCCGCCAACGCGTGGATGGACCGCTACGCGACCAGCCGCGATGGCGTGGGCTCCGGCACGCGCTGGCTGTCCCTGCGGTGGCCCAACTGGAGCGAGGTCGGCATGGGCGAGACCCCGCGCGAGCCCTTGCGGCGCCTGGGCCTGGCCCCGCTGCGCAACGTGGACGGGGTCGCCCTGTTCGAGTGCGCCCTCGTCGGGGACTTCGGCCCCGTGGTCACGCCCGTGGCCATCGACGAGGAGGCGCGCGAGGGCTTCACGCTCAAGTCCTGGCTCGAGGGATCGCTCGGGGAGCCCGCGGGCTCGAAGGCGGACCCAAGGCCAGGCGCGAAGCCCCAGCCACGGGCGAGCGAAGCGGCGGCTCCGACGGCCACGCCCGAGCTCGGCCCGGTCCACGCCTGGCTGCAGGCGCAGCTGTCCGAGACCCTCGAGCTGCCCGAGGAGGAGCTCGAGGTTGATCTGTCCTTCGAGGAGTTCGGCCTCGACTCGATCCTCATGGTCCGCCTGCTCGGTCAACTCGACCGCGAGCTCGGGGTGGCCCTCGACCCCTCGGCGCTCATCGAGCTCGGGACCATCGAGCGCCTCAGCGAGCACCTGCTCGAGGCGCACCCCGAGGCGCTGGCGCGGGTCTGCGGCGCGCCGGTCCAGGCCGAGGCGGCTGCTCCCCTTTTGTCGAGTGAGCCCGTTTTGCCCGTTCAGCCAGCGCAGCCGGTCGTGCCCCCGGTCCAGGCGAGGGTGACGGTCCCGCGGACGGCCAGCCTCGCGGCGGACGAGCCCATCGCGATCATCGGCATGGCCGGCCACTTCCCCGGCGCGTCCTCGGTCGAGCAGTTTTGGGCGAATCTGCGCGATGGCGTGGACGCGATCGCCGAGGTCCCCGAGTCGCGCTGGTCCGCGGCGCGCTACTTCTCGCCGAAGCACGCCCCGGGCAAGACCATCAGCCGCTGGGGCGGCTTCCTGCCCAACATCGAAGACTTCGACCCGGCCTACTTCGAGCTCGACGAGGCCCAGGCGCGGGGCTTCGACCCGCTGATCCGCCAGACCCTCGAGGTCGGGGCCGAGGCCTTCGCCCACGCCGGCTACAGCCGGGCGCAGCTGCGCGGCTCTCGGACCGGGGTGTGGCTGGGCGCGCGGGTGTCCGACTTCATCCGCCGCGTCGACCCCTCGAAGCACGGGATCGTCGGGGTCGGGCAGAACTTCATCGCCGCCCACCTGGCTCACTTCTACGACCTGCGCGGGCCCAACCTCATCGTCGACAGCGCCTGCTCGTCCTCGCTGGTCACGGTCCACCAGGCCTGCCAGGCCCTGCGCGCCGGGGAGGTCGAGCTGGCCCTCGCCGGCGGCGTCGACCTGCTCCTCGACGAGCAGCCCTACCTGAGCCTGAGCGAGAGCCGGGCGCTGTCGCCCACGGGGCGCTGCCGGACCTTCGATCGCCGCGCCGACGGCTTCGTGCCCGGAGAGGGCTGCGGCATGGTCTTGCTCGCGCGCCTGTCCGACGCCCTCGAGCGCGGGGATCGGGTGCTGGCGATCGTCGAGGGCAGCGCCGTCAACAACGACGGGCGGACCATGGGCGTGACCACGCCCAACCCCGAGGCCCAGGTCGAGGTCGTGCGCGAGGCCCTGCGCCGCGCCGGGGCCGAGGCCCGCTCGGTCTCGCTGATCGAGGCCCACGGCACGGGCACGGTGATCGGCGACCCCATCGAGCTCAAGGCCCTGACCCGGGTGTTCCGCGAGTCGACCCAGGCCCGGGGCGTGTGCGGCATCGGCAGCGTCAAGTCCAACGTCGGCCACCTCGCCAGCGCGGCGGGCATCGCCGGCTTGATCAAGGTCGCGGCCTGCCTGCAGGCCCGCTACCAGGCCCCGACGCTGCACTGCCTCGAGCCCAACCCGCGCTTTGACTTCGCCGCCTCGCCCTTCGTGGTGCTGACCCAGGGGCGCCCCTGGCAGCCCGTCGAGGGCGTGCGCCGCGGGGGCGTGAGCGCCTTCGGCCTCGGGGGCACCAACGCCCACGTCGTGCTCGCCGAGGCCCCCGAGCACCGCCCGACCCGGGCTGCCCTGCCCGCGCCCACCTTCCACCGCCGCCGGCTGTGGCCCGACGCGCCCGCGCGCCCCGAGGCCGCGCCGCGCCCCGCTCGGCGCCGGCTGATGCAGCTGGAGTTCTCCCGATGACCGCCCCGACCTCCGCCAAGCTCCCGCCCCTGTCCGCCCTCGAGGGCCTGCGCTGCCAGGTCGCGCTGGCCGTCGACGACCCCGTGCTCCGGGACCACCACGTCCACGGCGTGCGGATCATGCCGGGGGTCACCTTCCTCGACATGGTCTGGCGCATCCTCGAGGCCCGCGGCGTGGCCCTCGAGCGCGTCGAGCTGCGCCGCTGCGTGTTCCGAGCGCCGGCCACCGTCGACGCCGAGCACGGCCGGAGCCTGGGCTTTCGCTTCGAGGCCGCGGGCGCGGGCGTGCGGGTGATCGCCGAGGGGCAGGCCGTGGACGCGCGCACGGGCGAGGGCAGGGGCGAGCCCCGGGAGCACTTCCGGGCCGAGCTGCACGGGGTCGAGGGCGCGCCGGCGCAGGCTCCGGACGCGGGCGTGGCTGCGCCGGCGGGTGAGCCCGTCGACCTGGCCACGCTCTACGCGATGTCGCGGGAGCTCGGCACCGTGCACGGGCCCTTCATGCGCGGCCTGGGGGTGATCGAAGAGCGCGCGGAGGGCTTGCTGGCCCGCGTCGAGCTCGGCGAAGAGGCCCGCGAGCACGCCGAGGACTTTCGCCTGCACCCGGCGCTGCTCGACTGCGCGACCTTGCTGCCTTCGATCTACTTCGCGCGCGCGGTCGGTGCCGTGGCCGAGCCGGTGATCCCGGTGCACATCGCCACGGCCCGGGCTTTCGCGGGTGAGAGCGAGCGCCCCGGGGGCGTGGTCTGGGTCCCGAAGGGCTCGTGCACCGTGCCGTCTTCGGAGCTCTCGGTCGCGGACCTGCACATCCTCGACGACGGCGGGCGGCCGCGGGCGCAGCTGCTCGGGATTTCGTTCAAGCGCGTGCGCGAGCGCGGGTTGATCACCCGGCTCGAGGACCACGCGGGCGCGGCTCGGCGCAGCACCCCGGCGCCCGTCTCCGCGCCGCCTTCGAGCCCGCTTGGCGAGGTGGGGGAGGGGGCCCTGGCCTCGACGCGGGCGCGCCTGCGCGAGCTGGTCGTGGCCACCCTGGGCGCTGGGGCTCCCGCGCCCCAGGCCCTGTCGACGAGCGCGGGCTTTTACGACCTCGGCCTGGACTCGAGCGACCTGCTGGACCTCGTCGCCCAGCTCGAGGGGGAGCTCGGCGCGAGCTTGTACCCCACGCTCTTGTTCGAGCATCAGAGCATCGACGAGCTGAGTCGGTGGTTGGTGGCGGAGCACGGCGGCCTGGGTCGCGGGCCCGAGCGCGCAGCGGCGCCCCAGCGCGAGCCGAGCTCGGCCCGTCCGCGCTTCGTTCGGGCGCACTGGCGGCGCCAGGCGGTGACCGGCGCGGGCGCGGGCGCGGGCCCGCTCGCGCTGCTCTACGCCGAGCCAGAGGTGCAGGCGGCGAGCCCGGCCGGGACCGTCCTCGTCGAGGCGGGCGCTGGCTTCGAGCGTCGCGGGCCGCGGCACTTCGTCGTCGATCCGCGCTCCGCCGCCGACCTCGAGCGAGCGTTCGCGCAGCTGCGCGAGGACGGCCTGGAGCTCGGGCAGCTCGGCATCGTCCACGCCAACACCGGCATCGAGCCGACGGCGCTCCACGACCGCCTGGAGGCCCTCAGCGTGGGCCTGTGGCGGGCGGCGAGCGGGGCCGCGGGAGAGGTCCGCGTGCTCCACGTCGAGACGGCCTGCGGCCACCCGGAGTCGCTGGCTGCCCGGGCCTTCGCCGCGACCGCGAGCCGCGAGCTCCCGCGCCTGACCATGGCCGTGCTCGAGGTCGAGGGCTGGCCGAGCTGGGCGCAGCTTCAGGCCGAGCTCGGGGCCCTCGAGGCCGCCGGGCTCGCCCGCTTGTGCGGCGGGGAGCGGAGCGTGCTGGCCTGGACCGAGGAGGCGCCGCCGGTGGCCTCGGCGGCCGAGCTCGACAACTTGCGCGGCCGCTGCGTCTTGATCACGGGCGGCGCTGGCGGGCTCGGGGCGATCTTCGCCCGGGCGCTCGCAACTCATGGAGCGACGGTGGTGCTCAGCGCCCGCCGGCCCCAGGACGCAGCCATCGGAGCCCTGCTCGCCGAGCTCGAGGCCCTCGGCGGGCGCGGGCTCTACCTGCCCGCGGACGTCACCGACCTCGCCGCCCTCGAGGCCCTGCTCGCCGAGCTCCACCGCCGCGTCGGCCCGGTCCACGGCCTCATCCACGCCGCGGGTCGGACCGCCGACGGTCTGCTCGCCCGCGCCGACGCATCGCCCGAGCGGCGGGCCGCGACCCAGGCCGTGCTCGCGACCAAGATCCACGGCCTGCACGCCCTCGAGGAGGTCCTCGCCGACGAGCCCCTCGAGTTCGTGATCGCTTGCTCTTCCCTGGCCGCGGCCCTCGGCAACGTTGGCCAGGCCAACTACGCCTTCGCCAACGGCTACCTCGACGGCTTCGCGCACTGGCGCGGCCTGGCGGCCCGCGAGGGCATGCGTCGGGGTCGCTGCGTGGCCATCGACTGGCCGCTGTGGCGCGAGGGCGGCATGCAGGTCAGCGAGCGCGACGCGGCCCGCCTGGGCGGCTCGGGGCTCGCCCCGCTGTCGACGGAGCTGGGCGTGCAGGTGCTGCTCGCGGCCGTGGCGACGCCCCTGGAGGGGAGCGTGGTGGTTGCGGAGGACATGGGCGATGGCCTGGCCCCGCTGCTCGGAGCCCGCCCGGCGCCGGAGTCCGCGAGCCGCAAGGCGAGTCCGGTCGTGAGTCCGGTCGTGAAGTCCACGTCCCCGCGTCGCGTCGAGGGCGAGACCTTCGCCGAGCCCGTCGCGATCCTCGGCGTCGCCGGCCGCTACCCCGGCGCCGCCGACCTCGACGAGTTCTGGGCGCGCCTGCGCGAGGGTCACGACGCGATCACCGAGGTCCCCGACGATCGCTGGGACCACCGCCCCTGGTACGACCCCACGGGCGCGCGCAAGGATCGGGCGCACACGCGCTGGGGCGGCTTCCTCGACGGGGTCGATCGCTTCGACGCGCGCCTGTTCAACCTGACCCCCCGCGAGGCCCAGATCATGGACCCGCAGACGCGCCTGTTCCTCGAGACGGCGTGGCACACCCTCGAGGACGCCGGCTACCCGCGCTCGGCCCTGGCCGGCGAGGCCGTGGGCGTGTTCGTGGGGGCGATGTACGGCCACTACGCCCTCGCGGGCCTCGAGCACGCCTTGCGCGGGCGGGGCCCCTCGCCGGCGACCTTCTTCGCGTCCATCGCCAACCGGGTGTCCTTCTTCTTCGACTTCCGCGGGCCCAGCCTGGCCCTGGACACGATGTGCTCGTCCTCGCTGACGGCCCTGCACCTCGCCTGCGCCAGCTTGGCCCGGGGCGAGAGCCGCTACGCGCTGGTGGGCGGCGTCAACTTGATGCTGCACCCGAGCAAGTTCGTGTTTCTCAGCCAGGCGCGCATGAGCTCGCCGGACGGCCGCTGCCGGGCCTTCGCCGAGGACGCCAAGGGCTACGTCCCCGGCGAGGGCGTGGGCGCCGTATTGCTCAAGCCCCTCGCGGCGGCCGAGGCTGACGGGGACCGCGTGCTCGGGGTGATCCGGGCGACGGCGGTCAACCACGGCGGGCGGACCAGCGGCTACTCCGTGCCGAGCCCCCGCGCCCAGGCCGAGGTCATCCGCGCGGCCTTCGACGCTGCGCAGATCGACCCGGCGAGCGTGGGCTACGTCGAGGCCCACGGCACGGGGACCTCCCTGGGCGACCCCATCGAGGTCGCGGCGCTGCGCTCGGTGTTCAGGGGTCCGGGGCAGGTCGCGCTGGGCTCGGTCAAGTCGAACATCGGCCACCTCGAGCCCGCGGCTGGGATCGCGGGCTTGACCAAGGTCTTGCTGCAGCTGCGCCACCGTGCTCTGGTGCCGACCCTGCACGTGAACGGGCGGCCGAACCCGGCCATCGACTTCGAGCGCGGGCCGGCGCGTCTGGTCACCGAGCTCGAGCCCTGGGCGCCGCGGGGCGGTGAGCCCCTGCGCGCGGCGTTGAGCTCCTTTGGCGCGGGCGGATCGAACGCCCACGTGATCCTCGAGCAGGCGCCCGAGCCTCGGCGCGCCGAGCAGGCCGTCGGGGGAGCGCACTGCTTCCCGATCTCGGCCGCTGTTGGCGGATTGCGGGCGCAGCTGCTGCGATTGCGAGAACATCTCGAGGTCCTCGACGAGCGCGATCTCGACCTCGCCGGGGTCGCCCGCACGCTCCAGCGCAGCCGCGAGGCCCTCGACGAGCGCGCGTGCGTGGTCGCCTCGACCCGCGCCGAGCTCCTCGACGGGCTGCGCGAGGCCCTGGCCGCCGAGACCCTCGCAGGGCCTCGGGCCTGGCGGGGGCGCGCGAACGCGGGCGGCTTGTTCGAAGCTGACGATCGCGACGTCGCCGAGCTGTTCGTGGCCTGGGCGCGCCGGGATCGTCTGGACCGCGTGGCCGCGGCCTGGACCGGGGGCGCGAGCGTGGACTGGGCGGCCCTCGCCGCGGCGCGGGGTCTGGCCGAGGTCGAGCCCGCGCGCCTGCCCGGCTACGCCTTCGCCCGCGAGCGCCACTGGCTGCCCGAGCTGGCCGCGGCGCCCATGTTGGTGCCCGCGCCGCAGACGAGCGCCCTCGGGGCCCTCGACGCGCAGGCGGCCTTCCGCGGCGAGCTGCGCTTCGTTCGGCGCTGGCGCGAGGACGAGAGCGCCCTGGCGGACCACCGGGTGCTCGGGCGCGCGCGCTTGCCCGGGGCGAGCCTGGTCGAGGCCGCGTTCGCGGCCGCCGCGAGCCTGGGCGCCGCGGATCCGCGGACCCTCTCGGTTCAGGCCTGGCGCTGGCGCGCGCCCTTCGTGCTCGACGCCGACGCGGCCGCGCTGACCACCACGCTGCGCCCCGAGTCCCCGGGCTCGCGGCGCTACGCCTGCCGCTTCGCCGGTGAGGACGGCTCGGTCATCGCCGACTGCATCCTCGAGCTGGGGGTCGCCGGTGAGGATGTCGAGCTGGAGCGAGACCCCGGCTGGGTCGAGCACCAGCGCGCCCAGGCCAGGGGCGAGGCCGAG
This sequence comes from Plesiocystis pacifica SIR-1, assembly GCF_000170895.1. GTDB lineage: Bacteria > Myxococcota_A > Polyangia > Nannocystales > Nannocystaceae > Plesiocystis > Plesiocystis pacifica. The sequence goes on along the minus strand of NZ_ABCS01000133.1, from coordinate 12,506 downwards.
GACGAGGCCGGCGCGGCGATCTACGCCCGCCTCCACGGCGTCGGCATCGAGCACGGCCCCAGCTTGCGCGTGCTCGAGTCCGTGGGCCGCGTGCCCGCGAGCGCCGACGCGCCGGCGACCATCGTCGGTCGCCTGTGCGGCGCCGCGACCTCGCTGGGCCCAGCTGGCGCCCCGAGCATGGCGAGCCTCGACGGCGCGCTGCAGTGCATGGCGGTCTGGCTCGAGGCCTACGCCGGCGTCGCCGAGGCCCGGGTCCCCGTGGCCTTCGAGGGCGCCCGCGCGCTCTCGACCCGCGCGCCGGCCTACGCCTGCGCCAGCTCGGTCGACGGCGAGCGCTTTGACCTGCGCCTGCTCGACGCCGCCGGCCGCCCCTGCGCGGTGGTCGAGGGCGTGCTGTGTCGGCCCGCGCCGCGCCGCGATCGAGTCGCCGAGATCTGCTTCGCCCCGCGCCTGCGCCCCGAGCCCGTGGCCCTCGCCGCCCTCGAGGCTCCGACGGAGGTGCGCGCGGACGCGTGGGTCTTGATCCTCGCGGCGCCCGAGGGCGGCCCCGAGGCGAGCGCCGTCGAGGCCCTGCTGGCCCGCGCGGGCTTGCCTGGAGTCGCCAGCGAGTGGGTCCGCGCGTCCTCCCCCGAGGACGTGCGCGCCCGCGTCGAGGCTTGCGCGCGCACCCGCGGCGTCGCCCCGACCCTCGTCCTCCATCTTTCAGGGCTCGCCGGGCTGGAGCCCGAGTCCTGCCGCCACGACGACCCCGTGGCCCTCGCGCGCGCAGAGCAACGAGCGCTGTTTTGCCTGCTCGCCCTCGTCCAGGCAGGTCTGGCCGCGGGCTGGCGCAGCGCCTCGCTCGGCGTGTTCGCCCTCGTGCACCGCTGCCGCGCCGTGAGCGAGGACGAGGCCCTCGCGCTGGCGCCCCACGCCGCCGGCCTGTTCGGCCTGTGCAGCTCCCTGGCCGCGGAGTACCCGGCGTGGACCGTCAGCTGCGTCGACACCTCGCCCGAGGGCGTCGGCTCGACACCCGGGCTGGCCGCCCTCGTGCGCGAGACCTGGCGCGGCGAAGGCTCGCGCATCGGCGGGGCCCTGCGCGGCACCACCTACCACGCGCCTCGCTTCGAGCGCCTGCGCCTCCCGTCTCCACCAAGCACGCCCGAAAGGGGCGCGACCTGGGTGATCGCCGGAGGCCGCGGGGGCCTGGGCGGCGTGCTCAGCCGCCACCTCGCGGCCCAGGGCGCGACCTTGGTGTGGATCAGCCGACGCCCCGCCGACGAGGCCGTCGCCAACGCTCGAGCCGAGCTCGAGGGCCTCGGCGGCCGGCTCGAGTACGTGCGCGCCGACCTCGGCGACGCGGCGGGCCTGCGCGCGGCCCTCGACCCCGTGCTGGATCGCCTGGGCCCCGTGCGCGGCGTCGTGCACTCGGCGATGGTCCTCGACGACGTCGCGATCGCCAACATGGACGCGGCGCAGCTGCAGGCCGTGCTCGCGCCCAAGGGCCGGGGCCTGCTCGCCCTCGAGGCGGCCCTGCGTCCGCGCTCGCCCGCTCAGTTCGTGCTGTTCAGCTCCGCCGCGGGCGTCCAGCGCAGCCCCGGCCAGGGCAACTACGCCGCCGCCAGCAGCTACGAGGACGCCCTCGGCCGGGCCCTGGCCGCGCGCAGCCAGGCGCGGGTGCTGGTCATCGACTGGGGCTTTTGGGGCGAGGTCGGGGCCGTCGCCACGGCCGAGCACCGCCGGCGCATGAAGGTGCTCGGGATCGACTCGATCACCGCCGCCGAGGGCATGGAGGCCTTCGAGCGCCTGCTCGCGAGCGACGAGCCCCAGGCCCTGGTCTACAAGGCCGAGGCCGCCGTGCTCGCGCGCTTGGGCGTCGAGGGCCTCGAGCCCAAGCTGCGTGTCCGGGCCCCCGAGACCACGCCGACGTCCCCGAGTCGACCGGCGCCGAAGGTTGTCGCGCCCGTTCGAAGCGCACGAGCCCCACTCCCCAGCTTCGATCTCGAGGCCGCCGTCGAGACCCACGTCCGCGGCCACTTCGAGGCCGTCGTGGGCCTGCGCGAGCTCGACCTCGACGCCGACTTTGGCGTCCTGGGCATCGACAGCGTCATGGTCATCGAGCTCGCCGAGCGCCTCAAGGCGCAGCTGGGCGAGTTCTCGCCCACGGCCCTGTTCGAGCACGACTCGCCCCGGCGGCTCATCGCCCACCTCCTCGACGAGCACCGCGAGGCGATGACCGCCCTGCTCGCGCCAGCGACTGCGCCGGAGAGCGAGATCTTGACCGAGGTCGAGGCGCCCGAGCTGCCTGGCGACACCTTCGACGCGCTCCACGACGCGCCCGCGGTCACGCGGGACGAGCCCATCGCGATCATCGGCGTGGCCGGGCGTTACCCCGGCGGCCGAGACCTCGACGCCCTGTGGCAGACCCTGCGCGAGGGTCGGTCGGGGATCCGCGAGCTCGGCGAGGAGCGCTTCGACTGGCGCGCCCACTACGATCCCGACGCCAAGGCGGGCCCGAGCGCCGCGGGGCGCAGCTACGTCCGCTACGCCGGGCTCATCGAGGACGCCGAAGCCTTCGACCCGCTGTTCTTCAAGATCTCGCCCAAGGAGGCCGAGGCCATGGATCCGCAGGACCGCCTGTTCCTGCAGACCGCGTGGGCGGCCCTCGAGGACGCGGGCCACACCCGGGCGTCGATCGGTGGCTCGGGAGACAGCCGCCGCGTGGGCGTGTTCGTCGGGGTGATGCACGGCGACTACGGCCGCCTCGGGGCCATCGCGCGCGACCGCGGGCAGTGGACCCCCGCGAACGCGCCGCTGTGGAGCATCGCCAACCGCGTGTCCTACCTGTTCGACTTCCAGGGCCCGAGCTTCGCCGTCGACTCGGCCTGCAGCAGCTCGCTGACCGCGATCCACCTGGCCTGCGAGAGCCTGCGTCGGGGCGAGTGCGAGGCGGCCATCGCCGGCGGGGTCAGCCTGATCCTCGACGGCGATCACATGCGCTTGCTGGCCAACGTGGGCATGCTGTCGGCGGGCGGCGAGTGCCGGGCCTTCGGGGCCGGGGCCGACGGCTTCGTCGACGGCGAGGGCGTGGGCGCGGTCGTGCTCAAGCCCCTGTCGGCGGCGCGCCGCGACGGCGACCGCGTGTGGGCGACCCTGGCCGCGTCGACGATCAACGCGGGCGGCAAGACCCGGGGCTACAGCGTGCCCAACCCGCGGGCCCAGGCCGGCCTCGTCGCCGAGGCCCTGGCGCGCGCGGGCTGGAGCTCGGAGAGCGTCGACTACGTCGAGGCCCACGGCACGGGCACGGAGCTCGGCGATCCCATCGAGATCCGCGGGCTCAGCCAGGCCTTTGGCGCGCGCGGTGAAGGGGTCGCGACGACGCGGCGCTGCGCCATCGGCTCGATCAAGTCGAACATCGGCCACCTCGAGGCGGCCTCGGGCATCGCGGGCCTGACCAAGGTCCTGCTTCAGCTGCGCCACGGCGAGCTCGCGCCGAGCTTGCACGCGAGCCCGGCGAACCCCCACGCGGGCCTCGACGCTTCGCCCTTCGCGGTCGTCCATGACCTGCAGGCGTGGACGAGCCCGCGGGCGCCTCGGCCCGGCGGGCTGCGGCGCGCGGCGGTCAGCTCCTTCGGCGCCGGAGGGGCCAACGCGCACCTGCTGATCGAGGCGAGCGAGGACGCGGCGGTACTCGAGCTCCGGGACGACGAGGGGCCCCAGCTGGTCCTGCTCTCGGCTCGGGACGAGGCGCGCCTGCGCGAGCGGGCTGCGGATCTGCTCGCGGCCCTCGGTCGTCGGCGCGGCGAGCTGCGCCTGGTCGACGTGGCGCACACCTTGGCCGTGGGCCGGGAGGCCATGGCTGCGCGCCTGGCCGTGGTCGCCCCCGATCTCGACGGCCTCGCCGAGTCTCTGCAGAGCTTCCTGGACGGCCGCGCTGCACCGACGGTGCACGTGGGCGAGGCTGCGAGCGGGACGGCCGAGGGCGTCGACCACGGCGCCTCGCTGTCGAGCCTCGCGGCGGTCTGGGTTCGCGGTGCGTCCCTCGACGGGGAGCGCCTGCCCTCGCGCTGGGGACGGCGCGTCGGTCTGCCGACCTATCCCTTCGCCCGCGAGCGCCACTGGCTGCCCATGCCCGATCGCGCCGCGGCGGACAGCCGCTTCGAGGGCCCGACGCTGGCGGGTCTCGCCGCCGGTGAGCTGCGCTATCGCCATCGCCTGGACGCGCGCCATCCCGTGGCCGCGGCCCACCGGGTTGGCGGGCGAGCGGTGCTGCCCGGGGTGGCGCTGCTCGACCTGTTGACGGAGCTCCTGGCTGCGCTGCCCGACGCGCCCCAGCCCCTGGGCATCGCGGACCTGAGCTGGATGCGCCCCGTGGTCCTCGACGCGGGCGCGCTGGGCCTGCACCTGCGCGTGCGCGCGGGCGGTGCTCGGGGCGTCGAGGTCGAGGTCGCGCAGTGGCGCAGCGACGCCCGGGACGGCGAGCTCGTCGCCCGCGCCCGGGCCGAGCGCGCCCCCGCGGACGCTTCGGACTCGCGCTTGACCCTCGCCGAGCTGCGCGCGCGAGAGCCCAAGGAGCTGGCGGAGGGCGAGCGCTGGCAGGGCTACGCCGCCTTCGAGGCCGTGGGCATTGAGTACGGCGAGGCCTTCGAGGCCGTCGCCGGCCTGACCCGCGCAGGCGATCGCGCCCTCGCGCGGCTGCATCCTTCGGTTACGGCGCGGGCGGGTTCACGGGTGCAGCGTTGGGGCATCCTCGACGCGGCCCTGCAGACCGTGGGCGCCCTCGTCGAGCGGGCTTCGGGCGGCACGGCGTTGCCGGCTGGGCTCGGTCGCTTCGCGTGCTCGGGCTCGCTGACCAAGGCGACGCAGGTCCTGGCCGAGCGCCGAGGCTCGCGCTACGCCGCGCAGATCCTCGACGCCGAGGGGCGCTGCCTGGCGCGCTTCGACGAGCTGGAGATTCGCTCGCTTCCTTCGCGACGCGCGGCGGAGCCAGAGCCCGCTACGAGCGAGACCGTCGCTCGCCTGTGCGCGCGTCCGGTCTGGCGGCCCGAGGTGGGCGAGGAGCGCGGTCGCTCCCAGGCTGCCCCAGGGGCGCTCGTGGTCCTCGGGACCCCCGCGGGCCTGGCCCTCGCGCGACCCCTGGTCGGGGAGCAGGCCTGCGTCGCGCTGACGGAGGATTGCTCTGAGCTGCGCCGCGTCCTCGCGGCGGGGGCCGTCGAGCGCGTCGTCATCCTGGCCGTGCCCGAGGGCCCGACCCCGACGCGCATCGACGCCGAAGCCACGGCCGCGCTGACCCGCTCGGTGTTCGCCAGCTTGCAGACGCTGATCACCTCGGGCTGGACCGCGGGGGGCCGCCAGCGCGAGCTGGTTGCGATCACCCGCGGGGTGCACCCGGTGGTCGCGGGGGACCGCGTCGATCCGCGGCCCGCGACCGTGCCCGGCCTGGTGCTGTCCTTCGCCCGGGAGCAGGCGGCCGTGCAGGTCGGCTGCGTGGACCTGGGCGCGACCGAGGCCCCGAGCGCGGCGCTGCTGCGCACCGAGCTCGGGCGCTCGACCAACGGCGGGCTGGCCGTGCGCGGCGGTCGTGCCTACCGCATGGCCCTCGAGCGGGTGCCCGCCGCGGTCGACTCGACGCCGTGGCGCCAGGGCGGCGTCTACCTGATCCTCGGCGGCGCCGGTGGCATCGGCCTCGAGCTCGCCTGCCACCTGGCTGGGCGCCTCGGCGCGCGCGTGGCCCTGGTCGGCCGGCGCCCCCTCGACGCCGCGCTCGAGGCCAAGCTCGCCCGCGTCAACGCGGCGGGGGGCGAGGCGCTCTATCTGTCCGCCGACGCGGCCGACCCGGCCTCCATGCGCGCGGCCGTCGAGGCCGTCCGGGCCCGCTTCGGAGCGCTGCACGGCGTGGTCCACTCGGCCATCGTCATGCGCGACCGCTCCCTCGCGCGCATGGACGAGGCCGAGCTCGACGCGGCCTTGCGCCCCAAGCTGGCCGGCGCCGTCAACCTGATCGACGCGGCCCTCGCAGGCGGCGAGCTGGACTTCGCGCTGTTCCTGTCCTCGGCGCAGAGCCTCTCGGGCAGCGCCGGTCAGGCCAACTACGCGGCGGCCTGCACCTTCAAGGACGCCTTCGCTCACTGGCTCCGAGATCAGGGTGTGGCCCGCTCGGTGACCATCGACTGGGGCTACTGGGGCGAGGTCGGCATCGTGCGCGGCGAGGCCTACCGGGCCCGCCTCGAGGCCCGCGGCGTGCTGCCCATCGCCGTCGCCGAGGGCCTGGCGGTCATCGACGACTGCCTGGCCGCGGACCGCCCCCGGACCCTGGCCATGAAGGCCACCGACGCCACCTTCGAGGCCATGGGCCTGGCCCGCGAGGCGGACTTCCCCGTCGCCCTCGAGGGTTCTCCGGCGCGCATCGACGCGGGCCTGCTCGCCCAGCTCAGCGGCGGCTTCGAGCGCTTCACCACCCTGGCCGTGCGCGAGCTGTGGGCGACCCTCGAGCCCCACGGGGGCTTCGCCGCCCTGCGCTCGGCCGCCGAGGTCGACGTCGACGGGCTCGCCGGAGCGCTGCGCCTGGCCCCGGGTCAGCGCCGCTTGCTCGACGCGCTCATCGATCTGCTCGGTCGCCACGACGCCTTCTCCGACAGCGCGAAGGCCGAAGCGAGCGAGGCGGCGCGGGAGCGGGCCTGGGCCCAGCTGCGGACCGAGCGTCCCGAGCTCGCGCCGCACATCGAGCTGCTGCGCGCGTGCACGGCCCAGCTGGTCGAGGTGCTCAGCGGCGCGCTGCCGGGCACGGCGGTGCTCTTCCCTGGGGGCTCCGCGAGCCTCGTCGAGAAGATCTACCGCGGCAACCCCATCGCCGACTACTTCAACGCGGCCATGGCCGCGACCTTGGCCAGCCTCTGCGCCGAGCGCAGCCGGGCCCGGGGCGGCGCGCCGGTCCGCGTGCTCGAGGTCGGCGGGGGCACGGGCGGGACCACGGCCTTCGTGCTCCCGGCCCTCGCCAAGCTGGTCGAGGCGGGCGTGCCCGTCGACTACGCGTTCACCGACATCGGCACGATCTTCGTCGAGCGCGGCCGTCGGCGCTTCGGGGCCGAGTTCCCCTTCGTCCGCTTCGCCACCCTGGACGTCGAGGCGCCCCTCGACGAGCAGGGCTGGGGCGGCGAACTGGGCGCCTTCGACCTGGTCCTGGGCACCAACGTCATCCACGCCACGCGCCTGCTCGCGCGCAGCGTGGGGACCATAGCGACCTTGCTGCGCCCGGGGGGCTGGATCGTGCTCAACGAGGCGACGGCGGTCTCGGACTTCCTGACCATGACCTTCGGCCTCGTCGATGGGTGGTGGCTCAGCGAGGACCCGGAGCGCCGCCTGCCCCACGCGCCCTTGCTCGACGCGCCGGGGTGGCTGACCCTGTTCGCCGAGGAGGGCCTGGGCGAGGTCGCGGCCTGGGGTCACCCGCAGCCGCGGGGTGGCGAAGTTGGCCAGCACATCGTGCTCGGGCGCAAGCCCACGCGAGCGGCGAGCGTCGAGCCTGCGCGCCCTGTGGTCGAGGCTCCGGCGGCTGCTGCAAGTGGGCCTGCGCCCAAGGTCGCAGCGCCGCCACAACCGACCGGGCCTGCGCCGGGGCTCGAGCTGCGCGCGCGCCTCGAGGGCGTGCTCGCCGACAGCCTCGCCGAGGCCCTGGGCATCGATCTGGCTCGGGTCACGCCGGCCTTGAACTTCGCCGATCACGGCGTGGACTCGATCACCGGCGTGGCGCTGATCAACGCCGTGGGCGAGCGCCTGGGCTTGCCGCTGCGGACCTCCCTGCTGTTCGACTGCCCCAACGTCGACGAGCTGGTCCGCTACCTGATCGAGCGCCACGGCGCCGAGCTGGGCGCGAGCCAGGCGACGAGCGAGCCCGCGCCCGCAGTCCCGAGCGCAGCCTCCCTCGAGGACCGCATCCTCGCCGCCCTCGCCGACGGCCTGAGCGACGCCCTGGGCCTGCGCCCCGAGCTGGTCACGCCCGCGCTCGTGTTCGCCGACTGCGGCGTGGACTCGATCACCGGCGTGGCGCTGATCAACGCCGTGGGCGAGCGCCTGGGCTTGCCCCTGCGGACCTCCTTGCTGTTCGACTGCCCGGACGTGGCCAGCTTCGTGGCCTGGCTCGTCGAGCACCACGGCGCCGAGCTGGGCGCGACTTCCCCGACTGCCCCGACTTCCCCGACTCCCCCGATCCCCCCGACCTCCCCGGAGCGCCCCGAGGCCCTGAGCCTCGCCGATCTCGAGCGCCTCGCCGCAGGCGAGCTCGAGGTCGACGCCCTCCTCCAGACCAGCGTGTTCTGACATGACCAAGCGTGAGCTACTCGAGAAGATCAAGCGGGGCGAGCTGAGCCCCGCCGAGGGCATGGCCCAGCTACAGGCCCTCGCCCGCCGCAAGGATCGTGAGACGCCCCAGGCTGCGAGCGCCGAGGGTGCGATCGCGGGTCAGGCCGTGCGCCTGCATCGGCCGGGGACCCTGGCCGAGCTCGCCCTCGAAGCCATCGAGGTCGGTCCTCCAGGCCCCGGACAGATCCGCGTGCGGACCCGGGCCTTCTCCCTGAACTTCGGGGACCTGCTCAGCCTCCGCGGCCTCTACCCGACCATGCCGCCCTATCCCTTCACGCCGGGCTTCGAGCTCGCGGGCATCGTCGACGCCCTCGGCCCCGGGGTCGCGGGTCCGGGCGCGCTCGAGGTCGGGGACGCGGTGATCGCCATGCTCGGCGAGGCCATGGGCGCCCACGCCAGCGTGGTCCTCGTCGACGCTGGCTCCGTCGTGCCCAAGCCCGCGAGCGTGTCCTTCGCCGAGGCCTGCGCTGCGCCGGTGGCCTTCCTGACGGCGACCCACGTGCTCGCCCGGGCGGGCCTCGAGGCGGGAGAGTCGATCCTGATCCAGAGCGCGGCGGGGGGCGTGGGCCTGTTCCTCGTCCAGCTCGCGCGCGCGGCCGGGGCGACGATCTTCGGCACCGCGAGCACGCCGGCCAAGCTCGAGCACCTGCGCTCTCTGGGCGTGCAGCACCCCATCAACTACGTCGAGCACGACTTCCACGAGCGCGTCCAGGCGCTCACGGCGGGTCGCGGCGTGGACGTGGTCGTCAACACGCTCACGGGCGAGGCGATCCAAAAGGGCCTCGACCTGCTCGCGCCCGGGGGCCGCTACGTCGAGATTGCGATGTCCGGGCTCAAGGCCGCGCCCAAGCTCGACCTCTCGGGGCTGTGCGACAACCAGAGCTTCATCAGCGTCGACCTGCGCCGGCTGATGCTGCGCGACCGGGCCCTGACCGCCCGCTACGTCGCGCGCATGGTCGAGGCCCTCGAGGCGCGGACGGCCCTGCCGACCATCGGGCGGGTGTTCCCCCTGGAGTCGATCCGCGAGGCCTACGCCCTGCTCGAGGACCGCGGCAACGTCGGCAAGGTGGTCGTCGAGGTGCCCGAGGCGCCCGCGCGGGTCCAGCCCGAGCGCGTCCAGGTGACTACGACGCCGAAGGCCGCCGCGCCGCGCTCTGACGCGGGAGCGCTCGAGCCCATCGCCGTCGTCGGCATGGCTGGGCGCTTCCCGAGCAGCGAGAACCTCGACGCCTTTTGGTCCAACCTCGCCGAAGGGCGGGACTGCGTGGCCGAGATCCCCGCACAGCGCTGGTCCGTCGTGCGCTGGTTCGACGCGGACCCGACCCGAGGCGACACGACCTACTGCCGCTGGGGCGGCGTCCTCGACGAGGTCGACCGCTTCGACCCCGCCTTCTTCCACATGTCCCGGCGCGAGGCCGAGCTGTGCGAGCCGCAGCAGCGCGTGTTCCTCGAGACCGCCTGGCACGCCCTGGATCACGCCGGCTACGCGGCGCCCGTGGGCACCGGCCGCGGCACGGGGCGCGCGGGCTCGTGCGGGGTCTACGTGGGGGCGTCGACGGGCGACTACGTCGACGTGCTCGAGGCTGCGGGCAGCCACCGCGCGCCCCAGGCGATGATCGGCAACGAGAGCTCGGTGATCGCCGGGCGCATCGCCTACACCCTCGACCTCGACGGCCCGGCGGTGGTCGTGAACACGGCCTGCTCGGCCTCGCTGGTCGCGATCCACATGGCCTGCGAGGCCCTGCGCGCCGGGGCCTGCGAGATGGCCCTGGCCGGGGGCGTGTTCGTCAGCCTGACCCCGGCCTTCTTCGTGCTCGCCAGCAACGCGCGCATGCTCTCGCCCACGGGCCGCTGCCGCAGCTTCGCCAGGGACGCCGACGGCTTCGTGCCCGGCGAGGGTGTGGGCGCGGTCGTGCTCAAGCCCCTGTCGGCGGCGCGCCGCGACGGGGATCGGGTCTACGGCCTGATCCGCGCCAGCGCCATGAACCAGGACGGGCGGACCAACGCCCTGACCGCGCCGAGCCCCCGGGCGCAGGCCAAGCTGATGCGCTCGGTCTACGCCCGCGCCGGGGTCTCGCCGCGGACCATCGACGCCATCGAGGCCCACGGCACGGGCACCAAGCTCGGCGACCCCGTCGAGGTCGACGCGCTGACCGAGGTGTTCCGCGAGGCCACCGAGGACTCGAGCTTCTGCGCCCTGGGCTCGGTCAAGAGCAGCATCGGCCACGCGGTCACGGCCGCCGGGGTCGCCTCGGTGCTCAAGATGCTCCTGGGCCTTCAGCGCGGCGCGATCCCGCCGACCCTCCACGCCGAGGCCGACAACGAGTTCATCGACTTCCCCTCGACGCCCTTCTTCGTCAACCGCGAGCTCACCCCCTGGGTCCGCGGAGAGTCGCCGCGGCGCGCCGGGGTGAGCTCCTTTGGGTTCAGCGGGACGAACGCTCACCTGCTGCTCGAGGAGGCGCCGGCGGACCTGGTCGACGCGCGGGGCAGCGCGAGCCGGGGGCCGTGGTTGTTCCCGATCTCGGGCTTCGACGCGGCCGCGCGCGGGCGCGTGGCCGAGCGCCTCGGGGCGTGGTTGCGCGACGGGAGCGAGGCCGACTCGCTCGGCGATCTGGCCTTCACCCTCCAGCGTCGCCGCGCCCACCTGGGCGTGCGCGCGGCGGTCGTCGCAAGCACCCGCGAGGAGCTGCTCGAGGCCCTCGACGCCCTCGCTGAGGGGCGCCTGCACGCGGCGTTGATCTGCGGCCCCGAGCGAGGCGAGGGCGAGCTCGGAGCGCCCGCAGGGCTGCTCGAGCTGGCCGAGCGCGAGCTCGAGGCGCGGCTGAGCGCGGTCGGGGGCGAGCTGGACCTGGCGAGCGCGCGGGCCGTGGGAGAGCTCTACGTCAGCGGCCGGGAGCCCGCGTGGCAGCACCTGCCCACGGGGCGCGTGCTCAGCCTGCCGCCCTATCCCTTCGCCCGCGTGCGCTGCTGGCCGAGCGCGGCCGCCCGGGGTCGGGCCGTCGAGCTCGAGCCGGCGCCGGACTACGGCTTGCTCGCCGGCGGTCCCGCCTTTCGCGTGCGCGTGAGCGGGGACGACCCGATGTTGGCCGAGCACCGCGTGGCCGGGCGGGCGATCTTGCCGGGGGTCGCGAGCGTCGAGCTGGCCCTGGCCGCGCTCGATCGCGTGGCCCCGGGGCAGGCTCGGGGCGGCGCCGGCGTGCGCCTCGAGCAGCTGATGTGGCTTCGGCCCCTGGTCGCCGAAGGACCCGGAGGGCTCGAGGCCTACGTGACCACCCGCGCCATCGAGGGCGGGGTCGAGCTGCGCGTCGAGACTCAGGCCGAGACCGGAGAGCGCCAGCTCCACACCCAGGTGTTCGCGCGCTGGGGGGTCCCGGGCGTGGGCGTGGGCGTGGCCGCGTCGACGCCCGTCGCCAGCCTCGACTCGAGCGTCGAGGTCGAGGACTTCTACGGCCGCCTGGGCCGGGCACACATCGACTACGGCCCCTGGTACCGCTGCGTCCGCGGGATCGCGGCGACGCCCGAGGGCCTCGTCGCCGAGCTGGCCCTCGCCCCGGAGCGACGCGCAGAGCTCGAGCGCTACCGCCTGCACCCGGGCCTGGCCGACGCCGCGATGCAGGCCGTCGCCGGGCTGATCTTGGGCGTGGGCGCCCAGAGTCAGGGCGCTGGGGCCTCGCGCCCGGCGGTCGCCGTGTCCGTGGATCGCGTGCTCGTGCTCCGCCCGCCCAAGGCCCGCTGCTTCGCCCACGTCCACGCCCACGCCGGCGAGGAGCTGTGCTTCACCGTGACCGTGGCCGACGAGCGCGGCCAGACCTGCGCGCGCTTTGAAGGCCTGCGCCTGGCGACCCTCGAGTCCGACGCGCCGTGCCTGGTCCACGCGCCCAGCTGGGAGCCGGTGCTCGAGTCTCAGGCCCTCGTCGAGGGGGATACCGTGGTCTTGCTCGCGGGCGGCCTGGCCCCCGGGCTGCCCGCCGGGGTCTCCGTGCGCGCCGTCGCCAACCCCACGCGGGCTGGCTTCGCGGCGGCGCTGTCTGGCTCGAAGCCCGCGCGAGTGGTCGCGTGCTTTGGCGCCGACGCCCAGCCCTGGTCCCTGGTCGCCCTCGCGGCGGCCCTCGAATCCCTCGAGCTCGACGCCCTCGAGCTGAGCGTGGTGACCTGCGGAGCCGAGC
>NZ_ABCS01000134.1 GCF_000170895.1 Plesiocystis pacifica SIR-1 | reverse complement strand
CTCGGACCGCGCCGGCGTGTTCGGGCTCGAGGGCGCGGTCGAGGAGCGCGCGGTCCCGGGGCCGGCGCTCGGACCAGGTCCCGGGCCGCGCGACGAGGGACAGGGCGATGGCCACGAGCGCGCCGAGGCCTGCCACGATCGCCGTCGTCCGTGTTTTCCAGCCCGGCGAGGACTTGGACTTGGACCGCGCGCTGGGTCCGAGCGCGCCCGCGAGGGCCACGGCCGGGGCCGCGACGCCCAGGAAGTCGAGGGAGAAGTCCGCGCACGACTGCACGGCGAGGGCCGCCAGCCCGCACAGGACCACCCGCGCCCCCGGGGAGGCCGCGCGCAGGCTCGCCAGCCCCCACCACACGATGGCGATCACCGCACCGCCCCCGGCGAGCGGGCCCCACTCGACGATCCACGCCACCGGCGTCGACTCGAGGTGGGTGAACAGCACGGGGCCCGGGCGCGAGTCGACGAGGGGGAAGAGGTCCACGAAGGTGCCGCGCCCCGTGCCCAGCACCGGCGAGCGCGGGACCAGGGCCAGGCCCTCCCGGGCGACGCGGAGCTTGTCCGCGAAGCTGCTTGGGTCGCGCAGGCTCGCGAGCTGCTCCGAGGCCCCCTGCTCGAGGGCCAGGGCGAGCATGCCGAGCATCGCCAGACCCACGGGGACGAGGATCGCCGCTTGCCGACGCCCCTGGCGGCGCGCGGACGAGCCCGCCGCGCCCGCCCGCCCCAGACCCGCCGCGCCCGCGAACCACAGCGCCACGGGGGTCACCAGGGCCGCGCTGATCAGCGCCCCCCGAGACATCGATAGAACCAGCGCCGTCGCCTGGATCGCCACGCAGCCCCAGGCCAGGGTCGCGCGGTCGCTGAGCCGGTCGCGGCTGCGCGGGTCGAGGCTCTCCTGGGCGCGGCGGCGCAGGTCCAGGCCCATGGCCGCCGCCGCGAACAGCCCGAGCAAGAGCAGCCCGGACTGATGGTTGGCGTTGACGAAGCTGGTCAGCAGCGGCGAGCCCAGCTCCTGGCCCAGGCCAAAGACCGCCTGGCGCGGGGTGTAGAGCCCGTAGATCGCCTCGGCGCCCGCGACCTTTTGGACCAGGCCGATGAGCGCCACGGCCGTGCCCGCGGCGCTGACGTAGGCGGCGACCAGGCGCCAGCTCAGCTGGGCCGCGGCCACGAACAGGCCCGTCAGCGCGAGCAGGCGGGCGCACTCGAGGGTGGTCTGCCCGGGCTGGACGGAGATCCGCGACCAGCCCTGGCCCGTGTCGACCAGCGCCGCCTGGGTCGCCTCGGCCAGGCCCGGGGCCGCGAGCTCGTAGACCGCGCTCGGCAGCGGGGCACACTGGATGGCCGTCAGCGCGCTCAGGCCCAAGCCCAGCCACCACAGCGCGGGCACGCGCAGGGCCTCGTCGCTACGTAGGCAGCGGCGCAGCAGCAGGCCGAACACCACGACGGCGAACACCGGCACGGTCAGCGGCTTGACCCCGCCCAGGGCCAGCGCCGGCCCGATGACGGCGATCAGCAAGAGCGCGCGCGACCAGGGCAGGAACCGGCGGCGCTCCCCTTGGTCCTCGCGCGCTCTGGCCATGGATCTCTCGCGCGTGCTGGGCTCGGTCGCTCAGTCGTTGCGGCCGATGCCGATGTGGCCCTTGGTGATCGGGATGATCTCGGAGTGGTCGAAGTTGCCGAGCGCGTGCAGCTTCTCGATGTCCGCGCGATCGTAGTAGTAGATCGGGCACTGACGGATGATGTTGTAGCGGACGAAGCGCTGCAGGCCGTAGAGCGGCGAGAACAGCGGGTAGGAGGCCACGAAGACCTTCGGCTCGAAGCGACCGATGCGCTCCATCAACGCCGAGGGCTCGCGCACGTAGTCGAACAGGCCCAGGGCCAGGACCACGTCGAACTGCTCGTCGAAGTCGTGCTCGAGCACGTCGCCGACCACGAACTTGCAGCGCTCCTCGACGCCGAAGCGGCGCGCGGCCTGGCGCGAGAACTCGATCATCTTGGGCGCGAAGTCGATGCCGATCACGTCGGCGCCCCGCTTGGCGCACTCGACCGCGAAGCGGCCCGTGCCCGTGCCGATGTCGAGGACCTTCTTGCCCTCGAGGTCGCCCACGGTCTGGAAGGTCAGGTCATAGCGCTCGAAGATCCCCTTGCGGAGATACTGGTTGGCCATGTAGTAGACCCGGTTCTCGTGGGAGTACAGGGAATCCCACTCGCTGGGGACCGAGTCGAAGTAACGCTGTGCACCGTCGGCAGTGGTCATGGCGGGTCTCTCCGGGGGACAGTATCGCGGAGTCGACCTGCCTGCATGTCCCCGGGGGCCCAAAGGCTTCACGCTCGGAGCAAAAATGCCGTGAAGCTGACCCCTGGGGCCGCCAAACGTGAGCTTTGGCCCCCCGAAGTCGGTGGGCGGGGGCGCGCGCCTACTGGGGGTGGACCACCGCGGACAGGCCCCCGCCGGTCATGTCCGAGTAGGTGTAGTGATTGCCCGGGATCAGCAGGTGCTCCTTGGCGAGGGTCTCCGGGTCGATCTTCCACGCCCAGCCCTCCTGGTCGACGAGCCACACGAAGCCCTCGACGTCCACGCTCACGCCCACGGGCTTGGCGCAGTGGTGGTCGAAGTACTCGTCGCCGTGGAAGGCGATCAGGGTCCGGCTGTCGCGGTCGATCTGCACGAGCCCGCAGGGGCTGTTGGACGCGACCCAGATGTTGCCGAGGGTGTCGGCCGCGACGCCGCGGTGGCAGGCGTGGGTGCCCTCGACGGTCGTGAAGGTCTCGGTGTCCGCGTCGAACATCGAGACCGGCCCGGTGCAGCCGCCGAACCAGGGGTCGCCGTTGGGGTCGACGCTCATCCCGTAGGCCTGGACGGCCGCTGGCGCGGTCCAGCGCTCGAGCGCGAAGCTCCCCGTGTCGACGCGGAACAGGTCGCCGCGCAGGGCCGTGAACCACACATGGCCGGCGCCGTCGTAGGCCGCGCCGTAGGGGGCGTACTCGTTCCAGCCCGAGTCCCAGTCGTGCACGCTGGCGACGCCCTCGACGGCGCCGGTTAGCGGGTCGAGGCGGGCCATGTGCGCGTGGGTGTCGAGGCCGCCGTGCCAGCCGACCCAGACCTTGGGGTCCTCGTAGGCGCAGGTCTCGAGGTTCAGCTCGCCGGGCTCGAAGCCCATGCCGCGGGGCCCGGACTCCTGACCGCCGCCAGCGTCCGGGAGGGCGGTCGTCCACAGCACGCACTCGTCCTCCCCGAAGGGCAGCAGATCTTCGGGGCCGGTCGAGGTGGTGATCACGCCGTCTTGGTCTTGGTCGACGCAGTCGGCCACGTTGGCGGCGATCATCGTCACGCTGCGCTTGCGTCGGTTGCCGACCATCGCCAGGCGCCCGTCGAGGCTCACGGTCGTGCGCGAGGGGCTGAGCCAGCCGGGATCGTGGGGCCCGGTGATGTAGCGGGCCTCCTCGACCATGGTCGCGGTGTTGACCTTGGACACGCTGCCCTGGGTGGTGTTGGCGACCCACAGGTAGCTGAAGTCGAAGCCCTCGCTGCCGTCGCAGGGGCGGCCCGCGGTGGTCTCGGTGCCCTCGTCCGTGTCCGTGGTGTCGGCGGTCGAGCCGTCGCTGCCCGTGGACTCGCCGCTGCCCGAGCTCGCGCTCGTGTCCGTGCTGGTCTCGGGCCCCTCGCTCGCGCCGACCTCGTCGTCGGAGCTGCCGGCGTCGACGGCGGCCCCCATGGACAGCGACATCCCGTCACCGCTTTCACCGCTCCCACCCCCCTCGCTGCAGCTCAGCGCAGCCAAAGACGCGCTCAGGACCAGACCGGAGGCCCTCAGAGTGCTCGCAGGCCCGGTGCGGCGCATGAATTCAAATTTAGTACTGCGGCACCTTCGGGTCGACCTCGCTCGACCACGCCGCGATCCCGCCGGTCACGTTGAACACCTGGCGAAAGCCGACGCTGGCGAAGTGCTCCGCCGCTCGCATGCTGCGCATCCCGTGGTGGCACATGAAGTACAGCGGCGTGTCCCGGGGCAGATCCTCGAGGGCGGCCGCGCGCTCGCCGTCGAGGAGCACCGAGCCCTCGACCACGGCCAGCTCGCGCTCGGCCGGGGTGCGCACGTCGAGGAGGTGGAACTCCATGCCTTCGTCCTCGGCCGCGTCCATGCGCGCCTGCAGCTCCTTGGCCGAGATCGACTGCACGCTCGCCGGCGCGTTGGGGTTGTCGATCTTGAAGCCCGTGCCGTCGGGTCCGTCGACGAAGTCGATGCTCAGGCCGCGGGCCCGCCGGGCGCTGCGGCGATCGAGGAGCAGGGTCAGGCCCTGGCTCTCGACGGCCACGTCCCCGGGCCGGCGCGGGCCGATGGACAGGTCGTTGTGGTAGCGCGCGTCGATGGCCAGGCGCAGCTGGTCGGCCTCGTCGACCTCGGGGGAGTCGAAGGCCGCCTTGATCTGCGCCGCCGCCCCGGCGCAGATGGTGATCTGCGGGGGCTCGAGGGTGTCGGGCACGCCCAGGGCCTTGGGCAGCTCGCCGGTGTCCTCGAGCTCGCGGATGATGTCCGCCCCGCCGAGGAACTCCCCGCCGACGTAGAGCTGGGGGATCGTCGGCCACTCGGAGAACAGCTTGACCCCCTCGCGGATCGCCTCGTCGGCGAGCACGTCGACGGTGTGGTAGCTGTCGAGCCACAGGTCGAGGGTCTCGACCACCGCGGCCGAGAACCCGCACTGCGGCGAGCGGCGGTTGCCCTTCATGAACAGGACCACGCGCTCGCGGGTCACGAGGTCTTGGAGGGTTTTGCGGGTCGCGTCGTCGAGGGTGCTGGCCACGAGCGAGCTATAGCGCAGCGGCCGGTTCCCGTCGACGGCCGCTCAGGCAGGGGCCAGGTAGGGGCACAGGGGCGTCAGGCCTCAAAGCGGCTCTGCCCGAGCTGTTCCGGGTCGGGCGCGAGCCAGTAGGGGCGCCCCTGCTTGGAGTCGATGCCGACCAGGTCGACGTCGATGTAGACCCCGAACTTGGTCATGCTGATCGACTGCCACATCTGGTAGCCGCGGGTGTCGACGTTGGGGACCCAGGCGGCGGACTTCCAGTAGTGCTGGAAGCTCAGCTCCTGGTAGAGCACCGAGGTGGTCAGCTTGGAGTTGGGGCCGACGTAGAGCCCGGGCAGGTAGCCCGCGCTCGACACCGCGCTGGCCCAGGCGTTGGCGTAGTCGACGACCTCTTGGGTGGTCGAGCTCGAGTCGATGGCCTCGACGTCGCACCACACGTTGACGCCCTCGGGGAAGCCGAGGGCGGCGGCGTTCTTGGCCGCGTTGGTCCCGAGGGTCGTGCCCTGGTCCCGGGTCGGGGCGAAGTTCTTTTGGGCGAACTGCACGGGCATGAGCGCGAGGCCGCCCGCGAGGATCGCCTCGGCCTCGGCCCGGCTCATCGAGCCCGAGCCGGTGGTCGCGGTCTCGACGTGGTCATCGCGGCTGATGTAGCGGACGCAGAAGGTGAAGCCGTCCGAGGCGAACTCGGCCGCCTTGGCCTGGTCGAGGCGGGTGGTGGTGTCGAAGCCGATCTGGCTGCCGCTCTTTTGGACGATGCCGGGGAGGAGGTCGGTCATGGGTGTGCTCCTTGGGCGCGGGCGCGCCCTCACCGCTAGCGATAGCGCGAAGCCCACGGGCCGGCGACCCCCCGCGCGGGCGGCGACGGGGCAGCGTCGAGCAGGGGCCGGACCTACAGGTACCCGTAGGTCTCGGAGTACTCGAGCATCTGCGCCGCGAAGTCGTCGGGGTACTCGACCTTCACATCCACGATCGCGTCGCCCTCCATCACCGGCACGAGCTTGGGCTGGATGAAGCCCGAGTAGGGCGGGATGTCCAGGGCGGCGTTGCGCTCGAGCACCTCGGCGTGGATCTGCGGGTCGACCTCGACGCCGTAGGTCTCGATCAGCGCCTTGCCGGCCTCGAAGTCGCCCTCGCTCTTGATGCGCTGGAGCTCGCGCAGCAGCTGGCCAAAGAGCACGCGCAGCTCGTCGTAGTCGCGGACCACGAAGTAGGTCTTGCCGTCCTTTTGGACCCGCTCGATGACCCCCTTGGCCTTGCCCTGCTCGTAGGCCCAGGCGGCGACGAGCTGGCGGTTGCGCATGTGCGACTCCTCGACGTCCTCGCCGGGCTCGAGGCGGGTGAGCTGGACCATCAGGCCGTTGCGGATGTACTCGTCGTAGGCGGCCTTGCCGACCTCGAGGGAGGGCATCAGGCCGAGCTCCACGAGCTTGGGGTCCATGATGTAGTAGAGCCCGACCAGGTCCGCGCGGCCCTCCTCGAGGGCGCTGGCGTACTGCTTGAGGGTCTCCTTGGGGGTGCCGACGCCGGGGTTGATCTGCCCGGAGGCGTGGCCGATGACCTCGTGCATGTCGACGTGGAGCTTGTGGGCGAGGCCGCCAAACTCCTGGGCGCGGGCGAGCTCGGCGTCGTCGAAGGTGAACTCCTCGAGCTGGCCGTTGCCGGACTTGGCGTGCTCGTAGGCCTCGACGATGTTGCCGAGGTTGACGGACTTGCTGCCGTGCTGGGCGCGGATCCAGTTGGCGTTGGGCAGGTTGATGCCGATCGGCGTGGACGGGGCCGCGTCGCCGGCCTCGACGACCACGGTGATGACCTTGGCCGAGACGCCGACCACGTTCTTCTTCTTGTGCGCCTCGATCAGCGGCGAGTTGTCCTCGAACCACTGGGCCTGGCCCGAGATCGCGGCGATGCGCTCGCTGGCCTCGCGGTCCTTGACCGAGACCACGGCCTCCCAGCTGCCGCGGTAGCCCAGGGCGTCGTCGTAGACCTCGATGAAGCCGTTGACCGTGTCGACCTGCGACTTCGTGTCCTGGACCCAGGCGATGTTGTAGGCGTCGAAGTCGGCGAGGTCGCCGGAGTTGTAGTAGGCGATGAGCTTCTCGAGCACCGCGCGCTGCTGGTCGTTCTCGGCCACGGACCGGGCCTTGACCAGCCACTTGACGATCTCCTGGATCGCCGGGCCGTACATGCCGTCGGCGTACCAGGTCTTCTCGACGAGCTCGCCGTTTTCGAGCACGAGCTTGGAGTTGAGGCCCCAGGAGATCGGCGTGGGGTCGTTGGGGTCGGCCTTCTTTTTGTAGAAGGCCTCGACGGCCTCGGCGGTCACGCCCTCGCCGTAAAAATTGTTGGCCGAGTCGGCGACGGGGTCGGCCTTGGGATCGCGGTTGGTCCGCTTGGCTTCGTAGTTGGGGTCGAAGAGGATCGGCTCGAGGTAGGCGAGCAGGGCGGCCGCGTCGGCGGCCTCGCCCCCGCTGGCAGCGGTCGCGCTGGGCAGGGTCTGGGGCAAGGTCGCCGGGTCGAGGCTGTTGACCGTCGCCGCGAAGAACTCCCGGCTAAAGCCCGGCTCGAACTTCTTGCCCGAGTAGTGGTGGTGGACGCCGTTGGCGAACCACACCCGCTTGGTGTAGGTCATCAGCGCCTGGAACTCGGGGGCCTCGCGGTCGCCCTCGTAGCCGCGCACGATCGCCTCGAGGGTCTTGCGCACGGTCAGGTTGCCGGCGAACTTCTGGTCGTAGGTGATGTCGCGGCCGGCGAGGGCGGCCTGGCTCAGGTAGTAGAGCAGCTGCTTGCGCTGGAGGTCGAGCTCGTCGAAGCCGGGGATCTGGTAGCGGAGGATCTGGATGTCGGCGAAGCGATCGTTGACCCACACGAAGTCGTCGGCGGGGCTCTCGGCGGCCGTCGCCTCCGTCGTGGGGCTCGCGTCGGGCTGGCTGCTCGCGGGCTCGGGCTTGCAGGCGATCAGCACCAGGGGGAGACACAGGGCGACACGGCGCACGAAGAGCATGAAGCCGAGGTGCCATTGCTGACGTCGCGGGTCAACGTGGTCCGAGGAGCGTTGTCTGGGTCACAGCCTGAGCGCGGCGGGAATGCGCGGGCGCGCTCGGGGCTTGCGCAGCACCGTCGGCGGACACAGGCTCGTGCAGCCCAGCCCAACCCAGATCGCAGCCGACCCGATAAGGACCCCGAATGACCCGTCTCCAGCTCTTCGCCACCCCCTTGCTGATCCTCACGACCGCCGCGCTGGTGTCCGGCTGCGCCCTCCGGGGGAGCGGCACCAAGATGACCGAGACCCGCGAGGTCGAGGCCTTCACGGGGGTCGACGTGTCCGGGGCCATGGACGTGCACATCGAGGTCGGCGCGGACCAGACCATCGAGGTCAGCGGCGACGACAACATCGTGCCCAAGGTCACGACCACCGTCGAAGGCAGCCGGCTGATCATCTCGGTCGACGCCAACAACGTCCGGCCCAAGCTGCCCATCGAGCTCAACATCACCGTGCCGAGCCTCGCCGACGTCGACCTCTCGGGCGCCTCGGACCTCGAGGTCACGGGCCTGCACGGCGAGAAGTTCGAGGTCGACATCTCCGGGGCCGCCGACGCTGTCTTCGCCGGCTCCGTCGACACCTTCGAGGTCGACATCTCGGGCGCGGCAGAGCTCGACGCGGCCGAGCTGACCGCCAAGAACGTCGAGCTGGAGTTGTCGGGGGCTGCGGACGCGAAGGTCCACGCCACCGACACCCTCGACGTCGAGGTGTCGGGGGCGGGATCGGTGGAGTACCTGGGCAGCCCGACGGTGACCAAGGAGGTCAGCGGCGCGGCGACGGTCAAGGCCGCTGGTTGAGGGCTGGCGGGGCGTTGTCGCCCCCATCCGATTGGGAGTTCGCCAGGGGTACCCTGGTGGCATGGCCTCGTCGCACATCCTCACTCGTCATGCCGGGTTGGGTGCCGCCCTCGCGGGGGTGTTGTCCACCTTGGGTTGTTCCGCTCCGGACCCCGCAGGTCCGGGGGAGGACGAGCTTGGGGCGTCCGAGGACACGACGGACTCGACCGCGGGCACGGAGGACGAGTCGAGCACGGGCACGACAGAGGACGAGTCGAGCACGAGCACGACAGAGGACGAGTCGAGCACGAGCACGACGGAAGACGAGTCGGGCGCGGACACGACTGAGGGCGAGTCGGAGGAGAGCACGGACACCGGCCCGCCCCCGGACTGCGCCGACATGCACCTCGAGGGCTTGCCGGTGCTCGTCCAGGGCAACAGCGCCGACGCCGACGACGAGTTCGACTCATGCCTCGGCTACGGGGTCGGCGGCCGCGATCTGAGCTTCACCTGGACCGCGCCGAAGACCGGCCTGTTCTCCGTCGACAGCATCGGCAGCGACTACGACACGGTCCTCGGCCTGCTGCCCGGGTTGTGCGAGCCCGAGCCCTGGCTGGCCTGCAACGACGACTACATCGATCTTGGCGACGTGGTCGACGCGGACTCCCAGGTTCAGCTCGGCCTGCACGAGGGCGAGTCGATGACCATCATCCTCGACGGCAAGCGGGGCAGCAGCTTCGGCGACTACGCGCTGCACATCGAGGAGCTCAGCTGCCCCGCGCCCGAGGACCTCGGCGACGCGCTGCCGGCCACGGGCAGCGGCGAGGTCGAGTGGGACCACGGCCTGTACACGGCCAGCTGCGGCGGGTGGGGCAACGAGCTGAGCTTCAGCTGGACCGCACCCGCCGCGGGGACCTACGCCTTCGACACCCAGGGATCAGAGGACTACACGGTGCTCTACGTTCGGGACGAGGGCTGCTGGGGTCCGGAGCTGGGCTGCGCCGACGCGACCGAGGGCGAGGAGCCGTGGACGAGCCTGACCCTCGACCTCGACGCCGACCAGACCGTATTCGTCGTGGTCGACGCGCCCGCCCATGACTTTGGCGGGAACTTCGTGATCAACATCAACCCGGGTTGATGCGCGCGACGATGGCCTCGGTCACGGTCTGGGTCGACACGCCCTGGCTCGGCCCGAGGATGTCGACGGTCGCGACGCCCTCGGCGAGGGTCGCAGCGATGGCCGCCTCGACGGCCGCGGCCGCTTCGGGTTGGCCGAGGGAGCTGCGCAGCAGCATGGCCGCGCTCGCGATGGTCGCCACGGGGTTGGCGATGCCCTGCCCGGCGATGTCGGGGGCGGAGCCGTGGATCGGCTCGTAGAGCCCGGGGTGGGTCCCGTCGGGCCGCGGGGGGGCGAGGCTGGCCGAGGGCATGAGGCCCATGGAGCCGGGCAGCATGGACGCCTCGTCGGTGAGGATGTCGCCGAACATGTTGCCGGTCACGAGCACGTCGAAGCGGGTGGGTCGGCGGAGCATGTCCATGGCGCAGGCGTCGACGAGCAGGTGCTCGAGCTCGACCTCGGGGTAGTTGGCGGCGACGCGGGTCACGACCTCGCGCCACAGCCGGCTGGTGTCGAGGACGTTGGCCTTGTCGACGCTGGTCAGCCGCTTGCGTCGGCGCATGGCCAGGCCAAAGGCCACGTGGGCGATGCGCTCGATCTCGGGGGCGGTGTAGACCATGGTGTCGAAGGCCCGCTCGCCCTCGCGGCCGCGGGGCTGGCCGAAGTAGATGCCGCCGGTGAGCTCGCGGACGACGAGCAGGTCGGTGCCGGCGACGATCGACTCGCGCAGGGGGCTGCGCCCAGCGCTCGCCTCGTCGACCCGCACGGGCCGCAGGTTGGCGAACAACCCGAGCTGCTTGCGCAGGGCGAGGATGGCCCGCTCCGGGCGATCCGGGGCGTCGGGCCCGTCGTAGCGCGGGTCGCCGACGGCCCCGAACAAGATCGCGTCGGCGGCCCGGGCTCGGTCGAGGACCGCGTCAGTCAAGGCCGTGCCGTGGGCGGCGATCGAGGCCCCGCCGACCAGCGCCGGCTCGAGCTCGAGGCCGAGGCCAAAGCGCTGGCTGACCGCGCGGAGCACCTCGACGGCGGCCGCGGTGACCTCGGTCCCGATGCCGTCGCCGGCGGCGACGAGGACCTTGCGACGAGTCGTCATCGCGGACCCCCCGACCCCCGCGAGGTGCGGGGCATCCAGGCCGGGCGCCGGGCCTCGTGGGCGCGCAGCTCGACCTCGTGGCTGAGGCTCAGGGCGATGGCGTCGAGGCCCTCGAGCAGGCAGTGCTTGACGAAGGGGTCGACCTCGAAGCGGTGCACTTCGCTGCCCCCGATGTCCCCGACCACGCTCACGACCACCCGCAGCGTCTGCTCGCGCAGGTTCACGCGCAGCTGGGTGCTCGGGTCGTCCTGGACGCGCCGGGTCAGGGCGTCGACCTCGGCCGCGCCGAGGACCACGGTCAACAGGCCCACGCGGGCGCAGTTGAGGCGGAAGATGTCCGCGAAGGAGGGCGCCACGATCACGCGGACGCCGAGGTCCTCGAGGGCCCAGGGGGCGTGCTCGCGGGACGAGCCGCAGCCGAAGTTCGGGCCGGTGATCAGGATCGGCGCGCCCTTGTAGCGCGGGTCGTTCACGACGAAGCCCGGGTCGCGGCGCCAGGCCTCGAAGGCGAAGGCGCCGAGCCCCGTCCGCCCGGTGCGCTTGAGGTGGCGCGCGGGGATGATCTGGTCGGTGTCGACGTCCGCGCGCGGCAAGGGCATGGCGCGGCCGGTCACGGTCTGAAAGGCGCGCATCACATCACCTCCCGGACGTCGACGAAGCGACCGGCCAAGGCGGCGGCTGCGGCCATGGCGGGGCCCACGAGGTGCGTGCGCCCGCCGGCGCCCTGGCGCCCCTCGAAGTTGCGGTTCGAGGTCGAGGCGCAGCGCTGCCCCGCCTCGAGCACGTCGGGGTTCATGGCCAGGCACATCGAGCAGCCCGGCTCGCGCCAGGAGAAGCCCGCGGCCTGGAACACGCGGTCGAGGCCCTCGGCCTCGGCGGCGGCTTTGACCAGGCCCGAGCCCGGCACGACCATGGCGGCGACGCCCTCGGCGACGCGCCGGCCCTCGACCACCCGCGCCGCGGCGCGCAGGTCCTCGATGCGGGCGTTGGTGCACGAGCCGATGAACACGCGATCGATGCGGATGTCGCGGATCGGCGTGCCTGGTTCGAGGGCCATGTAGGCGAGGGCCCGCCGGGCTTGCTCGCGGGCGGGGCCCTCGGGCAGGGCGTCGGGGTCGGGCACGCGCCCGTCGACCCCGCAGCTCTGGGCCGGGTTGGTCCCCCAGGTGACGCGCGGGGCGATGGCGCTGGCGTCGACCCGGACGGTGCGATCGAAGCGCGCGCCGGGGTCCGTCTTCAGGCTCCGCCAGTGCGCCGTGGCCCGCTCCCAGTCGGGGCCCGCGGGGGCGTGGGGGCGGTCGCGCAGGTAGGCGAAGGTCGTCTCGTCGGGGGCGACCATGCCCGCCCGGGCGCCGGCCTCGATCGACATGTTGCACAGGGTCATGCGCCCCTCCATGGACAGGCCGCGGACGGCCGCGCCGCGGTACTCGATGACGTGGCCCGTGCCGCCGCCGAAGCCGAGGGCGTCGATGACCGCGAGGGCCAGGTCCTTGGCCTCGACCCCGGGTCGGAGCTGGCCCTCGACCTCGACGGCGAGGGTCTTGGGCCGGGCCTGGGCCAGGGTCTGGGTGGCGAGGGCGTGCTCGACCTCGGAGGTGCCGATGCCGAAGGCGAGGGCCCCGAACGCGCCGTGGGTCGCGGTGTGGCTGTCGCCGCACACGATCACCATGCCCGGCTGGGTCAGCCCCTGCTCCGGCGCGACGACGTGCACGATGCCCTGGCGGGGATCGTCGATGTCGTAGAGGGTGATGCCCGCCTCCGCGCAGTTGCGGCGCAGGGTCTCGACCTGCTCGACGGCGAGGGCGTCGGCCCAGGGCTTGGCGCGGCCCTCGGTGGGGACGGCGTGGTCGACCGTGGCCAGGCACAGGTCGGGGCGCCGGACCGGGCGCTCGGCCAGGCGCAGGCCCTCGAAGGCCTGGGGCGAGGTGACCTCGTGGAGCAGCTGCAGGTCGATGTAGACCAGCGGCGGCGCGGCGGGGCGCTCGCAGACCACGTGGGCGTCCCAGATTTTGTCGAACAGGGTCCGCGGCGGGTGCTGAGTGGATTCGTCGACGACGATCATGCGCTCGCGCCTTCCTGGCGCCCGGCGACGACGAGGCGGTTGAGGGCGGCGGTGTAGGCCCGCGCGCCGGCGACGATGATGTCCGTGTCCGCGGCCCGCCCGGCGAAGCTGCGCCCGGAGGCCTCGACGTGCACGGTGACCTCGCCCTGGGCGTCGCGGCCCTCGGTCACGCTGCGGATCGAGAAGTCCGCGAGGGTCGGCTCGACGCCGGTGATCCGGTTGACGGCGCGGTAGACCGCGTCGAGCGGCCCGCTGCCCGTGGCCGCGTCCTCGCGCAGCTGGCCGTCCTCGTCGCGCAGGCGCAAGGTCGCCGTCGGCGTGGCGCTGCACCCCGAAGAGATCTGCACGCGGTCGACGGTCCAGGCGCTGTGGCCCGCGGTCTGACCGTGCTCGGCGGCGATCGCCTCGAGGTCTCGGTCGTCGACCGCGACCTTGCGATCGGCGAGGGCCTTGAAGGCCGTGAACGCGCGGTCGAGCTTGTCCCCCTCGAGGGCGTGGCCGAGGCCGCGCAGGTGCTCGCGGAAGGCGTGGCGCCCCGAGAGCTTGCCCATCACCAGCTGCGTGCCCCCGGGCACGCCGATGTCCGCCGGATCCATGATCTCCCAGGTCTGGCGCAGCTTGAGGATGCCGTCTTGGTGGATGCCCGAGCCGTGGCGGAAGGCGTTGCGCCCGACGATGGCCTTGTTGGGCTGGATGTCCATGCCGCTGAGGCGCTCGACGAGCTTGGCCGTGCGGTAGAGCTCCGGGGTGCGCACGCCGGTGTGCACGCCCATGTCCTGGCCGCGGGTAGCGATGGCCATCACGACCTCCTCGAGGGAGGTGTTGCCGGCCCGCTCGCCGATGCCGTTGATCGCGACCTCGACCTGGCGCACGCCGGCCGAGATCGCCGCGAGGGAGTTGGCCACGGCGAGGCCGAGGTCGTCGTGGCAATGGGCCGAGAGCACGGCCTGGTCGATGTTGGGCACGCGCTCGCGGATCCCGGCGAACATCGCCGCGCTCTCTTCGGGCAGGGCGTAGCCCACGGAGTCGGGCACGTTGATGGTCGTGGCTCCTGCGGCGATGGCTCGCTCGATGATCGCGTGGAGGAACTCGGGGTCCGAGCGCGTCGCGTCCATGGGCGAGAACTCGACGTCCGAGGTGTAGCCGGCCGCGTGGCGGACCATGGCCTCGGTCTGCTCGAGGACCTCGCGCCGACCCTTGCGCAGCTGGTGGGCCATCTGGATGTCGCTGGCGTTGATGAACACGTGCAGGCGCGGGGCTTCGGCCTCGCGCACGCCCTCCCAGGCGATGTCGATGTCCCGGGCCACGGCCCGGGCGAGGGCGCAGATGCTCGCCCCGCGGACCTCGCGGGAGATGAGCTGGACGGCGTGCAGGTCCCCCTTGGAGGTGCAGGGGAAGCCGGCCTCGATGACGTCGACGCCGAGGCGCTCGAGCTGCCTAGCGATCTCGAGCTTGTCTTCGGGCGTGAACGCGACGCCCGCGGATTGCTCACCGTCTCGGAGGGTGGTGTCGAAGATTTTGACCTTGTCGCTCATGGTGTCTTTCGCTTCGTTTCGAAGGCACAAACGCAAAAAAACCACCGGCCAAAATGGCGGGTGGGTCTGCGTGGAAGGTGCCGTAGGACCTAGTTCACACCACGCAGACCTCCACGAGGAGGAGCAGCCCACCGTCGAGGACGAGTAGGTCGCGCGCTCCGAGGAGGGCAGCAGTCGTGGGGATGCACCGGGTCATGGCGGCACCATTTCCATACCGACGTCGGCGAGCGAAATGCAACGATTAATTTTTGTGTCATCGGCGGTGGAATGGGTCGCGAATTAAGCTCACCACGCCTTCGCCAACATGGAGAAGTCCGCCCGATCGCAGTCGCGACGGGGCGGACCGAGTTGGAGGGCTGTTCACCCACGCCCTCGGCCGCGCGGCCGAACACGTGAGCAAAGCGCGTTCACAGCTCGCGGCGAAGGGCCGCGACGACGCGCTCGACCTGCGCCTTGCGCAGCAGCAGATCGTCGGTGGCTTCCTCGTCGGGCAGGCGATCGATGGCGCCGCAAAAGCGCTCGAGGTGGGCGAGGGCCTGGGCCTTGCCGCCGACCTCCATGAGCCCCCGGGCCAGGCCGTAGTGGGCCTCGTAGTTGTCGGGGTCGACGCGCAGGACCTGGCGAAAGCCCGCGATGGCGAGCTCGAGCTCCCCGTCGCGCAGGGCCAGCTCGGCGAGGTTGCACTGGGCCTCGGGCTGGTCCGGGTCGTGCTGCAGGGCCTGGTCGAAGCAGTCCCGGGCGCGGTCGGTGTCGCCGGTGACCGCGAGCAGGCTGCCGTAGTTGGTCCACGCCGCGGCGAAGCTGGGGTCGAGCTCCGTCGCCTGGGCGTAGGCGGCCAGGGCGTTGCCGAAGTGCTCGGACTGGATGTCCCGGCCGTCCCAGCGCATCTCGTGCTCGAGGGCGACCTGGAAGATCTCGTAGGCGCTGGCGAGCACGGCGGGGGCCGAGCGGCTGGGGCCCAGCTCGCCCTCGCCCGCGCCTGCGGCCTCGTCGCGGTCGCGGTCGCGGACCCAGGGCAGGGTCAGGACCTCGGCCACGGACTTGCGCAGGGTGTCGACGTCGAAGTCGAGGAGCAGCTGGCCGGTGCTCGCCTCGTAGGTGGTCTCGCCCTCTTCGACGAGGATGCGATCGCTGTCGCTGCGGATCCGCAGCCGGGCCAGGGGCGCGTCCATGCGCGGGAGGTAGCAGCGCAGGGCGTCGAGGCTGCGGCGGACCCGCTGGAGGGGCTGGCCGGCGTCGAGCAGCTCCTTGGCGACCTTGATCGAGATCAGGTCCTGGAAGGTGTAAAAGCGCCGCTTGCCCTGGCGGATCGAGGGCGAGATGAAGCCCGTCTGCGACCAGTAGCGGACCCGGCTCTGGGGCAGCTCGAACAGCTTGGCGACCTCGGCCACGCTGTACAGGTGGTCCGCGTCGCGCCCCTCGGCGAGGGCCTCGACGTCGCGCACGGCCTCGGCCACTTCCTTCATCGCGCTCACTGACCCACCACCTTGTTCGAAAGGTTGCGGCTCCGGGCCGAGCCTAGCCAGACCACGGCGTCGCCGTCGATCAAGATCGTCGTGCCCGCGACGCGGACCGCCGGCGAGAGCTCGATGCCGAGGCTGTCCGCGTCGGCGCCAAAGATCTCGGCCAGGCGCGGCCGGGCCAGGGCGCACAGGCGCTCGCGCAGGGCCTCGCTGCCGCGCATGAGCTCGGCGACGCGGTTGGCCGTGGCGATGTCGGGGGGTTCGCGGAGGATCGCGGCCAGGTCCGGGTTGGCCAGGTCGACGGTGACCATGACCGTGGCGTAGCCCTGGTCGGCGGCGGTGGACCGGGAGTCAGGGGCTCCCTCGACGATGAGCTCGGCGCCGTTGGCCGCTTCAAAGAGGATCTCGAGGGCACGAGGTGACAAAAACTCGCGGATCTCTCGGCGGATCAACGGAATTCGTCGGACCCGGGACCACGAGGGAGCCAGGAGCTCGCGGGCGAGCTGGTGGGCGCTGTGTTCAGGTGTAGTCACAGGTGCCACAAGTATGCCTGGTCGATCCCAGGTCTCCCAAGAAAGGGGCAGCGAACGGAGGTCGAGCCGCAGGCGGCCCGACCTCTTGGATCTACACGGCCTCGGGGGCCGATCCAACCCGCCGCGGGAGCTGTTTTCTCCCGCTGCCCCAACCCCCAATTTGTCCACAGGGTTTGTCCACAGCTGTGGATGGGGCGCGTTCGGGCGAAGCGGCCCTGGGAGCCCGTCTGAGGACCCGGAACAACGGGGGGCAGCCCTCGCCAGGGAGCGGTCTAGACTGCGCCCGTGACCGACGTCCTCTTCGTCATCGACCCGCTCGAGAACCTCGATCCGCGGGCGGACACCAGCTACGTGATGATCACCGAGGCCCTGCGCCGCGGCCACCGCCCCTACTACACGACCCTCGCGGGGCTGGGCATCCAGGGGGGCCAGGCCCGGGCCCACGTCCGCTTGATGGGGCTCGCCGAGGGCGTCGGTTCGCCCCTGGTCGACGCGGGCGAGGGCGAGCCGCGCGAGCTGTCGAGCTTCGCCTGCGTGCTCATGCGCAAGGATCCGCCGGTCGACGAGGCCTTCATCGCGGCGACGTGGATCCTCGACCGAGCCGGGACGGTGGTGATCAATGAGCCCTCGGCGTTGCGGGACCTCAACGAAAAGCTCAGCATGCTGAACTTCCCGGCGCTGATCCCCGACACGCGCCTGCTTCGCGACGCCGGGGACGTGCGCGCGGCCCTCGAGGACATGGGCGGGAAGATGATCGTCAAGCCCTTGCTCGGCTACGGCGGCCGCGAGATCTTGCTGGCCAAGGCTGGGGACCCGAACCTCAGCACGATCATCGAGATCGCCACGGCCGACGGCACGCGCTGGACCGTTGCGCAGCAGTTCCTCCCGGATGCCAAGCGGGGCGACAAGCGGATCTTGATCGTCGACGGCGAGGCCGTGGGCGCGGTGCTCCGAGTGCCGGCCGCCGGGGAGCTGCGCGACAACTTCCACACCGGCGGCAGCCCGGCGCTGACCGAGCTGTCCCCCCGCGATCGCGAGATCTGCGGCGAAGTGGGCCCCTGGTTGCGTGAGCGCGGGATCCTGTTCGCTGGTATCGACGTAATCGGCGACTACTTGACGGAAATCAACGTCACGAGCCCGACGGGGATGCAGGAGATCAATCGCCTCGGCGGGCTCGAGGGCGACGCGACCATGCAAGCGAAGTTCTGGGTCGCCGTCGAAGCGCGGCTGTAGATCGGCTCGCGCCCAAAGCGTGATAGCCTGCGCTGCGTGAGCTCCCCCCAGAACGTCCGCGAACTGCTCAGCGCGGAGCTTCCCAAGCTCTACGCCTTCGCCTACCAGATGTGCGGCTCCCGCAAGGACGCCGCGCGCTTCGTCGAGGAGCTCTGCGCCCACGTCGCTCGCCTGGACGAGACCAAGCTGCTCAACGACGGTGACCCCGGCCGCGCGCTCCTCGGCATGATGGCGCGCAACATGGAGGAGAGCCTCGGGCGTCGCTCCGAGCACACCTTCGAGAGCCTCGACAACATCCTGCGCTCCGACATCACCCGGCCCATCGACCTGAACTCCCAGGGCATGAGCGACGACCCCACGCAGATCCACGTGATGATGTGGGAGCTCAAGCGCACCTGCCTGACCTCGGTGTTGGGGTGCCTGCCCCCGGGCGTGCGCCTGTCCTTCGTGCTCACGGACCTGGCGGGTCTGTCGCCGGCCGAGGCCGCCGAGATGCTCGGCATCAAGGAGAGCGCCTACCGCGTGCGCCTGACCCGGGCGCGCAAGCGCATCGAGGACTACCTGGCTCCGCGCTGTTTTCACGTCGACCGCGAGAACCCCTGCACCTGCTCGGGCCGCCTGATGATCGCGCTGGACGCCGGCTTCGTGAAGCCGCCCGCGCGCAGCGACGACATCCCCCACGAGCCCCACGACGCCAAGGGCTCGCAGCGCGACGTCGGCAGCCTCTACCGCGGGCTCCCCCGGGTGAAGCAGCCCGACGTCGAGATCGAGCGGCTGATCAGCACCGCCGGGGGCTGACGACGTTGGAGGCTGGGGTGATGACCGCCTCGCGCTCCCTGTCCGCGTTTGCGCTCGTCGCCCTGTTCGCGGGGCGGGCCCAGGCGGCTGCGCCCGCGCCCGAAGCTGGGCCAGCAGAGGGCGTGGTCGAGGCGCCCGAGCCCGAGCCCGAGCCCGAATCTGAGTCCAAGGAAGAGAAGGCCGAGCCCGAGGCGAGCCCTGGCTCTGGCTTTGCGCCAGCTGGCGGGACCAAGGCCGACCCTGGAGAGGGACCGCCCCCGGCGAACCCGGAGCCGGCGAACCCAAGGGTCGAGCCGCCGGTCGACCCTTGGGCCGACGACCCCGCCGCGGCGAAGGACTTCGACACCCCGGGCGCTCCAGCGAAGCCCGGGGGCTTCGGCTCCGTCGACTCCGTGGAGGTCGAGTCCACCGTCCGCGACGACCCGGCCCCGGCCCCGAGCGCGAGCGGGGAGGACGAGGAGCACCGCGACGAGCTCAGCGTCCGCGCCGAGCTCGGCTACGTCCAGTCCAACCTGCGCAACCTCGAGGGCTTCGACCACCACGGCGCCTACCTGCGCCTGCTCGCCGCCGTCTACCCGTGGACCGACGCCCGGCACCGCGCCGGCATCGGGCTGGGGCTGGCCTACACCTACGCGGGCTTCAACGGCACCCTGCCCAACGCCAACGCCGAGGCGCGCGATCGCAGCGCCTTCACCCACATGGGCACGGTCACCCTCGACACCTTCGTCCGGCCCGACCCCAAGTGGTTCACCATCCAGCCCTCGGGCCACATCGGCTTGACCGTGTTCGACGTGGAGAGCGAGCTGTGGATCGGCGACCAGGTCTCGTGGGTGTCCACGCCCTACTTCTTCGTCGCGGGCGGCGCGGTCGCGCTGTGCACCCTGTGGGACATCGTGTGCGCGACCGGAGGCAGCGAGTACATGGTCGACGTGCGCCTCGAGCCGGTCCCCGTCGAGGGCCTCCCGGCCGGGGACTTCGAGCGCGTCTCGCCCTTCACCTGGCACGTGGGCTTTGGCCTCGACATCCTGCGCATGCTCTCGGTCCTGGACCAAGTCCCCGGTCTCGATTAGAGCGTTGGGCCCATGACCCCGGCTCTGCTCGCGACCACGACCGCGCTGGTGCTCGGTCCGCTCATGGTCCTGGCGACCTCGGCGGGGTGGTCGGGGCTGGACGTGATCCGCAAGGAGCTCAGCGGCCGCTTCGCGCCGGTGCCTCTGATCGTCCTGCTCAACCTGGGCTTGCTCCCGACCTTCGCGGCCTGGTGGTGGTTTGGCGTGCCGGCGGGCGAGGGGGGCGTGAGCGATCCGGGGGCCTACGCGCTCGTGGCCGGCGGCGCGCTGGCGCTGCAGATCATCGCCAACTTGACCTTCCTGCTCGCCGTGCGGGTCTCGCCCTTTAGCTTGACGATCCCTTTTTTGTCGCTGACGCCGGTGTTTGCGACGATCGCGGGCAGGCTGATCCTCGCCGAGCAGCCGCGCGCGGTGCAGATCGGCGGGATGGTGCTCGTGGTCCTCGGGGCCTTGACCCTGGGCCTGAGCGAGGACGCCGGGGACAGCGACGAGGGCGAAGACGGCGAGGCGGGCAAGCCCGAGCCGTGGCCGTGGTACGTGCGGCCGCTGCAGATCTTCGCCCGCGAGCCGGGCGCGTGGATGATGACCCTCGTCGCCGCGTGCTGGGGCGCCACGGCGAGCCTCGACAAGATCGCTCTGGGCTACGCGAGCTTGCCCCTGCACGCGCTCACGCAGGTCGGCGGGGTGACCCTGGCGGCCGCGCTGTGGCTGGTGATCCGCGGGCGCACGGCGGAGCTGAAGGTGAGCGAAGCCCGCGACTTTCGCTGGCTCGGGCTGGCGATCGTGTTCGGGACCCTGGCGATCGGCGCCCAGCTCCTGGCCATCCAGCACGTCATGATCAGCATGGTCGAGACCTGCAAGCGGGCGATCGGGCTGGCCTCGGCGGTGGTCTTGGGGCGCCTGATGTTTGGGGAGGCCGTGACCTCGGCGAAGATCGTCGCGGTCGTGGTCATGGCCGCAGGCGTGGCGTTGATCAGCTCTGGCTAGCCTGGAGCTGGACGACGAGGTCGGCGAGGCAGCGGTACATGTCGACGTTGGTCACGATCCCGACGAGCTCGCCCTCGTCGAGGACCAGCGCCGAGCCGAGCTTGTGGTCGGCCATCTGGGTGGCGACGGCGTCGAGGGGGGCGTCGAGCTCGACGGTCAGCAGCGTGCGCGTGCACAGGTCGCCGACGTTCGGGCCCACGACCCCCGGGGCCGAGTCGAGGAAGGCGCGGGCGCGCTCGAGGTCGCGCTGGCTGAGGATACCGACGAGCTCGTCGCCCGCCATGACCGGGAGGTGGCGGATGTCGAGCTCGCTCATCCGCGCGACGGCCGTGGCCGTGCTCGCGCGAGCGTCGATGGTCTCGGGGATGGCGGTCATGATCGCGCCGACGACGAGCGGGTAGCTGGGCATCGGCTCCAGGTTCGCGGATCTCCAGGCCACAGGACGCGAAGAACTTGCCGCTCGCGGCGACGTGTCGCTTGGGCCGTCCGTGGTCGAGGCGCTATGGTCCCGGCCCGATGCTGACCGTCCTCGCAGCCGTAGGGCTCTGGAGCCTGGGTCCGCCGATCTTGCCGCCGGAGCCGGAGCCGGAGCCGGAGCCGTCCGAGGTGCTCCACCTCGAGATCCGCGGCGAGGGGGCGGGCGCGTGCCCCGTGGGCGCGGACTTACCAGCGCGCCTGGGGGTGCTGCTGCCGACGCTCGAGGTCGAGGTCACGCCCGAGCCTCGCGGCGGGGGGCCGGGGCCGGTCGCAACCATTGACGTGGCTGCGCCTCCGGACCCCGGGGCGAGCTGGGAGGTCGACCTGGTGCTGACGAGCCCTTTGGGGGAGCACGACCGACGCTTGGAGGCCGAGAGCTGCCCCGTCGTCGTCGACGCCCTCGCGCTGTTGATCGCCGTCGCCTTCGATCCCGTGAGCGCGGCCAATCAGATCGACGCCGCCAGACGAGCGAAGCCGGAGCCCGAACCCGAACCGGAGCCCAAACCGGAACTCGAACCGGGGCCAGAGCGGGGGCCCGAACCGGAGCTGGAGCCCGACCGCTCCCTCGAGACCGAGCCCGTCGCGCGCCCGAGGGTCACGGCCGAGGATCTGCCCCCGTGGCGAAGCTCCTCGGCGGACGCTCGGGGTCGGGGCGACGACGCGGCGTTGCGCGCGGGCCTGGGCGCGCTCGCGGGCGGCGGCTACGGCCCCCTGGCCTCGGGCAGCGCGGCCCTCGTGCCTCGCTTTGCCCTGTTCGGCGAGGGCTGGCGGTGGGAGCTGCGCGGGGCCTGGCTGCCGCCCTTGGTCCGCGACGTTGGCGATGATCGGCGGCTCCGCTTCGACGGCTGGTGGCTGGGCACGCGGGGCTGCTGGGTGCCGACGCCGGGGCCCGTCGAGCTGCCCTTGTGCGCGGGCGTCGAGGCCGGGTCGATCCGCGGAGAGGCCCTCGCGCCCGTGCTCAACGCGCGCTCGGGGAGCCAGCCCTGGGTCGCCCTGGAGCTCGGGCCCGGGTTGAGCTGGTCTCCGCGCCCGCGCCTGGCCGTGGGCGTCGAGGCCTCTGTGCCCGTTCCCCTGGCCCAGGCGGGCTTCGCCCTGGACGGGGAGCCCGTGCTCCGCTACGCCCCGGCGGGCGTCCGGGTGCTCGCGGGGATCGAGCTGCGCCTTCCTTGATGTCCCGGGGGGATTGACGCCCTCGCGCAGATTGGCGACTCCATCAACCACGGATCTGCACGCAGCTGGTGATGGCTGGGCCGAACGATGGGGAGCACCTCGGCACGCAAGCGCAACGCACGCGCGTCGGCCACCAGGCGAGAGGCCTTTGACGCCCTCTACCGCCGAGAGATGGCCTTCGTGTGGCGAGTGCTCCGCTACCACGGCGTGCCCGAGGAGACCGTCGAGGACGCGGTCCAGGACGTGTTCGTGATCGTGCACCGCCGCTGGAAAGACTGGCCCGAAGAAGACCGCGAGGCCCGTCCGCGCGCGTGGTTGTTTGGCATCGCGCGCCGGGTCGCGTCCCTGCGCCGGCGGACCTCGGCTCGGCACGAGCGACGGGTGCGCGAGCTGCCCGAGCCCGCGCCGGAGCGGCCCCTCGACGACCGGGCCGCCGACCGCGAGGCGCTGGCGATGCTCGACCGGGCCCTCGCGGCCCTCGACGAGGACACGCGCATGGTCTTCATCCTCGCCCAGCTCGAGGGCATGACGGCGCCGGCGATCGCCGCGTCCACGGGGGCCAAGGTCAACACCGTCTACTGGCGCCTGCGCACGGCTCGGGCCCACGTCCGCGCGGCGATGCGCGAAGATTGGAGCGAGCGATGAGCGAGTTCGATGCCCGGACCGAGCGAGCCCTCGAGCTGCTGCGCGCGCGCAGCAGCCCGCCCGCGGGTGCCGAGGACGGGATGCTGGCCGACTTTCACGCGACCCTCGACGGCGGGGGTCCGGGCGGGGGCGGCGGCGAGGGGGGACCAACCGGGGGAGGCGGGGGAGGGGG
>NZ_ABCS01000135.1 GCF_000170895.1 Plesiocystis pacifica SIR-1 | reverse complement strand
ATCGCACGCTCGGCGAGCTCGACGACGCCCTCGGTCGCGCCGCTGCTGACCGCCGCAGTCTTGACGTTGCGGTAGGCCGCGATGTGCCCGCTAAAGGCCACGCCCTCGCCGTAGCCGAGGTCGAGGGCCTGGCGGTAGAAGTACGCGGCCATGTCCGGGTTCTGCAGCCGGACCTGCCAGATGTTGCCGAACTCGACCAGCATCGCAATGCGCGACTCGGTGTCCTCGACCAAGCTGGCGCGGCGATCTTGCAGCTGCTGGATGTGCTGCAGGTGCCCGCCGGCGGCGAGGATCGTGTCGGTCACGAAGGCGGCTTCTTGGTCGCGCGGCTCGGCGTCGAGGGCCTTGAACAGCAAGGGCAGCAGGCGCGGATCTTCCGGCGACTCTTGCTGAAGGATCCGAGCGGCGCGCATGTACATGTTGGCGACCTGGTCACCACGCAGCGCCACGTCGGCGGCCATCGGGTCCTCTCCGCCGGTGAACGCCGCCAGCTGATTGAGCACGTTCTCGAGCGCGAATTCCCAGTTCCCGCGGTCGTAGAGCGTCTCCTGGAAGCGCGCTTGATAGACGGCGTTGCTGGGGTCGGCGTTGGCCGCCGCGGCGAGGTAGTCCTTGGCCGTGTCGATCTGCTGCGAGTTGAGCAGCGCCGTGCCGTAGGCGTAGTTGAGCGAACCAGCCCTCGCGGGATCTTGGTTGGCGCGGAGCTCGAGCCCCATCAGCTTGAGCACCATCTCGAGGTGGGCCATGTCGCGATAAATTTCGCGGGCACACTCGAGCGCGATCAGGTTGGACTGATCGAGCTTGAATGCTTTTTGGTAGCACTGCATCGCGCGGGCTTTGTCGAGGAGTCGATCCTCGTTGGCGCGTGCGAGCTCGAAGAGCGCAAGGGATTGCTGCGAAGCGTCCGGGAGGCTCATCACCTCCTGCTCGACCTCGTCGATGACTGCGTTCCAGTCTTGGACTTGCTTGAGCCGCGCCTTGATCCGCTGGTTGACTTCCATTCGGCCTCTATCCTGCCAGCATCACAGTGCTTTTTCACTGGCTGGGGCGCCGATATAACATGGCCGTCCTCACCCGCTCAACGCGAGTTGGTGAAGGTTTGGAACGTCAGGAATGGCGGCGACGCTCGTCTTGGAGCGGCGCCCCTCGATGGCGAGCCGTCGCGTCGGCACAAACCAAGAGCGAGCGCCCCAGCGCGGCGACGCGGCCCGGCGTCAGCGGGCCTGTCGAAGCGGCTTGGAGCGCTCCCATCACGGGGGACTGGCGTGGTTTTCCAGCCTCCCCTCGAGTTGCTCGAGGGCTCTGGCTCGCCGAGCGAAGGCGAGCTGCTGCTCAGACCTGCCGAGCAGCCTCTGGGACAGCCCCTCGGGCCGCCCCACATTCTGGACCGGGGCTCAGATCGGACCCTGCATGCGCATGATGGTGTCCTGCGCGGCCTTCTTGATGTGCTCGGGCGACTGGCCAGCCTTGCTCAGGAACTCGTCGAGGGTCTCCTCGGCCTCCTTGCGCATGGGGATCTCGGCGTAGGCCATGCCCAGGCCGAAGAGCACGTCGGGCTTGTCGGGGTCGATGCGGCGCGCCTTCTTGTAGGCGTCGACCGCCTCCTTGGGCTTGTTGAGGTTCAAGAGCGCGCGGCCCATGCCGTTCCACATGTCGGCGTCGGTCTCGTTGACCTTGGTGCCCGTGTCGAGCACGGCCATCGCCACCGCCGAGAAGCCGTAGTCGATGTACATGTTGCCGAGGGACACGAAGCAGGGGCTGTAGGTGCCGTTGATCTTGATGCACTCGCGGTAGGCGACGTCGGCCTGCTCGGGCTCGTCGAGCTTCTCGTAGAGCACGCCGACCTGGTAGTGCGCCTTGTAGAGCGTGGGCTTGAGCTTGATGGCCTCGTCGAAGGAGGCGATGGCGTCGCGCCACTTGGTCTCCTGCTCGGCGCGGCTGGTGCCGACCTCGGCGGACTGGGCGACCTGCACCGAGCCGAGCTCGAACCAGAACTCGCCGTGGCCAGGCTCGCCCATGTTCTCGATGGCGCCGCGGAAGGCCTTCTCGGCGTCGACCCACTTTTGCTGCTTGCGGTACATCTTGCCGAGGTTCAGGTAGGCCTCGGCGTGCGTCGGGTCCGTCTTGATGGCCTCCTGCATTGCCTTCTCGGCGGCCGACATGTTGTTTTTGTTGAGCTGTTGGATGCCTTCGTTCATCCGCTTGATCGACTCGACCCGAGCCTGGCTGGTCAGGTTGCAAGCGGGAAGAAGGACGGCGGCGGCGAGGAGAGCAGCGGTCAGAGTGCGGCGCATCAGGAAGGAGACCTTTTCGGGGCGCGAAATCATACCGAGGGCCTCTCCTGGTGACAACCGCTTGAATCGATCGAATTCGATCGCCCATGGGCGCCCACG
Organism: Plesiocystis pacifica SIR-1; assembly: GCF_000170895.1. Classification (GTDB taxonomy): domain Bacteria; phylum Myxococcota_A; class Polyangia; order Nannocystales; family Nannocystaceae; genus Plesiocystis; species Plesiocystis pacifica. The sequence goes on along the minus strand of NZ_ABCS01000135.1, from coordinate 20,497 downwards.
AACGCTCGCCAGGCGGGGTCGAGCGGGGACCGGTGGCATCCGAGCAGGGCCCTGGCCCCGGGCGGACGCGGAGTGAGCCTGGCTCGCAGTTCGAGCCGCGGGCTCGAACCAACACGAAAAAAGGCGAGCCGCTCGGGCTCGCCTTTTCGTGCTCGGCCTTCGCGGCTCAGCCGGGGCTGAGGTTGAAGGGGTAGGTGACGATGACGTTGCCGCCGCCGCGAGGCTTGGGGAACTTCCAGCGCTTGACCGCCTTGGCGATGCAGTTGCCGACGGACTTGTCCTTGATGGTCGACTCCTGGACCACCGCCGAGCCGACCTTGCCGGTACCGGTGATGACGAAGTTGACCGCGACGCGACCTTGGAGGTTCGGGTTCTTGGTCAGGCCCGCGTTGTAGCAAGAGCGGACCTCGTTGATGTGCGCGCGGACGATGCGACGAATGATGTCGCGGTCGAGCGCGCCCTGGACCTTGGCCTTGGCCTGGCGAACCTTGGGAACGCGCTTGCCCTTGCCGCCAAAGCCTGCGCCCGCGCCACGACCGTAGCCCGAGCCCGAGCCACCGCCGCCGCCCTTGCCGATCAGGCCGGTGTTGCCGAGGCCGATGGTGCCCTCACCGGTACCGCCACCACCGCGACCGGTGCCGACCAGGCCGAGACCACCGACGCCGTAGGCCTCGCCGACCTCGGAGCCCGTCAGGCCACCCCAGACATCCTCGTCGTCGTTACCGACCGCGAACGCGCCGCCGTAGGGCGAGGCCAGGAAGTGGCCGCCCTGCTGCTGCATGACGCCGAGAATACCGGCGTTGCGAGCCGCCATGTCGGGGTCGAAGTTGCGGGCCATCTGCGGGACCGCGTTCTTCGGGCCCTTCATGGCGTAGAGGCCGGACTTGGACTTGCTCGAGGGCTTGCCCATCTTGCCTTCCTCGCCCTTGTGGCGCTGACCCGTGCCGCCGGCCGAGTCGTCGGAGTCGGCCTGCTCCTCCGGGGGCGGCTCCTCTTCCTTGGTCTCGTCGGGCTGGTGCATGAAGCGGGCGTAGGCCGGCTCGCCGTCGCCGTCTTCCATGCTGATCGCCAGCAGGTCGTCGGGGATGGAGCGCATCAGCAGGTAGAAGGTGATGGCGATGACGGCGGTGCCGCCCACGTAGGCCCAAAAGGGCCAGTCCACGTCACCGCGGCCAGCCACGATGGCGCCGGGGTTGACCGTGTTGATGTGGAAGGTGATGTCGTCGTAGTTGACCTTGCCCTGGACGCCGCGAGGCAGGGGGAAGGTGTGGTAGGCGCCCGGGCCACCCGCGCGACCGCTGGACACCAGCTCCTGAAGGCTCAGGGTCTGGTTGTCGAGGGTCACCTCGCCGGTCATGCCGGGGGTGAAGTTGAGGGTGAACTCGCCGTTGCTGCTGCGGACGAGGGGGAAGGCGATCTTGTCGGGGAGGCCGTGGGGCGGGACGTGGAAGACCGCGCCGTGACCCTCACCGATGGTGTAGTCGATGACGCTCCGCTCACCCATGCGCATCGCGCCGGCGACGAAGGGGATCAGCCCGAGGAGCGCGAGCCCGAGGCCGAGGGCGTTGGTGCCGTAGCCGGGCTTTTGCGGCTCGGGCTTCTTGGCCTGCCGAGCCTCGCGGAGCTCTTGGCTGTAGGTCTCCCAGTCCTGGGTCACCTCCATGCCGAACAGCGCGAGACCGCTGACCAGCATCAGGCCGCCGACGGCCATGAAGATGGGAGCGGTCTTCTTGCGGTTCTTGGTCTGGCCGACGTGCGCGACGTCGAGGGCGGTGGTGCCGTACATGGCCACGACCTCGGCGACCTGGCGACCGTCCTGGACCTCGACGGAGCCGACGTCGACCTGGACGGGAGGCGCCGTGGCGGCGGCGACTCGCGGCGCCGCGGCGGCGACGGGAGCGGCAGCAGCGGCGGGAGCAGCAGCGGAGGCGACCGGGGTGGGAGCGGGCGCTGCGGCGACCGCGTCGGCGATCTCGGAGATCTCCACGCGGTAGGGGCCGAAGGTCAGCACGTCACCCTGGCCAACGACGGCGTTCTTGTCGATCGCGGCGCCGTTGAGCACGGTGCCCGTCGAGCTGCCCAGGTCGATGACGCGGACATCGCTGCCCGAGACCTCGATGACGGCGTGCATGCGAGCGACGGCGTCGTCGTCGAGGCACAGGTGGCTGCTCTTGAGCTTGCCGATCTTGATGACGTCTTGGGTGAGCGACTTCGTGTCGACGAGATCGTCGGAGCGGAAGATTTTGAGCGTGATCGTCTTGCTGGACATCGGTCCTCGGGTTGCCTGGCGGCGGGTTCGGACCCACACTCGTCTCCTCCTGGAGGAGCACCGCGCAGGGCCTAGTTGTCGGGGAAGGTGTGTACTGGCGGCCCCTGACAGTCGGGTCTCGCCGAGGTTCCGGGGTTTCGAGAATTTATTTCGAAATCAGCCCAAAAACCTTGTGAGCCCACGCACCGGTCGATAGCGCGCGCCTGTCCGGGCTCCTGCACAGGCGCGAAATCGACCGCTCAGATGTCGTTGGCCATCTTGATCAGCTCCGCGATGAAGTGCGGGCGGATCGTGATCATGCTGGCGTGCTTGCTGCGGCCGCGGGAGCTGAGGTTGGCGCCCTCGGGCGAGAGCACCTCGCCGTCGACGTCGTCGTCCTCGAAGTCGTACACGGTCACGCCACCCTGGCTGCCCGACATGGCGGCAGAGTCGGCGTCCTCGGGGGCGGCCCAGGCCGTGGCCGAGAGCAAGAGAGCGGCGGAGAAGGCGAGCATCGGTTTGATGAGCTTCATGGATGGACTCCTGGGTGAGCGCGCCGGACCCGGGGGCGTCTGGAGCACTCTCGATTTGGCATATTAGCGGTGAGAGGAATGTGTGTAAACCGTCGTCTGGTGCCCTGGTCGTGACGAAGGTTGATCTAGACGCACATTCGAGATGGTTTGGGGGGAGAGATCGCTGAAAATTCGTGGGTCGGAACACGCTGCTGAACGCGCGTGCTCCGACCGGCTGCGCTGTTGTCGCTGCGCCTAGCTCGCTTCACCCTCCGTCGCGGCCCCTGGCTGGCCGCCACTTTGAGCTTGGCGCTCCTTCTCGAGCAGCTCCTTGCGCCGCGCCTCCCGGCGCCGCCGCTCCTCTTGTTCGATGCGCCGAACTTCGTCCTCGAGGGCGCGCATCTTCTCGATGGTCTCGATGGTGTCGTCGATGATGATGATTCGGTCCTTGGCATCACCGACGGCGCTGGCGAGCTTGGGCTTGTTGCTCGCCCCGTGGATGAAGGTCTCGTAGTAGCCCTTCGACTCCTCGTAGACGCTGATCAGCTTCTTGCCCTCGGGGTCGTCCTCGATCGTGCTGATGCGGTGCTCTTGCGCCAGGATCCCGAGGTTGTACCAGGGCCGCGGATCCCCCTTGTCGACGTCGAGGGCTTGGCGGTAGGCGTCCTCGGCCTCGCCGTACTTGCGCAGGCCTCGACGCGCGACGCCGAGGGCGTTCCAGACCTCGGGATCCTTCGACGCGTCGGGGTCGTCGATGACCCGGACCAGCACCTGCTCGGCGGTGTCGTAGTCGCGGAAGCGGATCGCGATCAGGGCGACGTTGCGGTTGGCGTCGACGTGCTCGGAGTCGATGTCGAGGGCGCGCTGGAAGGCCCGCAGCGCGTACACGGGGTTCTCGTCTTGCATCCACAGCAGCCCGCGCAGGTTGTGGAGGTCCGCGCTCTTCTCCCCCTTGGCCTCGAGCACCTTCAAGCCCTGGGTCACGACGAGGCCGGCGAGGATCAGGAAGGAGGGATCCTCGAGGCGGCCGCGGTCGTAGTAGAGGCGCGCGAGGTTCTCGTAGGCCACGCGGTTGCTGGTGTCGACGGCGAGCACGTTCTCGAGCTCGTGCCGGGCGAGATCAAAGTCCGCGCGCTCGAGCTTGTCGACGTAGCGCTCGCGCAGGGCCATGGCCAGGTTGTTGCGGGCCTCGACGGCGTGGGTCCGATCGGCGTCGACGGCCTGGCGGAACAGGTCGAAGGCCCTCTCGCGCTGGCCCCGATCCCACGCGAGGGTCCCGAGGTTGTTGAGCGCCCGCGCGTCGCCGCGCTTGGCCAGCTCGAGGTAGACCGCCTCGGCCTCCTCGACCTGCCCGCAGCGCTCGAGCAGCGCGCCGACGTTGAAGCGCGCCGCGAGCAGAGAAGGATCGCGCTCGAACAGAGCCTGGTAGTCGGCCCCGAAGGCGGCGCACTCCTCCGGCGACAAACCATCCTTGGCGGCCTCGGCCAGGGCCTGGTGGATCTCGCCGAGCTCGAACTTCGCCTCATCTTCGGTCAGCGGAGGCGTCGGAGGCTCGGAGATCGGTCCCCCGCAGTTGTCCTGCTCGGGGTTGCAGACTTCGTCGGGGTGGGGGCATGCGGTCAGCGTGGTCAGGCCGAGCGCGAAGATCGAGAGTTGGAGACACCACGAAGACTTCATCGCCGTCAGCCAACGCAAGAGCGCAGCGATTGGGTCTCGGCCAAGCACGCCGAGACAAAAACAAAGAGGGCGACCGCTCGGGTCGCCCTCTTCGAGGTTGGGGAGGCTCAGCTCACTCGCCGCCCTCGGCAGCCTTGGCGGCCTCCGCCTCGGCGGCGGCGGCCTTGTCGGCCTCTTCCTCGGGGCTGGGGGCACCCGACGCGGCGGCCTTCTGCTCCATCTCGAGCAGACGCTTGCGGCGCTCCTCCTCAGCCTTCTTCTCGGCCGCGGCCAGCTCGGCGGCCTTGCGCTCGAGCTCCTCCATCACGCGGAAGGTCTGGATGGCGTCATCGATGATGATGATGCGGTCCTTGGCGTCCTGGAGCGGCTCGGCGAGCTTCTTGTTGCCCTCGGCCATCTTGATGAACTTGCCGTAGTGCTCCTTGGCGGTGTTGTAGAACTCCTCGATCTGCTTTTGATCGACGTCGTCCTGACCGATCAGGTGGTCCTGGCTGAGGACGCCCAAGTTGTACCAGGGGCGGGGGTCCTTCTTATCGACCTCCATGGCCTTGCGGTACCACTCCTCGGCCTCCTTGAACTTCTTGAGGCCGCGCTTGGCGACGCCCATGGCGATGTAGACCTCGATGTCGCGCTTGACCGCCGCGTCCTTGAGCGCGGTGTCGAAGGCCTTCTCCGCCGAGGTGTAGTCGCGGAAGCGGATGGCGATGAAGCCGATGTTGCGGTTCGCGTCGGCGTGGTTCGCGTCGATCTCGACGGCCTTCTTGAAGGCCTTGAGCGCGTCGATCTGGTTGTCGTCCTGCATGAACAGCAGGCCCTGCAGGTTGCGGATGTCCGCGCTCTGCTTGTTCTCCTTCTCGAGCACGCGGATGGCCTGGGTCACGACCAGGTTGGCGAGCACGAGGTAGGAGGGGTCCTTGAGACGACCGCGGTCGTAGTACAGACGCGCCAGGTTCTCGTAGGCGGCCTGGTTCGAGGTGTCGACGGCGAGGACGTTTTGGATCTGCTTCTCGGCAGTCTTGAAGTCCTCGGGGTCGACCTTGTCCGCGTAGCGATCGCGGTGCGCGGCGGCGAGGTTGTTGCGAGCCGCGAAGGCCTGCTTCTTGTCGGCGTCGACCGACTTCTGGAACAGCTCCAGGGCCTGCTTGGTCTTGCCGTCGTTCCAGGCCATCACGCCGAGGTTGTTCAGCGCGAGGTGGAAGTTCTTGTCGGCGAGCTCCTTGTAGACCTTGGTGGCCTTCTCGAGGTCGCCGCACTCGGCCCACAGGGCGCCGACGTTGAAGCGAGCCACGAGCATGGAGCGCTTGTTCGACTCGTAGACCTCGTCGAAGCCCTTGGCGACCTTCTCGCACTCGGCCTGGGACAGCGAGCCGTCCTCCTTGGCCTTCTCGTACTCGGCGTAGACCTCGGCGAACTGAGCCTTGGCCTCCTCGTCGGGGACCTCGGCCTCGGAGGCGTCCTTGACCTCCTTGTTGCCGTCGGGGTTGTTGGTCTCGTCGTCCTTTTTGCAGCCGACGCCGAAGCTGGCCGCGAGGACGAGGGACAGGGCGATGGGGGAAAGCTTGGTGCTGAACATGGTCAGGTCTCCTTTTTCAGCGGGGCTCACTCTTCGCCCTTGTCCTCATCGGCGCCGTCTTCGGCGCCCTCGCCGGAGTCAGCCTTGCGCTTGACCGGGTTCTTGCGCCCGCCCAGCGGATCCTCGAGCACGCCGACCTTCTCGATCTGGCTCTTGGTGTAGATGGACACACCGAACAGCTCGTTGGTCGCCGGGTACTTGTCGGCGTCGCGCTGCTGCATCTCCTCCTCGCACAGACGCGAGAACTGGTTGAAGAACTGGAACTCGGTCGAGCGCTGGATGCAGTAGGTGTAGGCGCCCAGAGCCATGTCCTGGAGGGGCTGGGCGTAGTCCGCGAGCTGGTCGCAGTAGGCCCAGACCTGGTCCTGGGTCTTGAAGTCGGACGGGACGTCCGCGCGGTAGAGCTGATCGGCGAAGTTCTGGGTCACCGAGGCACTCCGGGCGGCGGCAGCCAGGACCCAGTAGGGGCTCCCGGTTCCCTTCACGCCGGCGTACTGCTCGATGAGCTTGTCCATCAGCTTCTTCTTGTCCTCGAAGAACTTGGCGAAGGCCTTCTTCGAGGCCTCGGCCTTCTTCATCTGCTCGGCGTACTTGCGCTCCCAGCTGGGCACGCCCGAGTCCTTGCGCCAGTCCTCGACCACGAAGTCGAGGTCCTCCGGCATGGAGATGCGCAGGTACTCCTCGTACTCCTGGTCGGCCCGGTACACCATGGCCATGGCCCAGGCGTTCTTGAAGTCCTCGGCGCGCTTGATGTCGTCCTCGGGGATCTTCACCTTCGAGCCGTTGCCGACCATCTTCAAGATCTTCTTGAAGCGGGCCTGCGAGGACTCGCGGCGCTTCTTGCCGCGACGGTGCACGGTGATGACGCCCTGGGTCGCGCTGCCGCAGCGCTTGGGGGGACGGAAGCGCTTCTTCTCCGACTCCTTCTCGTCCTCCTCGGCCTTCTTTTGTTTGGCCTCCATCTTCTTGCGCTTCTCGATGGCTTCGACGCCGGAGAGCATGCGCTTGCGCTTGACGGTGATGCAGGAGTCGTAGAGCAGGGGCTCGTCGCAGGAGCGGCGCCAGTCGATCTGGGCGATCACGGCCTCGGCAACGACGGCGCGGTCGAGGCCGCCCTTCTTGCCGTAGGTCTTGAGGTACTCCTCGGCGTGCGAGCGGCGAGCGGTCGCCGAGTCGAGCAGGTCGTGGCGCGACCAGAAGATCTTCGCGGCGCGCTTGGGGTCCTTGCGCTTGTAGACCGACTCGTACTTGTCGAGGTCCTCCTTGGCCTTGCTCTCCTGGCCGAGGCCGAGGCGGAACAGGTAGGCGTTTTGGAGGGCCGTGTCGGCGCGCTTGTCCTTGGCGTACTCCTCGGCGAACTTCTCGTAGTTCTCGGCGGAGTCGCTGTAGTAGGCGACGGCCTGGTAGGACTCGGCCAGGTAGTGGAGCGTGTCCTTGGCGTGGTCGCTGTCGGGGAAGCGATCGAGCAGGGCCTTGCGGATGCCGATGGCCTGGCCGACCTGGTAGGCGGCGTCGGAGCAGTCGGCGGCGTTCCACAGCAGCGTGTCGGCGCGGTCGTGGTCCTCGAAGTTGTTGAACACCTCGATGAACTGCGCGGCGCACTTCTCGAAGCCGGCCGGGTCACCGCCCTCGCCGCCCTCGACGTAGATCTTGCCGGCGTCGCGGTAGGCCATGCCCTTCTTCCAGCCGATGCCGGCGAGCAGGGTCGGGACCGCCTCACGCACCGCCGAGTTCTCGGGGTGGTTCCAGACCTTCATGCCCTGGATCTTGGTGGCCCACTCCTCGAGCTCCTCGGAGGTCTCGATGATCTGCGCGGGGGTGTTGTTCTTGTCGAGCCACTTGATGGTCAGGAGGTCGACCAGCATGGCCGAGCACCACGCAGCGTAGATTTGTGCACCCTTCACATCGTCGAACTTGGTGATCATCTCCATCAGGAGAGGCTTCGCCTCGTCGAACTTGTTGTGCATCATCATGAGCTTCGCCCGGTGATACATGATCTTGGGCAGCTCTTTGTCGTCCTTCTTCTTCACGTACTTGGTGTAGATGTCGTACGAGCTCAACATCTGCTTTTCCTCGTCCGTGTAGTCGGTGACGGGGTAATCCGCCGTGGCGTCGACCTGTGAGTCCTTGTCCTTCGGCTTCTTCTTTTTCTTCTTGTCGCGGTAGACGCAGACGCCCTCGGAGTTGAGCTGGCAGGACTTCTTTTGCCCGCCGGTCTCGTCGTACTCGAGGTAGTTCTTCATCGCGAGCATCTGCGCGAACGCAGCGTCGGAGGTGTACTTGCCCTCCGGGTCGAGCTCGAGGGTCTTGACGAACTGGTCGTGCGCGCCCTTGAAGTACTCGAGGCCGCGCTGGCGCTCGGTCTTGTCCTTGCTGTTGTAGGCGTTGGTGGCCAGCGCCCACAGCAGCTCGGCGTAGTAGTACTGCAGCTCGTAGCCGTCCTTGTCACCGGGGAAGGTGCCCAGGAACACCTTGTAGGCGTTCTCGGCGAGCTGGTAGGTGCGCTCGAGCTTGGTCTTCTCGGCCTCGTCGTGCCAGACCGTGGCCATCTGCTTCATGGTGGCCAGGGCGTTGTCGCGGCACTTCTTCTTGACGGCCTTTTTGTAGTCGCTGTCCTTGAACTGGGTCCAGTACTTGGCCAGCGCCTCCGTCTCGTTCCACTGGACCTCCTTGTTGTCGGTGGCCAGGGTGTTGACGACGATCTTGCCCTGCCACTCGCAGAGCATGGGATCCTCGGGGAAGCGCTTTTGCAGCTCCTTGTAGATGGAGGTCGACTCGGTGTACTGACCGTCGCCGAAGTACTGGTTGGCCAGCAGCTCCATCATGCGGCGAGCGTCCTGCTCGTCCTTGCCGGGGCCGTTGCCGACCTTCTCGAAGAAGGCCCAGGCCTTGGACGGCTTGGCGGCGTGGACGTAGGCGCGGACGAGGTCGCGGCGAGCGTCGCGGCGCAGCTGCTTGCCGTTGGCCTCGGAGCCGGCGCGGCCCTCCTTGGTCGCGTTGATGGTCTCGACGAAGTAGGCCAGCGACTTGTCGTAGCGGGCGTCGAACTCACCGATGGGGTTGAGGTGGCACCAGGCCAGCTTGTAGAGCGCGTAGGCGTAGACCGGGCTGTCCTTGAACTGGGTCACGCGCTCGTACAGGCGCACCGCGTTGCCGATCTGGCCCTTGCCGAAGTAGTAGTCGGCGAAGGCCAGGTAGGCGTTGGCGATGTACGGGCTGTTGGGGTGGTCGTTGATGAGGCGCTGGTAGGCGGCCTGCATCTTCTGCTCTTCGCCCAGCTCGCCCAGCTCGAAGGCGTAGTAGTACAGCGCCTCGTCCATGCGCTTGTAGCTGGCGAACTGCGGGTTATCGACGAGCGCCTGGTAGATGCGCGCGGCGGCCTCGGACGAGGCCTTGGCGTCCCGCATGTGACGCTTTTGCTGCTCCTTGAGCTGCTTGGCGACCTTGCCCTTCCCGTTGTCCTCGGCGTCGTAGATCTTCTCGTAGAGCGAGCCGGCCTGCAGATCGAAGTAGGCCTTCTTCTCGAGGTAGTGATCCGCGAGGCGGAACAGGTAGTCGGGGTACTCGGGGTCGTTGGTCTCCGAGGTCTTGATCAAGCGCTTGAGGAACTCGATCTGCTTGTCGGCCATCTCCTGCTCGACGGCCTTGCGCTGCGAGGTGTTGAAGGCCTGACCATCCATCATGGTCACGCCACGCTCACGGCGCTTCTCCTCGGCCTTTTTCTGCTCCTGGAACTTCGTGTCGAGAAGGTCCGACTTGGCCTTGGTCTTTTTGGAGCTGCGGTTGTAGCGGACGCTGTCGTCCTTCGGCTCTTGGGCGTGGCCAACGCCCGAGGCCATGAGGATGGCGACGACGCTGCTGGCGGTGAGCAGACCGAGCGTGCGGGACCTATTGAAGCGGCTTTGCGAACTCATGTTGGACCTTCTCCGTTGGAGGCAGGGACGCCTGGGGCGCCCCCGCCTCGAGGGGTAATAACTGTCGATTGTCGAATCGGGTTTGAGGGAAAGGCGGTGCCTATTGGGCACACACGGAAGTCACTCGGTAGTAGTAGTAACCGAGCTCATCCTGCCAATACTCGCCGTTGTAGTTGTAACGCTCTTCCTCGGGGCCGGGCTTGATCTTGACCTCTTCGCCGGCGCCCTCTTCGCCGAGCTTCTTGAGCTTCTCGACGATCTCGTACTCGACCTTGATCGCTTCCTTCTCGAGCTTCTTGATCTCGGCGATCTGGGCGTTGATGCGCTGGCGGGCCTGAGCGCCGGTGCGCTCCTTGGCGATCGACAGCGACAGGTCGAGGTTCTCGAGCAGCAGGTCACCCAGACCGCTGCTCTGGAACTCGCTGCTCTGCTCCGCGAACAGGGTGTCCTGCTCGTAGACGAGGCGGTTGACGTAGTCGTAGTACTTCTCCAGGGTCTTATCCTGGAGCGACTTGCGAGCGACCATCTCGACGAAGGGCTCGAGGTCGGACTCGCCGGCGCGAATCTTCACGGTCAGCTCGAACAGGCCGTAGTCCTCGGGGGCCGAGGCGAGCAGGTCGACGAGGTCCTGCTTGGTCTGCACGTAGCGCGAGCTGAACTCCTCGATGGCGGTCTTCGCCGAGGCGTAGCGGCAGTTGAAGTAGTAGGTGACCGCCTTGAGGATCAGGCCCTCGGGGTAGAGGTAGTCGTAGAAGAAGGGCGCGTTGAGGGTGTGGATGTACCCGAGCGTCCGCTGGTAGTGGCGGTTCTCCTGCTCGGGCTCGACCTCGACGAGGCGGAACTCCGACCACGCGGCCGCGAACACGGCGTCGAGCCAGTAGGGGGACTGGATCCCGACCTTGTTGAAGTACTTCAGCGCCGTCGGGAACTTGCCGACCTGGTAGAAGATGTAGCCGAGGGCGATGTTGGCCAGCTCCTCGAAGCGCTGGTTCTGATCGGCGAAGTCGAGCTCGGCCGTCGAGATGCCCAGGCGCATCTTCTTCTTGTCGGACATGCGCGCGAGCTTCTTGGCCTCGCGGGTCTTCTTCTTGCCCTGGACCTCGCGCAGCTCGATGTTCTTGCGGAGGACGTTCTTGAAGGCCTCGACGGCCTCGGGCCCGTGCCACTCGCGGGTCTCGGCGACGCCGAGGAAGTACTGCGCGGGGATGAAGTAGTCGGACTCGCGGGGCACCTGCGAGAGCAGGGCGATGGCCTGACCGAGATCACCGACGCGGTAGTAGTAGCGGCCGAGCAGGAAGTAGAGCTCGTCGCGGACCGAGTCGAAGGCCTCGTTCTCGAGGTCCTGCGGGCGGTAGGTGCCGACCTTCTCGAGCACGCCAGCGCCCTCGGGCAGCTTGCGGCTGAGCGACGCGAGCCAGGGGAGGGTCAGCTGGTGGTAGGGGTGGCTCGGGCCGACGGCGACGATCTCGTCGAACACCGCGAGGGAGCCGGCGTAGAAGCCGAGCTGGAACAGGGACTTGCCCAGCCAAAACTGGGCACGCGCCGCGTCGCCAGCCTGACCCTCGTAGGCGACCTTGTAGAACACGAGGGAAGCGGCCTCGTAGCTCTCGGCCTTGTAGGCCTCTTCGGCCTGGTTTTGCTCGGCGCTGGGGGAGCCCTCTTCGGGCGCGCGCGGCGGACCATCTTGGCCAGGAGGCAGCGGCGGTGCACCACCACCACCACCGGGCGGCGGCGGCGGAGCACCCCCCCCGCCGGGCGGCGGCGGCGGGGCACTATCTCCACCAGGAGGGGGCGGCGGCGGCGGAGCAGCGTACGCCGTCACCGACGCGACGCCGAACGCGAGACCGAGGACGAGCGGGAGGGACTTGAGCAGGCTGAGCTTTTTCATCGCGATCGTGGGCGCGTTGGACCCATGTAAGGGCGACGGGACATTACCAGTGGCGCGTTCTCGATCGCAAGCAGTGCACGAGCACCCTGAGCCATGAATTGGGGCGCGTCCCACACCAACGCGCTGCGTCACCGTGAACCCGGGCACCACCTTTTCTTTGCGGCCTCCTGCGCGCTGCACGAGGCCTCCGCGAATGAGGCGCTGACGGGAACTCCGGGTCACGAGCGCCATCCAACGGCGATCGTCATCTGCCGATCTGCGCAGTTGGAGACATATTCCGGACAGCCATGTGAGCCAACATCCATGCTCTTGGATCGGCACCAGGAGGCCCCGCGCGCTCTGGAGCTCGAGCTGGATCGGACGGTCCACGTGAGGGACGATCGACGAGATCTGTTCAGCGCCTCACTCCATGGTGAAGAGAAGCGCGCGGCCGCGAGGCCTGTCGGCGCGGCGACGATCATCCAGCGGGCACTCAATGGCCCACGAAAGGCCGCAGGCGTCGACCCACGCCAACTCGGGCCAATCGCCGCGATCGCAGTCGTCGCAGGAGGCTCTGCCAAATGTGTATTCCAGACCCCTACGCGTATCTGACGCGATGACAAACGGCGCACTTGACCCAAGACACGCGACGTGTAGGATGCCTCAAGCAGCGCTCCCCTCGCCCGCTCGGAGTCGCTCTCCGAGCCGCCTGGCGCCGGAAATCGCCCCAGCGGGTGGTGTCCGAATCAAACGGAACGTCTGGAAGATCTCGATGCTCATCAATCGCGTGAAGTCCTCCCTCTTCGCCTCCGCGATGCTCTTCGCGGGTGCTTCGTTGCTCACTGGCTGCCCCCAGGGCGACGTCGGTGCCCCCTGCAACCACGGCAGCGTGGAGCCCCCCTCGAGCAAGCTGGTGACCTTCCCGGCGCTCTCGTGCAGTGACCTGCTGTGCGTCTACGGCGAGGAGCCCACCGTCCCCAACGGCGGCTGCTCGACCAACGACGACTGCGACAACATGGCCGGCGAGGTCGGCGTGTTCGAGTGCGCCAACAGCACGTGCCGCCTGAGCCTGGACTACGTCCTCGAGCGCTCGATGTGCTCGAAGACCTGCACCTCCGACGCGGACTGCAACAACTCCTCGCTCAACAACCGCCCCGCCGTCGACGACGAAGAGACCGCCTGCGAGTCGGGCTTCTCGTGCACCGTGCTCCAGCGCCTCGGCCAGTTCTGCTGCCAGAAGCTGTGCGTGTGCAACGACGACCTGAACTCCCTCGAGAACCTCGAGGAGCAGTGCCAGCCCGGCGGCGAGTTCTACGAGGACTGCTTGGACGACGAGATGACGGAAGCTGGCTGATCGCGCTGCTTCTCGACGAAAGGCCCAGCCTCGCGCTGGGCTTTTTTCTTGGTTGAGCTGCTCGACGTCACCTCAAAAAGCATCGCGCAGCCAGGTCGCCCGCTCTCCGACGATGGCGATCACGTCGAAGCGCACCGCGACCCGCTCCCACAGATCTTCCCGGACCAGGTAGGCGGTCGCGGCCCGGCGCACCCGCGCCTGCTTGCGCGCGTCGACGGTCTGTGCCGGGTGACCGCGACGGTCGTCGGCGCGGCTGCGGACCTCGACAAAGACGATGGTCGGCGTGCCCTCGCGGTCGCGCTCGCTGGCGACGAGATCGACCTCGGCCCCAGACAGCTCGACGTTGCGAGCGAGGATGGTCAGGCCCGCGCGCTCGAGCTGGCGCGCGGCGAGCTGCTCGGCCGCGAGCCCACGACCGCGGGTATGGGTTGAGGGTTCGTCGCTGGCCACTCGTGAACTCGTCGGCCCCGCGCGGCGCGGCTTTCAGCAAACCAAAAAAAACGAGAGAGGCTCCCGGAAGGAACCCCTCTCGAAGGCGAGGACGAGCCGGAGCTCAGCCCTGGGTTTCCTTGGCCTTCTTCGCCTTGCGCTTGGCCTTCTTCGCCTCGCGGCGGGCCTTCTTCGCCTCGGCCTTGGCGGTCTTCTCGGCCTCGAGGGCGGCGAGGGCGGACTTGTAGTCGCCGACCTTGCGCTTGATGCGAGCGGCGTTGCCCCGGAGATCGCGGAGGTAGTAGAGCTTGGCGCGACGGACCCGGCCGCGGGACACGAGCTCGATCTTGGTCACGCGCGGGGAGGCCAGCGACCACACGCGCTCGACACCGATGTTGTCGGTGACCTTGCGGACCGTGAAGGAGCCACGCAGGCCGCGGCTCTTGCGGTGGATGCAGACGCCCTGGAAGATCTGGATGCGCTCTTTGCCACCCTCGGAGATGAGCGCGTGGACGGCGATCGTGTCACCGGGGCGGAACTCGGGGATGTCCTGGCGAACGAGGTCTTGCTCGAGCGCTTGGGATGATGGGGGCTGCTCTGGGCTCATGGGCGAACTTCTCTTCGGGGTGGGACCAGCAAGGAGGGGCTTTCGGGGGCCCTCTCATTTCCCCGGGTCCTGGAAAGAAGGCCGTCCTTCAACGCCAGCCGCCCGCCGAGGGGCGCGGACGGGGCCCAGGGACGGGAGCCCGAGAACCCGGTGCTTTGCGCTTTGGGGGCTGGCGAAATTGTCGATTCAAATCCGGGGTCGATCGCAAGCCATTGGTCGCGATTGGTCCTCACGTCTTCGTCGGGCAGCGCTAGCCACGCGTCCGGACCCTGGCGCCAAGGCTGCCCGCGCGGGTCCTCGGCCGGCCCGAGCCAAAAGACCAGTGGACCTGGCGCGCAGCGGCGCTCGTGGGCCAGTACGTCCACGATCACCCGGGGTCGCAGGCGCGCCTCGGGGGACTGCGCAGGACCCACGCCGAGGATCCAGGGCGCGCTCTCGTGCCGACGACGGAGGCTCTTTCGAATTTGTTTGAGATCTCTCAACTCGGACGGGCCGGTGCCCACCGCGAGGAATTCACCGCCCATTCGAGCCGCGATCGCCTCGAGCTCGGCCCGGTCGTCCGCGCGCTCGGGGCTGGGCGCCGCCAGCAGGCGGGGGAGTTCGGGAGGCAGGGGCGGCTTGGGACGCAGCTGAGGTCGCAGGGCCCAGGTCCGCAGGCAAGCCAGGCGCCGGCGCCAGGCCTCGATCTTGCCGTGGTCGCCGGCGAGCAGCACGGGCGGCACGCCGCGATCGCGGAAGCTCGGCGGGCGCGTGTAGTGGGGGTGCTCGAGGACCTGGCCGCCGAGGAAGGGCGACGCTGGCCCAAGCTCGGACTCGGACTCGAGCTCGGGCTCGGGGGCCGCGAAGCTCTCGTGGGCGATGGAGTCGGGGTTGCCGAGCACGCCCGCGCGCAGCCGGGCGACGGCCTCGATGAGCACCGCCGCGGCGACCTCTCCCCCGTTGAGCACGAAGTCGCCGATCGACAGGCACTCGTCGACCCAGCCCTCGCGGACGCGATCGTCGATGCCCTCGTAGCGCCCGCACAGCAGGGCGATGCGCGGCTTTCGAGCCAAACGCTCGGCCGCCCGCTGGTCAAAGCGCGGACCCGAGGGCGTGAGCAGGACGCGGTGCATGGGCCCACGCTCGGCCTCCACGGACTCGAGCGCAGCGACCACGGGCTCGGGCTTGATGACCATGCCCGCGCCGCCGCCGAAGGGCGTGTCGTCGACGGTGCGGTGCTTGTCCGAGGTGAAGTCGCGGAAGTTCGTGGTGTGGACCCGGACCAGGTCGCGCTCTTGGGCCTTGGCCATCAAGCCCGCGCCGACGAAGGCCTCGATGATCTCCGGGAAGATCGTGAACACCTCGAACTCGAGCCGCGGCGCCTCGCTCATGGCTTGTCTTCCGGGAGCATGTCGTCGTGGACGTCGACGATGACGCGGTCGGCCTCGATGGCGGTGATGAACACGCCGATGGCTGGGAGCAACCACTCGCGCCCGCGCAGGCGAATGACGAGGAGATCCTGCTCGCCGTTGGAGCTGATCCCGACGATGGTCCCGAGCGCGTCGAAGCCCTGTGCCTCGGGATCGCGGCGGCGCAGCACCGGCAGGTCGACGAGGTCGTCGAGGTAGAACTCGTCCGCGTCGAGCTCGGGCAGGGCGTCGCGCTCGATGAGCACCTCGAAGCCCCGCAGCGCGTCCGCGGCCTCGCGCGCGTTCACACCAGCGAGCCACAGGCGGACCATCTCGCTGCCAGGCTTGGGCGCGACCCGGGTCACCTCGTGGCGCGCGATCGCGTCGTCGTCCTCGGCGCCCCGCGGCCGGAAGCTCAAGGCGACGCCGGGCGCGAGGGTGCTCGACTCGGCGTTGTGCAGCTTGACCCGAAGCGCTCCCCGGACGCCGTGTGCGCCGGCGACGTAGCCCAGCAAGACCAGGCGGGAGTCTGGCTCCATGGCTCTACTCGAGGATCTCGAGGTCCGCGCGCTTGCGCAGCTTGGACGAGGCCGCGTTGAGGATCGCGCGCATCGCCTTGACCGTGCGCCCCTGCTTGCCGATGACCTTGCCGAGGTCCGACTTGGCCACCCGAAGCTCCAGGACGACGGTCTGTTCCCCGGCGACCTCGGACACATCCACCTCATCGGGGTTGTCGACGAGGGCCTTGGCGATGAACTCGATGAGCTCTTTGAGCGAGACGTTGGCGGGCATGTCTGGGTGGGCTCCGAGGGGGCGAAGAAGCGAGCGGCGAGAGAGAGCCGTTTAGAGCATCCCACAGCATCGCAAGCACGGCCAGCAAGGAAGCGCTGGGCTGCGCCACGCTCCCGACCAGTCGGGCGGTCGGACGGGGAAGCGAGTGTTGGAATTAGATCGACCCGAGCTGTCGTGGACCTACCGATCCTGACAGCTCGGGCTCGATGTCGAGTTTCGAGTCGAAAAAGACGCGGCGCCCCGCTCAGGCGGCAGGCGTCTTCGCGGCCTTGCGGAGGAGACGGGTGACGACCTTGCTCGGCTCGGCGCCGACGCTGAGCCAGTAGTCGACCCGGGCGCGGTCGAGGACGATGGTGCCGTCCTCGGTCATCGGGTTGTAGGTGCCGAGCTTCTCGAGGAAGCGCCCATCGCGGGGGGCGCGGGCATCGGCGGCGACGATTCGGTAGAAGGGACGCTTTTTCGCGCCACCACGGGCAAGCCTGATCTTGACGGCCATAATCGCTCTCGGAATAGTGCTCTTCGGAAGGACTCGGAACTCGGAAAGTGCCCCCACGAGGACGGGGGGCGAAAGGGTGCGCGAGGCTAGCGGGGCGAAGGGCCCTCGTCAACTGCTCGGATCGAAGGTGGCCGCACCGCGCAATCTTCGTCTGGCGCGAGATCAGGGCCGGATCCGGCCCCACCCCCAGCTCAGCTAGCCTTTTGCCTCGTCCCGAGACCTGCCCGAGACTGCCCATGAGTGATCGCATGACCGCACGCAACGCCGCACCCAGTCGATCTCCCAACTCCAAGCTCCCGGCCACGCTCGCGGGCCTCTCCCTCGGGCTGTTCGCGCTCGTAGGCCTGGTCGCGGGCCCTGGCGGCTGCGGGACCAAGCAGGGCAAGGGCGAGAGCGGGACGCAGCACGCGGGCGCGGAAGAAGGCGCGGCGGAGGACGGCTCGGACGCTCAGCGCTCCGAGCGCGTGGAGATCGACGTGTTCGCCTTTGGCCGGCAGCTCGGCACCGTCGCGCCCTGCGGCTGCACCACCGATCCCCTCGGCGGGCTCCAGTTCGCCTTCGGCTACATCGAGGAGGAGTCCACGGCCGGCAACCGCCTCGTGCTCGAGCCCGGCTCCTTCCTGTTCCCCGACCCCGCTGGCCCCGAAGGACCGACGGACGCGGCTGCCTGGGGCCAGGCGACGCAGCGGGCCAAGCTCCTGCACGCGCGCTTTTCGAAGCTCGACGGACTGATCTCGGGCTTCGGACCCACGGACGTCGCCGCGCCCACGCCCGAGGGCGGAGGGGCCGGCGGCGTGGCCATGCTCGCCGAGCTGCCCATGCCGCGAGTGATCGCCAACGTCTCCGACGACGCGCGCCCGGCCGGCGTCGAGACGGTCCGCGCCCTGCCCGTGGGCCACGGCCTCGACGCGGCCGTGACCGCCGTGGTCGACCCCGAGCTGGCCAAGGCGGCCCGCGAGAGCTGGGCGCCGGCCTTCCCCGAGCTCAGCGAGCCCGTCGCGGCCCTGAACCAGGACGCGATCCAGGCCGAGCTGGGCAAGGCCGATCTCCAGGTCGTCCTCGTCCACGGCCCCCGCGAGCTCGCCGAGGCCGTCGCCCGGGGCGTGCCTGGGGTCGACATCGTGGTCATGGGCGGCGAGTTCCACAACGCCGAGCGCGGGCGCGTCGGCACGGCGCCGGCCCAGCTGAGCACGGAGCACGGCGAGGTCTGGCTGCTCGAGCCGGGCGACCGCGCCCAGAGCATCAGCCACCTCACCCTCTCGATCGCGCCGAGCGTGGCTGAGGGCGAGCTCCCGCCCAAGTGGACCCTCCAGCCCTCGACAAAGCAGCGCCAGGCCGAGCTCGATCGCCTCGAGACCAAGCTCGCCAAGTTCGCCGACGACCCCTCCGCGGACGCCAGCTTCATCGCCCGCCTCGAGGCCGACCGCGACGCCCTGAAGGCCCAGCTGGCCGATCCGAGCGTCCCCGAGGACGTCGCCCTCGCCGTGATCCCGGCCCAGACCAAGGTCAACTGCCGGCTGCCCGAGGACGAGGCCGCCCAGAGCGCCCTGCGCGACTACGACGGCTGGGTGGCCGAGCAAAACCAAGAGCGCTTCGCTGGGGTGAAGGCCCCGGAGGTCGCCAAGGGCCAGGCCCACTACGCCGGCATCGAGGCCTGCGGCGACTGCCACGAGGAGGCCGTCGCGCAGTGGAAGACCACGGTCCACGCCGGCGCCTACGAGACCCTGGTCGTCGCCAACAAGCAGTTCGACCTGTCCTGCGTCGGCTGCCACGTCACCGGCTTCCGCGAGCCCGGCGGCAGCGAGGTGGTCGAGAACGAGGGCCTGACCTCGGTGCAGTGCGAGCAGTGCCACGGCCCCGGCAGCCTGCACGTCGAAGATCCCACCCCAGACAACATCGTGCGCGAGGCGCCGATGACGGTCTGCCTGGCTTGCCACACCGAGGACCACTCCGACACCTTCGACTACGAGGCTTACCTGCGCGACGTGCTGGGCGAGGGTCACGGCGAACAGCGGCGGGCGGCGCTCGGCGATGGACCCACGGGTCGGGAGCTGCGCCAGGCGGGCCTCGAGGCCGCGGGCGGCGGCTGCCCAAAAAAGATGTAGCCCATCCTCCCCACAGCTCAGGCTGCGCCAAAGAGAGTTTGGCGCCTCGCTCTGCTTGGGCTACACGTCACGGCCATGACCGTGAACCTCCCCGTCGTCGGCAACGGGCCCCAGCCGAGCGAGCCCGTCAGCGGGCCCAAGAAGGTCTACTTCGTCAGCCTCGGCTGCCCGAAGAACCAGGTCGACACGGAGGTGATGCTCGGCGTCGTGCAGGCCAACGGTCACCAGCTCGTCGACGATCCGAGCGAGGCCGACACCCTCGTCGTCAACACCTGCGGGTTCATCGACGCGGCCAAGCAAGAGTCGATCGACACCATCCTCGAGCTCGCCGCGGTCAAGGCCGAGGCCGCCGGCGACGCGAGCGTCGTCGACAAGCGCCTGGTCGTCGCCGGCTGCCTGAGCCAGCGCTACCCCACCGAGCTCGCCGCCGAGATGCCCGAGGTCGACCACTTCCTCGGCAGCGCCGACATGCTCGGCATGGCCAAGGTCCTCGGGGGCGCGGCCGGGCGCATGGGCGTGAGCGAGCTGAACCGCCGGGCGTGGCTCTACGACCACTCGACCCCGCGCCAGGTCGTGGGCGTGGGCCACAGCAACTACGTCAAGATCGCCGAGGGCTGCGACCGCCCGTGCGGCTTTTGCATCATCCCCAAGCTCCGCGGCCCCCAGCGCTCGCGCCCGGTCTTCGACATCGTCCAGGAGGTCCACGGCTCGTCGAGCAAGGCACCCGCGAGGTCTGCCTCGTCGCCCAGGACTGACCACTACGGCACCGACTTCCCCGGCCGCGGCATGACCCCCCGCCAAGCTGGAGGGGCTGCTCGACGCCCTCGGTGAAATCGAAGGCCTGCGCTGGATCCGGCTGCACTACGCCTACCCGACCGCCGTCACCGACGGCCTGATCGAGCGCGTCGCCAACCATCCCAAGGTGGCCACCTACCTCGACGTGCCGATCCAACACGTCGACACCAACGTGCTCAAGAAGATGCGCCGCGGCTACACCGAGAAGGTCGTCCGCGACCTCGTCGAGCGCCTGCGCAAGCGAGACGCCCACGTCTGGCTGCGCACGACCATGCTCGTCGGCCACCCCGGCGAGGACGAGGCCGCCTACCAGCGCCTCTACGACTTCATCGCCGAGGGCCAGATCGACCACCTCGGCGTGTTCCCGTGGTCCAAGGAAGAGGGCACGACCTCGGCCATGCACCCCCAGCGCGTCTCCCCCGAGCTCGCCGACGAGCGCGCCGCCGCGATCATGGAGCTGCAGGCCGGCATCCGAGCCCGCAAGTTCGCCGCCCTGCGCGGCGAGGTCATGGAGCTCATGGTCGACGGCGTGTCCGACGAGAGCGAGTTCCTCCTCGACGCCCGCCACGAGGGCCAGGCCCCAGAGATCGACGGCAAGGTCATCCTCTGCGACGGCACCGCCGACGCCGGCGCCTTCGTCCAGGCCCGGATCATGCGCGCCACGGAGCACGACCTGATCGCCTCCATGGACCTCGACCGCGACCCCGCCGAGTTCGACGACGACTGATGTCCCGCAGCAG
>NZ_ABCS01000136.1 GCF_000170895.1 Plesiocystis pacifica SIR-1 | reverse complement strand
GCCTCGAGCAGCTCGACGCCGAGCTCGCGCGCCTCGAGGCTCAGCCCGAGCTGTGGACGCCGCAGTGGCGCGAGGGCAAGCAGGCCGCGCTGAGCCGGGCCCGGGCTCGGGTCGAGCGCAGCGTGGCCGTGGCCGAAGAGCGCGCGCGCGTGGCCGCGGCTCACCGCGAGGCGCTCGAGGAAGGCGGGGAGGGGGAGGGGCGCGCGCGTCTGACGCCGACCAGGCCCGCGCGCGCCTCGAGCAGCTCGACGCCGACGCGCGCCGCCTCGACGGGGAGCTGTTCGAGGCCGAGCTCCGGATCCGCCGGGACGCCGAGGCGCGGGAGCGGGCGGCCGCCCTGGGTCCGCGCCTGCGCGGGTCCCAGCGCGACGTGCGGGTCTGGGGCCGGCTGCGCGAGGTGATCGGGAGCGCGACCGGGGACAAGTTCCAGAAGTTCGCCCAGTCCCTGACCCTCGAGCTGCTGCTCGTCCAGGCCAACGCCCAGCTGCGCGACCTCAAGCCCCGCTACTCCCTGGGCCGGGTGCCTCGCCACGACCTCGAGCTGCAGCTCGTCGACCACGACCTCGGCGACGAGGTCCGCAGCATCCGCGGCCTGTCCGGCGGCGAGAAGTTCCTGGTCTCGCTGGCGCTGGCGCTGGCGCTGGCGAGCCTGTCGGCCAACGACTGCCGCATCGACTCGCTGTTCATCGACGAGGGCTTCGGCACCCTCGACGCCCAGAGCCTCGACATCGCGGTGAGCACCCTCGACGCGCTCCAGGCCGAGGGCCGGCAGATCGGCATCATCTCCCACGTCCCCGGCCTGGCCGAGCGCGTCGGCGTGGAGATTCAGATCCGACCGCAGGCCTCGGGGCGCAGCAGCGTGCGGGTCGTCGGGCCGAGCTGATGGGTCATCGACCGAGTCGGCGTTGGTGATGGGCCACGTCGTTGGCCTGCGCGGAGGCGAAGGCTGGACGCGGGCGGGGAGCGGGGGCTAGCTTCCGCCGGATGCGACTTCTCCGACCTGGCCTCGTGCTCTCGTTCCTGACCTGCCTGACCACCCTCGCTTGCAAGCCCGCGGACGGTGACGGCGATGGCGAGCAGGGCGACGACGTCGGCGGCGAGACGGACACCGACGCCGAGGGCAGCAGCGACGAGTCGAGCACCGACGGCGACTCGAGCGACTCCAGCGGTTCGAGCGACGCCGGCACGACCGAGGAGGAGGGCACGGCCGACACCTCGACGGACGGGGAGTCGAGCGGGTCCACCGAGGACACCGGCACGGACACCGAGTCGAGCAGCGAGGACATGGGCGAGACGGACACCGAGTCGAGCTCCGAGGACACCGGGGAGACCGGGACCGAGGAAGACACCGGCGAGACGAGCACCGAGGACGGCCTGCCGCCGTGGGTGGCGGAGTGCGACGACGACCCGGCCAACCCCGTGATCTTGACGGTCATGGGCGGGGCCTCGGCCCACTACCCGAGCATCGTCGCCGCCGTGGCCTCGGCCAGCAACGGCTCGACCATCGAGGTCTGCCCGGGGACCTACTCCGAGCAGATCGAGGTCACCGTCGATCTGACCCTGCGCGGCGCGGGCCCGGACCTCACGATCATCGACGGCGGCGGCTTCTTCTTTGACCTGGGCAACGGCGAGGCCACCGTCGAGGACATGGCCTTCACCAACTGCAACGCCCAGGTCCCCGGGGGCTGGAACATCCAGTCGAGCGGGGCGATCAGCGTCGACGACACCTACAACGAGCAGGAGACCCTGACCATCCGCAACTGCGAGTTCTACGGCAACGAGGCCACCTACGGCGCCGCGGTCCACGTCGACGGCTCGAACAACGGGGGCAAGAACCCCGACATCTACATCGAGGACAGCTTGTTCGAGGACAACCTCGCCACGGCCGAGGGCGGCGCCATCGCCAGCTACGGCCGGGTGCACATCACGGACTCGATCTTCCAGGACAACGAGGCGCGGACCGGCGGCGCGTTGGCCCTGAGCTACGGCTGCGTGCTCGCCAACGACTGCGACATCAGCTCGACGATCATCCAGCGCAACCACGCCTCGGGGACCGGCCAGTACGAGGGCGGCGGGGGCATCTTCATCGACGACTGCGGCTTCAACTGCCTGAGCCAGCTCAGCGTGGTCGACTCGGACCTGGGCTTTGGCGCCCAGGAAGAGAACACCAACGCCGAGGACCTGCCCGAGGACGTGCTCATCAACAGCGACGGCCCGTGGAACGCCTACGGCTGGTACTACAACGGCGTGAGCTTCACTTGCGCGGGGGGCAGCTGCACGATGCCCTGAACCTGTCCCGAGCAGGGGCGCGTCAGGGCAGCTCCAGGGCGCCCCGCCGGTGAGGCGGTGGCGCCGCTGCCCCCGCTGGGGTAGAGGTGAGGCGACGTGGACGGACGCCTGACGACCATCGAGCTGTTCAAGGAGGACATGAAGTTCTCCGCGGGACACTTCACGATCTTCTCGGCGACGGAGCGGGAGAACCTCCACGGCCACAACTTCACGGTGTCCGCGGCGCTCACCGGGCGCGTGGGTCGGGAAGGCCTGATGGCCGACTACGGCGCCTTCAAGCGCGAGCTCAAGGCCATGTGCGACGCGTGGAACGAGACCTTCATGCTGCCCAACTGCTCGCCGCACCTGCAGGTCGAGCGCACGGACAGCGAGGTCCTCGCCCACTACGACGGGACCACGCTGCGTTTTTTGCCCCGCGACGTGACCGTGGTCGAGTGCGCCAACGTGACCATCGAGGAGCTCGCGCGCCTGTTCGGGGAGCGGCTGACCGCCGAGCCCGAGCGCCTGCGCGAGCGCGGGGTCGTGGGCGTGACCATCAAGTGCGCCTCGGGGCCCGGACAGTGGGCCTCGTGGGTGTGGACGGAGAAGCAGGCATGAGCGAGCAGAACCAAGAGCGGGTTGCGATCATCACCGGGGCGTCCCGCGGCATCGGCCGGGCGAGCGCCGAGGCCTTTTCGCGGGCGGGCTGGCGCGTGCTGGCGCTGTCGCGCAGCGCCTGCCCCGTCGAGGGGGTGCGCTCCCTGGCCGTGGATCTGGGCGACCCGAGCCTCGAGGTCGACGCCAAGATCGACGCGTGGCTGCGGGCCGAGCTGGGCGAGGAGCC
Organism: Plesiocystis pacifica SIR-1; assembly: GCF_000170895.1. Lineage (GTDB taxonomy): Bacteria > Myxococcota_A > Polyangia > Nannocystales > Nannocystaceae > Plesiocystis > Plesiocystis pacifica. Next base: position 19,720 of record NZ_ABCS01000136.1, on the reverse strand, counting down.
GGGCGTGCGCTGCCTGGTCCACAACGCGGCCACGCTGATCTCCGACGGCGCCATGGCCGTGGACCCCGATCAGCTACGCACCGTGCTCGAGCTCAACGTCGTCGCCCCCACGCGGCTGAACCGGGTCGCGCGCTCGCACCTGGGCCCGGGGTCGAGCGTGCTCTACGTCGGCTCGACCCTCGGGGTCAAAGCCGTCGCGGGCGTGGCCTCTTACGTGATGAGCAAGCACGCCGTGGTCGGGCTGATGCGCTCGACCTGCCAGGACCTGGCGGGCACCGGGGTCCACACGGCCTGCGTGTGCCCGGGCTTCACCCGCACGGAGATGCTCGTCGACCGGGCCGGCGGCGACGAGTCGATCCTCGCCTCGCTGGGCGAGCTCTCGACCTTCGGCCGGCTCATCGAGCCCGAAGAAATCGCGGACCTGCTGCGCTTCGCCGCCGAGCACCCCGTCATCAACGGGTCCGTGCTCCACGGCAACCTCGGCCAGGTCGAGCGCTAGCCAGCCGCACGCTGCGCCCGAGCGCGGCCTGAGGGCGGTTGCTCGGTCGAGGTGAGCCGTGAGCCCGAGACACGAGCGCCCCCTTGAGGGGGCGACCACACGCCGTCTAGGAGGCACGAACACCATTGCCCACCGGCCCGAGCGGCGTCGCGGAGCGACGAAGCGTTCGAGGTGAGCCGTGAGCCCGAGACACGAGCGCCCCCTTGAGGGGGCGACCACACGCCGTCTAGGAGGCACGAACACCATTGCCCACCGGCCCGAGCGGAGGAGCGGAGCGACGAAGCGTCTCCGGCCGAGGACGCCTGCGGGGGCCTAATGGTGCAGGTGCCGAGCGGCGCCGCAGCGGGCCGACAAGGCCTCGACGGCGTCGAGGAGCTCACCGATGTCTTGCCCCGCGGGGCTGTCGGGGTCGTCCAGGCTCGCGGTGCTGCCGTCGGCCATGGCCTCGGCGTGGGCGACCCGGCGACCGACGCGGGCGTCGAGCACCGGCAGGCCCATGGCCCGCAGATCCCGGGGCAAGGCGGCGCCGATCGTCGTGCGCGTGTCGATGGCGTTGGGGACCACGGCGAACTGCAGGCGCGGGTTGGTCTGGGTGCGGGCGACCAGGCAGGCCTCGCAGGCGTCCGCGGCGGCCCAGGCGTCGAGGGGGCTGGGCCGGCAGGGGAGCAGGACCAGCTCGGCGACCTCGAGCACGGCGCCGAGGATCTCGGGGTCGCTCGGGGTGTCGACGACGGTCAGGTCGTGACCAAAAGAGAGCGCGCGCAGGCGCTCGGCCTGGCCGTGGTAGCCAGGGAGCGACAGCGTGGGCGGCGCCGCCAGGCCGGCGGAGAGCGACCAGGCGTGGGCGTCGGCCCGGGGGTCGAGGTCGACGAGTAGGGTACGGCGCCCTCGGGCGTGAGCCTCGACAGCGAGGGCCACGGCCAGAGTCGTGCGTCCGGTCCCACCCTTGAGGCCTGCAAGCGCGAGCAGCATGGGGGCAACGTAACGAGGCGAGCGGTGCTGTCCATTTTCTGGCGCATTCGGCAGAGAACTGCAATGGCTGGGTTGACCTGGCGGCAGTGCGCCCGAGCGGGGCGGTCGTCGCTGAGCTAGCATCGCCAAGATGGCGCGACGGGCAGCCCAGGGACGACTGGCGAGAAATCCTCTGGCGCGGTGGCGCTTCGATCGCTCGCGCAGCTCGGAGCGCGGCCGATGAATTCTTCGTCGAAGTCGGATCTAAACGCGGATCTAAATTTAGATCTGAGCCCGTCTACGGCCGCAGAACGGCCGATCGGAGATCGGCCCGTAGATGGCCGAGATCACCGATCAGATCGGCAGATCGCGGATCTCGGGGGATCGTCCGGCGACCCGATCTCGGGGGCGTCGAACAGCGATCTTGGGGGCGAGGATGAGGACCTCGTGTGGTTCGAGGCCGAGGCGCTCGCGGAGGCCTCTCGGGTCGAGCTCCTGGATCCAGCGCAGCGCGGTGAACGGGGCGATCGAGGGGATCGGTCGAGCCCGGAAGAGGCACTGCTCCGCCCGGGCCCGGGCCTGGATCAACTCCGCGCGAGCTTGGCCGATCGCGTCGCGGTGGATCTGAGCGCGCTCCCGGGCTGGCCCGGTTCGGGGCCGAGCGGCCACGGCTGGGGCGCCGAGCTCGGGGGGCTGGTGGGCTCGCTCGCGGCGGGGGACCTGGTGCTGGTGACGGCGGCGCAGCGGGGCGCGGGGCGGACGAGCCTGGTCGCGCAGCTCGGCGACGGGCTGGCCCTCGCGGGCTGCCTGGTGATCCTGGCCGTCGACGAAGCCCCGATGACCTGGCGCCGCCGCAGCCTGGCGCGCTGGCTCGGGTGCGACAGCCAGGGCGCGCTGCCAGAGGGGGCCGACACCGCCGGATGGGCCGGTGTCGGCGCGCGGCAGTGTTTCCTCGCTCTGGAGGCCCTCGCGCTGGAGCCGAGCGAGCTCGCCGCGACCGTGACCCGCCGGCGGCAGCGCTGCGGGGCGAGCGAGGGCCCGGCGGTGCTCGTCGTCGACGCCCTCGAGAGTGTGCCGGGCTTCGAGGCCGAGGCCGCGCCCGTCCTCGAGCGCCTGGCTCAGCTGGCCGCGCAGCTCGACGCCCTGGTCCTCGCCACCAGTGATGGTCCTGGTGCGGACTCGCTGCGGCTCAGCCGGGCGATGGATCGCCACCTCGCCGCGCGCCTGGAGCTCTCGCCTGCTGGCCCCGATAGCCTCGAGGTCTCGGTGGCGCACCGGCGCCTCGGCCCCCGAGGTCGCGTCCGGCTGCGCTGGGAGCCGCGCTGTGGGCGTTTGGTCGCTCCTGGCTGAGTCGCGGGCGTGGGGCAGGGAGCTCGCGCTACTCTTGGCCCGTGCCGAAGCCCTCCGGTCTCCGCCTCACGGCCGCCCTGAGCGCGCTGATCCTGGTCCCGGCGCTGTCCCTCGGCTGCCAGCCCAAGCCCACGGAGACCGTCCACGCCGACGCGGAGGTAGAGGGGGAAGGCGGCGCGGAGCCGGCGGAGGGACCCGCGGGGGCGACGCGCTACGTGCTGCCCTACGGCGAGGGCCAGGTCGTCGCCTACGCCGACGCGCACCTCGAGGGCGAGGTCCAGCGCCTGTTTCTGCTGCTCGAAGATCTGCGCGCCGAGCAGGTCGAGATCAGCACGCGGACGCGCCTGCCGATCGGCTGGACGACGCTGAGCTTCGAGGCGCCGGTTGCCGAGGGCCCCGAGTCGGCCCTGGGCACGTCGACCCTGGTGGTTCGCGAGCCCGACTACGACGGCGAGCCCGAGGACGCGACGCGGGCCGACATCTCCGTGTCCCTGGCGACCCTCGCCCGCCAGCGCGGCGTGCTCGAGCGCGTGGGCGTGGCCGGGGAGGCCATCAACTTCGACCAGCACGTGATGGCGATCCAGGGCGCCCTCGACATCGAGGAGGTGCTGCTGCTGCGGGTGGTCAGCCCCGGCGGCCGCCTGACGGGCTGGCGCCTGGCCCCGACCGCCGGGATCTCCGAAGAGGACGAGCTCGAGTCCCTCCCCGTCTACGCGATCTTGCAGGCTCGCCCGGCCCTGCTCGACGCGATGCTGCTGCCCTCGGGCTACATGGCCTACTACTCTGGCGATCAGCTGACCACGGTGCTCGACGGCGAGGATCGGGTGGTCTGGGACTGGCGCGCGGAGGGCAGCGACGCGGCAGGTGACGGCCTGGGCGCGCCCGTGGCCGGCTCGGGGTCGACCGAGGAGGTGGCCCCAGGTACGCCCGGTCGGCCGGGATCGGGGGAGGGGAGCGACAGCTTGCTGCCGCCCCTGACCCCGAATGAGTGATCTGGTATCCCCGCCCTTCATGGCCGCGCCTCCTCCCCACCTCGAGCGCCTCGCGGAGGTCCACGACGTCCCCGTCGGATCCATGCGCACGGCCTTCGTCGTCCTCCGCAGCCTCCGCCACGCCCTCGACCGCAACGGCGGCGGCTACTACGACCTCGTGCTCGGGGACGCGAGCGCGCGCATCCCCGGCAAGGTCTGGGGCGACGAGCGGGCCTACGGCGAGCTCGCCGGGGGTCCGGCGGGGGAGGGCGCCGTGGTCAAGGTGATGTTCAGCGTCGGCATGTACCGCGACGCGCTGCAGCTGACCGTCAAGCGCCTGCGCGTCCTCGACGAGTCCGACGAGTGGAACCCGGTCAGCGTGTGGGGCGAGGGCTGGGATCTCGTCGAGGGCCTGCGCTGCAAGACCTTGGTGTTCGACATCGAGACCGTGCCCGCCGTCGACCTCGAGACCGCGCCGGAGTCCGTGACCAAGGCGGTCCACCGGGCGGCGGATCGCTACGACGGCGACACCAGCAAGGTCATGGGGCTCTCGCCCTTTTACGGCAAGGTCGTCTCGATCGCGGTGGGCGACGGCGAGGATCCGGACGGCCCGGTGACGGCCCTGGTGGTCGCCCCGCCGGGCCGCGAGGACGACGCCTACCCCGAGTGGATCCGGCCCATGACCGAGGCGCAGCTTCTGCGCAGCTTCTGGCACCTCGCCGACTCCGCCGAGGTCGTCGTGTCCTTCAACGGCCGCGGCTTCGACGTGCCCTTTGTCCAGACCCGCAGCCTCATCCACGGCGTGCCCGCGCGGGTCGACCTGATGTCGAGCCCCTTCGCCCTGCGCCCGCACCTCGATCTCTACCGGCTGCTCGCGCCGAACCGCGGAAACCCGGCCTCGGCCTCGCTGGACGTGATCTGCTGGTCCCTGGGTATCGAGAGCCCCAAGGGCGAGATGGACGGCTCGCTCGTCGCGCCGACCTACGCGCGCGGGGACATCGAGATGATCGCGACCTACAACGTCGGCGACGTGCGGGCGACTCGCTCGGTCTACCGCCACCTGCGCGAGCACCTGCTGCCTTTCCGCAAAGATTGGTGAGCCTCCGGGGCCGCCTGGGGGTCTGGCTGCGGGCAGCTCGGGGGAGTACCTTCCTCCGCGGAGTCCCGTGTCCAGCTCGACCGCCGATCGCCAGTCCCGCTTCTCGACCTTCGCCTGGGTCGTGCTCGCCTACACCCTGTTCGTGATCGTGTTCGGCGCCTGGGTGCGCATCACCGGCTCGGGCGCGGGCTGTGGCCAGCACTGGCCGACCTGCCACGGCGAGGTCATCCACCGGCCCGAGACCGTCGAGACGATCATCGAGCTGACCCACCGGGTGACCTCGGGGCTGAGCTTGCTCGCCGTCGTCGGGCTCTTGGTCTGGGGCCTGCGCCGCTTCGACCGCGGCCACCCGGTGCGCTGGGGCGTGGCCCTGACCATGGTGTTCATGGTGCTCGAGGCGCTGATCGGCGCGGGCCTGGTGCTGCTCGAGCTCGTCGGGCGCAACGACTCGGCCTCGCGGGCGGTGGTCATGGCCATCCACCTGTCGAACACCTGCCTGCTGACGGGCGCGATGGTCGTCGCGGCCTGGTGCGGCGTGGGCGAGAGCGGGCGGCGGCTGCCCAAGCTCCGGGGCTCCGGGGCCAAGCTGGGCTTTTTGGCCCTGGGCCTGTTCGGCGTGGTCCTGGTCTCGATGAGCGGCGCGGTCACGGCCCTGGGCGACACCCTCTACCCCGTCGCCGAGGTCACCACCGCGGGCGCCAACTTGGCCGAGCGCCTCGCCGAGGACCAGGGCCTGACGGCGCACTTTCTCCAGCGCATGCGCGTGGTCCATCCGCTGCTCGCCGTCGGCACGGGCCTGTACCTTTTGTGGGTCGCCATCGCGCTCCCGGGGGTCGAGTCGCCCGAGGCCAAGGTGCGCCGGGCGGGCAACCTGGTCGCCGGCCTGGTCGTCGCCCAGCTGTGCGCCGGGGTCATCAACATCATGCTCTCGGCGCCGGGCTGGATGCAGCTCATCCACCTGGGCCTGGCGACGGCGGTGTGGATCGCCCTGGTGTTGCTGACCCTCGTGGCCCTGCACGGCAGCGCCCGCGCGAGCGCCTGACGCTCGAGGGCCTACTTGTTGCCGACGGTCGACCCCGGGCCGGCCTTGGGATCGACGATGGCGTCGTGCTCGACGAGGCTCCACTGCCCGTCGATGCGAAACAGGCGCTTGCCCAGGCGGGGGTAGTCGGCCACGTCGACGGCCCGGCGCTCGCCGATGACCAGGCAGCGCAGGGGCTCGTCGCTGGCGTTGTCGAACACGTGGGCCGGGCCGCCGGCGGGCAGGCCCACGAAGTCGCCGGCTTCGAGCTCGAAGCGCTGGTCGTCCAGGGTCACGCCGCCGCGACCGCTGAGCACGTAGACGGCCTCGTCTTCGTGGTGGTGGCGGTGGGCCTCGGTCGACTCGGCGCCGGGCGGGACCTCGATGAGGTGCACGCCGATGTGGCTCAGGCCCGTGGCGTCGCCGAGGGACTTGTTGACGCGCTTGCCCCTGGGGTTGAGGAAGTGGACCTTGGACACGCCGGCCATGGCCTCGATGGCGGCGGCGCGCAGGATGTGGCGGGCCAGATCCTCGCGTTGATCTTCGGGTTGGTCCTCGGGCTCGGTCATCGAAACCCGTAATGCCAGATCGTCAGGCCCAAGACGATGGCGGCGAGCACCAGGTGGGTCCAGCTGAACTTGCGGCGCGGACCGGGCCCGCCGCCGGGGGACTCGCCGGCGTCGTCGAGGCCACCAGGGACCACGGGGCCTCGCTTGGCGCCGGCCTCGGCGATGAGCTTCGCCTGGGCGCGGACCGCCTGCTCGAAGGCGTCGACGAGCTGCTCGGGGGTCGCGTCGGGCTCGCCCTCGATGAGCGCGGTGGCCAGGCGCAGGTGCTGGGGGTGGTCGGCGGCGAGGATGCGCGCGCGCAGGCCCAGGCCGCCGTCGACGACGAGGGCGCTGCGGAACACTCGCTGGGCGGGGCTGAGCCCGCCTGAACCAGCGGCGCTCGTGAGCGCGGCGGCCCGCTCGGCGATGGCGTCGCTGCAGGCCACCAGGGCCTGGGTGTCGGCCTGGGCCCCGGCGCGCTCGGAGGCCTCGGCGGCGAGCTCGAGGAGCACGGCCCAGGCCGGGGTGTCGCGGTCGAGGCCGAGGATGGTCGCGCACAGCTCCACGGCCGGGGCGAGGGCGGGGCCCAGCTCGGGGTGGTCTTCGAGGGCGCGGCGGCCGGTCTCCAACAGCTCCCCGTCGATGCTGTCGAGACTGGCGAGCTCGCCTGCGGCCTCGAGGGCGGTCAGGCCGGCGGCTCGGGTGCAGCGCTCGAAGGCCGCGCGGGCGAGGAGGCGCGCCTGGGCGAGCTCGGGGTCGGCCGCGTCGACGGCATCGTCCAGGAGGTCCAGGGCCGCGTGCTCGTCCTCGGTCACGAGCTCGGCGAGGGTGGGGCGCTCGCTCACCGAGGGATGATGGCAGACCGTGCGCGCGGGGGCGAGGGCGACTACCATGAGCGGCCATGCGCGCCAGCGAAGCTCTACCCCCTCCCACGAGCCACGACGAGGCCACGGCCCGGATGGTCGCCACGGTCATTCCGTCGGCGATCCTGGCCGTGTTGCGCACCCTCGACGAGGCGGGCTTTCACGGCGTGGTCGTGGGCGGCGCCGTGCGTGACGCGCTGCTCGGCCGGGACGGCGGCGACTGGGACGTGGCCAGCAACGCGACCCCCGAGGAGGTCATCGAGCTGTTCCCCAAGACCATCCCCACGGGCCTCGAGCACGGGACCGTGACCGTGCTCTCGGGCCGCGGCGAAGACCGCCACGCCGTCGAGCTGACGACCTTTCGCGGCGAGGGGGCCTACCACGACGGCCGCCGGCCCAGCGAGGTCCGCTTCCTCCGCGACCTGACCGAAGACCTCGCGCGCCGCGACCTGACCATCAACGCCCTGGCCTGGGACCCCGTCAACGCCGTGCTGACCGACGCCTTCGGCGGCCTCGAGGACATGCGCGCGGGGCTGATCCGGGCCGTCGGCGAGCCGGAGCGGCGCTTCAACGAGGACGGCCTGCGGACCATGCGGGCGGTCCGCTTCGCCGCGACCATGGGTTTCGCCCTCGCGCCCGAGACCGAGGCGGCCATCGCCGGCGCCCTCGAGGTGTTCGCCAAGGTCAGCCGCGAGCGCGTGCGCGTCGAGCTGGTCAAGCTGCTGCGCGCGCCCAAGCCCTCGCTGGGTCTCGAGCCCATGGTCCGCACGGGGCTGTGGGCCCACGTGCTGCTCCCCCTCGACGACGCGGACCAGGCCGCGGCCATCGCCGCCGTCGACCGCCTCCCGCCCCGGCCCATGCTCCGCCTGACCCGCCTGCTCGCCCCCGCGCGCCACGGGGCGGACGGGCGCGCGCGCATCGAGGCGACCGTCGAGGCCCTCAAGCCGAGCCGTGAGGAGCGGGCGCGGGTGCTCGCCCTGACCCACCCGCGCGTCGACGCCCTGGCGGAGGCGCTCGCGGCCGAGGACGCCGTCGCCGCGCGCCGCTGCGTCGCCGCGCTGACCCGGACCTACCTCGAGGACGCCGCCGACTTGCTCGAGCTCGACGCGGCGGCCCGCGACCGGCTGGGCGCGGCCCTCGAGGGCGCGGCGCTCACGGGCAAGGAGCTGGCCATCCAGGGCCGGGACCTCATCCAAGCTGGCGTGGCCAAGCCCGGACCGGCGCTGGGCAAGCTGCTCGCGGCGCTGCTCGACTGGGTCCTCGAAGACCCGGCCCGCAACCACCGCGAGGCGCTGCTCGACCAGGCCCGCAGCCTGGCTTAGCAGGCTGAGAGGGCTCAGGGGGACTCTCAGGGGCCCTTGCGCTTGGCGGCCCAGCTGATCACGCTGCTCGGCAGGCCCTGGTCGCACTGGTCCCCGGACATCGTCCACGACGGCCAGGCGACGAGGTCGAAGACGTCGTCGTCGGCGTCCAGCTCACCCTCGCTGTCGAAGGGGATGAAGTTGGAGATGCCGTTGGCCTTGAACTCGACGTCTTTGTAGTCCCAGGTCGCGCAGTCGTCGACGCACTCGGTCCCGTCGGCGTGCTTGACCTCGAAGCCGTTCTTGTTCCAGTCGCTGCCCCCGGAGCCGACGGAGTAGACCGGCTTGTTGCCGCCGCCCGGAGGCTTGATGTCGAAGCGGCTGTAGCGGCACTCGCCGTCGACCTCCTCGGCGTAGAGGCGGAACTCGAAGCAGTCCTGGGTCGGGACTTGGATCGGCATCCACGCGGGGTCGGGCAGGTCGAGGCCGACGGTCCGGACCGGGGCGCCGTTGCAGTTGGCGTTGCACCCACACTCGAGGAAGGTCAGCTCGGTGTTCGAGACCGAGTCGACGAAGCCGTCGATGTTGAGCTCGTCGCAGCTGGCCTGGTCTTCGTAGGTGATCTCGACCTGGTAGTCGAAGGCCTCGCAGGCGGGCGGGCCGGTCTCCGTGCTCTCCTCCTCGGTGGTGGTCGTGTCCTCGGAGCTGCTCTCTTCAGAGCTCGTGTCCTCGGAGCTGGTCTCGCCGGCGGTGGTCGTCGTGTCCCCGGTGGGGGCTTCCTCGGACGAGCCGTCCATGTCGGCCTCGTCCTCGCCCGTCGAGGTGGACTCGCTCGACTCCGTCGTGCCGGCTGAGTCCGTCGATCCGGCCTCGTCGCTCGAGCTCTCCTCGGTGACCTCCGTGCCCTCGTCCGCGTTGTCGTCGGAGCCCTCGCCGAGGCCGCTGGTCGCGGGGCTGCAGGCGAGCGCGGTCAGGGCGAGGGATGCGAGGCCGAGGCTCCGTGCACGTGTCGCGATTGTCGCCACCATGGGGCGAGCTTATCACTCCGTGCCGATCGAGATCAGAGCCCGTCGAGGTGCGCCCGCTGGACGATGCGGGCGTCCAGGGTCACGTACTCCCGGGCGCCCTCGGTCGGCTCGGGCAGCAGGCGGACGGGGTCGAGGCCGACGGCGAGCAAGCGCTCCCCGGTGTGTTGCATCAGCCCGTCGATGGCGAGGAGCAGGCGCGCCAACACGGTCACGTCCGGGTCACTCGCGCGGCGCCGGGCGGGGACGGGGATCGCCGCGAGCACGGCCTCGGCGAACAGCAGGGCGTCGGTGGGGCTCAGCGGCGATCGAGCCAGGAGCGGCTCCACGGGCGAGGCGAGCACGGCGTGGGCGTAGAGGGCGACGCTGCCCGAGCGGGTCCGCAGGGCGCCGCAGCGCAGGTCCAGGCCAGCCTCGATCATCTCGGCGACGACGACCCCGTCGAGGCGCGCGAGCGGGGCCCGCTCTTCGACGTTGGTCACGATCTCCGAGTAGGCGCGCTTGGCCGCCGCCGCGTTGACCACGTCGAGGACCACGGCGCCGACCTCTGCCTTGCGGCGCAGGTCCGGGCTGAGGGCCTTGAGGGCGACGGGGTAGCCGATCTTGTCGGCGAAGGAAGCCGCGCCGCTGGCCGAGGTGGCGAAGGCCTGGCGCGTGACCTCGATGCCGTGGCCGCGGAGCACGACCTTGCTCTCCTGATCCGAGAGCACCTCGCCGGCGCCCTCGAGCACCGCGTCGGCGCGCTCGACGAGCTCGGGGTTGGGGCGCGCGGGGAGGTCGCTGGTGTCGCGCTGGAGCAGGGCCTGGCTGGCCCGAGCGCGCAGCAGCCCGCGCTGGGCCAGGAAGGCCGCGGTCGGGATGCGCAGGGACAGGGCGGGGTCGGGGGCGGCCATGCCGAAGAGCTCGCCGACCCGGGGCAGGGGCCCGGCGCGCCTGGGCCCACAGCGCGCGGGCGTCGGCGTTGGGGCTCGGCGGGGCATCTTGGGGTGTTGGCGTGGTCGAAGTCGAGGTCGAGGGCGTCGCGGAGCAAGGCGAGGACGCCCGGCGCGGGGTAGCTGGGCCCCACGAAGCGCTCGAGCTGGTGGGCGACCATGGCGGCCTCGAAGGGCTCGGCCCGGGGCTCGAGCTCGACCGCGGGCACGCCCAGGGGGATGAGCAGCTGGCGGAGCTGGGCCTCGGGGGTGAGGGTCTGGAGCCAGTCGATCCAGCTCGGGTCGAGGGCCGCGGCGGGGACGTAGCCGAGGGCGCGGGCCGGGGCCTGGCGCAGACCCGGGCGGGCGCGGAGCCAGGTCGGCAGCCACCCTGGGGTGGGCGCGATGGCCAGGACGGCGGGGCGAGCGTCCTGCCGAGGCTCCGCCCCGCGGGTCACCGCGGCCTCGAGGGCGTCGAGCTCCCGGCCGCCCGGGGCGGCGAGCACGAGCAGCTCCTCGGCTCGACCGGGGCGCAGACGCAGCTTCGCCCCGGGCCCGAGCAGCGCCATGGCTCGCCGCCCCGAGCCCAGCCGGCGCAGCTCCTCGAGGGTCTCGGCGTCGTAGGCCTCGGCCGGGGCGGTCAGGATCAGCAGCGCGGGCGGCTGGTCCCGGAGGTTGCGCAGCAAGTTGGCCGGCAAGGCCCCGCACGCGAGCAGGGCGGCCCGGCTGCCGAGCTCGCGGAAGCTGCGGACCAGCCGGTCGTTCGGCACGGCCGAGACACGCAGGCCCTCGAAGGCCTCGGCCGCCGACTCGGCGATCAGCAGGGGCGCCGCGGCGTCTCCCGTCGCGGGCTCGCCCGCGGCGAGCACCGCCTCGAGAGCATCCGAGAGCGACGCCACCGAGCCCGGGCTCCTAGGCGAACATGGTCTTCCAGGCCTGGCCGTTGAACTTGGTCACGGTCTCGGCCCAGGGCCCCGACAGCACGAAGTCCGCCATGCCCCAGCTCGCGTCCATGGGCCCGGAGATGTCGCGCTCGCCGGTCAGCAAGATGACGCGCACGCCCGGCCCGCGCTCGAACAGCGTGGTCGGCAGGCCCTCGCCCTTGGCGTCGAACCACAGCAGCGTGGCCGAGTCGAGCTTGGCGAAGTCGAGCTTGTTGGCCTCGACGGGGTAGGCCCCGATCGAAGACGCCGCCTTTTTGGTCTCGTCGTCGAGCTCCTCGTTGGCGACGTACATGATCGACGGCTGCTCGACGGTGGTGGTGATCGAGGTGGCCGACTCGACGGCCTTGACCAGCCAATCGTCGAGCTCGACCTGGGTGACGTCGGCCTCGTACTCGGGCTCGATCTGCAGGGGCGCCTGGACCCAGGGCAGGGCGCCCGCGACCACGCCCACGGCGGCCTCGACGGCGCTGGGGTCCGCGACGGGCCCGCTGACCCAGCGCCCGACCATGGGCCCGATGCCAGCTTGGGCGAGCACGGATCCGGCCTCGCGGGTATAGGGCGCGAACACGTGCCGGGGCATGAGCCGGTTGAACAGCTTTTGGATGCCGGCCGGGCCGAGGAAGACGATCTGGTCGGCGCCCGCGGACGAGCCCTGGACGATCACCCGATCGTCGAAGGCCCCCGCGTCCCCGAGGCACACGCTGAGGACGGAGCACCCCCGCGCGTTGGCGATGTCGCGGGCCATGGACAGGGACACGAGGCTTCCGGGGTGGAGGCCGCGAGCGGTGCGCTGGAGGTAGACGACGATGTGGGCCATCAGCTGAGACCGTGCTTGCGCTTCACGAGCTCGAGTTGCTTGTGATACTCGATCTCGAAGCTGTCGGTGCCCTGTTGCAGGTGCTTGAGATGACGCCGGACCTCGCGGTCGAGGTCGTCGTCGTGTTGCATGTGCCGGCGCATGATGTCCTTGAGCTTGCGCCGCAAGGTGGCGTCGTCGACGTAGATCTCGTCGACCCAGTGCGAGCGCATGAACAGCTCGAGCATCTGGTTGGTGATCCAGGTGACGGCGTCGTCGCCGATGCCGAAGTCGGCCGCGTCCGCGAGCTGGCGACGGATGCGGTGGAGGTCCGAGTAGGCGAGGCCGCGGTGCTCGAGGGTGTCCTTGGCGCGCTCGGTGATCTCGCGGTTGGTCCGCAGGTACTCGCGCAGCACCGACTCGACGTCGTTGCGGAACTCTTCCTTGTTGCTCGTCTCGAGCTCGCCGGTGTCGACCAGTGTGCGGTTGACCGAGTCGACGATCGCCGGAATCTTGCTTGCGTACAGACGCATGGGTCTGGCCGAGGATAGGCGAGGGCTTGCACGCCGTCCAGGCTAGTGCCACAACGGGGCGATGGCCCAGGGCGAGCGGTCTCCCGAGCGGCCCCAGGCGAGCGACGCGGGGTCTCCCCGCCTGGTCGTGGCCGCGGCCCTGGTGTGGCTAGACCTCGATCCAGCCACCCTGCTGGTCCAGCGTCGGGCCCCCGAGGCGCGCCACGGCGCGGGCAAGCTCGAGCTCCCCGGTGGCAAGCTCGAGCGCGGCGAGGCTCCCCGGGCGGCCCTCGAGCGCGAGCTCGTCGAAGAGTGGGGGCCCGCGGCGGCGCAGCTCGGGGTCGGGCCCGTCGCCGAGGTGCTCCACCACTGCTACCCCCCGCCCGGCCCGGAGGTCATCCTGATCGTCTTTCACGTCGACGGGCGGGCGTGGTCTGGCCCGCGCTGGCGCGCGCGGGCGGTGGTCGAGGCCGGGGTCGAGATCGCCGCGTTCCCGGCCGCGAGCCTGCCCCTCGACGACTTCCTCGCGGCCGATCGGCCGTTCCTGGCGGCCATCGCTGCTGGCGAGGTCCGGCCGCCGCGGGCCTGGTCTGCGGGAGGCGGGGGGTCGTGAGCGGCCTGACGACGATGCTGCTGGCTGCGGCCGTGATCGGTCAGGCGCCGAGCGCGGACGCGCCCGCGAGCCAGCCGTCCAAGAAGGACGCGTACCTGGCCGCCAAGGCCGAGGCGGGGCAGGGCCGTCCCGCCCGAGCGCGCCAGCGGGCGGACCGTCCCGTGTGGGCTCACAACCTCCGCACCCACGAGATCCGAGCGCTCACTGGCCCCGCCGGAGCCGACACGGCCAAGGAGCGCAGTGAGTTTTTCCGTTGCTGGTTCACGCTCGAGGGCGGACCGATCTCTGCCGAGCTCGTCGCCCGTGTGATCGCCGCGGCCGAGCACTTCGAGGTCCGCGAGGTCCGCGTGATCTCGGGCTTTCGCCACCCCAAGTACAACCTCTCCCTGCGCAAGAAGGGCCGCGAGGTCGCCGAGCGCAGCCAACACACCGAGGCCAAGGCCATCGATTTTTTCCTCCCGGGGGTCGACACGCGGGCCCTCTACGACTGGCTGCTCGACACCCACGACGGCGGGGTCGGCTTTTACCCGGTCAGCGAGTTCGTCCACGTCGACCTGGGCCGCAAGCGGACCTGGAAGGGCACCTGACCTGGCCTCGCGCCGACAGCTGGCGCTCAGCCGCGCTCGCCGGGGAAGCGGGCGACCTCGACGAAGGCCTGGCCCTCGCGGCGGAACAGCACGGCTCCGGCGACGTGGTCCTCCTGGCAGTCGACCACGAGGTAGTCCACGGCCCAGCCCGCGCTCAGGGCCGCCCGCGTGTCTTCCTCGGAGAAGTAGGCGCCCACGCGCGGGTGCGAGTGGTAGATGATCGTCGCCGGGGTCTCGCCGTCGAAGCTGTCCGCGAGGCGCCGCGTGTCCTTGGCCCCGAACATGTAGGCCCGCTCGGCCGTGCGCGGGAAGGTCTCGGGATCGACGGCGTGGTACTTGTCCTGCCAGTTCTCGCACTCGACGAGCTGCGCCGGGGCGTCTCCAGAGGCGCCGAGGATGAAGCCGCAGCACTCTTTGGGGAAGGTCGCCTGGGCGTGGCGGTAGATGGACGCGAGGTGCTCTGGGCGGATCGCGGGGACGCTACCAGACATAGTGCTTTTCCCACTGCAGGGGTACGAAGTAGCGGTCGCCCCGGTCGCACAGCACCGTGACCACGACGCCGGACTGCCCGGCCTCGGCGAGCTCCCGACCCACGCGCAAGGCCGCGGCGACGTTGGCCCCGCTCGAGTGCCCGACGAACAGGCCCTCTCGCTCCGCGAGGCGGTCGGCCATGTCCCAGCCTTCGTCCGTGGGCATCCAGATCGTGTCGTCGATGACGCTGGGATCGTAGATGCCCGGGACCAGGCTGCTGGGCAGGTGCTTGAGGCCCTCGAGGCCGTGCATGCCGTCGTCGGGCTGCATGGCGATGCACTTGACCGGGCGGCGCACGGCCTCGCCGAGCTCGCGCAGGCGCCGAGAGGTGCCCATGACCGTCCCGCTCGTGCCGATGCCGGTCACGAAGTGCGTCACGCGTCCCTGGGTCTGCTTCCAGATCTCGACCCCGGTGCCGTGGTAGTGGGCCAGGGGGTTACTCGGGTTCGCGTACTGGTTGGGGTAGTAGTAGCGATCGGGGTGCTTGGCGACGAGCTCGCGGGCGAGCACGATGGCCCCGTCGCTGCCCTCCATGGGGTCGGAGTAGATGAGCTCCGTGCCGTAGGCGGAGGTCACCTGCTTGCGCGGCTCGGACACGTTCTCGGGCATCACCAGGGTCACCGGGACGCCCAGGGCCGCGCCGACCATGGAGTAGGCGATGCCCGTGTTGCCGCTGGTGCTGTCGATGAGCCGCTTGCCCGCGAGCACGCCCCGGCTCAGGGCGTCCTGCATCATGCGGAGCGCGGGTCGATCCTTGACCGAGCCCGCCGGGTTGGCGAACTCGCACTTGGCCCACAGCTCGACCCCCGGACAGTCGCGCTCGATGTGGTGCAGGCGGACCAGCGGCGTGTTGCCGATGAGGTCCGTGATGCGATCGACCCGCTTGGGTCGGACCAGCGCGTCCAGGGCCAGCTGCTCGACTGCCGTCGGCGTCAGCGGGGCCAGGCGTGGGCGGATGTCTCCGAGCTTGGCGGACATGGTCCTGCTCCGATTCCAATTCCAAGGCGGGCCTCGCCGCGGGGGCGAGGCCCGAACCAGGCGGGCCTAGAGGCCGCCCGCGATCGCCGGGATGATGCTGACCTCGTCGCCGTCCTTGACCGGCGTCTCGAGGCCGTCGAGGAAGCGGATGTCCTCGTCGCCGACGAAGATGTTGACGAAGCGCCGGACGGCCCCCTTGGGGTCGCGGATGCGCTCGCCGATGCCGCCGTGCTTCGCGTCGAGGTTGTCGAGGAGTTGGCCGACGTTCGCTCCAGCGATGTCGACCTCCTCCTTGCCCTCGGTGTATTTACGAAGCGGAGTGGGAATACGGACGGTTGCCATGAAATGTCTGCTCCTGAGTCCTCGGCTGTCCCTACGCGGCGCGCCGCGGGATGTTGCGGAAGGTCTAGCAGAGCTCGCCGTGGTGGCGACAGCCTTTCCGCGGAGTGGGTTCTAGCCGTTGAATTCGGGTGTTTAGCAGATCGAAGTGGATCAGCATACCCGCGCCTGCGCGGCTCGACTCACGACCACTCGTGGATTCCGCGGATAATGACGGCTGTTCGCTGGTTAATTTATGGTCGAAGCCCCCACCGCTCGCAGTGTTTACTTTGTCAGGCGGGCTGCCGGGTAAACTGCTGGCGACGCTCAGGGCGAGGGTGGCCATCCACTGTCCGACCACGCCGGCGGCGGCACCGATGACGCCGACGGCCGCACAAGCGGGGGCGAGCTCGCGGGGCGGGGGCTCCTCGAACAGGCAGCGGTAGCAGGGCAGCTCGGGTCGGCGGGGGTCCACGGCCATGGCCTGCCCGCGCCACCCGACCACGCCGCCGACGACGACGGGGACCGACGCGGCCACGCACGCGTCGTGGACGGCGAACTTCAGCCGCGGGTTGTCGCTGCACTCGAGCACGACGAGCTCCTCGCTGGCGTCGGTGGGCGCTGCGTCGAGGAGCTCGGCGAGCAGGGTGGGGGAGTCGGGGTCGAGGCGCCGCGCGAGGGTCCTGGCCTCGACCTCGCGGTCGCGGCTGGCGAGGGTCCACGCCGCGCACTGGGCCTTGCTCGCCCCGAGCTCCGCGACGCTGTACAGCACCTGGCGCTGGAGGTTGGACAGGTCGACGGCGTCGTCGTCGACGATCAGCACACGCCGCGCGCCCCCAGCTTGCAGACCCATGAGCGCGGGGCAGCCGAGGCCGCCCGCGCCGATGACCACGAAGCAGGTCATGTCCTTCCCGGGTGGAGCAGCGAGCGAGGCGGTCAGCGGCGGCGCTGGCCGTCCTCGGTGAAGTAGGCGTCGAGGCTGAAGTAGCGCTCGCCGGTGTCGCACAGCACCGTGACCACGTTCTTGCCGGGGCCGAGCTCCCTGGCCAGGTCGATCGCCGCGCACATCGAGGCGCCCGCCGAGATGCCCACGAGCAAGCCCTCCTTGTGGGCCAGCTCGCGACGCATGCGGTAGGCGTCGGCGTCACGGATGCGAGCGACGCGGTCGTAGATCTTGGTGTCGAGCACGCCCGGCACGAAGCCCGCGCCGATGCCCTGAATCTTGTGGGGCCCCGGGATGTCGCCGGACAGCACCGCGCTGTTGTCGGGCTCGACGGCGACGATGGTCACCTCGGGGTTGTGCTCGCGCAGCACCTTGCCGACGCCCGTCACCGTCCCGCCCGTGCCGACGCCGGTCACGAAGCCGTCGATGCTCAGGTCGCCCAGCTCCCGCATCTGCTCGATGAGCTCCGGCCCCGTCGTGGACACGTGGACCGCCGGGTTGGCCGGGTTCTCGAACTGCTGGAGCATGTAGTGGTTGGGCTCTTGGCACAGCTCCTGTGCCAGGGAGACGGCGCCCTCCATGGTCCGGTCCTCGGGCGTCAGCACGATCTCGGCCCCGTAGGCCGACAACAGCTTGCGCCGCTCGAGGCTCATGGACTCCGGCATGGTCAGGATCAGGCGGTAGCCCTTGACCGCGCACACCAGCGCGAGCCCAATCCCCGTGTTGCCCGAGGTGGGCTCGACCAGGGTGCTCTCCCCGGGTCGAATCTTCCCCTCGCGCTCCGCCGCCTCGATCATCGCCAAGGCGATGCGATCCTTGACGGAGCCGCCAGGGTTGAGCATTTCGGCCTTGCCCCAGATGGCCGCGGCCTCCTCGGTGTCGGGAGCGACCCGCTGGATGCGAACGAGCGGTGTGTGCCCGATCAGCTCGAGGATGTTGTGGACGCGATGGGGGCGATCGTTGGCCATTAGATCACATAGTCAGCCGCATGGCGGCGGTTGCGCTCGCGTGCCTCGCCGATCAGCTGCTCGAGGTTCAAGGCGCCGACCGCGGCCTCGAAGCGCTCGTCCACGGAGCTCTCGACGAGACGAGTGATCTCGTCTTGGGACTCGCCGGTGGCGGTGCTGCTGGTCGTGGTCAACACGTTGATGACGTCGGCGACGGCGATCTCCGAGGCAGGCTTGGCGAGGCGGTATCCCCCACGGGGGCCGCGTTTTCCAACCACGAAGCCGGCTTTGCGCAATTCACCGATGATTTCTTCGAGGTAGCGCGAGGGAATGCCCTGCTGCTCGGCGATGACGTGGGCGCTAGCGTAACCGCGATACGCCACATGGCAAAGGGCCCGGAGGCCATATCGAACTTTAGTAGTGATGCGCATGTCTTTACCCGGTGACCCTTCGTGTAACCGCCAGCGAAGTTGCCACGAAGCACCGCAAAACACCAGACCCAAGGTCAAAAAAACAGCATTAACCCCGTATCATACGGTTTATTTGAATGGTCCGGTTGTTCACGTGCATTCGCCGGGAGCGCCCCGCTTGACACCCATGACTCGTGGGAGATAGGCAGCCTCCGCCAATGGACGTCTCTGACCTCAAGAAGAACGTGAAGCTCGAGATCGACGGACAGCCCTGGATTGTCGCGGACTTCCAGTTCGTGAAGCCGGGCAAGGGGCAGGGCCTCTACAAGTGCAAGATCAAGAACATGGTCACGGGCGCGGTCGTCGATCGCACCTGGCGGTCGGGCGAGAAGCTGACCGCGGCGAACGTCGAGTCGCGCACCTACCAGTACTTGTACCCGGGCGCCGACAGCTTCACCTTCATGGACAACGCGACCTACGAGCAGGTCGAGATCGATGAGAAGACCATCGGCACGGACGCCCGCTTCCTGATGGACAACCTCGAGGTCGACATCCTGTTCTACAACGAGCGCCCCGTGGGCGTGACCCTGCCCAGCCACGTGGTCATGTCCGTCAGCGAGTGCGAGCCGGGGGTCAAGGGCGACACGGCCACGGGCGCGACCAAGGGCGCGACCATGGAGACCGGCTACGAGGTACAGGTCCCCCTGTTCATCAAGGTCGGCGATCGCCTCAAGATCGACACGCGCACCGGCAGCTACGTCGAGCGCGTCAACTAGAGCCGCCTCTGGTGGACCCAACGACCCCGCTCGCCGAGTCCTCGGCGGCGGGGTCCGTCGCGACGACGCATCGATGACCACGACCTCCGCCGACTTGCCCTCGCTGCCCTGGGCCGTCCGCGTCGAGCTGTGGGACGCGGCGCTCGAGGCCGTGCGCACGACCTTGCGAGGCGGAGGCATGCGCGAGGTCAGCACGCCGATCCGCGGGCCCGAGGTCGCCATCGAGCCGTGGATCGAGCCGATCGTCGCGGGCCGGGGGCGCTACCTGGCGACGAGCCCCGAGCTGGCGATGAAGGGCCTGCTCGCCCGCGGCGCGCCCTCGATGTTCCAGATCGCGCACGTGTTCCGAGCCGCAGAGATCGGCGCGCAGCACAGCGAGGAATTCCACCTGATCGAGTGGTACCGAAGTCCGGGGCAATTGCCCGACGTCCAGGGCGACGTGGAGGCCGTCATCGAGGCCGTCTTCGCGGCCGTGGCCTCGGTGCTCGCCGGGGATGCCCGCTGGGACGCGCTCCGACAGCGAGCAGCGGCGAGCAGGCCCGCGCGCTGGCGACGGGTGAAAACCCTCGATCTGCTAGGGGAAACCCTTGGGATCGAATTGGCCGGAAACGAGCCCGCAGAGGTGCTTTTGAGGCCGTTGAGCCATGTAAGGGCTCGCGCCGGCGTGGGTTTGCACGAGCGTGAGGACGCGGGAAAACACGCCGGGGGAGGCACCCCCGCAGCTCCCCCCGAGCCCGGCCCCGAGCCCGACCCGGAGCTCGAGCGCCTCGAGGCGTGGACGGAGCTGTTCAGCCTGTGGTCGGACCTCTACCTCGATCCCTGGTTG
>NZ_ABCS01000137.1:7500-22608 GCF_000170895.1 Plesiocystis pacifica SIR-1 | reverse complement strand
TAGGCTCGACAGCTCCAAAGAGCTAGCGCCTACCGGGCGACCGAGTACGTCAGACTCTCCGCGCACTGTCCTTTCCAGGACAGCGGGAGAATCCACGGTAGCTTTCAACTTGCACATTTCCGTGTAAGGCGTGTGTCGCTCGGAACCTCGAATCCGACTGCTACCCAAGACGGGTCTACAGACTTATTCGGGCCAAGCCGAACGGCTCATTAGTACTGGTTAGCTCCACGCGTTAACTGCTCTAAACACCCAGCGCATCAAATCCTCCCCCCGGTGCGGGCGGACCCGTCACGGGGCCCCCTCCCCATGCCCGGCCCTGTTCGGGCCGTTGGTTGTTTGGGCTGGCAGGGGCCGTTGGTTGTTTGGGCTGGCAGGGGCCGTTGGTTGCTCGGCCGGCTGTGGCCGCTGGTTGCTCGGCCGGCTGTGGCCGCTGGTTGCTCGGCCGGCTGTGGCCGCTGGTTGCTCGGCCGGCTGTGGCCGCTGGTTGCTCGGCCGGCTGTGGCCGCTGGTTGCTCGGCCGGCTGTGGCCGCTGGTTGCCCGACTGGCAGCAACCGTTGGTTGCTCGGCTTGGGTCGGTCGCCGTGGCCAGTAGCCGGACGTGCTAGATGAGGCAGGTGGGAGCCATCCATCTGCTGCTCGGCCCTGTCGGTGCGGGTAAGTCCACCCTGGCTCAGCGCCTGTGCGAAGCGCACGGCGCCGTGGCTTTCGACCTCGACGACTGGATGGTGCGGCTGTTCGCCCCCGATCGACCGGCGGCCCCCGACGCGCTCGTGCCCTGGTACACGGAGCGGGCGGAGCGTTGCGTCGAGATGATCTGGGTCGTCGCCCAGGATGTGGGGCGGACGGGGACCGACGTGGTGCTCGAGCTCGGCCTGGTCCGCGCCCTGCCGCGGCGGGCCTTCCTCGCTCAGCTCGATCGCTCGCCCTTCGACGTGACCCTGCACCTCGTCGACGCGCCCCGCGAGCGACGGCGCGAGCGCGTGGCCCGGCGCAACGCGACGCGCGGCTCGACCTTCTCCATGGCCGTCTCGCCAGAGGTGTTCGAGATGGCGAGCGACCTGTGGGAGCCGCCGACGCAGCGGGAGCTCGCCGGTCGTCGAGTGGTCCACGTCGACAACGGCGCGGAGCGCTGAGTTCTGTTCTGCCCCCACAGGCATCTGAAGACCGGGGGCGCTTCGTCGCTATCCGCTCCTCCGCTATGGCTTGGTGGGCAATGGGGTTCGTGCCTTCGAGAAGGCTGGTGGTCGCCCCCGCGGGCGGGGGCGTGGATTCGTTGACAGCCCCTGAGTCGTGGACGTGGGGCAGGGAGGGCGTGGCGTCGTCCACGACGGCTAAAATGAGTCGTGGACGTGGGGCAGGGAGGGCGTGGCGTCGTCCACGACGGCTAAAATGAGTCGTGGACGTGGGGCAGGGAGGGCGTTGCGTCGCACGACGGCTAAAATGGACAGTCCCTGAGGCCGGCTCAGCCCTCCATCTGCAGGTTCATGCGTTCGTTCATGCGCTCGAGCTGCTCGGCCTGGGAGGCGTCGCCGTGCTGGCGGACCTGGGCGATGAAGTAGCTCGCCAGCGGCCCGGGCAAGGTCGCGTCGGCGGGGATGTCCTGGCGGCGGTAGTCGTAGATGGTGCGCTGCTTCCAGGGGTTGAAGCCCCGGTCGCCCAAGGTCGCGTCGGCCTCGAGGAAGATCTGCGTGGTCGGGATGACGACGCGGGTCGGGTCCTCGCTGCGGGCGTCGACGATCCACACGGCGACGACGTGGTTGCCCGTGGGCCAAAACAGCCCCACGTGGGAGTCGCGGCTCAGGCCCAGGCGGCGGGCGAAGAAGGCGAACAGGGCGGACAGCTCGTCGCACTCGGCGATGGCGGTGGTCGGGGGCAGCTCGGGGGCGCCGCCGTCCTCGGGCCAGGCGAGCTCGAGGGCTCGCCACTGCGCCCAGATCTTCTCGGAGTTGGGCTGCTCGTTGGTGATCTTCCACTGCAGCCCCCACCAGCCGCCGTCGCGGGTGGCCTCGAAGGCCAGGCTGACCCGGACGAAGTCGAGGTAGAGGGCCTCGCTGTGCTCGAGCTCGAAGGCGGCGCGGAAGGCCTCGTAGTCCGCGCGCAGGGCCTCGGATTCGGCGAGGGCCGGGAGCTCGGCCTTCATGGCCTCGAGCAGCTCTTCGACGCTCACCTGCTCGCGGCCGGCGAAGGGCGGGGGCGGAGGCTCGGGGATCTCGACCTCGACCAGGGGCACCGGCTCGATGGTCTGGACCGGCGCGCGCTCGAGCTCGGCCCGGGCGGCGAGCATCGAGGCCTGGCTCGGGGCCACGACGGTGGGCTGGGGCGCGCTCGAGGCCTCTTCGTGCCCGCGGTGCTCGCAGCTACAGCCGGCCAGCAGGGCGAGGGCGGACAGGCGCAGGGCGTGGGTCAGCCAGGGGGAAGCCATGAACCCGAGGCAACGCCTGGTGGCGCCCTCGGGTCTGGCAGGAGATCGAAGGAGCGGAGCGACGAAGCGCCCCGGTCCCAAGCGCCTGTGGGGGCAAAGCAGTCAGCCGCCGCTGAGCTTGCGCTTGAGCTCTTCGAGCTGGGCGTCGACCTGCGCCGCCTGGGCGTCGTCGAGGTCGGGCTCGTCGCCGTCGAGACCCAGGTCCTCAGCCGTGGGGCCCGGATCGGCGTCGGCCGGCGGAGGCGTGGGCGCGTCGTTGGAGCCGATCGCCTTTTGGGCCGAGCTGCCCGTGGTCAGGGCCATCTTTTGCTTGAGGGCCTCGAGCTCGTCGTCGACGCCCGAGCCGGCCTCGAGGGCCTTGAACTGGGACTCGAGCGAGGTCTCGGGCAGGGCCCCGAGCTCCATCGAGGCCTCGGCCTCGGCCTCGAGCTGGGTGACCCGCTCGTCCATGCGCGCGAAGGTGCTGTCGTAGGAGTCGCTCGAGTTGAGCTGCGACAGGGTCTTGTTGATGGTCGCTTGGGCCTGGGCGCGCTTTTGCCGGGAGACGAGGATGTTGCGCTTGCGCTTGGCCTCTTCGATCTTCTGATCGAGGCCGCGCAGCGCCTCCTTGAGCTGCTCGACGCTCTGCTTTTGCGCCTCCCACTGCTCCTTGAAGTTGGCCGCGAGCTCGTCGTGGTCGGTCTTGCGGGCCAGGGCGGCCTTGGCGAGCTCGTCGTTGCCCGCCCGGACCGCGAGCATGGCCTTCTTCTCCCAGCTCGCGGCCTTGGCGAGCTCTTGCTCGTACTGCTTTTTGATCCGCTTCTCGTCGGCGATCGCGACGGCGACCTGCTTCTTGGCCTCGACGAGCTGCCCCTTCATGTCCACGAGGACTTGGTTGAGCATCTTCTCCGGGTCTTCAGCGCGGTTGATCAGCTCGTTGATGTTCGAGCGGATCAGGGTGCCGAGTCGTCCAAACAGTCCCATGGTCTCAGGCCTCCGGGGTCGCCGCGGCAGCGCCCAGCTGCCAGCGCGTCAAGGTGTCGAGGTGTTGGTCGAGGGCCATGGCGATGTCGTCCATGACCGCTCGGAATTCGTTCTCGTCGAGGTTCTCGGTCTCGAGCGCGCCCGAGAGCATCACGCGCTGGCCGTGCAGCGAGTAGGCCGCGTGCATCAGGTCGAAGTTGAACTCGAGCAGGGCCCGGAACAGCCCCTCGCGGTCCTCGAGGTCCTCGCGCATCACGCCGAGGGGGACCGAGAACAGCACGATCGGGTCGTCGACCTTGACCACGATCTTGGATCGTCGAGCGTTGTCGAGCTCGACGACCCAGGTGCCGTGGGCCAGGAGGTCATGGGCGGCTTCGCTGCGTAGCAGCATCATCTCGACGGTTTCGACGCTCGAACTCATGGTGGGGTGCTCGTGGGCGAGTGTGCCCTGGCCGGGGTCGGCTGGAAACGACGCGCCGCGGCGGCGCATTCCCGACTCGAGGCCAGGCCCACGGGGGTCCGCCCGTCTGCTGGTTTGCCGCGTTTGGGCGCGCTCTCGGGCCATGAAATCATGGGTGCGTCGAAGGAGCCCAAAGGCCGAATTCGAGTCTATGCTGGCGCGTGGTGGGCGGCAAGGCGCGAGGCTGCGCAGCTTGCTTCGCTCTACCTCCCCGTCCCGCCGGTCGAGGCGTGAAACCTGGCCAGGGTCCAGGGATCGGTAGATCTCTAGGTCCACCGCGCTGCCCCGTCCGTGGAAATTTCGTGCAGCCGCGGGGGCCCGTGAACGTGCGTCGCGAGCCAGGCCAATTCGTCGAAAGACCAAAAAGTCGGCTGCAGCGGTCGAAAACTCGGCCTTCACCCATCTTGCACGCCCGTGACGGGCCCGTGCATTGGCCTCGGGGCGGCCGGAGGGCGCGTGGACGAGGCTGAGACCCCGTGGTATCTGCCATCCCTCGAATGCCGAACTCGCCAAAGCGGCTGCCGCGACACGTCGGCATCATCATGGACGGCAACGGCCGGTGGGCTGCCGAGCGCGGCTTGCGGCGAGAGCAGGGCCACAGCAAGGGGGCGGACGCCGTTCGGGAGATCGTCCGCGCGAGCCGACGCATCGGCCTCGACGCCCTGACCCTCTACGCCTTCTCGAGCCAAAACTGGGCCCGCCCACCTCGGGAGGTGCTCCACCTGATGCACCTCCTGCGTCGCTACCTCATCGAGGAGCGCTCGGAGATCCTCGACAACGACATTCGCCTGGTCACCGTCGGCGAGATCGAGCGTCTGCCGCGGATGGTGCTCCGGCCCCTCGCCGAGCTCATGGAGGCTTCGGCCGACAACCGCGGCATGGTGCTGTGCCTGGCCCTGAGCTACGGCGGGCGCGAGTCCATCGCGGCGGCCACGCGGGACATCGCGCGCGCGGTCGCGCGGGGCGACCTCGACCCCGAGGCCATCGACCCCGACCTGATCGGCAGTTACATGCCTTCGAGCTCCATGCTGCCGTCCCTGGATCTGCTGATCCGCACCAGCGGCGAGCGGCGCGTGTCGAACTTCTTCCTGTGGGAGGTCGCCTACGCCGAGCTGCACTTCAGCCCGGTGTTGTGGCCAGACTTCGGCGAGACGGACCTGTGGTCGGCGCTGCGCGACTACGCCGGTCGGGAGCGCCGCTTCGGCATGACCTCGGCGCAGATCGAGGCGCGCAAGCAGGTGGCCACGCGGGACTCGGGCTTGCCGAGCATCGCCGACAGCCTGGCCGAGGTCGGCGATCCGCTGCCGGAGCCGGGTCACTAGGAGCCGGGGATGACCGATCAGCCCGATCCCGAGCAGGGCGCCGAGGCCAAGAAGATTGGCAACCTCGGCCAGCGTCTGCTGACGGCCCTCGTGGCCATCCCCCTGTTGGTCTTCTCGTTCTTCTTCGACCCGACAAACATCTCCTTCCCGTGCATCGCCGTCGCCGCGATCTTCTTCGCCGGCGACGAGTTCGTGCGCATGAGCCTGGGCGTGACGCCCGAGACCAAGGGCCGGGACCGCGCCCTCGGCCTGCGCGCGGTGTTTGGCCTCGTCAACGCCGGGGTGGTCATCGGCAACACCCTCTACGGCACCCAGACCGCGATGGCCCCCCTGTTGGCCGCTGGCGCCATCGCCCTGGCCATCGCCGTGCTGCTCCGCAAGCGCGAGCTGGCCGACGCCGGGCGCCACCTCGCCGTGGTCCTCGGCGGCCTCGTCTACGTCCCGATGCTCGCGTGCGTGTGGCCCCTGCTCAAGAAAGAGCTCGGCCCCGAGTGGCTGTTCCTGGCCGTGGCCCTCGCCTTTTCTTCGGACACGGGCGCGTACTTTGCTGGGCGAGCCTTCGGCAAGCGCAAGCTCTACGAGGCCGTGAGCCCCAAAAAGACCGTCGAGGGCTCGATCGGCGGGCTCTTGGGCGGCGTCGCGGCGATGGTCGGCATGGGGACCTTTTGGCTCGCCAAGGACATCCCCATCTTGCACGCGGTGATCTTGGGCGTGGTCGGCAGCATGCTCGGCCAGGCCGGCGACCTGGTCGAGTCGATGATCAAGCGGACCTTCGGGGTCAAGGACAGCGGGAACATCCTCCCGGGCCACGGCGGGATGCTCGACCGCGTCGACGCCCTCTTGTTCGTCGCCCCGCTGGTCTACTACTACGCGCGCTTGGTGCTCTGAGCTCCCCGCTCGAGGAGCAGGCTCGTCAGTAGTCCCTACGACCAGGGCCGAGGGCCTTGCGCTCGCCGCGGGCCTTGCCGATGTAGTAGATGCCCGCAGCCGGCAGGCCGATGATGCCGGCGACGATCAGGATCGGGAGGGCCGCCTGGACGAGGAGGACGGCACCAGCGGCCCCTGCGCCAGTTGCAGCCCCTGCGACCGCTGCGGTTCCCGTCGTGGCCTGCTTGGACTTGGCGTAGAGGTAGGTTCCACCACCAACGGCGGTTGCGAGAAGAATGAGTCCGAGGGCCATGGGGTACTCCTGCGCTGGCGCGCGTCAGTATAGACCACTTTGACCAGCGTGCCGGTTTCCAAGTCCCCGCCTTTGGGGTCCATTCCCGCGGCATGACGTTCCTCGCGTCCACCCGATCGGCGGGTCAGACTAGATCTTGGCGGCCAGTGGACGGATACTCGGCCGATGGCTGAGACCTCCACAGATTCCAAAACCAAGGCCAAGGCCAAGGGTGAGGACGCGGGGCGCAAGGGCCAGGACAGGAACGACGGCGACCGCAAGGGTCGTCGTCGGGGCAAGCGTCGCGATGGCGGCGCTGGCGGCGATGACCGCCCCCGCGAAGGCGGTCGCCGAGGTGGCGAGCGCAAGGGCAACCGGAAAAAGCGCGACCGAAACGAGCGTCGGAGCGAGCAACCGCTGACCGCGGGGCTGTTCGCCGGCGTCGCCGATCGGGAGATGCCGTGCCGGATTGCGGGCTGCGAAAAAACCTGGACCTGGTACGGCTCGCAGCAGATCCGATCCCTGGGCAAACCCCCGCCCAAGCGGATGTGTAGCGACTGTCTCGCCGAATTCGAGGGCATCGAAGACAAGCAGATCGCGTGCCGCAACTCGTGGTGCGACAAGACCTGGCTGTGGACGCGCTCGGCCCAGCTGTGGCAGCGCGAGAAGACCGACGGCCCGCTCAAGACCCCGCGGCGCCTGTGCCAGAGCTGCTTCGACGAGGAGAAGCAGACCGAGGATACGCAGGTCAGCTGCAAGATCTCGGAGTGCGACCTGACCTGGACGTGGACGCGTTCGGCTCAGCTGCGCCACCGGAGCTGGGCGCGTCGACAGATGGCCAAGGCCGAGTCGGAAGAGGCGGCGGAGGTCGGAGAGACGGCGGAGGTTCAGGCCGAGGCTGCACCCGAGCAGACCGAGGTTCGCCGGCGACGAAGCCGACGCAGGCGAGGCTCGGCCGGTGAGGTCGAAGCCAAGACCGAGGCGCCCGAGAGCGAGACCGAGACCGAGACCGAGACCGAGACTCCAGCCGGTGAGGTCGAGGCCCCGAGCGAGGCGCCCGCGGCCGAGGCTTCGAGCGAGACGCCCGCGGCCGAGGCCTCGAGCGAAGCGCCCGCGCTTGAAGCTCCGAGCGAGCCGGCGGTCGAGGCAAAGAGCGAGCCGGAGGCTCCCGAGGCAGACGCTCCCGGGGCAGACGCCGAGGCTCCCGACGCCGAGGCGGCCGAGGCAAAAGCGCCGAAGGCAGACGCGGAAGAGGCTCCCGAAGCACCAGAGACCGAGGCCAAGGAAGCCGACGCAGGCGAGGCCAAGAAGAAGCGTCGTCGCCGTCGCAAGCGTCGGCGCAAGGTCTCCGACGGGCCGCCGGAGAAGCTGTGCGAGCGCTGCATCCAGCGCCTCCAGCACCTCGGCCCCATCGACGTGCCTTGCAAGGTTCACGGCTGCGCGGACAGCTGGTCGTGGAACGGCGAGGAGCAGCTCAAGGCGTGGGCCAAGCTCGACAAGCAAGAGGGCGAGGTCACCGAGCTGCCTCGCCCGCCGCGGCGCATGTGTCGGTCCTGCGTCGACTTCGTCCGCGCGCATCCGGATCGCGCCGTGGTCTGCGGGCGTCCCGAGTGCGAGATCACGTGGATGTACAAGACCGGCGCGCAGCTCCAGGACTTCCTCGCGGGCCGGACGCAGGATCCGATCCGTCTGTGCGAGGAGTGCACGCGCAGCCAGTTCACCCTCGGCTCGGCCTCTGGGGTGCAGCTGCCCGAGGGCGCCGAGGTCATGCCCTGTCAGGTGGCCGCTTGCGAGGGCACTTGGGTCTACGTGCCGGGTATGACGCTCACGCCAAACGACGACCCGGATCAGGTGCCGCTCGATCGCATGTGTGACGCCTGCCGAGTCGAGCGCTCGGCCGAGCCCCGCGATCCGCGGAGCAGTCGCAGCGCGGCCGAGAAGCTGGTCGAGAGCACCTCGGAGTCGGGCAAGCCCGAGGCCACGAGCGAGCCGGAGGTCACGGCAGAGCCGGAGGTCACGGCAGAGCCCGAGGTCACGGCAGAGCCCGAGGCCGCGGGCGAGCCGGAGGTCACGGCAGGGCCGGAGGTCACGAGCGAGCCCGAGACGACCGAAGCCCCCGCAGAGGAGCCGAGCGCAGACGCCGACTGAGGCCAAGCTGCGCTCCCCTGGGAGCTCGCGCCCCCGCGCCGTATCGATGGGTCACGGCACGGGGGCGTGAATTTTTGGTTCGATGGAGCTCACCAACGGCGCGCAAATGCCAAACAATTGACCTGTGCCGGGGAAGGTGTGATGGTGTCGCCGCGCACGCTGCCCCCCGCTCTGTTCGGACGCTGCTCTCGCTCCTTCGCTCTCCGCTCTCGCTCCTCTCTCACTCCTCCCGCGATTTGCGTGCGCACAACATCGGGCTGACCTCCCTGTAGGGGGTCAGCCCGACGCCTTTTGTGCTCGAGGGCTCGAGGGCCCGGCGGCCTACTTATCCTTGCCGCCGCCGCCGAAGTAGTACTGCATCCCGCCGCCGAAGAAGAAGCCGTCCTTGATGCCACCGTCGATGGTGATGCCGAAGGTGTCCTTCACGATCATCCGGAAGCTGCCGTAGATGTTGATGATCGGGTAGGCGGGCCAGGTGAAGCCGTCCTCGGTGGTGCCGAAGGCCTCGAGGTCGGACAGGTCGCACTGGTCCCGGCCGCAGCTGGCGAAGCTCGAGTTCGTCGAGATCTGCCCGTTGGGCGCCATGCCGCCGTTGTCGTCGACGTCCACGCGCGCGCCGGGGTGGTTGTTCTCGTCGTAGTAGCGCGGCGTGCACTTGGTGAAGTCGGCCGTGTCCTCGAGGGTGTTGCAGGTGTCGCCGTTGACCGAGCCGGGCTCGGGCCCGAGCGGCGTCAGCAAGATGCCGTCGCCGACCAGCACGCCCACGCCGATGCCACCGCCGCCGCCGAGCTGAATCTCGACCTCGTCGTTGCGGTAGAGGGTGCCGCGGCCGGTAAAGTTGACCTCCGCGGTGAACATCCGCAGGTCGATGCGGGTGTAGTCCGCCGCGCCGATGTCACACTGGCTGCCGGGGCTGTTGTCGTTCTCGGTGCAGCTGTCGCGGTCCCACTCACCGTTGTCGAGCCACAGCGAGTCGGGCGGGTTGATGTGCAGGTAGCCGAGGTTGACGGTGACGTCGAAGGCCCGGGTGACGCGTCGGGTGTAGCCGCCGTTGAAGTAGAAGTTGCAGCCGTCGACCTTGACGAGTCCGTTTTGCTCGCCCCAGTTGCCCGGCTGGTCGCGGCACAGGGAGTTGGCGTAGCTGGCCAGGGCCGCGTTGAGGAAGTAGGAGGGGACCAGGTGGATGCCGCCGTTGATGCCGATGGCGTTGGCGTTGAAGTCACCCTTCTTGCCCGAGGCGAGCGCGTCCTCGAGGCCTTCCTCGCCCTCACCCTCTTCGGGAGCCTCGACCTCCGTGGGGTCGCCCATGGTCGGGTCGACCTCGGGCGCGGGCGGCTCCTCGGCTGCGCCATCTGCTGGAGCCGGCTCCTCTGCCGGAGCCGTGGGCTCGGCTGCGGGCGCGGGCTCTGCTGCGGGCTCTGGCGCCGGCGCGGCCCCGTCCATGGCAGGCGCGGCCGTGTCTTCGGGCGCGAGGCGGTGGAGATCCTGGGCGGTCAACTGAATGGCATAAGGGCTCGCCTCGGCGACGGCCGGGACCAGCGTGACCGTGGCGAGAGCGATCGGGACGACGAGCAAGCGCATGGCACCATGATACGCCCGCGCGGCCACCGTCCGCAAAAGCTCGCGGATTCTCGGGTCGGGTCCCGCGAGCGGCCGATTCGCTCCAGCGCGGGTGCGCGCCAGCGCGGTCAGAGCTTGGCGAGCTCAGTCAGAGCTTGGCGAGCTCGGTCCGCAGCGTCTGCTCGAGCTCGCCGAGGCAGGTCTCGTCGACGAATTCGTAGGTCGCAACGATCGTGCCTTCCCCGTCGACGACCAGGGAGAAGGGGAAGCTCGGCCGCTCGTAGGCGCCGGCCGCATCCTCGCCGCCGAGGGCGACCCGGGCCGCGAGCTTGTGCTCGTTGATGAAGGCCTCGACCGGGGCCGCGTCCTCGTCCGTGGCCACGGCGACCAGGGTCAGCCCGCTCTCGTGGTAGCGGCGGTAGAGCGCGTCGAACTTGGGCAGCTCCTCGAGGCAGGGCTTGCACCACGTCCCCCAGAAGTTCAGCAGCATCACCCGGCCGCGGTAACCCTCGGGCGCGATCGCGGCCTGGCCATCGACGCGGGCGAGGCGGAAGGGCTTGACGGGCTCGCCGAGGGCGAAGTCCTGCCGGCAGGACTTCTCCGGGATGTACGTAGGCTCGGGCAGGGCCGCGAGCTCGCCCATCGGCGTCCCGGCCTGAGAGCCTCCCGGCGAGCTCGTCGAGCCCGTCTGACAGGCGAGCCCGAGCAGCGCGAGGCCCAGGGGGAGGGCGTGGCGAACGCGAGGGAAAGCCATGGCGAGGGATGGTAGCGCAACGCGGGCGGGGGTCAGCGCGGCGTCTGGGCGCAAGCCGTTGCGATCGCGCGCCAGGCCTCGAGCAGCTCGGCCTCGCCAGCGACATAAGGAAGCAGCAGGCGCACGGTGTGTCCGCCCGGCGTCGTTGCGAGCAGCCCGGCCGCGGCGAGCGCGGGGGTGATCGCCGCGGCCCGACCCGCGTCGAGCTCACCGAGCTGCACGCCGATCATCGCCCCGAGCCCGCGCACGTCCGTGACCTCCGCGCAGGGCTCGGCCTCGGCGAGGCGCTGCAGCGTCGGCAGCTGGGCCCGAGCCGAGCCGAGCAGGCCTTCGGTCTCGATGACCTCGATGGTCGCCAGGGCGGCCGCGCAAGCCGCAGGGTTCCCGCCAAAGGTCGTCCCGTGCGTGCCCGGGCCCATGTGCTCGGCGAGCTCCGCCCGGGTCAGGCACGCGCCGATCGGGAAGCCGCCGCCCATCGCCTTGGCCAGCCACAGAATGTCCGGCCGCGGGCCGTCGCGCCCGACGATCGTCTCCCACGCCGACCAGTCCCCGGTCCGTCCAAAGCCGCACTGGATCTCGTCGACCCCGAGCAGCGCGCCGTGGCGATCGCACAGCTCCCGCGCGCCCACGAGGTAGGCCTTGCTCGCGGGCCACACCCCGCCCTCGCCCTGGATCGGCTCGACGAAGAAGGCGGCGATGCGCGGCCCGAGCTCGGCGAAGACCCCCTCGAGGGCCGCGAGGTCGCCAAAGGCCACGCGCACCACGTTCATGGTCGCAAAGCGTCCCGAGGCGTCCTCGCCCATGCAGCGCACGTAGGGCTCGCGGTACTTCGGGTTGGCCGTCAGCGCGATCGAGCCGATCGTGCGCCCGTGGAAGGCGCGCTCGCAGGTCACGACCACGTCCCGGCCCGTCGCCCGCAGCGCGAGCTTGAGCCCGGCCTCCGTCGCCTCCGTCCCGGTGTTGGCGAAGAAGCTCCGGCAGTCGTCGACGGGGAAGCGCTCGGCGAGCGCGGCGGCCAGACGCTGCTGCGGCCCGGTGGTGAAGGTGTTCGACGCCGACGCGAGCTTGCTCAGCTGCGTGGAGATCGCATCGACCCAGCGACGGTGGCCGTGGCCGAGCACTGCGCAACCAATCCCTGCGACCGCGTCCAGGTACACGCGACCTTCGCTGTCTCGGAGGCGCAGCGCGCTGCTACGGTCGGCTTCGAACACGGCCTCCTCCAGAGTGATGCCCCGTCCAGCGCCATAAGTCGGCCAGCGAAGATCCGATCCGGGATCCCCTGTGCCGGTGCCAGCTTCGATCTCGCGCGACTTCGAGCTCATGATCGCCCTTGTCGCACGGTCGCGGCGATCGGTCGTCCCGGATCCGAGTGTCTTCCGTCGAGCCCGTCGTGCGCTCGGTCCCGGACCCCACTCACACCCCGGAGCCAAACGCGCCGATCACGGCTGCGCGAGGGTTGAGAACGAAAGGTCAAAAACAAATAACTTCGTATCCGCGTTCGGCGCAGCCGTACCGTGAAGCGGCATGCTTGTGCGCCAGTGGCCGCAGAAAGCCCGAATTCGACGAGCTAGGGCGGCTCCGATTTTTTTTCCAAAAGCCCTTGACCCCAGCCGCCGGCTAGCCTAGAGATCCCAGCCCCGGCACCGGAGACGCCCAAGCGGAACACGCAACGGCGACCCCCGGAACGGATGACGCTCCCTGAAAACTGAAGAGCAGGAACACGGACCACGAGACGCTAGGTCCGAGTGGTAGGCGCCAGGCGCGCGAGCGCTACGCCGAAACTCGAGACCGTCCGCGGGATTGTCAGTCAGCAATGATTGACGAACCCCGTCGCACGAACATCCGTTCGTGACGACATTCCAAAAATGCGAGTCGTCGGAGACGACGGCTCGAAGAGCAACCGGCAATCGGTAGCTCGAGCACAAATCAAACTGGAGAGTTTGATCCTGGCTCAGAGCGAACGTTTGCGGCGGGCCTAACACATGCAAGTCGAACGAGAAGCCCTTCGGGGTGGAAAGTGGCGCACGGGTGCGTAACACGTGGATAACCAACCCCCCAGTTTGGGACAACACCGGGAAACTGGTGCTAATACCAGATGTGTCGCGGGAGTCGTCAGGCTCCCTCGAGAAAGGCACGCAAGGGTCGCTGGGGGACGGGTCCGCGTCCCATCAGCTAGTTGGTGAGGTAATGGCTCACCAAGGCTAAGACGGGTAGCTGGTCTGAGAGGATGATCAGCCACACTGGAACTGAGACACGGTCCAGACTCCTACGGGAGGCAGCAGTGGGGAATATTGCGCAATGGGCGAAAGCCTGACGCAGCCACGCCGCGTGAGCGATGAAGGTTTTCGGATCGTAAAGCTCTGTGGAGGGAGAAGAATAAAGTCAGTGAAGAGCTGGCCTTGACGGTATCCCTTTAGCAAGCACCGGCTAACTCCGTGCCAGCAGCCGCGGTAATACGGAGGGTGCAAACGTTGCTCGGAATCATTGGGCGTAAAGCGCGCGTAGGCGGCTTGGCAAGTTGGATGTGAAAGCCCTGGGCTCAACCCAGGAAGTGCATCCAAAACTGCCTGGCTTGAATCTCGGAGGGGTCAGGAATTCTCGGTGTAGAGGTGAAATTCGTAGATATCGGGAGGACACAGTGGCGAAGCGCTGACCTGGACGATGATTGACGCTGAGGTGCGAAAGCATGGGGAGCGAACAGGATTAGATACCCTGGTAGTCCATGCCGTAAACGATGAGTGCTAGGCGCCGGCGGATGACCCCGTCGGTGCCGAAGCTAACGCGTTAAGCACTCCGCCTGGGGAGTACGGTCGCAAGACTAAAACTCAAAGGAATTGACGGGGGCCCGCACAAGCGGTGGAGCATGTGGTTTAATTCGACGCAACGCGCAGAACCTTACCTGGGTTAAGTCCACGAGAATCCGGCCCAAAAGCTGGAGTGCCCTTCGGGGAATTCGTGCGAAGGTGCTGCATGGCTGTCGTCAGCTCGTGTCGTGAGATGTTGGGTTAAGTCCCGCAACGAGCGCAACCCCTGCCGTCTGTTGCCATCATTTAGTTGGGAACTCAGACGGTACTGCCGGCCTAAACCGGAGGAAGGTGGGGATGACGTCAAGTCCTCATGGCCCTCATGCCCAGGGCTACACACGTGCTACAATGGTTGGTACAAAGAGTCGCTAGCCCGCGAGGGGACGCTAACCTCAAAAAACCAATCTCAGTTCGGATTGGAGTCTGCAACTCGACTCCATGAAGCTGGAATCGCTAGTAATCGGAGATCAGCACGCTCCGGTGAATACGTTCCCGGGCCTTGTACACACCGCCCGTCACACCATGGGAGTCGATTGCTCCAGAAGTGGGTAGCCTAACCTTCGGGAGGGCGCTTACCAAGGAGTGATCGGTGACTGGGGTGAAGTCGTAACAAGGTATCCCTACCGGAAGGTGGGGATGGATCACCTCCTTTCTAGGAGATGCTCGGACCTCGAGTTCGAGCAAATCATAGGTCAAACCCGCGGACATTTAGCAAGTCTCTTGGTCCCCCTACTCTTCAGTCTTCAGGGGTGTTCATCCACCTGGATGTTCCCTGAAAACGAAATAGACGAACAAGACCACCGGAAGATCGTCGAATCGCGCTCCCTGTAAAAGGGGAAACGCGAGGAGACAATCAAACCGAGTAGCACATTTCCGTCGATGCAGCAGAGGCTGCATCCGCAAAGAGTCTCAAACAAAAAGGGACTCGAGCAACAAAGTAAGGTTCGTGGTGACGAAAGGAACCTCGGATCCGACTCATCTGAAGACGGGTTTACGAAAAAGACTTGCCCTCTGGAAGGCCGAGCGAGAGCTCGGACCAGAAGGAGAGGCAGGGTCAAGCTACAAAGGGCACACGGCGGATGCCTTGGCATCAGGAGGCGATGAAGGACGTGGATACCTGCGAAAAGTTACGGGGAGCTGGACTCGAGCGTCGATCCGTAAATATCCGAATGGGGAAACCCAGTGAGCGTCATGGCTCACTATCTCATGCTGAATACATAGGCATGTGAGGCCAACGGGGGGAACTGAAACATCTAAGTACCCCCAGGAAAGGACATCAACAGAGACTCCGTAAGTAGCGGCGAGCGAACGCGGACTAGCCCAAACCATCCGGGCAACCGGATGGGGTTGTGGGGTTCCAACGTGGGACCGTGGAGGTTAGCAGAACGGCTTGGGAAGGCCGGCCAAAGAGGGTGACAGCCCCGTATGCGAAAGCCAAGACGGCCCTAGGAGTACCCCGAGTAGGACGAGGCACGTGGAATCTCGTCTGAAGCTGGGAGGACCATCTTCCAAGGC
>NZ_ABCS01000137.1:0-5000 GCF_000170895.1 Plesiocystis pacifica SIR-1 | reverse complement strand
CAGTCGGATTCGAGGTTCCGAGCGACACACGCCTTACACGGAAATGTGCAAGTTGAAAGCTACGGTGGATTCTCCCGCTGTCCTGGAAGGGACGGTGCGCGGAGAGTCTGACGTACTCGGTCGCCCGGTAGGCGCTAGCTCTTTGGAGCTGTCGAGCCTACTGAATGTTTTCTGGTGGTCATGGCGGAGGGGCCATACCCGATCCCATCCCGAACTCGGTAGTCAAGCCCTCCAGCGCTGATGGTACTGCAGGGGCCACCCTGTGGGAGAGTAAGTCGCCGCCAGATCTATGCCCCGGACCGAAAGGTCCGGGGCTTCTTTTATTGGTTCTCGGCGAGAATGCAGCGCTGAGTTTGGTCCCTGCGCTGGGCTTTGGCACACTTCGCCGCGTGGCGGCCGAGGCCAAGCTTCAGACTCGCGGTGGGGGGGCGACCCACGCCATCGACTCGACGGGCCTGGCCCGCATGAGCCTGGCCCAGATCGACGCCGTGTTCGAGAGCCTCGAGCCGGTGCCGCTGGGGCAGCTGCAAGGTGATCTTCGAGGCAAGGTCGTCGGCGCGCCCGGGGTGGACTGGCTCCCGAGCCCGGTCCGAGCGGCGCTGCTGCGGGTGGTCAACGAGCTCCCCGTGTGGCGCGGAAAGAGCTTCGAGGGCGAGTTCGGCTCGGACGCCTGGTTGCTGCCGGATCACAGCCTCCGCTTCGCTCGCTACCTCGTCCGCGAGGACGTGGCCTCGCTGGCCGGGGAAGGCCCGGTCACGCGGCTCGAATACGACGTCGCGGCCAACCCTCGAGCCGTCCGCCTGGTCGTCGGGGAGATCCGCGAGCTCGGGGACGGCGTGCTCTTGGCCCGGACCCAGCTGCGCCTGGGGGAGCGGGTCATCAAGCTTGTCTACTTCACCCTCGAGGCTTGAGCCTGCTTTGCCCTCGCAGCCTCCGCGTGGGCTTTCTTCGCCCCCTGAAGGGGGCGTGGATTCGTTCATGATCTGAGGCCGACCCTCTGAGTCGTGGACGTGGAGCAGGGACGGCGTGGCCAACCCTCTGAGCTCTGCTCGGGGCAGCTACTCGACCCAGCGGGCGGCGAGCAGGGCCTCGCGGCTGCCGGCGAGGGCGAGGATGTCTCCCTCGCGTAGGGGCGCGTGCGGATCGAGGTCGAGCAGCCGCTCGCCCCGCTGCCACTCGAGCACCTGAACTTGCACGAGCTTGCGCAGGTTGAGCTGCGCCAGGCTCCGCCCGGCCCAGGCCCGGCCCACGACCACGCGCTCGAGGGTCACGCCGATGCCCAGGTTGACCTCGTGGTCGAGGCCGCCGCCGCCGTGGACGAGGAGCTCGGCCTGCTGCTGCTCGAGCACGTGCTCGCTGTAGTGGGCCATGAGGTCGGTGCGCTCGAGCAGCCCGAGGATGCGCCGCTCGGCGTCGACGACCGGGAGCACGTCGCGGCCCGAGCGGGCGAAGGCCATCATCGCGCCGGCGAGGGTGTCCTGAGGGACGAGCAGGGTGGGACGCTCGGACGCGGCGAGCTCGCCCGCGGAGGCTTGTTCGTCGATCTCGCCCCGGAGCGCCCGCGCGGCCAGGGTCCGGCTGTCGAGCACGGCGGTCACGCGCTCGTCTTCGTCGACGATGTAGAGGGTCGGGGAGTCCTCGACGAGGGCGGCGCGCTGGACCTCGTCGAAGCTCGAGTTGACCCGCAGCATGTGGTCGGGCCGGACCATCAGGTCGCCCACTCGCCCGCGCTGCATGAAGGCCGTGTCGTCGTTGTCGAGGAGCTCGGCGTTGCCGCGCTTGCGCAGGCTGAGGTCGAAGAGGGTGTCGGCCTCGACCCGGCCGGCGACGAAGGCGGAGAGGATGCACGCGAACATCAGCGGGAGGATCAGCCCGTAGTCCCCGGTGAGCTCGAAGATCATCACGATCGGAGTGAGCGGCGCGCGCAAGGTGGCCCCGAGGTAGGCGCCCATGCCGACCAGGGCGTAGGCGGCCGGCTGGCTGACGTGCTCGCCGAACACCAGCTGGGCGAGGGCGTGGACGCTGGTCCCGACGCAGGCGCCGATGACGAGCGAGGGCATGAACACGCCGCCCATTCCGCCAGAGCCGATCGTCAGCGCCGTGGCGAAGATCTTGAGGAAGGCGAAGGCCAGGGCGATCTGCCACGCGAGCTCGCTGTGCAGGGCCTCGAAGACGGTGTCGCGGCCGGGGCCGAGGAGATCCGTGAACAGCAAGGTGCCGAGCAGGCCGACCCCGAGGCCGCCGATCGCGGGCTTGGTCCAGTCGGGGATCTTCAGCCGCTCGAACAGGTCGGAGCTGAACAGGATCGCGCGGCTCATGAGCGGGCTCAGCAGGCCCGCGATGACCGCGAGGGCGAGGAAGAAGATCATCTCGGCGAGGATGCGCTCGCCCTCGACGTCGCCCGGGGTGACGAGCTCGGTCCGCTCGCCGAAGATCGCGTGGGAGGTGAAGGTGCCGGCGACCGCGGCGACGATCAGCGGCGTGAACACGGACATCGAGCCCAAGGTGGTCCCGATGCTGCGCTTGAACACGACCTCGACGGTGAAGATGACGCCCGCGAGGGGGGCGTTGAAGGCCGCGGCGAGTCCGGCCGCACAGCCCGCGCCGAGCATGGTCGTCTGCCGACGCATGCGGAGGCCGAAAAAGCGCGCGAGCACGGAGCCCACGGTCGCGCCGATCGCCACGGTCGGGCCTTCGTGACCGACGGAGCCGCCGGACGCGATGGTGATGCCCGTGCCGAGGCCGAGCAGCGAGCCCGCCCGTCCGCTGAGCTTCTTTTGGTGGCCGACGGCCTCGATGACCGCGGGGATGCCTTCGGGGATGTCGCCGAGGGTGCGCCGCGCGAGGGCGCGCAGACCCCCCACGAGCAGGCCGCCGAGGGCGGGGGCGAGGATCAGGTAGATCCAGCCGAAGCTCGGGAAGGCGTTGCCGACCGCCGGGAAGATCTCGACGGCGCGCGCGATCCACAACAGGAGGAGACCGGCCGCGGCCCCGCTGGCGACGCCGACGACGACGGCCATCAAGAGCAGGTAGAGGTGGTCGTCGCCCACGGCCTCGGCGACGCGCTGGCCCAGGCGCAGGCCGAGCTCCTCCCACAGGTGGACGATCTTGCGCTGGGGCGGGAGCGGCTTGTGGAAGCCCGTGCGCGTGTCCGGCTTGGCCTGCTCGTCTGGGCTCGCGTCGGCCGAGGCGTCGTCCCGGGCTGCAGGGTCGCCGCCGACGGGCATGTGGACGCCGGTGCGCAGCGTCGCGCGGACCAGGGACTCGAGCGAGCGCGTGCTCCAGCGTCGGGTGCCGACGTTTTCGTAGGTCCCCGTGCGGGCGGGCTGTCGCTTGGGGCGAGGGCCCGTGCTCGGCTGCGGGGGCTTGGGCTTGGGCGGGCTCGGGGGCGGCACCGCCTCGTGGGCCCCCGTGTCCTCGCGCAGGGACATCCCCGCCAGCGATTGGTGCACCCCGGCCGAGTGTCGCTTGCGTCGCCCCTGGTAGGACCGGGAGGCCGCGCTCTGGGTCTCGCTGGTGATGGGCCGCGAGCGCGCGAGGAGCTGGGGGTCGAGCTCGAGGCTGTCGACGCTCTCGAAGTCGATCTCGAGCTCGGCCGAGGGCTCGGGCGTCGGGGGGGTCTTCGGCGGCGTGGGCGGGGCGGAGGGCGCATCGCCCACGCCAGCGGGCCCGACTTTGGGCGGGGCGACTTTGGGCGGGGCAGCGACTTTGGGCGGGGCAGCGACTTTGGGCGGGGCAGCGACTTTGGGCGGGGCAGCGACTTTGGGCGGGGCAGCGACTTTGGGCGGGGCAGCGACTTTGGGCGGGGCCGCGGGCTTGGGCGTCTCTCCAACCTGTGGAGGCGCCGGCACGGCCATCGGCGCGGTGTGGGCCTGGGGCTGGACCGTCGGAGCCGCATCCGCTGCAGGCCCATCCTCACCCTCCTGAACCGGCGGCGCGAATCCAATCAGGGTCGCGTGGCGCTG
Organism: Plesiocystis pacifica SIR-1; assembly: GCF_000170895.1. Lineage (GTDB taxonomy): Bacteria > Myxococcota_A > Polyangia > Nannocystales > Nannocystaceae > Plesiocystis > Plesiocystis pacifica. Next base: position 1,035 of record NZ_ABCS01000137.1, on the reverse strand, counting down.
CGCAGCTTCCTTGGGCGGGGCCGGAGTCTCATCCACGGCCTCTTTATCGTTGGGTTCGCCCTCGTCGTTGCCCGCCAACGCTCGCTCCCGCTGCGCACGCTAGCACGCCCCGCGCGCCAGCGGGAGCCCACGAAAAAAGCCGGCGTTGCCACGGCGCCGACTTCTCTCGTCTCATGGTGTCCGACCAACCTCGGCTCCCGGTCTGGGAGGCTTCGTCCGAGGCGGGCCAGGGCTTGTCACAGCGCGCTGTAGCGGGTCCCGCGGGCCTTGCCCTGCCAGGTCACCCGCTCGGCCTCGATGAGCCGGGCGACGGACTTGCGAACTTGGAGGGAGGTGCCGCCCACGACATTGCGGATCTCCGTTGCCGACACCGGCTCGGGCGCGTTCTCGACGAATTCGAGCACCCGGGCGTCGTATTCTCGCCGGCCGGCGGCGGTGCGCGTATTGACCTCCTCGGCCAACGAGGGCGCGGAATCGTCAGCCGAAGCTGGCGCCTCGGCCGAATCAGCACTCATGTTGATGACGTCCCCGACGGTGATGCTCGACAAGAGTCCCGAAAACTGGCCCTTGCTGAGCTTGGAGAGCTCGGCCAGGGTCATCTCGGGGTGCGAACGAATCAGCTCCAGAAAGACGCTACGCTGCACGTCTTTGACAGCTGCGGACATTTCACGTTCGAAATTCGACACGCTCGGAACAATAGCAGCTTCTCGAGACTAATGCGATGGGTCCCGATGAGATCACGCATAGTTTTTTCAGCATCCAGAATGCTGTCGATAGCCCTGAAGGGCACTCTTGCCGGCGGTATTCGCCGGAGAACGCCATTGCAGACTGAAGTCTGTTCAATCGCGTGGTCGAGTGTATGGGGAATTGCCTCGCCAGATCACTCCAAGTGCGGCGCGAGTCCGACGCCCCGATATCCAGTATGGGAAGGGCACCTGATTCTCACGAAAGACGGACTCCAGGTCGGTCTGTGGTCATAGGCGCGGCTCGATTATGCCCTTTGATGCGCGCGCTGAGCCCGTGATCGCGGGGAAG
>NZ_ABCS01000138.1 GCF_000170895.1 Plesiocystis pacifica SIR-1 | reverse complement strand
CATCAAACCTAATTCCCCGGGAAGGGATCGGCGGACTCGCGCCGCCAGGTCTCGTCCTCGCTGCCGCGCCAGCGGTCCCAGCTCGGGCGGTCGTCCTCCCAGCTGCGCCACTCCTCGACCGGCGCCTCGCGGAACAAGGCCGCGCCGATCACCCCGACGTTGCGACCGTCGCCCATGCGCTCGGCGTAGCTGTCCTCGAGGGAGGAGAAGCGGAAGGCCGCGACGGCCTCCTCGCTGGTTCGCCAGCCCTCGATGACCACGGAGCTGAAGGGGTCGATGACGTAGCCGCGCTTGTCGAAGCTCGCCCGCCCGCCGTCGATGACGTCGAGGCCGTCGACGGAGGCGACCAGCTCGAAGGCAGAGGAGGTCCCGTTGGCGACGGCGAGCATGTAGCGCTGGTTGGGGCGACCGACGGCGTAGAGCTCGGCGCCGACGGCCGCGGCCGGGAGGATCTCCTCGCCCGCGTCGAGCAGCGCGAAGGTCAGCCCGTCCTCGTCGCGCCGGGCCTCGTCGGACCAGGCTCGGGTCCGGCGCGCCCGCGCGGCCGAGCGGACCCCCGCGGCGTCGTCGTAGCGAATCGTGAACACCACGTCCGGGCGGCTGGGGTCGCTGCGCCGAAAACCCACGGACTCGATGTGCGAGCGGCGGTGCTCGCCGTAGGCCGTGCCCAGCCCCGGGCTGTGGTTCTCGGCGATGTCCGCCTCCTCCATCGCCACGCGGTCGCGCTTGCGATCGCTGCGGCTGCGGTCCACGCTGGCGTCCGCCGCTGGAGCTGGCGCGGCCTCGCCTGCGGTCGCCGCGCCGTCCCAGTCGTCCCAGCCCGAGCGCGCCTCGGCCTTGCGCCCCCCCGAGCCCCGCGACCCCTCGCTCTCGACCGACTCCGTCCCCAGAGGCACGTGGGTGGAGTCCGACACCTTGTTGCACGCACCGACGAGCAGGACACAGGAGGCGGCGAGGAGCAGAGGGACGTGGCTGCGCATGGCTGGCCCAACGGCGAGCGCGGGAGCACTTCTTACAGCCCCGAGCTCCCTCGAAGAGCTGCGCGATTTCGCACAGCCGCACACGAGGGAGCCCGACGAGTGCGCCCACCAGGACTCGAACCTGGGACTGCCGGCTTAGAAGGCCGGTGCTCTTCCAACTGAGCTATGAGCGCAAAAGAATCGGGGCGAAAGGATTCGAACCTTCGGCTTCCTGCACCCAAAGCAGGCGCGCTACCAGACTGCGCCACGCCCCGAAACGCCGCGGAGCCTAGCCCACGCACCGCCCCGGGTCCAGTCGGCGATTCACGCAGGCCAAGGACCGAAACCGGCCGGCGCTCTGCGGCGGTCAGAGCCGTCTACAACAGCAAGGGGAGCTCGCTGAGCAAGCGGCGCACCGCGACCCCACGGTGGGATCGACGGGCCTTTTGATCCGGATCGAGGTCCGCGAAGGTCCGCGCGCCGTCCTCGATCCAAAAGTGGGGATCGTAGCCAAAGCCCCCCTCCCCCCGTCGTGCGATCCGAACCTCACCGCGGCAGGTGCCCTCGATGCACAGGCAGTTGCCGCGGATGAACAGGGTCGTCGACTCGGGGATGGTGAAGTCGAAGGGTCGCGTCCCGACCGAGCGCATGGCCAGCATGCAGACGTAGCCGGCGGGCGATCCCTCGAGCCCGCGGGCCTGCAGCTCCGCGACGAGCTTGGCGTTGTTGTCCGCGTCGGTGGCCTCCGGTCCGGCGAAGCGGGCCGAGTAGACCCCCGGCGCCCCGTCGAAGGCGTCGACGCACAGGCCCGAGTCGTCGGCCAGGACGATGTCGTACGGTGACACGCCCTTGTCACGGAGCCAGCGGGCGAAGCCGTCGGCCTTGAGCACCGCGTTGCCGACGAAGCTGTCCTCGGTCTCCTCGACCTCTGGGGGCGCCTCGCCGAGGGCCTCCCCAGCCTGGCCGATGCCGAGGACCTCGACGGCCCGCAGCTTGGCGTGCCGGGACTTGCCCAGCATGTCGGCGATCTCGCTGATCTTGTGCTCGTTCTTGCTCGCCAGGATCAGCCGCGTCATGCCGACGCCTCTCGGAGCGCGGCCTGCTGCCCGGCGAGCAAGTTGGTGATGCCGCCCTCGGCCAGATCGAGCATGCGGTTGAGCTGCTCGCGGCTGAAGTCGCCCTGCTCCCCGGTGCCCTGAATCTCGACGAGGCGCGGCGTGCCACCCTCGGGAGCGCGGCGCATCACCACGTTGAGATCGACGATCGCCCGGCTGTCCTCGGAGTAAGGCAGGTCGAGCATGACCTCGGGCTCGCTGCCCTCGACGGGGATCACCCCGACGGAGACGGCAGCGACCGGCGCGATGCCGGGGTGCTCGCTGAGCTTGCCGCCAGCGACGAGCCGGCGCAGGGCGAGCTCGAGGGCCACCCAGGCCCCGGTGATCGCCGCCGTCCGGGTCCCCCCGTCCGCCTCGATCACGTCGCAGTCGCAGACGATCGACACGCCCCCGTCAGGCCCGACGAGCTTGCTCAGATCGACCGCAGCGCGCAGCGAGCGGCCGATCAGGCGCTGAATCTCCTTCGCGCGCCCGTTCGCCTTGCGGCCGCCGCGGGGGCGCGTCGCGCCGGGCAGCATCGCGTACTCGGCGGTGACCCAGCCGCCCGAGCTCAGCCACGAGGGCGTCCGGGACTCGACCGAGGCCGTGCACAGCACCCGCGTGCCGCCGGTGGCGATGAGCACCGAGCCGTCGGCGGCCGAGGTGAAGCCGGGGGTCAGGGTGAGAGGGCGGAGTTGGTCGTTACTTCGTCCGTCGAATCGCACGGCGGGCGCACGGTACCCGCGGAACCAATAAAAAACGAGGCTGAGCCGTGAAGCTCAGCCTCGCTCGAGAAAGAGTGAAGATCACTCGGCGGGCTTGGCCTCGCCCTCGGCCGCGGGGGCGGGGGCGTCGCCAGCCTCGGCGGCGGGAGCAGCGGCGTCACCAGCGGCACCGTCAGCGGCGGCCGGCTCTTCCTTCTTCTCCTCGGCGGGAGCGTCTTCCTTCTTCTCCTCGCCTTCCTTCTTGGCCTCTTCCTTCTTCTCCTCGCCTTCCTTCTTGTCGTCGGCCTTGTCGGCCTTGTCGTCGGCGGGCTTCTCCTCTGCCTTGTCACAGGCGGGGGCGGCGAAAGTGAGAGCCGTGAGGGCGGCGACCAGGATGGTGCTGTTGAACTTCATTTGCGTCTCTCCGTGTGTCGTTCGAGTCGGTTGGGGGAGCCCCGCAGTCCAGCTTGGTGTGCTCGACCGTTCGCGGAGCTAGCGGCGCATGCGCCGAGATTTGGATCCTTACCATGTGTTTTCGTCGACTGCAGCACCAACAATGAGTCCAGTGAGGGCCCAAATGGGTCGGCGTCTGCGTCGCTCACGCCCAATTCCGACTCTCGAGGTAGTTTTTGGAATCACCATTAAATGTAATTTTAATTTCAAATCATCAGCAAAGCATGCTGATTCGTGTGGTGAAGAAGCCCGATTTCATGGTGATTACGTCGAATTCGAGGGACTTTGTGTGTCAATCGACGCTCCGACTCAGTCCGCCCCGAACAGCCTCGTTCGATATCGAACAAAGCCAACTATGCGTCTACCACGCCACGCTCGGACATTTTTGTCACGTGAACCAAAATTCGCGGTATGCGAAGTCTCATACGCGGAAAAGTAGACAAGAGCATCCGATCTCCCGATCGGTCTTGCCCCGCTCGACCTCGTCACCAAGCGCGCGCCGCTTCGCGGCTCACCACTCGCAGCCGAAGCTCTCGGTCTCGCGCTTGGCCTGCTCCCGCGCGATGCGACAGCCGGTCTGGAGACCCTGGGCGCTCGCCGGGCTGTTGTCCTTCATGCGCGACCACGAGCTGTGGTTCTCGTGCACGACCCGTCGCAGCGCCTCGCGCTGATCCTCGGGGACCTTGGCCTCGATGCAGGCCAAGTAGTCCTTTACGTACTGATCGCACAGCGCCACGCCGATCTCGGCGAACTCCGTGGGGACCGGACCCGCGGGCTCCTCGGCCTCGGCCTCGGTCTCGCCCGCGTCGGCCTCGGGCGGGTCCGCGTCCGCGCCCGCTTCGGCGGGCGCCGGGCCCGTGTTGGCCGGCTCACCCTGCTCGGCCCCGGCCTTCGCGGCCTCTACCTCAGCCTCGGCCTCCTTGGCCTTCGCTTCTTCTTTGGCCTTCGCGCCCGTGTCCGCCTCGGGGGCCTCCTTCGACGCGCCGCAGGCCAGCGCAGCGCAGCACACACTGGCGAGCGAGACGGTCGAGACGAGGCGGCGGAGGGACGAAGGGCGCGCGGAGGAGGCCATCGCGCGCGACTCTAACAGCTCCCCCAATGTCCGCGAGGGGGCGCAGATGCTTCGGCGCACCCGTGGCGCGCCCGCGGTCAGTGAAAAAGCTCAACCGCAGCTGCCGGGCTGGGCTGTCAACAGCGGCGGGCCCCTTCCCTACCATCGCCGCGATGCCCATCAGCGATCCCACCGTCAGCGCGATCTTCCAGCCCGACCCGGACCAGGCCCCCAAGGCCCTGCTCGTCGCCGGAGCCTGTGGCAACGTCGGCTTCGGCAAGCTCGGCCAGTTCGGTCGCCTGCTCGCCAAGCACGGCGTCCCCGTCATCGCGCTCGATCTCTCGGACAAGGTCCAGGGCGTCAAGGACCAGCTGCGCAAGGCCTTCGGCAAGCGCTTCACCGAGGAGCAGGTCGCGGCCATCCTCGACAACATCACGGTCGTCCAGGGCACCCTCGCCGACGTGCCCGAGCAGCTGCGCCTGGGCTTCGTGTTCGAGGCCATCCCCGAGCGCCTGGACATCAAGCGACCCTTCTACACGGCGATCCGCGAGCGCGACCCGGACTGCTTCGTGTTCTCGGCGACCTCGGGCCTGACCACCAAGCACCTGTTCGAGGGCCTGCCCGGTGCCGACCGCTCCGGCGTCATGCACCCCTTCTTCCCCCACCTGACCAACAAGCTGTTCGAGGTCCCGACCCGGGGCTGCACGACCTCGAAGGACACCCTCAAGGCCATCCGCAAGTTCCTCGGCGGCCTGGGCATGAACCTGCTCGAGACCGCCGACGTCCCGGCCTTCGCCGCCGATCGCATCTTCTGCGGCATGATGCTCGAGGCCGTGCGCATCCACGACAGCACGGACCTGAGCCCGGCGCAGATCGACGACGCGTGCAAGAAGCTCCTGGGGACCTCGCCCTTTTACGTCCACAACCTCATCCCCGGGGCCAACTACCTCTCGGCCCACTGCATGCAGCTGCTGAGCGAGGAGGTCGACTCCACGCTCTACGCCATCCCCGAGCTGTGGAAGCCCTACACCGAGGACCCGCGCAAGCAGTGGCCCTACGAGCGCGGCCAAAGGTGCACCCCGGAGGGCTACGCCCTGGTCGAAAAGCGCATGCTCGGCATGCTGTTCTCGCTGACGGCCTACATGTTGAAGCACGGCGTGTGCGGGGCGGACCAGCTCAACTTCCTGTGTGAGAACGCCCTGGCCTTCCGCGCGGGCATGCCGGCGCTCATGGCCCAGCGCGGGCTCGGAGCCAGCAAGGCCCTGGTCGAGGCCTTCCTCGCCGAGCAGGGCGTCACCGAGGCCGCCGCCGTCGCGCCCGTCGGCGAGCTCGACGACAGCCACCTCGCCAACATCTACGTCGGCACCTCGGTCCACGAGGGCGTGGGGCTCATCTCGCTCAAGCGCCGGACCATCAACCACCAGTTCATCGCCGAGCTCGACCAGGCCTACGAGGCCCTCGCCGCCGACGACTCCGTCAAGGCCATGGTCCTCGCCCCCGACGGCGCGCTCAGCCGCGAGTTCGGCCACGGCGCGGACATCAGCTGCTTCCTGCCCGTGCTCGGCAAGCACGACCAGGCCCTGAAGCTCATCCAGACCTGGAAGGCGACCCTGAGCAAGTTCCAGACCAGCCCAAAGCCGACCGTCGCGGCCCTCGTCGGGCGCGTGCTCGGGGGCGGCAACGAGCTGGCCTCGTGCTGCCAGGCCCGCGTCGCCGCCGGCGGCACCCGCCTCGGCCAGCCCGAGCCCACCGTCGGCGTGCTCCCGGGCCTCGGCGGCTGCCACAACATCCACCGCGCCTCCAAGGCCGAGTTCACCGCGCGCATCAACGAGCTGCTGCTGACCGGCCACGGCTTCGAGGCCGAGGAGGCCGCCGAGTGGGGCTACGTGTCGAAGATCGTCCCCGTCCGCGACCTGCCCCGGGAGTCCATGGCCTTCGCCGCGGGCCTGGCCGACGGCAGCATCGAGCGCCCCGCCTTCCGCATGGACGGCGCCGAGGCCTTCACCGTCGACCGCAGCGTGGACGGCAAGAACGAGGCCGGCGTGCCCCTCGACGCCGAGCTGCGCGAGCTCATCGCCAAGACCGTCGAGGAGATCAACGCCCTCCCCTACGCCGAGGGCACGGCCATCGAGGAGGTCCGGGCGGCCGATAGCCTGTGCCTGAGCGCGTCGAAGATCGGGACCAAGGCGATGCTGCGTGGCAAGCCCCCGCAGTTCGAGAACGCGATCTGAGTTCTGTTTTGCCCCCACAGCCGCCCAGGACCGGGGACGCTTCGTCGCTCCGCTCCTCCTCTTTGGCTTGGTGGGCAATGAAGTTCGTGCCTTGGAGAAGGCTCGTGGTCGCCCCCGCTCGCGGGGGCGTGGATTCATTGACAATCTCTGAGTCGTGGACGTGGGGCAGGGAGGGCGTGGCGTCGTCCACGACGGCTAAAATGGACAGGGACTGTGAAAAATTCACGGTCCCTGAGTCGTGGACGTGGGGCAGGGAGGGCGTGGCGTCGTCCACGACGGCTAAAATAGACAGAGGGGCGGACAGGACTCGTTCTGGCCGACCCTCTGAGTCGCCGATGTGGGCCAGGGCGGGGTCGGGCTCGGTGAGTTCGGCCCCGTCTTCGCGTGCGCGCACCCTCAGGGGATCAAGCACACGCCCACGTTGGCCAACTCGGGCGACTCGAAGGCCACGCACTCGGCCCCCTCGAGGGCGCAGCTGGGCAGCTCGACGTCGCAGACCTCGGTGCAGCAGTTGCCGGCGCACTGCTCGGGGTTCGGAGGGTCGACGCAGGCCAGGCCCGAGTCGCACTCGAGATCGGAAGCAGTGGGGCAAGGCGTTCCGGCGGGATCCCCAGCCGGCGGCAAGGTACACGCGAAGCCTGGGTCAGCCTGCACCGGCACCCACTCGCAACTCTGCTCGCCCGGACAAGGCTCCCCACCGGGCACGCAAGGCTCGATGCAAAGCGCCACGGCGTCGCCGTGGGCGACCACGCACTGGGTCCCCTGGGCGCACAACGGGTTGGACGACTCGCCCGCACAAAAGGCCCGACACACCCCCTTTGCCCTCGCTGTCCTCGACCCAGCACGATCCCCACGTGTCGCAGTCGTCGGTCCCCAGCGCAGGCCCGTCGTGCACGCACGCTTCGCCGACGGCCTTCTCGCCCACCACCGGCACGCACTCCCTGGAGTAGGACGCCTCGCCCTTCCCCTCCATGACCGCGACGCACTTTTCGCCCTCGGGGCAGTCCTGCAAGAAGACGTTGCAGACGAGGGGCGAGCCGGTCTCTCCTTCCTCTTCGTCAGCCGGGCCCGCATAGAAGCTGCCCCCCTGCTCGCCCCAGTCCTCGTCGGCCTCATCGGCTTCATCGGCCGTGCTCGCCGTGGTCATGGGCGCGGAAGTGTCGCCGACCGTGTCCGAGCCCTCGTCGAGATCCACGTCGCCCGGCGCACAACCGATCGCTCCGCCACCGAGGGTCGAAGCCAAGACCATCATCCCGACGAACAGGCCGCCCGAGAGCGCCGTCTTGTCTTGTCTCGCCCCGCAGAAGGGACAGCTGGCTTCGCTGGCGTGGATGTGGCGCTTGCAAACTGGACAGGGGAGCATGGTCGATTCCTCGGGGCGCGCAGCGGCCCCATTCGATGTGCCATGGACGGCACGGTTCGATCACCTCGCCCACCTCGCTCAGAAGATTGAGCGGATCGACCTAGCAGCGCCCCACGACGGGCTTCAGCGCGCGACGCTGGCGCGAGCTCGGGCGACGGGTCGGAGTCGTCGGCGCGCTGCGGCGAGCAGCGGGGGTGGTCGCGGCGAGCTCGAGGCTGGTCTCGCGCTGCGCGGCGGCGCGCATGGCCACGTGCATCAGGCCCTTGCGCGAGCTGACGCCCAGCTTCTCGAACAGCTGGTGCACCCGCCAGCGAACCGAGGCCTCGGACGCCCCGAGGCGCCAGGCCATGGCCTCGACGTCCCGACCGAAGAGCACGAGCTGGGCGATGTCCTGCTCGGACTCGGCGAGGTCGTGGGCGTCGCGGAGGGCCTCGACGAGGCCGACGAGCACGGTGTTGACGCTGACGGAGCGCGAAGCGGGGAGCGAACGAGCGGCGGGCTTGCGAGCGGGGCTGTGGGCGGGGCGGCGGCGGGTGACGGCGGAGAGGGTGGCGAGGGGGCTGGAGACGGGGGCGAAGGCGGTCATGGCGGTGGCTGCTCGGCGGTGGGTGGTGGCTGGGTGGGGCGCCGCGGCGCCTCCCTTGCCCACTCAAGATGCAACCCCGAGGGGGGGACCGTCAGGGACCTGGGAGTCCCCGCGGCGTCACCATTCCTCGCACCCTCCCCTACCTGCCGCGGGGTCTGCCAGGCAGCCATACTCGTGCGAATTCGAGAGTTCCTGGCCGGTCGGAGGGCCCGAGTGGTGACGCCGAACCGGGCGTCACCGATCGTCACCGACGGTGAACGGGGAACGGGCGGGGGTCACCGGGGGTGGGTTCTGGGCTCGAGAAGGTCTTGGCTTCGGCTCTGGGTTCGAGAGGGTCTCGGCTTCGAGAGTCTTGGCTTCGACTCTCGGTTCGAGAGGGTCTCGGCTTCGGCAGACAGCGGGCACGGGTCAAGAGGGTCGGGCCCCCGCTGTCGCCTGTAGGCATGTGCTCATCTGATCTCGACCGCTCGCCCTTGGCCTGGGGATCCGACTTCGCCCATCACTGTCACGGCTCCTCGCGCTTGGGGGCCCGACCCTCTTGCCCCTTTTGTGCCCGTCGTTCGCCAGGAGCTTCAGCCTCTCGCTCGAAAGGCCTGAGGTGCGCTCGAACCCAGGCGGGCACATGAGGGACGTGCCTCCTCGCCAACCTTCAACGCTAGAGATTCCTTTGACCCATGCATTCAGGCGACAGCGGGGGATCCGACTCTCCCGGCCCGTGCCCGCTCTCCTCCAAAGCCCAAACCTCCGTACTGCGGTGCTCGTTCTCCTCCGAAGCCCAAACCTCCGTACTGCGGTGCTCGCTCTCCTCCGAAGCCCCGAACCTGCGACTACACACCCAAGTTGTCCAACATGCGGTCGAGACCGCGGCGCTGGAGGGGCTTGGCCAGGTAGCCGTCCGCGCCCAGGGCAATGGCTCGGTCACGGTCCGCGTCGGTGCAAACGGCGTCCAGCATCAACACGGGGGTATGCGAATAGCCGGAAGTGTGACGCAGGTGACGAAGTAGGCAAAAGCCGTCGATCATGGGCGTGGCCGTGTCGAGGACGACCGCCTCGAAGGAGCGGGCTCGGAGCTGCTCGAGGCCCTTGAAGCCGTCGCTGACGACGGTGCAGGCGTATCCTCGGGCCTCGAGCACCTTGGCGATGCGCTCGGCGATGAAGCGGCAGCTGTCGACAACCAGGGCCTGGGGGCGGTCAATGTTTAGGGCGGCGGAGCCTTCGGAGTGCACGGCCATGGGCACGGCGACGGCGCGAGGACGGAGAGGAATCGGAGCGGGAATCGACTGCATATCCACCATGAATCGAGTGTCGAGTTCCCTCACGTTCGGTCCATGTAATTTTGGTGTCCCAGCACCATGTGCCAGAACACCAAAATTACGTATTCGCGGTCGTAGTGGGGCCTGAGTCCCCAGCATCTCATCGCGGGCTACTGGCTACTGGGGGTCGAAGCACAGCTCCTCGGGCCCGACCCAGTTGACCATGTTCGACCAGAAGGTCTCGACTTCGGGGATGGCATCCCACTCCGAGTCAAAGCTGATCCACTCGTCGGAGAACACGACGACCACGCCATCGCCGATCTCGGTGGTCGTGCCCAGGGAGTTGTTCGGCTCGCCCGCGGGGCGCACGAACACCTCGCCCACGCCGGCCACCCGCCAGCCGCCGTAGACCTGCACCGAGGTCGCGTTCTCGGTGATCGGGTGGACCTGCCAGTCCTCCGTGGGGTTGATGTAGATCGGCGTCTCGTAGGTCAGCCCGGTGAAGCTGACGAGGGAGTTTTGCTGGGCCCGGTCCGTGGCGTTGTTGGTGTAGCCGGCCATGCTGATCAGGCCGTGGCCCGACTCGATCCACGTCTGCAAGATGGCCTGCTGCTCCGGCGGATACTGGTGGGTCAGGCGATCGACGATGAGGATGTCGAAGTCGGCCAGATCGGCCTCGGTCAGCTGGTGATCGACGGCCGTGCCGAAGCGATCGGCGGTGGTCCCCTTCTCCTCGAGCCAGGCCTCGAAGTTCGAGGCCGGATTCGCCCCGACGGTGCCGATGATCCCGATGCGGTAGCAGTCGCAAAAGCCGTCGTTGCCCACGTCGACGTCGTCGATGAGGCCGTTGCAGTCGTCGTCGAGGCCGTCGCAGATGATCTCGTCGGGGAGGCAGTCGCTGGTCTCGGACTCGGTGTCCGTCTCGGTGTCCGTCTCGGTCCCCGTGTCCGTCTCGGTCCCCGTGTCCGTGCTCGTCTCCGTGTCCGTGCTCGTCTCCGTGTCCGTGCTCGTCTCCGTGTCCGTGCTCGTCTCCGTGTCCGTGCTCGTCTCCGTGTCCGTGCTCGTGTCGGTCCCCGCGTCCGTCGAGCCGTCGTTCGTGCCGCTCTCCCCCGAGCTCGAGCCGGCGTCGGCGTCCCCAGAGCTCCCGCCGTCCTGGGTCTCGCTGCCCTGGCTCTCGCCGACCTCGTCGTCGCCCGCGTCCCCGCTCGAGTCGCCGCAGGCGAACATCAGCGCGCAGCTGCTGGCGAGGGTGAGAGTCCGAGAGCGGAGGAAGGAAAGCCCGTGGTCAGCCATGGAGCCACGCTAGCAAGGGCGCCCCGTGGCAGTGCGCGACGATTCGGAGTCGTCGGACACCAGAGCGCGCGCCGCCGAGCCCTTTCGCGCGGCGCCCCTCCAGGATCCATCCCCGCTTTGGGTGCAGAGGATCCGTAGCCCGCCCTCAGGCCGGGGCGCTCGGTGGACCGGGCACGTGGCGGCGGTGGGCCGCTCGCCACACCCCGCCGAGCTCGCGCAGGCTCAGCCAGTCGCCCTCGCCGTCGCGGCCGAGCAAGCGAAGCCGACGCATCTGGTGATCCTCGACGTGCTGTCCGGTCAACAGCGCCGCGATCTCCCGCGGCCGGGCGTTGGCCCCCTCGAGGTCCGTGCGCAGGCGGAAGCGGAGCTGGGCCTCGCCCACGGACACGTCGAGCAGGCGCGGGCGCAGGTCCACGACGACGGTCTTGGTCCCGACCTGGCGCCGCCTCTTGTTGCGCTTCTTCTTGACCCGCTGCTCGCGGGTGATGGTCAGCTCCTCGCCCGCGAGCAGGCCCCCGACCCGAGCCTCGAGGCGCGCGCGCGCGTCCGCCGACAGGCCCGAGAGCTCGATGGCGAAGTCGGCCCCGGCCACGAGCTCGCCCAGGGTCTTCTCCCCGGGCGCGACGATCCGCGCCCCGAGCAAGACCATGCCCGGCGGCGTCGAGTCCTGCAGCCGCGCGAACACGTCGTCGGCGATGGCCTGGCGCTCCTCGGCGCTGAGCAGGCCGGCCATGTCCTCGGCGCTGCGCTCGAGCAGCAGGTCGCAGTCGACGACCTCTTCGTCGGCGCCCATGCCCAGGGCCAGCGCCGGGCCGAAGCTCATGCGCGGCTGGGGGTTGAAGCCGCGGCGGAAGCCCATCTCGATGCCCGCGCGCCGGAACATCCGCGGGATGATGCGCACGAGGTCCAGCTGGCTCATGAAGCGCAGCGTGCCGACCTTGGCGAAGAACAGCCGGACCTTGCTGTAGGGCGCCTCGGCGTTGTGCTTGAAGGCGCTGTCGTCGTCGAGGTTGCTGGGCGCGAGCCGGCCGCTGATCCGAGCCAGGCGCGAAGCGGGGATCAACTCCTCGCCGCCCTCGCGCCGAGCCTCTTCCCGAGCCAGGGCCTCGACGGCCTCCTCGGCCTCGCGCTCGGCCTGCTCGGCCAACCGGGCCTCGGTGCGCTCGGACAGGCTGCGCAGGGCGACCATGCGCTCCGATCGCATGTCGCTCAGGTCGCAGGCGACGCCGCAGTCGTAGCAGACCAGGCGCTTTTTCTCGGCCTCGGCGTCGGCGAGGGTGGTGTGGTGGACCTTGGCCCCGGCCGGCTTGCCGCACGGCGGCGACACCCGGTCGGCGAGGGCCTTGCGGTACTCGGACTCGAGGAAGTCGGCCTCGAAGCCCATGTCGAGGTGCGACCACGGCAGCGGCACGCCCACGGGCAGGGTCTGGGTGTAGTTCGCGGCCTCGATGCCCGTGGCCTCGAGGGCGTCGAGCCAGGTCTCGAAGGCGAACAGTTCCTTCCACCCGTCGAAGCGCACGCCAGCTTTGTAGGCGTGCTCCAAGGTCGCGCCGAGGCGACGGTCGCCGCGGGCGAAGATGCACTCGAGCCAGCTCTCGCGCACGTCGTGGGTCTTGCAGCCGACCTTGGCCCGCTTGGCCTGATCGCGCAGCAAGCTCACCTTGCTCTCGAGGTCCTCCATGCTGTCCATGGCCGCCCACTGGAAGGGCGTGTGCGGCTTGGGCACGTGCTGGGACACCGAGACGGTGATGTTGGGCAGCTGCTCGACGACGCCCTCGCGGACCATGCTGGCGGCCAGCTGCCGGACCATGCGCCCGGTCTCGACGATGCCGGCGACGTCCTCGTCGGTCTCCGTGGGCAGGCCCATGATGAAGTACATCTTCATCCGGCTGTAGCCGCGCTCGAAGATCCGCTTGGCCGAGGCGAGCACGTCCTCGTCGGACACGTTCTTGTTGATCACGTTGCGCATGCGCTGCGTGCCGGCCTCGGGGGCGAAGGTCAGGCCGTCGATGCCGACCTTCTTGATCTCGTCGAGCATGCTCTCGTTGAGGCCGTAGGCCCGGAGCGAGGCGATGCCCAGGGACACCTTGCGCTTGGCCAGCTCGGGCACGAGGGCCTTGATCAGCGGGTCGATGCACGAGACGTCGGCGGTGCTCAGGGCCGTCAAGCTGGCCTCGTCGAAGCCGCCGGCGTCGGTGCCCTCGAGCACGGCCTCGATGATGTCCTCGGGGGAGCGCTCGCGGACCGGGCGGTAGATCATGCCCGCCTGGCAAAAGCGGCAGCCCTCGGTGCAGCCCCGGGTGATCTCGACGCTGGCGCGGTCGAAGATGGCCTCGGCGTAGGGCACCGGGAAGCGCGTGGGGAACTTGAACTCGCCGAGGTCGCGGACGAACACGCGCTCGACGGACGCCGGCGCCCCGAGGGCGAGGCCCTCTTCGGTCCGGCCCACGACCACCTGCAAGCCCGTGCGCGGCTCCTCCTCGACGCGGTAGAAGCGGGGCACGTAGATGCCGGGGATCTGGGCGATGGCGGCGAGGATCTCGACGCGCGCGCGGCCTTCCTGGCGCATGCGGCCGATGGTCCGCAGCATGCCCGTGAGGGTCTCCTCGGCCTCGCCGACCAAGAAGGCGTCGATGAAGTCCGCGAGCGGCTCGGGGTGCGTCGCCGTGGGTCCGCCGGCGATGACGATGGGCTCGGCCTCCCCGCGCTCGGCCGCCCTCAAGGTCACCCCGCCCAGGTCGAGGTTGAGCAGCACGTTGGAGTAGCTCAGCTCGTACTGGAGCGAGAAGCCGACGACGTCGAAGTCGCGCAGGGGCGTGTAGGTCTCGAGGCTGACCAGGGGCAGATCGCGGCGGCGCAGCTCCTGCTCCATGTCCGTCCAGGGCGTGAACGCCCGCTCGCAGCACAGATCCTCGGCGTCGTTGATCAGGCTGTACAGGATCCGCGTGCCCAGGTGGCTCATGCCGATCTCGTAGAGATCGGGGAAGGCCAGGACGAAGCGGCAGGTCAGGCCCGCGTGGTCCTTGATGACCGACTGCTCCTCCCCACCGAGGTAGCGGCCGGGCTTTTTGACCCGGGCCAAGAACGCGGCGTAGGGGTGCTCGTCGAGCGCAAGATCCGCAGCATCCACCATGATGGGCGGTGCAATACCACGCCCTGCCGCGAACGCTAGCGCGGCCTGGATTGGCAAACCCTCCCCGATGACTGACCAGCGGGAGGGTTGCGTGGGCCGGCGCGCGACTTATGCTGCGGCGCGTTCATTCGCGCACCCCCGGCTCATGGAGAGCCGCGGTAGAACCGCCGGTGCAACAATGGAGGCTCCGCCGCCATGCGAGATTTCTACGCTTCCCTCGGCGTCGACAAGGGCGCCTCCCAAGACGAGATCAAAAAAGCCTACCGGAAGCTCACCCGTGAGTTTCACCCCGACAAGAACCCGGGAAACGAGGCCGCCGAAGAGCGCTTCAAGGAGGTCTCCCAGGCCTACGAGGTCCTCGGCGACGACAACAAGCGCTCGCTCTACGACGAGTTCGGCGAGATGAGCTTGAGCCAGGGCTTCGACCCCGCGCGGGCCCGCGCCTACCAGCGCGCTCGCGGGGGCTTTGGCCCCGGCTTTGGACCCGGCGTCGGCGGCTTCGGCAACGCCCGCGAGAGCAGCTTCGACGACCTCCTGTCCCAGCTCTTTGGCGGCGGGCGGGTGCGCTCCGACGCCTTCAACCGCCAGCCTCGGAGCCGCCGGGGCGGAGACATCCGCGGCGAGATCGGCGTCTCGCTGCTCGACTCGATCCTCGGCGTGACCGTGCCCCTGCGCATCGAGTCCCCCGGCGGCGGCGGCCCGGTGCGCACCCTCGACGTGCGCATCCCGGCCGGCATCCAGGACCAGGGCAAGCTGCGCCTGCGCGGTCAGGGGGGCCCCGGCGACCCGCCCGGCGACGTGATCCTGACCGTCAGCGTGCACCCCGGCAAGACCCTCGAGCGGCGCGGCGACAACCTCCACATGCTGCTCCCGGTGACCGCCCTGGAGGCCTACCGCGGCGGGCCCATCGACGTGCCCACGCCCTGGGGCCCGGTGACCATGCGCCTGCCCCCCGGGGTTCAAAACGGCCAGTCCCTGCGCCTCAAGCACAAGGGCGTGCGCGTGCGCGGCGAGCCCAAGGGCGACCTCTTCGTGCGCCTGGACGTGCGCATGCCCGAGCCCGGGGACGAGGAGCTGCTCGCGGTGCTCGAGCGCCTCCAGGGCGAGGAGACCCCGGCCCGCGAAGCGGCGCTCGGCTAACCAGACGGCCCAGCCACTGCGCGGCGGCCTGCACAGCCCGCCCGAGCCGGGGCGGGGTCACACGCCCTCGCCCTCGTGCTATGCAGCGAGCGTGACCACGACGCGCCTGCCCATCGTCGGCCAGCAGCCCGCGGCGCCCGCCCCCGCCAAGAAAGCCCGCCGCCCCCGCCACCCCAAGTGGCTGCGCGTGCCCATGCCCGGGGGCCAGGCCTACTCCGAGCTCAAAAAGCGCGTCAATGAGCTGAACCTGCACACGGTCTGCCAGAGCGCCAGCTGCCCCAACATCGGCGAGTGTTGGAACAACAAGGCGCTGACCATCATGATCCTCGGGGAAATCTGCACCCGCTCGTGCCGCTTTTGCGACGTGGCCACGGGGCGCCCCCTGCCCGTCGACGAGGAGGAGCCGCGGCGCGTGGCCACGATCCTCGCCGAGCTCGAGCTCAACCACACGGTGATCACGAGCGTCGATCGCGACGACCTCAAAGACGGCGGCGCGAGCATCTGGGCGGCGACCCTCGAGGCCTGCCACACCCTCGCGCCGTGGATGACCATCGAGGTGCTCGTGCCCGACTTCAAGGGCCAGCTCGCCGACGTCGACGCCGTGCTCGCGGCCAACCCCGACGTGTTCGCCCACAACCTCGAGACCGTGCCCCGGCTCAGCCGCGAGGTCCGGGTCCAGGCCCGCTACGATCGCAGCTACGCCGTGCTCCGCCACGCCCGGGAGGCCGGCGCGCTGACCAAGACCGGCATCATGCTCGGCCTCGGCGAGGAGCTCGACGAGGTCCGCGAGGTGATCACCGAGCTCGGCCAGCTCGGGCTGACCATCCTGACCCTCGGCCAGTACCTCCAGCCCAGCAAAAAGCACCTGCCTGTCGCGCGCTACGTCCACCCCGACGAGTTCGCGGCCCTGGCCGAGTTCGCCCGGGAGGCCGGCATCGCGCACATCGAGTCCGGGCCTCTCGTTCGCAGCAGCTACCACGCCGAGGGCCAGGCCGAGCTCATCCAGCGCATGCAGCAGCTCGACGCCTACGGGCGTGTTGGCTTCGCCAGCCTGCAGTGACTTCTACGGGGCTTGGGCGGGATCGCCCAGGCTCGGGGCCTGGTGAAACTGGGCGCGTCCGGCCAGTGGGCCTGAGTGCTATCATCGTTCGCCATGTCGGGAGAGCGCGCGGGAACGGGCTCCGATTCGAGACCGGGCTCGAGCTCCGAGCCCGAGTTCGTCGACTCCGACACGCTGCTCCATTCCGAGAGCGCGCCCGCGGTAGAGGCCACGGGGGGTGTGGGCTTCCTGCGTCGCGCCAAGCCGCCCAGCCCCTCGGGATCGGGCTCTGGCTCCTCGCCGCTGGCCAGAGGCGACGCGCCCGAGCTGCCGGAGACCATCGGCCGCTACCGCGTCACCGCCGAGCTCGGCCACGGGGCCATGGGCATCGTCTACGCGGGCATCGACGACCGCCTCGATCGCAAGGTCGCCATCAAGACGCTGTGGGCCGCCGACAACGCCCAGCTCCACGAGCGCCTGGTTCGGGAGGCCCGCGCCCTGGCCAAGCTGACCCACCCCAACGTGGTGCGCATCTACGAGATCAGCGACGCGGCCGAGAGCAGCACCGGTCGAGCGCCGCCCTACATCGTCATGGAGCTGGTCGAGGGCCAGACCCTGCGCCAGTGGCTCGAGCTCGAGCCCGAGGGCGGCGACGGGCGCGACCTCGACGAGCTGCTCGCGGTGTTCTGCGCCGCCGGCCGGGGGCTCGCGGCGATCCACGCGGCGGGCCTGGTCCACCGCGACATCAAGCCCGACAACGTGATGATCGACGGCAGCGGGCGCGTGCTCGTCATGGACCTCGGCGTGGCCCACTCGCGCACCGGGGCGGCGCTCAGCGAGGGCCTGAGCACCGGCTCCCTCGTGCTCCCGACCGGCTCCCTCGACATCACCACGGGCGGCAACCTGACCCGCACGGGCACCCTGGTCGGCTCGCCGGCGTACATGTCCCCGGAGCAGTTCGGCAGCGGCACGCTGTCCGACCGCAGCGACCAGTTCAGCCTGTGCATCACGCTGTGGGAGGCCCTCTACGGCGCCCGGCCCTTCGACGCCCGGACGCTGCCGGAGCTGATGGAGGCCGTGACCGAGGGCGAGCGCCCGACGCCGCCGCCCCGCGCCCACGCCCGCCTGGGCCACGCCGCCGTGCCTCGGGGGGTCGCCCGCGCGCTCACGCGGGGCCTGGCCGCCAACCCCGACGCGCGCTTCCCCTCGATGATCGAGCTGGTCGAAGCCCTCGAAGGCGCGAGGACCCGGCGCTCGCCCGGACGCGGGTGGGCCTGGGCAGGGCTCGCCAGCGCCGCAGCGCTCGCAGCCTTGGCCCTGCTCGTCCGCTCGCCCGAGCTCGGGCGAGACCCCGCCGCGCCCGCGCCCACGCCCGCGCTCAGCGAAGGCGCCGCCCTCCCCCAGCCCGAGCCCTCGACCCCCGTCGAGCTCCAGGTCGACCACGGGCCCGAGCGCGAGTTCGCCTACCTGCCCGGCGCCCACGCCCTGGTCTACGCTGGCGAGGGCGGCCTGTGGCTCCGCGACCTCGACAGCCACGAGGAGATCCTGCTCGACGAGGACTACCTCGAGGGCCTGTACGCGACCCCCGACGGCAGCGTCTACTACGTCAGCGCGCGGCTCGAAGAAGACACCTACTCGGCCCTGGTGCGCATCCACGCCCCCGAGTTCGGCGAGCTGCCCGAGTTCGTCGCAGGCCGCGTGCCGCTGTTTTGCGTCATGCCCGAGCGCGGGCTGCTCGTGCACACGCGGTGGACCGACAAGGCGCTGACCGTCGAGGACCTCGACGCCCCGAGCCCGACGGTCGTCGACACCGTCCCGCTCTACTTCGAGGGCCGCGAGGACTTCGACTGGCTCGGCTTCGTCGCCTGCGACGACCGCACCGGAACGGTGATCGCCACGATCCTCGACGACTCCCAGACCCAGCTCCAGCGCGTGGACCTCGACACCCACGAGGCCGTCCCGGTCTACCGCCTCGTCGGCGCCCACTCCCCCTACATCGAGCTGGGCCCGGGCGGGCGCGAGCTCTACGTGCTCAACACCCGCGAAGGCCTCGGGCCGCAGCTCGAGTCCGTCGCCCTCGACGACGACGGGGCCAACCGAATCCGCGTCGTCGTGCCCGGGCGGCAGCTCTACGCGATGCGCTTCGACGTCTCGACCGAGAACGACCTGACCTACCACACCCGAGCCAGCCACGGCGGGCAGCTGCTGCGCATCCGGGAACCTCGAGGGCGCGAGGAGCCTGAGAGCCGGGGCGAGGCCCGCGGCCCCATTCCGCCCCTCGACCTCGACGCCGCCGAGCTGCTCTTCGACACCGAAGACGTCATCTTCTCGACCGCCTTCGCCCCCCGCGGCCAGGCCATGGCCGTGGTCACGGAGGGCGGCGGGGGCCGGCTGCTGCGCGTCGTGCCGCTGATCGAAGGCGGGCCCGAGGGCGAGTATCCGCTGCGCGACGCCGGCAAGGTCACCTTCGCCCCCGACGCGCGCAGCCTCGCCTTCGTCGGCAGGATCGGAGAGGAGCCGCGGCTGTGGACCCTCGAGCTCACCTCAACGGCGCGGCCCCAGGTCCACGAGCTCACCTCGCTCGAGAGCGGATCCCCGTCTGGCCTCGAGTGGACGTCCACCGGCGAGCTCATCTACCAGACCTCGGACCACCGCAACTTCTGGCGCTACGACCCTCGTCGGCCCGACCAGGAGCCTCGCCTGCTCGCGCCTGGGGCGAGCTCCAAGGGCTGGATGTTCTACGCCGAGGCCACCCCCGACGGGCGCCACCTCGCCGTCAGCTGGAACCAGCTCGAGCGCGGCCTGTGGCTGTTCGACCTCGAGACCGGCGCGGCCCGGCGCATCGACGAGCGCTACCCGTCGCACCCGATGGGCTGGTCCAGCGACGGGACCCGCCTCTACCTGCGCGTCGAAGACGAGCTGTGGCGCATCCCCGCCCCCGGCGCCCCCGCGGGCAGCCAGGAGCGCCCGCGCGCGCTCGGCAAGCTGAGCCCGCCGCCGGGCCACGAGTCCCTCGACTGCCAGCCCGGAGCCGACGGCGAGCTGCTGTGCTTCGCCAGCCGCGAGGAGACCCGGATGTGGTTCGTCCCCGGGGGCGCAGGCTGACCGTCGAAGCCTGGGGACTGTCCGCGCCCGGGCTATCTCGGCCGATGACGATGGACGCCGACAGCCCCCGAACGCTCGCCATCTCGACCAGCGGAGGGGACGCGCCCGGCATGAACGCGGCGATCCGGGCGGCGACCATGGTCGCCACGGCCGCGGGCTGGCGCGTGCTCGGGATTCGCCACGGCCGGCGCCCTCGCCCTCGGCGACCCCGAAGAGGCCGCCCGCGCGGGCCAACGAGCGCCCCGCGTCGTGGGTGTGCCCGCCTCGATCGACGACGACATCGCGCTCACTAGCCTCTCGATTGGGGTCGATACCGCCATGAACACGATCGTCGAGGCTTGAGGCAAAATTACCGACACTGCCTCGGCGCACGATCGCACGTTCATCGTCGAAGTCATGGGTCGCGACTGCGGCTACCTGGCGATGACCGCGGCCGTGGCCGCAGGCGCAGACATGGTCCTGTTCCCCGAGGCGGGGCGCGACGAGGGCGAGCTCGTCGGTGACGTGGTCCGCGCGATCGATGCCGTCCGGAAGCGGGACGCACGAGATCACCGAGTGTTGGCGATCGAGGCCGAGGGCGTCGAGATGGACACGGCCGAGCTCGAGCGTCGAGATGGACACGGCCGAGCTCGAGCGCCGTGGCGTCAGCCCCGAGTACCCCCTCGAAACCCGCGTAACCGTGCTCGGACACGTCGTTCGAGGCGGTCGCCCCTCTGCTTTCGATCGCCTGTTGGGTTCGCGCCTGGCGAATGCTGCCGTCCGCGCGCTCTTGCGCGGCGAGACCCGAGTCATGGCGGCGTGGATGCCCCCCGGCGAGCTGCCGACGGGCGTTGGTGCGCGCTCCCCCGACGATCCCTACTGCTTCCTCATCGAGCTCCCGGCCGTGCTCGCGGCGACGCGCGAGCTGCTCGAGGGTCGCGGCCCCCTCGCCAGCTGGCGCAGCGCAATCTTCCGCGAACTCGAGACGGTGCTGCTTCTGTAGTGATAGGCTCGGAGTGCCGTCATGGAAGATGGGCACTTCGAATCGGACAAGTTCAGCGTGCGCTGGGCCGACGGGGGCGACGTTTTGCTGCTCGAGGTCCATACACCCTATGAAGCCAAGGACGTGTGGGGGATGACCGAGCAACTTCAGCGATTTCTCGACGACGACGAGCCGCCGCGCTTGCTGCTCATCGACCACGCGGGCGCGCCCAACCTCATGCCTCGAGACGTGCGCAAGGAGCTCGAGAAGACCACCGATCGCATGCCCGTCGAGTTCTTCGTGGTCACCGGGCTGAACAACCTCAACCGCATGGTTGGCCGCATCATCGCCCGGGTGTTCCGCCCAGGGCAGGTCAACTTCTTCGACACGCCAGCGGAGGGCATCGAGTGGCTCCGGGGCCAGGCAGCGAACTTCAAGGCCGAGCTCGAGGCGAAAGGCACGCCATGAAACACTACGCCCAATGGGATGAGCGCGGCTTCCTCAGCGTCGCCATCGTCGGGACCTTCGAGCCCGACGAGGCCGCCGAGCTCAGCCGCCAGATGCACGCCATCATGGACGGCAAGAGCCCGCGCCTGATGCTGTTCAACCACAGCAAGGCGTCCAAGATGGTCAGCCGCGAGACCCGGGCCGAGCTGCAAAAGATGTCCTCGACCCTCGACTGGGACAAGGCCGCGATTCACAGCATCTCGCACCTCAACCGCATGCTCGCCCGGTTGATCACCAAGGTCCTCGGGGTCAACGAAACGACGCAGTTCTTCGAGACCGAGGCCCAGGCCATCGACTGGCTGATGACCCCCCTCGAACGAGCGACCCAAGCCGAGCAGCCCGATCGAGCCGATCAAGCCTCGGCCTGAGCCCGGCGCGCGGCCTGGCGCAGGCCCCAGTGGGGCGAGTCGAGCAGCCCCTCGATCCACGCCGCGGCCCGCTCGCGCTGGTGCGCGGCGAGCCACTCGAACAGGTCGACGGCGAAGCGGTCCGGGGTCCCGCCCAGGGTCCGCTCGACGAGGGCCTCGAAGGGCCGGGGCAGCAAGGTGGCGAGCACCCCGAAGTCGGCCGAGGTCGCCCCGACGACGAACTTGCTGGGGATCTGGGCGCGCAGCTGGACCTCGATGAACGCCGCCCAGCGGGCCTCTCGGCGCCAGTCCTCGCGCAGGCAGGCGCGCAGGGCCGAGGCCCAGGGCGCGGGCGCGGGCCGGGCCCCGGCGAGGGTCTCGGTCAACACCCGCCAACACGCCGCGCCGAGCTCGGGCTCGCGGCGCGGATCGACCGCGCCGAGGCGGCCGCAGTCGGGCGCGTCCCGGTGGGCCTGGTAGTCGCACAGGTAGGCCTCGAGGGCCGCCTCGCGGTAGGGCGACGCGTAGTCGAGGGCCGCCTCGAGCTCGGCCAGGGCCGACCCCCCTTCCCCCTCGAGCCGCGCGAGCACGGCCTTGGCCTCGTAGCCCGCGCGCAGCGTCGTCGCTCCCTGGGCGCCGAGCACCGCCTCGCGCTCCCACGCTTCGCCGCGCCCGTGGCGAGCGATGAAGCTGGCGAAGCCCCGGGGCGGGTCGAGGGCGAAGGCGCCGCCGTGGTCGCGCAGGTGCGTCAAAAAGCGCGGGTCGTCGAGGGCGAGGATCGCTGGCGTGAACGCGGCCGCGAACACCTTGAGCACGGACAGGGCCGTCAGCCGGGGCAGCGAGGCGCCCGCGCGCAGCCACGCGTCGAAGACCTCGAAGTCGTCGCTGCTGGCCACGGCGCGGATCATCTCCCGGCCCAGGGCGCCGAGCTCCCCGCCCCCGCCCTTGGCCTGTGGTGCGGGCCCGCGCGCAGCCAGGGGCGCCCGCGCGACGAAGCGGGCCGCGGCCTCCTCGGCCCCGCGCCGCCGGGCCTCGAGGCGCGAGCCCGCGGACCCCGGGTCGGTCCCGCGCCAGCGGATCAGGGTCCGCGTCGCCGCCCACAGCACCTCCGCGTCGACCTCGCTGCGTCCCGACTCGAGCGCGCGATCGATGAAGCTCAGCGCCCGCGGCAGGGCCTC
>NZ_ABCS01000139.1 GCF_000170895.1 Plesiocystis pacifica SIR-1 | reverse complement strand
CTCGCTGAGCGATTCGCTCGACAGCCCGTTGGTTCGGCTCGCTGAGCGATTCGCTCGACAGCCCGTTGGTTCGGCTCGCTGAGCGATTCGCTCGACAGCCCGTTGGTTCGGCCCGCTGAGCGATTCGTATGAGCGGATGGTCCTTCGCTCAGATCGCTTCGGTGTCGATGCGGAGGACGCGAGCGTCGGTCCCCGTCTCCGCCGTGTCGACCTGGACGATCACGCCGATGTCTTCGCCGTAGGCGGTCGCGTTGATCTTGCGCCGGGCCGAGTCGTCGACCCACACCTGGCCCAGATCGAGCTCGAGGCTCCGCGCCACGCTGCCGTCGGCCTCGAGCTCGGCGAGGACCAAGGTGGCGTCCGCGTAGGGCGAGGAGGCGTCGAGGTCGGCCTTGCACTGCCACTTGGTAGCGTTGAGCTGGTTGACCTCGTAGACGTACTCGACGTCGAAGTCGGACTTCACCCACAGGCCCCACAGCTGGCCGCCGCTGGTGCGCACGAGCTCGTAGGCGTCGAACTCGACGCCCGCGCCCTGGACCTCGCAAGGCGGGCACGCGGGCACGCCGTGGGCGAAGAGCTCGTCGCACATCTCGGGCGCCTCGGGGGTGTCGGGGACGGGGCTCTCGCTCCAGTCGTCGGCGTCGACGACCGAGAGCAGGTGCAGGGCGTCGCCGGGGATGCGGCGCAGCACCGCGATGGGGGCGTCGCCGCCCAGGGCCGGGCGCGGCGGGTTGGCGAGGAAGCCCGGGTCGGCGTCGGGGGCCCCGACGGGCACCTCCGTGTCGCCGTCGAGGTCGAGCAGCCACAGCGCCTCGCCGCCGAAGCTCAGATCGAAGCGCATGGTGAAGTCCCGGTCCCAGGCGTCGGTGCCCGCGTAGGGTCCGCTCACGCCCCCCCACTTGCCGGCGACATCCCACGACCACTCGCCGCCCTCGAGGCTCGCGTACTGAATGTCGCCGTTGGCCAGGCCGGTGTGGAACTGGCCGTGGAGCTCGCCCTCACCGTCGGGGTGGAGGTGGAAGCCAAAGTAGGCGCTGAGGTTGCTGGGCAGGTCGACGGGCGCCTGCAGCCAGGCGTCGCCGTCGTTGTAGATGTAGCCCGAGTAGTTGTTGGCGTAGCGGTAGAGCCGCCCGTCGGGCGCTTGCCCGGTGAAGTCGGTCCCTGGCAGATCCGACAGCCAGTCCAGGCTGAAGTTCACGCCGTCCTGGGCGACGCGAAAGTCTGCGCCCTGGCCGTCGCCGAAAGAACCCCACAGCGCGCCGGGCTCGAGCCCGACCTGGGGCTTGTGCATGTGCTTGATGTCCGGGCAGCTCAGCAGCACGTCGGCGTGCACGGCCCGGTGGCTGCCGTAGAGGTCGCCCCGCGTCACCGTGCAGGCGTCGTTGTCCTCGACCACGTCGACCTCGATGGCCCGCTCCTGGTTATCGCCTTCGAACTCCCTCGCCTCGCTGACACAGCCCGAGACCAGGGGGGCGAGGCTTGCGGCGAGGGCCAGGGGGAGTCTGTGCGCGTGGTCGATGTCCATGAACCTCGACTACCACTTTTCTCCAGGGCCGCCACCGCGACGCGCAGCCCCACCCAAGGTCCGACTCGGCGGCCGGGCGAGAACGGCATCCCTCCCTGCACGAGGGCTACACCCGTTCGCGGGTTGGGCCTTCGGGCTGGCGCAGGGCCTCTCGAAGCTCTGACCGTGCTCGCTCGGATCACTGCCAGCTGATCGCCGCGCCCACGGGCAGCGGCGCGTCGCCTTCGAACTCGGGGCCGAGCTCGAGCACGGCGTCGGCCGGCCAGTCGGCCCCGAGGCTCGGGCAGCCCTCGCAAGGCTCGGCGCAGGGTTCGATGATCTCGACGGCGGTGACCTCTCCGTCGAAGATCCAGTGGGCGTCGACGGCCTCGCTCAGGCCGCAGCCCCACACCGCCAAGCTCGGCTCGCCCTCGCTGACCGGGGCGGCGAGGAGCAACAGCGCCCGGCGATCGCAGGCCCGGTGCTTCCAGCCGCGCTCGCGCTCGACCTGCGTCGTCGCCAGCTCGGCGTCGAAGACCTGGCCGTCCGCGTCGACGCTCACCTGCGCGTCGAGGACTTGAGCGCGAAGGTCCTCTTCGCAGCTCCCGGGCGGCTCGCAGGCGCTGGCCGAGGCCAGCCCGAGACCGAGCCCGAAGGCGGCGAGGAGGAGGCGCGGGCCCGCCACGGCGGACCTCAGAGCGCGGCCAGGAAGTCGAGCAGCAGCGCCTTGTCGCCGTCGCTGAGCCCCTCGTAGGCCGTGCGCACGGCGTCGGCCTCACCGAAGTGAGCCAGGATCGCCGCCTCGACGGTCAGCGCCGCGCCGTCGTGCATGTAGGGCGCGCTCCAGCGCAGACCCCACAGCGGCGCGGTGCGGAACATCAGCTGCTCGGCCGCGCCGTCGACGATGCCCAGGGTGCCGTCAGGGGCGACCACGTGAAGCAGGAAGTCGCTGTAGGCCCGCACGGGGCCGTTGGCGCCGGGGAGCTCGACGACGTGGCAGCCGTCGCAGCCCACGTCCTCGAACACGGTGAGGCCCCCCTCGGGCAGCTCGGCCGCCGGCGCGGGGGCGTCGAGGCCCGCCATGAAGCCGGTCAGCAGATCGATGGTCTCGCTGTCGACCTCGGGGTCGGCCACGGCGTCGCTGTCCTCGGTCGCGCCGAAGGTGAAGCCCTCCTCCACGGGCACGGTCAGGCCGACCTCGGCCCCGAGCGCGTCCCGGGAGAACTCGCGCAGGCTGGGAACCTGGGCCTTCCAGCCAAAGCGCCCCAGGCGGCCGTCGGGCAGCACGTGGGCGACACCGCGGATGCCGTCGCCGTCGAGGTCCTCGGGGTCGGCGAGGCTCAGGATGTCGTCCTCGGCGATGCCCTCGATCAGCCCCAGGCCGAAGATCGGCGGGGTCTGGCGGGACTCGAAGAAGTTGTACACGGGGTCGGGCTCGGGGCGCATGATCCCCGGCGCGGTCAGCTTGTGGATGATCGTCCCGTAGTCCGGCGCCGTGAACTCGTCCATGGCGTCGATGATCCCGTGGCGCATGACGTTGACGCCCAGGGGACCGGCGCCGCCGACCCCACCGTCGAAGTGGCAGGCCCGGCAGCCGTCGCCGTTGAACATCGGCCCGAGGCCTTCGCCGACCTGGATGTTGCGGTCGAAGAAGGCCCGGCCCGCGACCCAGTCGGCGAGCTGCTGGCTGTCCGCGGCGATCTCGGGCAGCGGCGAGCCGGGGACGCCCGCGTCGGGGACCGGCGCGTCCGGGGGCAGCAAGCCCTCGGAGACCTGCTCGCGCCCGCCGAGGGTCGCGAGGAACTCGAGCACGGCCTCGCGCTCGCCGTCCTCGAGGGCCTCGTAGGCGTCGCGGGACTTGGAGCCCTCGCCGCCGTGGAGGCGGATGGCTTCGTCGAGGGTGTCGGCCCGGCCGTCGTGCAGGTAGGGCGAGGCGGCGACGATGCCCCACAGCGGCTGGGTGCGGAACTCGCTGGCCGTGGCCACGCCGACCTGGATGCCGTCGGCCAGCTCCTCGCCCATGTCGTGGAGCAGCAGGTCCGAGTACACGGGGATGAGCCCGCGCGGGCCCTCGAGGGTCGGGGTGTGGCAGTCGTCGCAGCCGATCTGGGCGAACAGGCCCTGGCCCTCGAGGCCGAGCTCGTTGCCCTCGAGGGGCTCGGCCTCGGGCGCGGCCAGGAGCATGGCGAAGGACACCAGGTCGAACAGGTCCTCCTCGCTCAGCTCCGGATCGGGGATGCCGTCCTCGTCGACGAGGGGCTCGTCGGGCGCCGCCGCCTGGCGGAACCCGGGGCCCTCGAGCGACTCCTCTCCGGCGTCGGGGTTGGCCGAGGGCACGGGCAGCTGGGCCTTGAGCTCCTGGGACAGCGGGTTGCTGGTGATGCCGAGGTGGTTGTTGAGCGGGCCGCGGATGAAGCCCTCGATGCTGACGGTCTGGGACTTGCGGCCGAAGCGACCGACGAAGCCGCGGTCCCAGTTGGGTCGCCCGCTGATCCCGTCGCCGTCGGCGTCGTCCTCGTCGGCGTTGGCGAGGATCGAGCCCTCGTTGATCTCGGCGAGCAGGCCGACGCCGAAGAAGGGGATCGCGTTGCGGTGGGTGCTGACGTTGACGCCCTCTTCGACCCCCGGGCGCAGCGGCGCGCCGTGGAAGCCGTAGGAGGTCAGCACCCCGCCGTGCTCGAGGTCGAGGAAGCTGCCGTCCTCGAGCTCGATGCCGGTCAGGTAGAAGTCGCGGTAGCGCGGGCCCGAGCCGCCGAACACCGGCTTCTCGTGGCAGCTGGTGCAGAAGCTGACGTTGACCTTGGGCCCCAGGCCCTCGTCTGGATCGAAGCGCTTGACCGCCACCTCGAGGCCGCGCTCGAAGGTCGCCTTTTGCTCCTCGGTGGCGCTGGGGATGACCTCGCCCAGGGGCGCGTAGATGCCCTCGGCGAGGACCGCGGGCTCGGGGTCGGGATCGGGGCAGCCGGTCAGCGCCAGGGTCAGCGCGGCCAGGTTGACGGCCAGGCCCAGCGACGAGGGGCCGCGGAGGGAGCGGACGGTCGAGTCGGGGTCGGAATGCATGGCGAGCCTCGTGGGAGTCTTTCGAAGGGGTAGGTCAGTTCAACGCGCGGGCGTTTCAAAATCAGGTCGAAGGGCCCAGGTGCAGTTTAGTCGCCGGTGGCGGGCCGTTCAGGGCAGATATTGCGCGATCACCCCGGTCCATGGCGCGCCCGACAACAGGCTGCCGCCCACGGCCACGCGCGTTCCATCGGGGAGCCCAAAGGCGCCGTGGAGGACGTCGGGGAAGGCGCTCTGGTCGAGCTTTTCCCAGTTCAAGGTGCCGGCTTCGATCTCGAGGACGATGCCGTCGTTGGCCGCCGCGAACGCGGTCCCGTCCTCGGCCATCCACACGCCGTTGATGCCGGGCAGCTCGCCGATGATCTCGGAGGTCCAGGTGCTGCCGTCATAGCGGGCGATGACGCCGTTTTGGCGCCCGCCCACGGACACGATCTCGTCGGGGCCGGCGCCCCACAAGCTGATCAGGTCGCGGGTGACACCCGAGGGCTGCTGGACCCAAGTCGAGCCGTCGAAGTGCAGGATGACCCCGTTGTCGCCCACGCTGAACACGTCGTCGGCGCCCGTGCCCCAGACCTTGAGCAGCGCGCCGAACTCCCGGTCGATCTCGGGCAGCTCCTGGAGGGTCCACGCGCTCCCGTCCCAGTGGGCCAGGGTCGGCACGCCGTTGGGGAAGTCGCCGCCGACGGTCCACACGTCGTCGTCGCCGCTGCCCCAGATGCCCCACAGGTCGTCCTCGATGCCGAGGTTGTCCGTGGACCAGGTCCCGTCGGCGCCGCGCCGCGCGGTCCAGCCGTCGTTGGCGGCGATCCACAGCAGGTCGCCGGTGCCGTAGACCCAGTTGTAGAGCGGGAGCCCCTCGGGGCCGGGCTCGGTCGCCCACTCGGTCCCGTCGAAGCGGGCCATGTAGCCGGCCTCGAACTGCCCGCCGACGGCGTAGATCTCGTCGCTCGACGGACCCCACGCGCTCAGGAAGGCGCCCTCGCTGACCTCCGTGCGCAGCCCGATCTCCCACTCGGGTTCCTCGTCGGGATCCGGCCCAGGACAGGCCGTGAGCAAGGGGAGCAGGGCCCCCAGGGCGAGGAGCGGACGGGCTGGGCGGAGGAGAGCTGCGGGGTTCACGGCCATGGGGGAGGCGAGGTCGAGTCGAGCGGAGGCGCGGGCCTCTCGAAGGGAGTGCCTCAGCCTATCGTGGCAATTGCTCGCGGGCGACATTTCACGGCGAGCCCGCTCACATGTCCGGCGTGATCGACTCGGCGCGCGGGGGTACGCGCGCCGGTGGACCTAGCCCGAGGTCCCTGCTCGCCCCTACTTGCCCCAGACGACCCAGCCCGCCGTCCAGTCTTCGCTACCAAAAGCCCCCAGCCAGGCGCTCTCGGCCTCGAAGAAGGACCCGGCCTCGGCCGGCGAGGTCGCGCTGGTCGCCAGGGCCAGGGGCGCGGCGGGGACCATCGTCGCGCCTGCCCCAAAGGTGGCGCAGTCTGGCGCGCCGCTGGGGTTGCGGACCACGCCGCGCTCGGGGGCCGCGAGCCAGGCCAGCTCGTCGAAGCCCTCGCTGGGCTCGGTCGGAGCCGCGCCCGTGCTCGAGGTGGCGCCGAGCAGCGCCAGGCCCTCGAGCTCGACGCGGGTGTGTTCGTCGCGGACCTCGATGACCCGATCGAAGCCGCCGACGACCAGAGCGTGGAACACCGGCGTCGCCGCGCGCCGAACCAGGATCGCCCGGCTCGGCTTGGGCTTGGTCGAGCTCGCCCCGCACAGCGTCGCGTTCCACAGCTCCGGGCGCGTGCGCGGCTCGGCGCTCGTCCCGTTTGGATCGTTGTCGACCTCGAAGGCGTGGCTGCCCGCGGCCTTGGGGCGCGCGTCTCGGACCACGAGGTGCTGCAGCCGACCCTGGTAGCCGTAGTCGAAGTCGAAGCCGTCGTCGCCGGGCTCGTCGCACACCAGGTAGCGCCCGTCGACGGTCCCGCCGAAGAACTCGAAGCAGTCGTCGGTGGTCGCGCGGACCTGGACGTGGTCGAGGATCGTGCCCCGGCCGACGCCGGCCAGGGTCAGGCCGTTGAGCTCGTTGGAGGGCGCCAGCTCGACCCCGGGGTACTCGATGCGGACGTAGCGGAGCTCGCCGCTGTCGTCGTCGATGTCGTCGCCGCCGTAGCTCCCGCCCACGGTCAGGCCCTCGACGCGGCCGCGGATGGCCTCGCCCCGAGCGTCGCGCAGGTTGATCGGCGCGTTGCCCAGGAGCACCACGCCGCCCCAGTCCCCGGGCGCCCGGGCGCCCAGCGGCTGGCTGCTGGTGAACACGATCGGCGCGTCCTGGGTCCCGCGCGCGATCAGCCGCGCCCCGGGCTCGACGATCAGCGTGCCCTTGGTGTCCCGGTCGCCGCGGATGATCGTGCCGGGCTCGATGGTCAGCGTCGCCCCGCTGGCGACCCGGGTGTGGAAGCGCAGCAGGTAGTCCCGGTCGCAGCGCAAGGTGGCGTCCTCGTCGATCTCGCCGCTGAGCTCGACCACCGGCTTGTCGTCGCGGTCGCAGTCGCCCGCGCCGAGCAGCGCGGCCTCGGGCGGCGCGCCGACGTCCTGAACTTCCCGCGCGGCGTGTTTGCGTTCGTCGACGCGCTCGGTCTGCGCCTCCTCGTCGCCCTCTTCGCCCCCCTCCTCGACGGCAGGTCCCAGGCGCGAGCCGAGCACCGAGAGCCCCGAGGCGAGCAGGCCCGTGGCGACGACGGCGACGATCATCCGGCGCTGCCCCTTGGCCACGAGCTCCGCGGCCAGGCCTGGGTTCGTGCCGGTGTAGGTGCCGTCCCCGGAGCGGTCCTCGTCCAGGGTCCCGAAGGTGCCGCCCATCGACGAGCCCGCATCGGGCTCCGGGTCAAAGCGGCGCCCCGGCTTCGGGAGCGCGAGCATCTCGACGTGCTCCGCCGGCCCGATGTTCGCCGTCTCCTCGTCCGGATCCGCAGGCTCGACCTCGTTGGAGCCGAGGGTGCGCTCGGTCTGCTCGCCGCGGTAGGGCTCGTGCCACAGCTGCACCGGCGACACCGAGGCCTCGCCGTCGCCGACCAGGCGCAGCAGCTCGCTGTCGATGTTGTGGCGCATCCCTCGACGCTCGGCGGCGAAGGCCTGGGCGACGCGCTTGCCGATCGAGCGGATGCTCGCGTCCAGCCCGGTCTCGTCCATGAAGGCCTCGAGCTCGAGCTGGAACTGCTCGGCCGTCGCGTAGCGCTCGTGCACGGCGGGCGCCATGGCCTTGGCGCAGATCTCGATGAGCGCCCGGGGCACCCCCTCGACGTCCAGGTTTGGGAGGTCGTGGTCGACGAGGCGACGGGCGATGGGCACCTGCCCCCTGCCCGCCCACAGCCGCCGCCCGCTGAGCATCTCCCACAGCATCACCCCCGCCGCGAACACGTCGGCCCGGCGATCGACGGCCTGGCCCTCCGCCTGCTGCGGGGACATGTAGGCCAGCTTGCCCTTGAGCCCCCCACCCTGGGTGTGGGTGACCGAGTCGGCCGCCTTGGCGATGCCAAAGTCGACGAGCTTGATCTGCCCGTCGTAGGTGATGAACAAATTCTGCGGCGAGACGTCGCGGTGGACGACCTGCATCGGCGTGCCGTCGTAGTCGCGCAGCTCGTGGGCGTAGTGCAGCCCCTCGAGCATCTCGGTGATGACCCGCAAGCGCATGCCCAGGGTCAGCGGGTCGGGCGGCTCCGAGACGCTGGCGAGGGCCGGGTCGGTGCGCTCCCCGACCCCGAGGCGGCGGAGGACCCGGTGCAGCGGCTGCCCGTCGAGGAACTCCATCGTCAGGTAGGGGATCGGCCCCTCGCGCCCGACCTCGAAGGTCTGGACCACGTTCGGGTGGTGCAAGCGCGCGGCGAGGCGGGCCTCGTCCATGAACATCGACAGCGCCTCGGGCTCGTCGAGGAGCGAGGCCCGGAGCTTCTTGACGACCAGGAGCTTGTTGACCCCCGCCGCGCTGTTCACCAACGCGAGGTAGACGTCGGACATTCCGCCGTGGCCGATGGCGAACAGCAGGCGATGACGGCCGAGCGATACCGGCGGTCGGGCCACGTCGTGCACCACCGCTAGGGCAGCAGCTCCGCCACGCTCACGCTGACTCGAATCACTCACAACAGGCCCGGGCCGGGTTCGCCGCGACCCTATTGCTCGCAGTGGGGACACGCAAGTCACATTCCGGTTGTGGGCAGCCCCCCTGCGTACCTGTGGGAGCAAAAACGACATCATCGGCAAAGACCGCAGGGTCCGCAGCCTCGTTGTCATCTCCATGGCCGAGACGCGACGCTGCTACATTCTCGACATGGGTATTTCAACGACCGCGATGCCCGAACTCGACCACGGAGCCCACGGCACGCGACGCCGTGGGCTCTTCGCGCAACTGCGCGCGAATACCTTCGCGCTCGCCGCGGCCGCGCTCGCGCTCACGGCGTGCCAAGCACAGCCTGACAAAACGAGCGTGGCACCCGGGAGTGAAGATCCCACGGCGTCGCGTGGGTCTTCTCTGGGGCTCCACGTCGGCCTCGAAGGTGGCGACGGCGAAGCGGCCGAGGGTGAGGGCGGCGACGAGGACGACGGCACCCAAGACCTCGCCTGCGCCGAGGACCCCGAGGCCCCCGGCTGCCCCTGGGATCGCAACACCACCAACTACGCCGACGAGGGCGTGTGGGGCAACTCGGACCCGCACACCTTCGCGCCCCAAGAGGCCGAGCCCGAGGCCTGCCCCGACTTCGCCGTCTACGGCGACATGATCCAGATCCCCGAGGGCGAGTTCGTCATGGGCTGCGACTCTCGCAACAGCTACGAGTGCGGCAAGGCCGAGCG
Source organism: Plesiocystis pacifica SIR-1 (assembly GCF_000170895.1). GTDB lineage: Bacteria > Myxococcota_A > Polyangia > Nannocystales > Nannocystaceae > Plesiocystis > Plesiocystis pacifica. The sequence goes on along the minus strand of NZ_ABCS01000139.1, from coordinate 12,907 downwards.
CGAGAAGGTCGTCGTCGATCTCCCGAGCTTCGCCATCGATCGCATGGAGGTCACCCAGGCCGCCTACGAGCGCTGCATCGAGGGCGGAGCCTGCACCGCGCCCTCGGGCCACTTCAAGCCCCGGGAGAACTGCACCCACCCCGTGGTCAACGTGACCTGGAAGCAGGCCGGCCAGTACTGCGCGTGGATGGACAAGCGCCTACCCACCGAGGCCGAGTGGGAGAAGGCCGCCCGCGGCGAGGCCGGCGGGCTGTTCCCCTGGGGCGACACCACCCCGACCTGCGAGCACGCCAACTACGAAGGCTGCGGCCTGCGGACGACGCAGCCCGTGGGCAGCTACCCCGAGGGCGCGAGCCCCTACGGCGTCCTCGACATGGCCGGCAACGTGCGCGAGTGGGTGTTCGACCGCGAAGAGGGCCGGGCGCGCCAGCCCAAGCGGGCGATCCGCGGCGGGATGTTCAGCGACCGCGACATCAACCTCCGCGCGGCGCGGCGGACCTGGGGCGACGTCAGCGTGAGCGACTACGGGATCGGTTTTCGCTGCGCGCAGTGATCGACCCGCCCCGCTCGTGGCACACCCCGAGGGATGCAAACCAGAGACCTCGCCGCTCTCACCCTCGGACTCACCTTCCTCGGCGCCCTCGCCTGCGTCCCGCCCGACGCGGACGACGAGGGCCTCGGCGACTCGGACGAGACTGGCGCCTCGGACACCGCCAACGACGAGTCCGAGTCCGAGTCCGAGTCCGGTGGAGAGTCCGAGTCCGAGTCCGGTGGAGAGTCCGAATCGGAGTCCGAGTCCGGCCCCGAGGGCGAGACCACCTGGGGCGGCGCCGACGGCCCCTCGGACGAGGGAGGCGGCGAGTTCCCCGAGTGCGAGGCCTCCGAGGGCGCCAGCTTCAGCTGGAGCTACACCGTCCAGAACAACACCCTCAGCGAGGGGTTGGACGCCGGCTCCATCAGCGTCGAGTGGACCTGCACCGTCGCCTCGACCGCGGGCGGGGCCGGCCTGCACGTGACCCTCGACTGCCCCGAGGACGAGCTCGTCGAGCTCGACCTCGACGCCAGCCCGGCCTTCACCCTCGATCCGCCCCTCGCGGTCGGCGAAAGCCTCGAGCTCCAAGTCGGCGCCTCTGGCTGCTTCGGCTGTGACACCGGCGCGAAGGTTGCCCTGCAGCTCCACCGCGACGGCGCGCACCTGCTCACCCACCGCCACGACAACGAGTGGTTCGAGCTCCCCGTCGAGGTGGCCTTCGTCGACGACCTGTGCCCCGAGCAGCCCCTCGACTACTGCGGTCCTCGCCGTCGCCGAGCCGCCCAGATCAGCAGCGAGGGAGAGACCCTCCAGCTCTTCGACGGCCACAGCGGCAGCGTCGCGGGCCTCGACGTGTGGGCCAAGGAGCTGTGGGTGCGCGAGCCCGGGGACGAGGGCTGGTGCGAGCACACCACCTACTCCATGGCCAACATGCTGTTCGTAGCGACCGAGAACTAGCCAAGCTCGACGCTCGTCGGGCGCCGACCGATACCGACGACCAGTTCGCCCCTGACGAGCGCCGGAGCCAGCGGGCGCGGTCCATCGACCTGGTCACCATGCTGCTCCGTCTCTCGAGACACCCGCCTCGAGCCCAAGGGCAGCTGAGCCCCACCTGTCAGCTCGGCGCGCGCAGCTTCAGCTCGAAGGCGATGCTGCCGTCGGCGTTGTCCGTGCTGACCTCGATGCTCGCGCGCAGCTTCGAAAAGGCCAGCATGGCCCGCAAGGTCCCGGCGAACATCGCCTGAATGCCGGCGCTGTCGCGGACGTAGTCCGGGAGACCCTGCGCCTCGAGGCGGACCTTGCCGTCGCGGCTCTGGGCCAGGCCGACCTTGCCGCAGTCGCGGGTGCTCAGGGCCCAGGCGTCGGCGGCCAGGCCGATGAGGCCAAAGTCGAGCTCGTCCCGGCGCATCTTGGTGATCAGCGGCTCGAGCAGGCCGCCCGCGTAGCTGTCCCCGACCACCGTCTCCCAAAACTCGACGGCGCGCTCCGTCCCGATCACGCCGATGAGCCCCTCGCAGACCGCCACGGCGTGGGTCGCCGGGAGGTAGTCGCTGCGCTTGGCCCCCGCGATCGTGCCGCGCGTATCCTCGGGGATGGCGTCGAGGACAGCCTTGCGCTCTGCGGGCGGAAAGCTGCGGATCCGGCGAAGCGCGACGCGGCTCCAGCTGTTGTTGATCGAGGGGGACGTCGTCATCGGTAGCGAGGTGAGGGCGGTGGCCGATGCCCAGCATACCAGGGGAGCCCTCCCTCTCAGGGCTGTGAATGAATTCACAGCCCCTTCGACTTAGCCGTCGCGAACGACGCCACGCCCTCCCTGCCCCACGTCCGCGACTCAGGGACTGTGAACTTTTCACAGTCCCTGTCCACTTTAGCCGTCGCGGACGACGCCACGCCCTCCCTGCCCCACGTCCGCGACTCAGGGACTGTGAACTTTTCACAGTCCCTGTCCACTTTAGCCGTCGCGAACGACGCCACGCCCTCCCTGCCCCACGTCCGCGACTCAACACTCGATGATGTTGACCGCGAGGCCGCCGCGGGCGGTCTCCTTGTACTTGGTCTTCATGTCGGCGCCGGTCTGGCGCATGGTCTCGATGACCTTGTCGAGAGAGACTTTTTGGTTGCCGTCCCCACGCAATGCCAGGCGCGCCGCGTTGATCGCCTTGACCGCGCCCATCGCGTTGCGCTCGATGCACGGGACCTGCACGAGGCCGCCGACTGGGTCACAGGTGAGCCCCAGGTTGTGCTCCATGCCGATCTCGGCGGCGCACTCGACCTGGCGGGGCGTGCCGCCGAGGGCCTCGACCAGCCCGGCGGCCGCCATCGAACACGCGACGCCGACCTCGCCCTGACAACCCACCTCGGCCCCGGAGATCGACGCCCGGGTCTTGTAGATGATGCCGATCGCCCCGGCCGCGAGCAGGAAGCGATCGACGCCCTCTTGATCGGCGCTCGCGTAAAAGCGCCGGTAGTAGTGGAGCACGGCGGGGATGATCCCGGCGGCGCCGTTGGTCGGCGCGGTGACGACGCGACCGCCCGCGGCGTTCTCCTCGTTGACCGCGAGGGCGTAGAGGTTGACCCAGTCCATGGCGCGCAGGGGATCGCCGCTCGCCTCCCCCGAGGGATCGGCGCGCAGCTTGCGGTACATCGACGCGGCCCGGCGGCGGACCTTGAGGCCCCCGGGCAGGATGCCCTCGCGCTGACAGCCCCGCTCGACGCAGGCCTGCATGGTGTCCCACAGCGTGTGCAGCCCGGCGCGGATGGCCTCCGGCGAGCGCCACACCAACTCGTTCTCGAACATCAACGTCGAGATGCTCAGGCCCCGCTCCTCGCAGCGCTCGAGCAGGGACTCGCCGCTGTCGAAGGGGTGCGGCAGCGCGGTCTCGTCGGCGACGATGCGGTCCTCGTCGGCGAGCTGATCGTCGACCACGAAGCCGCCGCCGATCGAGTAGTAGACGCGCTCGCGCAGCTGCTCGCCGTCGGCGCCCCAGGCCCGAAAGCGCATGCCGTTGGGGTGCATGGGCAGGGTCTGGCGGCGGTGGAAGACCAGGTCCTTGGCGACGGAGAAGCGCACCTCGGCGCTGGGCTCCTCGCCGGCCTCGGGGCGCAGGACCAGCTTGCTCTGCGCGGCGATGGCCGCGACCCGCTCGGGGACGCTGTCGACGTCGACGCTCTCGGGCCGCTCGCCCTCGAGGCCCAGGAACACGGCGACGTCGCTGCCGTGGCCCTTGCCGGTGTGCCCGAGCGAGCCGAACAGCTCGGCCTTGACCCGGTGCGTGCGGCCCAGCAGGCCCTCGCGCTCGAGGCCGAGGACGAAGCGCCGCGCGGCCTTCATCGGGCCGACGGTGTGCGAACTCGACGGGCCGATGCCCACGGTGAACATGTCGAAGACGCTGATGGCCATGGCCGGGACCCTCGGCGTTGGGTACCATCTCGGACCATGAAGCCGGGAGACAGCTGTGTCACGCCCCCTCGCTCGAGCTCTCCGCGGGCGTCCAGGCGGTGTGGGGTTGGCGCGCTCGCGGGTGCGCTCGTGGCTTCGCTCGGCCTGGGCCTCGCGGGCCCCGGCTGTCAGGCCCAGACCAAGCGCTGCGACGCCGTCGCCGCGCACATCGCCGAGCTCGCCCAGGCCGAGGGCGTCGCCGCGCCCGGCCTGAGCCTGGCCATCGAGGCCGACTGCGACGCCGAGCCCCGCCCGAGCGAGGCCCTGGTCGAGTGCATGCTCGCGGCCGAGAGCCTCGAGGCCGTCCGAGCTTGCTAGGCTCAGTCTTTCCCTGCAAACACATCCGCCGAAGCCCGGCCCCACAGCTCGGCCCAGCTCGGCGGCAGCGACTCGACGGCCTCGCCGAGCAGCGCCCCCTCGTCGAGGTAGTCGAACAGCTCGCCGTAGTGCTTGTTGGTGTGCAGGTCGACGCGGCGGCGGACGTGCCGGGGCAGGAGCTGGTCGGGGCTGTCGAAGCCCGCGGCGCCCAGGAGCTCGAGGAAGGCGTGGACCGTGTGGTGGTGGTAGCGGTGGATCCGGTCGGACTTGTCCTCGACGTCGAGGCCGACGACCAGGCCGGGCTTTTGCGTGGCCACGCCGGCGGGGCAGTCGTTGTGGTTGCAGCGCCGGGCCTGGATGCAGCCGAGGGCGAACATCATCGCCCGGGCGCTGTAGCAGGCGTCGGCTCCAATCGCGATCACCCGCGCCATGTCGAAGCCGCTGGCGATCTTGCCCGCGCACAGCACTCGAATCTCCTCGCGCAGCCCCGCCCCGCGCAGGGCGCTGTGCACGAACACGAGGGCCTCGGTCAGCGGCATGCCGATGTGGTTGGAGAACTCCAGCGGCGCCGCACCGGTGCCGCCCTCGGCCCCGTCGACGACGATGAAGTCCGGGCGCAGGCCGGTCTCGAGCATCGCCTTGACGATGCCGAGGAACTCCTCGCGCCGGCCCACGCACAGCTTGAAGCCGACGGGCTTGCCCCCGCTGAGCTCGCGCAGCTCGGTCAGGAACTCGAGCAGCCCGCGGGGGGTGTCGAAGGCTTTGTGGCCCGGGGGCGAGAGCACGTCCTGGCCCATGGGCACCCCCCGGATCTTGGCGATCTCGGCGGTCAGCTTGGCCGCGGGCAAGATGCCGCCGTGGCCCGGCTTGGCGCCCTGGCTGAGCTTGACCTCGATCATCTTGACCTGGCGCAGGGCCGAGGCCTCGCGGAAGGCGTCGGGGTCGAAGCCCCCGTCAGGGGCGCGGCAGCCGAAGTAGCCCGTGCCCAGCTGCCAGATGAGATCGCCCTCGCCGGCGCGGTGGTAAGGGCTGATGCCGCCCTCGCCGGTGTTGTGGGCGAAGCCCCCGGCCGCGGCCCCGCGGTTGAGGGCCTCGACGGCGTTGCGGCTCAAGGAGCCGTAGCTCATGGCCGAGATGTTGAGCAGCGAAAGGGCGTAGGGCTTGGCGCAGCGCCCCTCCCCGACCATCACCCGGGGCGCGTCGCCGTGGGGCGCCCGGGCGTTGAGGGAGTGCTCGAGCCACTCGTAGCCCGGCCGGTAGACGTCGAGCTGGGTGCCGAAGGGCGTGGTGTCGTTGACCCCCTTGGCGCGCTGGTAGGCGACCGAGCGCTGCTCGCGATCGAAGGGCATGCCGTCGGTGTTCGACTCGACGAAGTACTGGTTGATCTCCGGCCGGATCATCTCGAGCAGGTAGCGCCCGTGGCCGATGACCGGGAAATTGCGCAGGATGGCGTGCTTGCGCTGGGCCATGTCCCACAGGCCGAGGACAAAGAGCGGGACGACCAGGATGTAGAGCAGGGCCGTCGCGGGCCACAGCGCGCTCAGGGCCCCGATCGTGCCGAGCAGCAGGACGGACACCACCCAAAACCAGGACCGCGGCGACATGGAGGCCCATGCTACGCCTTCGGCGCATCCAGGCAAAGACTGGGCTATCGAGCCAGCGCGCCGCAGTCTTCGGGGTCGGGCAAGGTCGCGACGATGGTGAACGGACCCGGGGGAGCCTCCGGGTCGCGGATCAGCCGGTCGAGGGTCTGGTCGAAGGCCCGGCGCTGCTGGTCGAGGCAGGCGACCCAGCGATCGTACTCGACCCCTTCGCCCGGAAGCTCGCCCGCCTCGACGGCCGCGCGCTCGTAACACAGCCCCCGTCGGGCGTCCCGCCAGCGCCGACTCCAGGCCTCGAGGGCGTCCCGCAGGTTCGCCCACGCGAGCGGCCCGGCGACGTCGTCGTGGATCAGCGTCGGGCGCAGCGCCTCGCCCAGCTCGGCCCGCCGCGCCCCCGTCCACGTCCGCGCCATCGCCTCGTCGGCCTGGTCGCAGGTGAGGTGGGCCGGGTCGGCCACGTGGGCGCCGAGGTAGACCGCGCCCAGCGTCCCGAGCACCCCCACCAGGCACAGGCCCGCGCCGGCCAGCGCCGCGTGGCGCATGGGCACCCGGCGCCCCCGCGGCCGCGGGTTGAGCACCTCGAGCAGGCTCTCCATGGTCGGGAAGCGGTCCGAGGGGTTCCACGACAGCCCCCGGCGCAGCGCCATGACCACCCGCCGCGGCACGTCCGCGCGTCGAAAGGGACGGAACTGGCCCAGGCGCATGCGCGCGAGCAGCTTCTCGCGGTTGCCCCCGCCGAAGGGGCGCTCGCCGTTGAGCGCCTCCCACATCGCCACGCAAAAGGCGAACTGATCGCTGCGCGAGGTCACGACCTTGCGGCGGTGCTGCTCCGGCGCCATGTAGGCCGGCGTGCCGATCACCGCGCCCGCCCGGGTCAGGTCGGCCAGGGGCGTCAGGTTGCCCGCGAACACCCCGGACAAGGACGCCCGCGAGCTGCTGGGGAGCTCGAACTCGTCGACGTCCGTCGCGTCGCCGAACTCACTCTGAGCCTGCGCCAGGGCGAGGGCCTCGAGGGCCTCGTCGTCGTCCTCGTCGAAGTCGATCTGGCTGTCCTCCCCCGGCGTCAGCTCCCGGGCGATGCCAAAGTCGAGCACGAGCACGCGCCGGTCCTTGCCGAGCATGATGTTGTCGGGCTTGACGTCGCGGTGGACCAGCCCGGCCCGGTGCGCCGCCGCGAGGCCGCGGCCGACCTGCAAAAAGATCGACATCAGCCGGTCGTAGTCGCGCTCGGCGGTCTGGGCGAGCCACTGGGTCAAGGTCTCGCCCTCGACGTACTCCATGGCCACGAACACCCGCTCGTCGTGGATCCCGACGTCGTGAACCGCGACGACGTTGGGGTGACGCAAGCGCGCGAGGGCCTGGGCCTCGCGGATCAGCCGGGCGCGCCCGCGGGTCGTCGCCTTTTGCGTGCTCCGGCTCCGACGCGCCAGCTTGATCGCCAGCTTGCGGTCGAGGTCGGGATCCCACGCGGAGTAGATGACGCCCATCCCCCCGACCCCCAGACACTCGAGGACACGGTAGCGGTCGATGCTGGCCCCGCGCTCGAGCCAGGTGGAGGTCGGCGCGACGTCCTCGTCGACGACGTCGACGTCGTCTTCACCGCCCTCGTCGAGGCAGGTGACGTCCGCGGGTCCATCCACGAATGGAGTCTAGGCCAGAGCCAACTTTGATCCCATGACCAAGGTGCGCCCCAGGCGAGCGACCACGGAGCCACCAGCACAAAGCGGCAAAGCGCGCAAGCTACGCAGCTTCGGGTGCCGAGCCGCGAGGCGTGCCCGAAAATTCTGCTCTCCACCTGTTCGAGAGCCTCGGCCTGCACCACCTCCCTCCCCGGCCGATCCCACGGGATTTCCCGCTGAGGCGCCTTGCCGGGTCCATGGGCGCGGCATAAAACGGACCAGCCGTGCACACGAAACTACAGTGGCCACTTACCCGGCCTGTCGGCGCGGCCTTGGCGCTCATCGGTGGTCGAGGGCTCCTGGCTCTGACCCTCTCGATCGCTGCGGGCCTCGGCCTCGCCGCCTGCGACGACGGGGCGGCCGAGGGCGTCGAGATCCGCGATGCCCGCGTGCGCATCGCCGAGGTCCGCGAGCTCGTGCCCGAGCAAAACTCCCGCCACCTCGTGCTCCTCGACCCCTGGCGACGCGCCCAGCTGTCCCCGCGCTACGGCGGTCAGGTGGCCGAGCTGCTCGTCGACGATCAGGACACCGTCCAGGCCGGGGACCTGCTCGTGCGCCTCATCGACGCCGACGCCCGCGGCTCGCTGATGAGCGCCCAGGCGTCGAAGACCAGCGCCAGCGAGCGCCTCGACGACCTCGAGCGCCAGCTCGCCGACGCCCGCGAGCTCTACGCGTCCGGGGCCGGCACCCGCCGCGAGGTCGAGCGCCTCGAGACCGAGATCGCCACGACCAAGGCCTCGGTCCGCCAGGCCGCCGGCCAGATCCTCCAGTCCAAGGACCGCAAGAGCGCCAACGCCATCCTCGCGCCCTTCTCCGGCGTGGTCACCAACGTCGGCGTGGAGCTCGGCGAGTACGCGGCCCCGGGCTCGCCCATGCTGACCCTCTCGGAGCTCGACAAGCTGGCCATCGACGTGCCCTTGTCCGAGACCGAGGTCGCGATCCACGACCGCGGGCAGCTGAGCTTCGAGGTCACGATCCGCGACGCGGCCGTGCCCGCCGAGGTCGAGTGGGTCGCCCGAGAGGCCGACGCCGGCACCAACACCTTCACGGCCCGGCTGCGCGTGACCAACGGCTCGGGCGAGCTGCGCGCGGGCGAGTCCGTGTCCGTGTCCGTCCGCGGCACCGTCGGCAAGCCCGTGCTCGCCGTCCCGCCCACCGCCGTGCGCTGGGAGGGCAAGCAGGCCTACCTGCTGCGCGCGAGCACCGAGGGCGCCGGCGAGGAGGCCCGCGAACGCCTCGAGCGCGTCGACATCACGGTGCACCGGGACGTCGGCGAGGGCGTGGCCATCGAGGGCCCCGTGAAGATCGGCGATCGCGTGGTCAGCTCGGGCCCAGCCACCCTCGTCGACGGCGACGTGGCCGTCGCGGTGCCCCGCGCCGACGACCCGGCCCAGGCCGAACCCGAGACCACCCGAGGCTGACCGACGATGAAGATCTTCGACCGAATCATCCGCCTCAGCGTCGACAACTCGGTCTTCGTCAACCTGCTGTTCTTCCTGGTCGTCGTCGCCGGCATCGTCGGCGCCCTCAAGCTGCCCCGGGAGCAGTTCCCCGAGGTCAGCCTCGACGCCGTCATGGTCCAGGTCGTCTACGTCGGGGCCACGGCCAGCGACGTCGAGGAGCTGCTGCTGCGGCCCATCGAGGAGGAGCTCGACAACGTCTCGGACGTCAAGCGCATCGAGTCCATCGCCAACGAGGGCGCGGGCTCGGTGACCGTGACCTTCAACGCCGGCACGGATCTGCGCGACGCCCGATCCGAGGTCGAGAAGGCCGTCAACGCCGTCCAGGACCTGCCCGAGGACGCCGAGACGCCGCAGGTCAACGAGGTCAAGCTCGACCTGCCGGTGCTGACCGTCGCGATGCTCGGCGACCGCTCCATGCGCCTCGAGGCCGAGCGCCTGCAAGAGCAGCTCGCGCGGGTCTGGGGCGTCGCGGGCGTCGACGTCGTCGGCCTGACCGAGCCGCGCATCGTCGTCGCCCTCGACGAGACCAAGCTGCGCAGCCTGCAGATCCAGCCCGCCCAGGTCAGCCAGGCGATCCGCAACGCCAAGGCCAGCGTCCCCGCCGGCACCGTCGAGCGCAACGGCCAGGAGGTGTTCGTCAAGACCGACAAGCGCCTCGAGTCCGCCGCCGACGTCGCGGCCATCCCCCTGCGCCCGGGCTCCCCCATACGCCTGGGCGACGTCGCCGAGATCCGCGAGCTCGAGGAGCAGCCCGACAGCCGCTACTACGTCAACGGCGTCGAGGCCGTGCAGCTCGTGGTCAAGCGCGAGCGCTCGGCCGACCCCCTCGAGATCCGCGCCGACGTCATGGAGCTGCTCCCCGCGCTCGAGGCCAGCATGCCCGCGGGCTCGCGCCTGGTGGTGTCCGAGGACTACACGATCGTCATCCGCGACCGCCTGCAGACCGTGGCCATCAACGGGGCCTCCGGCGCCCTGCTCGTCGTCCTCGTGCTCGCCGTGGTCGCCGGCTTTCGCCAGGCCCTGCTGGCGCTGTGGGGCATGCCCGTGTCCTACCTGATGGCGACCTTCCTGATGGACAAGGGCGACATCACCATCAACGTGATCTCGACCTTCGGCCTGCTCATCGCCACGGGCATCGTCGTCGACGACGCCATCGTGGTGATCGAAAATACCCAGCGCCACCTCGAGATGGGCAAGACCCGGGTCCAGGCAGCCATCGCCGGGGCCAAGGAGGTCTTGCTGCCGGTCACCGTCGCGGTGACCACGACCTGCCTGGCCTTCCTGCCCCTGACCATGGTCGGCGGGACCATGGGCCGGGTCATGCGGATCCTGCCGCTGACCGTGGTCTTTTGCCTGATCGGCTCGCTCATCGAGGCCATCTTCATCCTCCCCGGGCACCTGGCTCACTACGCGTCCAAGGACGCCGAGGGCGGACGGACCGCGCGCCTGGTCGAGCGCATGAAGGCCACCTACCGGCCCATCCTCGAGCTGTGCCTGCGCTGGCGCAAGACCGCCGTGTTCCTGACCTTCGTCGGCTTCCTCGGCGTCATCGCCCTGGCCACGAACATGCGCTTTCAGTACACGGCGCCGGCCAAGCCCACGGAGCTGTCCGTGGTCTTCAAGCTGCCCGCGGGGGTCAACCGCACCCAGACCAAGGCCGAGGGCGACACCATCCGCCGGCTCATCCTCGACGCCCTCGACTCCCCCGAGGAGTCCGAGCAAAACCTCGTGCGCGCCAGCAAGATGCGCATCGGATCGGTCCGAGACCCGCGCACGCAGATGCTCGACACCGGGGCCAACGTCGGCATCGTGCGCTTCGAGTTCGCCCTCGACGAAGAGGTCGTCGACCGCTGGCCCGAGGTGGAGGCACAGCTCGAGGACTACCTGGCGACCAACCCCGACCTGTCCGGCTACACCATCATCTTGCCCATGGCTGGGCCTCCGGCCGGTCCGGCCGTGACCGCCCGCGTCCGGGGCCGCGACGCCGCCGAGATCGACACCGTCGTCCGCGACCTCAAGGCCTACCTGCGCACCATGAAGGGCGTCAGCGACGTCGACGACGACAGCGGCACGGGCAAGGAGACCTTCGCCGTGCGCGTGGACCAGGACATGGCCGCGCTCTACGGCCTCAGCGAGCTCGAGATCGCCAACGCCGTGCGCGCGGCCATCGACGGGCTGATCGCCACGGAGGTGTCCATCGACGAGCAGCGCGTCGAGATCGTCGTGCGCACCGAGGGCGCCCAGGGCCTCGACCGCGCCGGCATCGGCAGCCTGACCATCACCAGCAGCGCCGGCCAGATCGTCCGCCTGGACCAGGTCGCGCGGCTCGAGCGGACCCGCGAGATCGGCTCGATCCGCCGCCGCGACGGCCAGCGGGCCATCGGCGTGACCGCTGAGGTCGACAGCGAGGTGACCTCCGCCCTCGAGGTCACCTCGGTCGCCCAAAAGTGGTGGGACGAGCGCGTCGCGCCCACCTACCCCAACCTCGAGCTGCAGTTCGGCGGCGACGCCGAGGAGATCAACGAGAGCCTCGAAGACCTCAAGGGCGCCTTCTTGCTGGCGATCGGGCTCATCTACATCGTGCTCGCGCTGCAGTTCAAGTCCTACCTCCAGCCGATCATCATCCTGTGCGCCGTGCCCTTCGGGGTCATGGGCGCGGTCCTGGGCCTGTTCGGCATGGGCTACGACCTCTCGCTCTTCGCCCTGTTCGGGGTCGTCGCCCTCGCCGGCATCGTGGTCAACGACTCCCTGGTGATGGTCGACTTCATCAACACCCGGCGGGCTGAGGGCGCGCGCATCCTCGACGCGGCCCTCGACGGCGCCCTCGAGCGCCTGCGCCCGATCATCTCGACCACGCTCACGACCTGCTTTGGCCTCGGGCCCCTGGCCATCGGCCTGGGCGGCAAGGACCAGATCCTCGCGCCCATGGCCATCTCCATCGCCGCCGGCCTGGGCATCTCCACCGGCCTGGTCCTGCTCATCGTGCCCTCGGTCTACGTGCTCATCGAGCGCGACTTCAAGGGCCTTTTGTTCGGGCCCCAGGACCCGCCCCTCGAGGTCGCCGCCGAGGTCTCGAGCGGCCTGGTCGAGGACACCCAGGCCGACGACGATCGCCAGACCCCGCCGGCCTGAGCCCGGGGCGGCCTCCATAGCTCGAACCATGCGCTGGCTCTCCCTCCCCCTCGCCTTCCTGACCGCCCTCACCCTCGCGGCCCTCGGCCCCGCGTGCACAGACGACGATCGAGGCAGCGGTGAAGAGCTCGCGGGATCCTCCTGCGACTACTTGTGCCTCGGCCAGAGCTGCAACTACCGGTGCGAGGACGAGGTGCTCTATCGCTGCACCCAGGACAACGAGTGGGTCTTCGTCCAGGACTGCAGCGCCGCCGGACGCGTCTGTGAGCTCGACGATCCGGACTCCGAAGACGGCGTCTACGACTGCGTCGACCCCTGACGCGGGCCTGGACGCACGCTGCGTGCCCGCTCACAGCGGGCCGCGGCCGCGGACGCGCTCGGCGACCCGCTCGCGGATCGCCGCCAGCTCTCGCGCCGAGATCTCGAACTCGACCGCGACGAAGTCCTCGACGATGCCCAGCCGCGTGTTGTCGCGCAGCCGGTGCTCGATGCCGTAGTCGTCGAGGCGCTCGGCCGCGCGCAAGAAGGCGGCGACGACCCGCTCGCGCAGGCGCACGAGCGCCTCGGCGTCGGGGGCCGTGAACGTGGCGCTGCCCTGCATGCCCGCGTCGAAGCGCATCGAGGCCGTGATCTGCTGGGTGTCTCGGGCCCACCCCGCCGCCGGACCGCTGCCGGCGAGGGCGCCCCGGTCCGCGGCGCTGAGCGTGGACGCGAGCCACAGCTGGGCCTCGCGGTCGACCCGC
>NZ_ABCS01000140.1 GCF_000170895.1 Plesiocystis pacifica SIR-1 | reverse complement strand
CCGCGAGCAGTTCTTCATCCAGTACACCCGCTACTTCTACGCCCAGCGCGAGTGCACGGACCCGAGCGACTTCTACTTCTGCACGCAGCAGGCGGTGACCCCGGTGCCCCCGGACGGCTGGGGCGCGCCCTCGCTGGACGACAACCGCGGCGGCCCGCTGAACCTGCCCGACTACGACGTCATCACCATCGGCGCGAACATCTGCACCCACGACCTTCATGACCCAGTGACTCTGCTTCTGGCCGAGATCGCTGATCTCCACGACCGCGACTACTCCCCGACGCCAACAACGCGCTTCAACCTGCTCTTCGGTGGTGTCGCCAGCCGAGCAAGCGCAGTGGCCCTCGAGCTGTGGTGGTGGCTGTGCCGCTGGCGCGTCAGTCAATCTGAGCCTGCGGATGCTTGGCGCCGCTCGGTACTCGCTCGCCTTCCAACCGACTCGACTCGGGACAAGGCGCTCACGCTCATTCACGCGATATTCGCGGTCGATTCCAACCTCCGCTTGCCCTTGCTCGACGCCGAGCACTCCGAGACCCAGGCGTTGCTCGCCGATCTCAACGCTAAGGAAGCGAGCGCCCTCACCAAGCTCCAAGCCGCCGCGCTCGCCAAACTTGGCGGGGGCAACCAAGCCAGCGCTCTCGCAGTGCAGATCGGTAGCCTGCTGCTCTACCTGCTCCAGCGCGGTGCACGGGTCCACCACGGCGCCCAACAGGTCCATGGTCAACCTCTTCGCATCTTCCACCCCAAGCTCTACGTCGTCGAGCGGGGGCATGGGGCCGCAGACGACGGTGCCGAGCGAGACGCCTTCGTGTTCGCTGGCTCAGCGAACTGGTCCGCGGTCGCGCTCGACCCTCACGATGAGGCGAACATCGAGGTCGCGTCGGTCCACCGCGTCTCCGGTGCGCCTTTCTCGACGCCCAACCCTCCTGGAGGCGTACAATCGCTGGGGGGAGACCTCGCCGCGACTGCTCGTGTGCTCTTCGACGACTCCCCGGTCTTTGCCCGCTGGGTCGACCCCGCGTGCTGCAAGATCAACCTGGTCGCGGACCTGTTGAAAGTCCCCCCCCACCTCAGGCGGATCGACGAATTCAGAGACGTCCCTGATGAACCCGAGCTGTCCCCAGCCGAGGACTCGCCCCCCGCGACCGTCGACTTCACCCGCGCCGAGCATCGTCGCTTTGCCCAGGCGATCTGCCGCAACATCGAGCTCGCGCTCGGTCTCGACGCCCGCACCCTCGAGACCACCAGCCACACCCTCGACGGCCTCGATGACGCCTGGCACGGCAAGAAGCCCTCCGCCTACCAGATCGATGGCGCGGCGCGGTTGCTCGCGCTGCTCCAACACAGCCGCGGCGCCATGCTCACCGATGAGCCTGGCCTCGGTAAGACCCTGGTCGCGCAGCTCGTAGCATCAGCGCTGATCCGTGAGCGCTTGCTCGCCCGTCGCGAACTCGCCAGCGAGCGCGGCACCTCCATCTCCAAGCTCCCACCGCTCCGCGTCTCGATCCTCGCCCCGGCGCGGGTTCTGGGAGCTCGAGGTCGCAACGAGCAAGCGGCGACTCAGTGGTTCCGCCACGCGGCCGAAATCCGTAGCGCGGTCCGCTCATCGCTTCGAGATACCCCCAATCTCCAGCCCGTCGTCGACGACCCAGGGCTGCTTGACATTCGGCTCTTCTCCAACCAGTCCCTCTCGCGGGCGCTCCACGAGAAGGGCACGGAGATCCTGCGCAGGAGCGTCGTCGATGAGCTCCACCACCTCGCGTGCAGTGAAGTCGTGATCCTCGACGAGGCCCACAACTTCCGCAATGGAGGCGGCCGAGCCACACGACTGCTGCGCTTTTGCCTATCCCTGCCAGTATGGAGCGAGACCAACTGGCGCGTTCGCCCGCGTTCGGAGGGAGGCTTGCTGGTCGGTCTCAACGAGACCGGAGACGCGGAGCTTCGGGGTGTAGGCGGGCGCAAGATCTTGCTGCTCTCGGCGACTCCCTTCAACAACCGCATCCAAGACGTCAGCACCCAGCTCGGCCACTTCGGCAAGGCCCAACTGTGGCGCGAGCGGCCGGGGGATCTCGCCGCCGCGCTGCGGCGTCGTGTTGACGTGGCTCCAGACGACGTGGGCTACTGGACCCGCGCGACAGCTACAAAGGCGCGCTGGTCCGCCCGGGCCGACTTCAAGCGCATGCTCGGAGCGATCGCATCCAGGCACTTGACCGGTAGCCGAGCCCTCGACATCGACGACCTCAAGGCGCTCGACCGCGCCCTCAAGGGCAAGGCCGGCGCCAAGGTACGAGATGGCGGGCCCCTCTACGACTGGGCCGGGAAGCACGAAGAGCTCGGTCGAATTTTTGCTGCAATCGCCAAGACCCTCGCCGAGGAGCGCGAGGGGACCCCGACTTCCGCGAGTGAGCAGCTCGACACGCGCGCCCGCATCGACTCGATGTTGTTGGGCTACGTTGTCCAACGCTCGCGCCGGCAGGTCCTCGACTTCGTCGAGCGAACCGATGGCCTCGAGCACTGCGCGAAGATGTTTCGCGCTCCCAAGCAGCCCCGGGCGCCTCTACCGATTCGCTCCGGCGAAGAGGGGGACGAGAGCGACTATGAAACCCATGAGCGGGAGATCCTCGAGGCGCTCTTCGAGTTGGTCGCCAGGGGCACGTCTGATGACGCCGATGACCGAGGGATCAGCATGCTTGCCTACGAGCTTCGCTACTTGCGGGGCTTCGACCGCGGCAGGGGCCGCGGGACTGGCGTGCGGACGATCGGCGCCGCCAACTTCATCGCCTTTCAGACCATCAACTTGGTCAAGCGGCTACAGAGCTGCCCCTACGCCTTCTTGATGACCCTGGTCCGCGGGCTCCTGCGCACCAACCTCTACGAGCTCGCGCTCGTCGAGGCCCTCGTGGACCCCCAGCCACGCGACGGCACCAGGGCGATCCAACAGTCCTTGCCCCTGAACGAAGATCGCAGCACCCAGCTCGCGCTCGCCCGACAGGGCTATGAGCGCGCTGCGACGCACCTGGGCGAGCCGCTCGCGCTCGGCCGGCGTCAACAACAGCTCCGGCGCTTGCTCGGCTTGGGCAAGCCTCCGCGCAAACCCTCTCAGGGTCTGAGCTTCTTCGCCGACCTCATCGGCCTGGGCTGGGCCGCAGACACGAAGCTCGAAGAGCGCTTCCACGAAGACCTCGAGCTTGCCCGCGAGTACCTCGCTGCCGGGCCCAAGGAGTCCAAGCGCAAGCGCCGGCCCGTCTCGACCGAGGACCCCGCGCCCCTCACTCACTGGGTGGATCGCCTGCTCGAAGACCTCGCTCAGCCGCGCTCTCGCATCGCCGCGGACGCTCGCCTGTGCATCGACTGGGTGTTTGGCGAGGACGAGGAGGGCGACGGTCTGATCGAGATCGTCTATGAGGGTCTAGGGAGTCACAAGGGCCAGCCCATGGCCAAAGTCGCGGCGACAGTGCTGAGCAACGACGGGGCGCTCCGCTGGCTAGAGGTTCGCCTACAAAGTGATCGTCGAGCAGCGGACCTGCTCGCTTGGCTGCTGGCGCAGGCTGCCGCACGCTTGGCCGCAGACAACGACCCCAGCGCCCGCGCCCTCGCTCCTGGCGGCCCCCGCTCCCTGATTTTTTCGGAGTACGCCGACACGATCGACTATCTGCGCGCTCTGTTGGGTGCTCTCCATCGTTCTTGCGCGCGCTTGCTCGGCCGCGTCCCCGGGGTGAAGCCGCTCTCGGTCAGTCAGACCAAACGCGTCAAGGGGCTGCTAGCGAGGTTGCTCGATCGTGTCCCCAAGGTCTGCCTGGCCCTCGACGACGAAGCCCGAGCAGTGCTGGCCTCCCTCGGTCATGGCGAGCGCGACCGTCTACCCCCGCCCCTCGACACCGAGGGGGTCTGCGCGCTGCTGCCCTCCACAGAGGCCCTCGCCGAGGTCGCGCTCTCTCTGGTCGAACACGCGGCCATCGTCACCAGTCGAGAGGTCACCGGTCAGCGCCTCGTCGAGCCTACGGGAGCCAACGACGAAGGCGAGGGCGAGGACCAGCCCAAGGCTACGAGCGAGCCGCAGGCCGGCGACGCAAGCTACGACGACGCGCCGGATAGCGACCCCGAGGCCGGGGCGGGCAGCTCATCCATCGATGCCCCCGCTCTCGATGCCTTCTCCCCCTGGTACCAGGTCGACGTTACGAGCGCCGACATCGCCGAAGCCCCCACGGAGTCCGTCGCTCGACGTCTGGCCAACGCCCAGCGCCACCCGCTCTACACCCTCTTGGCCACCGAGGTCCTAGCCGAGGGTGTCAACCTGCAAGAGTGCGGCGTCGCGCTTCATTACGATCTCCCCTGGAACCCCACGCGCTTGATCCAGCGAAACGGTCGCGTCGATCGTCGCATCGACCCCCGGGTCGAGCAGCCGCAGGAACGCCGGGCCCTCGCGCGCCGTTTGATCGACGCCGTCCTCCAGTCCGAGACCGGGGAGCCCCTGGACATTGACGCGGAGCGCTTCTGGGCACCACGCAACGTCTATCACCTCACGGTCCCGCCGATCGAACCCAAGCTCGACGACGCGCACCGCACA
The DNA here is from genome assembly GCF_000170895.1 of Plesiocystis pacifica SIR-1. Taxonomy (GTDB): domain Bacteria; phylum Myxococcota_A; class Polyangia; order Nannocystales; family Nannocystaceae; genus Plesiocystis; species Plesiocystis pacifica. Next base: position 17,474 of record NZ_ABCS01000140.1, on the reverse strand, counting down.
GCCTTCGCCAAGCGGGTGCGGGCAGTGCTCTTCGACAAGCTCAGCGGGATCCGCCGCCTCTTCGGCCTGTCCGCTTGGCCCGTGGTCTTGGGTACCGAGGACGCCCGCCAGGCCCTCGACGGGAACCTGACCTACGAGACAGTGACCTTCCTGCGCCGCGAGGAGCTGTTCTTGTTGTGGCGCACGCTTCGCGCCCGCCTTGGGGACGATCTCGATCCCTCGCCGGCGCACGGCAGCTTTACCTGCATGCTCGGGGCTCCCCGGCTCCGTGCGCTCCACACAGCCCTCGCCGAGCCCGAGGAAGGGGAGGGAGAGGCCCTGAACACCGGTGCTCTGCGTGGTCTGGCGCTCTCGCTGTGGTCAAGCATCGCGCCACGCTCGATCCCTCTGCGCTCGGGGATCGACGTCGCCCCCTTCACCGCCACGGACGACCTGACCCAAGCCGCCTTCGCTACTCGCTGGGGGGCCTCGGTCACCGATACCGGCGGCCTGATGGCGCTGGCACTCACCGACGACGAGCTCCTCGCCTGGCGGATCAGCACCGACACGGGTCGCACCGTGCTCGAAGCGTGCGCCCTCCCGCGCAAAGGTGCGCTCGTGCTCGACCAATATCCGCGCATCGACTGGACCACGCTCAGCGGTGTCGTCGCTCCCAACGGCGAGCCTCGGGGCCCGAGCTCTCCCACCGCCGCCGCCGAGATCATCCTCGAGCACCTCGCCCAGGCGCTCCGCGATGAGAGCGAGATTCAGCTCGTCGAGCTGCCTGCTGGGGAGGCGTGGCCCGGGAGCTGGGCGACCGTGGCCAAGCACCGTCGCCTGGGTCTGCTGCTGCGTCGGCCCTTCAAGAGCTTCCCCAAGAATCCAGACAGGCCCCGTTCTCGAGTCGAGCCCAGGGGCTTCAACATCGTCGTGGTTCCCTAACCAGCTCTCCCGTTACTCTGCCTCTGCACCCGTTGATCATGAGCTCTCTCGGCCGTCACCTCCACCACACCTGGGCCCTGCTCGAGCGGCCCGCCAAGCCCGGTCTCGCCGCGCTCACCGAGGCCCTGCTCACCGACTGGGCGGCCGATCCGCAAGCCGTCGACATCGAGCTGATCCTCGCCGAGCTGCGCCTGGCCAAACCCGACGCGCACCTCGACTTCTCCGCTCAACTTGGCCACCTCGTATGGTGGGAGAAGGCCAGGCTGGCGGGCTCGCACCTGAGCCTCGAAGCCGATGAGCGCAGCGCCTTGGGCACGGCCTTCGAGTTCGGCGTGCTCTTGCTCAGCACCAGCGCCGACCATCCGCACCTGCAAGAGGCCAGCCTCAACGACATTCACGAGACCTGGGTGCGCCGCCAAGCGGGCGATGACGCGGCTCGAGCCGCGGCTCTTCGTGAGCAGCTGGTGCTGCTGGTGGTTCTGGAAGGCAAGGGGGCCCTCGCCCCCGATCTCTATGTCGTGGCCCGACGCGCGCCCGGGGAGAACAACGAGAGCCCCCCGCCGATCGGCGTGATCCCAGTGCGCCTGCACCGTGCGCTCGAACGCGCCAACAAGGGGGAGATCCGTAGGGACGTCGTGCTCTCGCGCGAGCTCGGCGGTCTCGCCAGCCTGGTTGCCCGCAGCGCCGACGAGCACTGGCGTGACGAGCTCAAGCCCTTCGATCGCAAGGGCTACGTCGATCGCTACCGCCGCGAGCTGCGCCAAACGCTAGAGACCACGATCGCCCTGCTCGAGGACGCCGCCGGCCGCCAGGCCGAGACCCCCGAGGCCCTGGCCGAGCTGCGCGAGGCCGCCAGCGTGCTGCTCTTTCGTGTCTATTTCGTCGTCGCCCTCGAGCGTCGGGGGCTGCTCTACACCAAGCCCGTGCACGCCGGTAAGAGCTTGCGCGGGTTGGTCGCCGCTGGCGAGGAGGCCAAGGATTCGCCTTTTTTGTACCTTCAAGATCTGACCGCGGCGATCCGCGGTGGGGCCTCGCCCACCCGCCGACGCAGGCAGATCCCTGTGGCGGTCAAGCACGCCTCGATCTTTCGCAACCGACCCACTGATGACTTTTCGCCCGAGTTGAAAGGCTGGCTCGACGCCCTCGACAAGGCGACGCCCAAGCTGGCCAAGGACACCAAGCGCCTCGCTGCCTGGGACGCGCTGTTGGGCAAGCTCGAGCCCCTCGCCCTCGGTGAGGTCACGCGCTACGAGTTCGAAGCCCTGGAGACCGAACCCATCGGGGGAGGCAGCGCCCACGTGCAGCGGATCCTCGGCGACGTCTACGAGCAGATACTGGCGATGATCCCCGTACGCTCGGGCAAGGGCAAGAGCAGCCGGGTCCAGCTCACGCTCAAGGGGAAGCCGCGCAAGGGTGCAGGAGAGGACGCCGAACCGACCACGGCGAAGGAGCTCAAGGCCCTGGAGAAGGGGGCCAAGTCCGAGCGCAAGGCCTTGGGGGCCCACTACACGCCGGAGTCGCTGGTGATCGAGGTGGTGCTCGCGGCCCTCGAGCCGGTGTTTGCTGCCGCGTGGACGCGGGCAGGCGAGAATGCTGATCGTTATCAAGAGGAGCTGCTGGGTCTGCGCGTGCTCGATCCGGCCATGGGCAGCGCGCACTTCTTGACGGTCGCCGCGCTGGAGATCGCCCGCGAGCTGGCCTGGGCCGAGCTCTACCAGGCCCCGCGTGAGCCGATCTGGTTCGAGGTCTGGCCCGAGGAGTACACGGAGGACTACGAGCACACGCCCGATCCCTGGAACCTGGTCGACCCCGGGGATCGTGAGGAACTCGATCGCTACGCCGCGAGGCGATTGCAGGAGGTCGTGGAGGCGTGCTGTTACGGCGTGGACGTCAAGCCCCTGGCCGTCGAGTTGGGGAAGCTCGCGCTGTGGATGCTGACAATGGTTGAGCGGCAGGCCCGAGGGGCCGAAGTCGAGAGTGACCCGCCGCCGCTGACCTTCGTGGACAAGAACTTGCGCTGCGGGGACAGCTTGCGCGGAGCTGATGAGGAGGGCGTGCGCTGGTTTCTTTCGGAGGTCTACGGGATCGCTGGAGAAAGCCAGCGCGAGCTTTTCTCGACAGAATTCAACAGCCTCGACGATGTGATGAATTGCCTGCTTGGGCTTCACCAGCTGCTCTCTCGGCCAGCGGGGGCAGTCACACGCGAGGCCGCGGCCGGGTTACTGAAAACGGCGGGGGGAGAGCTTGGGAAGCCGCTGAGCCCGGAGTCTGAGGAGCCGCAAGAGCTACGAGCACAGCTCTATGCTGTCACGCAGGAACTTGAGGACACACTACGTTGGACCTGGGATCTAGCGTTTTTGTACGACTGGTATCGACGGCGGGAGGGTGACCTGTGGGAAGCGATCGTTGGGCCCGAGGAAACGGTTGAGGAGACCTGGGTAGGGCTACTTGGTGGGACGGGCAAGCTGAAGAAAAAGCAGCAGATGTTGCGAGAGCGCGTACGGGCCATGGCGCGGGATCTGCGAGTGTTTCACTGGCCACTGGAGTTCTACGATGTGTTTCACCGGGAAAATCGCGGCTTTGAATCAGCCATGACCAACCCTCCATTTTTGGGTAGTCAGGGGCAGCGAGCAGTACTCGGCGCAGACGGTGTTAACTACCTGAAACTCCAAGTTGGTGGGGTCATTGATCTCACGGGCGCCTTTATCCTGCGACTTGAAAGGTTACTCGGGGACAAAGCATCGATGGGGCTCGTCGCCCCAAATTCTGTCTCTCAGGGTAAGTTACGACGGCTGTCCATCGTGCCACTAGTCCATGGAGAATCTGGCACCTTCCATATATACCGATGTAGCGCATCGCGGCCGTGGCCAGGGGAGGCTTCTGTTCATATAGCAACGCTACACCTCGTTCGGGGCGAACAGGCGAGCAGGGTCGCCATACGTCATATTCTGAAGTCAGTCGACGACGACGGGAACATACTTTCCTTGATCGCGCGGCCTCAGGAGAGTTCTATTTCGAGTTTTCTCGACAGTGGCCCCGAAGTCGAGATGGCTAAGCTCCCAGGTCGCAAAAACCTTGCGTTTCAAGGCATGATTCCCCGTGGTGACTTTGACCGGCCGGTAGACTTCATAAAACAAGTACCCCGTCGGGAACTCGGTCCAGTCTTCCTATATCTCAACAACCAGGATGTCCAGCAGCAGCCTCAGCCTTTGCCCCCTCGTGTTGTGATCGACTTTTCAGATGTTCTGGCCAGCGCGGACATGGAGAATGCCACGGCTAGTGTCCAGGAACAGTGGCTCACAAAGAACTTCCGCTTCTTGTACAACGAATTACGTAGCTCAGTTCGGCAAGAACGACTGGAACTCCCTCAGACAAAAGGCAATGCAATTCTCCGGGAGCGTTGGTGGCTGTTTGAAAAGCCGCGACCTGCGCTCCGTCTCGCATGGACAACTGAGGATACTGTGATTGTGATTGGCGCAGTCGGCAAGATTATTGCTCCAGTGCCGATCGAGCGTGTCGATCACAAAAATGGACTGGGCGTCAAACCAACCCATCAACTATTTGTCGTCCCCTCATCCTCGCACAGTGTTCTGGGCCTACTGACATCTCTACTCTTCGAGACGTTTGTCCGTCGTGCCTGCTCTAGTCTGAAGTCCGATCTCCGCTTTACCCCGACTGAAGTATTTCCCTACTTTCCCTTCCCCTGGCCCGCCCCCCGTTTCGAAGGTACCCCCTACCGCTCCCCTGCCCTCAACGTCCCCGGCGCCGTCGAGCGTCGCCTGACGCCCCCCAGCCAAGCCCTCCTCGACCTGCGCAAGGACATCCTCCTCCACCCCGATCGCCACGGCCTCACTCGTGCCGAGGTTGGCGGCCCCACAGATCTCTACAACCTCTTCGACAGCCCCCGCTGCGAGAACCCCTCGATCCAGCGCCTCCGCGAAGCCCACCACGCCCTCGAGTTGGCGATCCTCAGCGAGTACGACTGGCAAGACCTCCACGGCCCCTGGACCTTCGACCGCCCGTGGATCGACGGGACCTGGCGCCATGTCCCCCCAGCAGAAACCCGCCGCGCCTACCTCGAGCGCCTCGCCGCCCTCAACCACGAGCAGGCCGCCGCAGACACGTCCAGCTAGTCCTCAGCAGCTGTCAGGATGTCGAGCCGGGGAGGTACTACCAAAATCTGTGGATCGGGCAGATCTCCGAGGACATGAAGCAGGCGGCGTATCCTGCCTCGTGAACCACCACGAGAACCCCCAGTTGACGCTGGGGAAGGAGACGCCACCCATGCTGAAGATAATCGGGCGCTTCAGGAATTCGTGTGGACGAGATGAGCGCTCGGATAGAGCTCGAGTCCCCCACAGTGAAACAAGATCGCGCTCCGAAACCGAGCCCGGCTCCGATACCCGCACGCCCGTTTCTTCAGCGCCTGGATCTTCGAGTTCACCGCTTCGAGTGAGGCGTTCGTTGCCCCGAGGACGATCGCGTTCACGATGCCCCACAGGTGCGCCCGCAGGGTCCGGCCGACCTTGACCATCGGCGGTAGTCGAGACCGCGCCATCCAGCCGATGAGCCGCTTCCAAGCCCGCCGCGCCCAGCCCCGCCGCTCGTAGCTCCACAGCTGGCGCGCGGCCTCCTTCATCGCCCACGCCCTCGCTACTCGCAGCGAGCTCCCGCGCAGGGCCTCGAAGCGAAGCCGGCTCTTGGCCGTCATGTTCTCGGGGTTCTTCAGCCACAGGTAGCGAGTCCCCGTCAGGGTCCGGTCTCCGAGCTCGCGCAACTCGGCGTGCTCATCGACCCGCACCTTGTTGACGCCGTCGTTGATGTGCTTGGCGACGTGGAAGCGGTCGAAGGCGATCTTCCGCTCCGCGTCGGGGACGTGGATCAGCGTCGCCTGGACGTAGGGCCCCCACATGTCCATCGACACCGACTCCAGGCTCTGAAGGTGCTCGAGGGGGGTGCCAAAGTAGAATTCTTCGAGGTCGAACTGGCGGCGGTTGTCGAGGACGTCGATGACGTGTTTGCGGTCGCAGTCGTAGACCACGGTGACGTACTCGTGGCGCTTTTGGAACGAGGTCTCGTCGATGCCGATGTTGCGCAGAGGCTGGGACTGCCTGCGCTCGAGGCCCCGCGCGACGGCTCGGGTCATGACGCCGTCGACCTCGTCCCAGGTCATGCGCAGCATCCTCGCCACGGCGGACACGCTGGCCTCTTTGAGCCAGTCGATGACGAGCGCCTCGAACATCGCGGTGAACCTCGAGCCGGGCTCGGCCCAGGGCACCTTCAGCTGCTTGACGCCATGCTCGGCGCACTTGACCCGCGGGACCTCGGCGGTCAGGAGGGTCTTGTACTGCATGGTGTCGAGGTGCCTCCAGGTGCGAGTCCGCGTGTCGTAGCGCCCGGCCGCGGCCCCGCAGACTGGGCACGGGAGCTCGGCGCGCTCGTCTCGGGAGATGAAGATCTCGACCTCCCCAGCCTCGAGGCGCGGATCGACGTCGCGGACGTACCAGGGGTCTTCGATTCCGAGGAGCTTGGCGTAGAGGTCTCGGTCGCGCACGGGCTCTCAGCATGCCTGGGCTGGAGGGGGCGTACCAGGGTTCCCTGCGGGGTGACCCACTCAAAATCCTGAAGCCCCGATAATCGACAACGACGCACAAAGCGACACCAGCTACAAGACCCAGCTCGATGAGCTCCTCCGCGAAGGAGCCCGCCGGATGCTGCTCGCGGCCCTCGAGGCCGAGGTCGAGGACTACATCGACAAGTACAAGCACGAGCGCGGCGAGGACGGCCGCCGCAAGGTCGTCCGCAACGGCAAGGCCAGGGCCCGCTCGCTCACCACGGCAGTGGGCACAATCGAGGTCGCGGCTCCGAGGGTCAACGACAAGCGCGTCGTCGATGGCCAGCGCCAGAAGTTCACCAGTCACATCCTGCCGCCCTACATGCGCAAGTCCCCGAAGGTGGCTGAGGTGCTGCCGCTCCTGTACCTGCGCGGGCTGTCGACCAACGACTTCAGGCCCGCCCTCGAGTCCCTGCTCGGCGACAAAGCCTCGGGCCTGTCGGCCACGGCGATCACCCGGCTGACGGCGAAGTGGGAGGCCGAGCACAAGGCCTGGAAGCAGCGAGACCTGTCGGAGCGCGACTACGTCTACGTCTGGGCCGACGGGATCCACCTCAACATCCGTCTCGAGGAAGATCGGCTGTGTCTGCTCGTGATCATCGGCGTACGGCCGGATGGGACCAAGGAGCTGCTCGCCGTGGATGACGGCTACCGCGAGAGCAAGGACAGCTGGGCCTCGGTGCTGCGCTCGCTCCGAGCTCGCGGGATGCGGGCTCCGGTGGTCGCCGTAGGCGACGGCGCGCTCGGCTTTTGGGCTGCGGTCCGCGACGTGTGGCCCGAGACGAAGGAGCAGCGCTGCTGGTTCCACAAGCTGGGCAACGTGCTCGACAAGCTCCCCAAGCGGCTTCAGCCCAAGGCCAAGAAGATGCTCCGAGAGATCATGTACGCGGACACCAAGGAGGACGCCAGCGCGGGCTTCGAGGCCTTCGAGGCCGAGTTTTCCCCGAAGCATCAGCGGGCGGTCGACTGCCTCGTCAAAGACCGAGGGAAGCTGCTGACGCTCTTCGAGCTGCCCGCCGAACACTGGAAGCACATGCGGACCACCAACGTGATCGAGTCAGCCTTCGCCACGGTCCGTCTACGGCAACGAGTCACGAAGGGCGCTGGCTCGAGGACCAAGGGCATCGCCATGGCCTTCAAACTGCTCGACATGGCCGAGCGGCGCTGGCGGAAACTCGACGGTCGCATGCTGCTGCCGCTCGTTCGAGCGGGCGTGAAATTCGTCGACGGGATCCAACAACAACGCGAGGAGGAGGCCGCCTGATCATGCTGCTCGGCGATCTCCGATCCACAGGAATTGACAATATCTCGAGCCGGGACTCGGCCTCCTCAGTCGAAGTCACTCACTCGAGGGCGCCAGCCGCAGCTCGATGCCCTCTTGGTGTTCGCCCTCGCCAAGTTCGACCTCGACCTCCGCGGCGTACTCGCCGACCTCCACGCTGACCTCGTAGTGCCCGGCGGGGAGGTTGTCGAAGCGCCACTCCCCGTTGGTCCGCCAAAACCCGTGGTGAACGAACACTTGCTCCTCTGTGTCCCTGGCGCGCACGTAGAACGAGCGGAGCTTCGCGCCGTCCAGTCCCGTGACGGTGCCCGCGAGGGTGCCTCCCGGGGTGATGGTGAGCTCGAGCGAGCTCTCAGGCTCGATGAGCCTCGCGCTCGCTTCACCGCCCCCAGGGCGGTAGGCGTAGACGGCGTGCTCGCGCTCGGCAAGGCCCTCGAACATGAAGCGGCCGCCTTCGTCGGTGACGGCAAACTCTCCCAGGTGCTTCCAGAAGAAGACTGGCTTCAACTCGGGGGAGAACGAGTCCGAGGACTCGAAGGCGACGACCAGCGCGCCGGCGACGGGCAGCCCCTGCTCATCGAAGAAGCCCCCCATGAGCGAACCATGGCGCGACTCGATGACGATCTCGGCCTCGACGAGGGAGCCATTGATGGACTTGATCTCCTGACCCGAGAGCATGCCGAGGTCCGCCCTCCACCACCGCTGCCAGTCCGTGTACACGTGGAACTCGAGGCGCCCCGAGGGGAGGTTGTCGAGCAGGAAGTTGCCGTCAGCGTCGGTGCGGGTCTCGGCGGGACTGACCCGCTTGCCTGGGTAGCGTGGCTTGACGTTGATCCCCGAGACGGGGAGCCCCTGCTCATCGATGACGCGGCCACGAACGGCGCCTGTCCAGCGAGGCTCGCTCTCGCTCATGGGCACCGTTGGCTCTGGCTCCGAGCCGACGGGCACCCGCCACTGGATGTTGCCGATGTTGCGCTCGCGGACGATGAGAGGCGGGCTCTCGAACTCTCGATGCCCATAGCAGTCGATGGTCACGTCATAGGTCCCCGGGCTCAGAGCCTCAAACTCGACCTTCCCATCGTCGATCCGCGACGTCTCGAGGCCGCTGCCTGCGTACTCGAGGCCTCGCGCGCGCAGCCGAACCCACCCCCTGCAGGCGCGACCCGTGTCACCGAGCTCGACCGTCCCCGCGACGTGGGCCCCTGGATGCGCCTGAATCACGACCCCGCCCAGGTGCTCCCGAAAGCCCAGGCGCAGGGGCTTGGCGGCCTCGCCCTTGACCCCGAAGCCCTCGACGGAGACCTCGTAGTCGTCTGGAGGGAGGCCACGGAGGCGAAAGGCGCCGGCCTCGTCGGTCTGTGTCGACTCGAAGCTCAGGGAGTTCTGAGCCATGGACGAGACCTTGGCGCCCGCGACGGGGGCCCCCGTGCGCGCGTGCAGGACCTTGCCCGAGATGGTCGACTCGGGTACGGCGACGAACTCGATGAGACCGAGCGCGGGTGCGCTCCGCATGATCTCGAGGTGATCAGAGGCAGAGATCCAGATCCGCTCAGAGTCGGCGTCGGGCCCGAGCCTGAAGCGACCGCGCTCGTCAGTCATCGAGCGGGTACCTCGCGTCGAGATCTGGGCACCGGCGACGGGCTCACCATAGATGTCTCGGAGCACTCCCCTCGGACCCCCCTGCTCGCCTCGGCGAAGCTCAAAGTCCACAGGCTCGGTGCGCTCACCTGGCGCCAGCTCGAGCCGTCGCTCGCTCAACGCGAAGCCGGGGGCGTCAACGCCCAAGCGGTTCGGTCCTGCGCGAAGGCCCTCCAGGTGGTAGTCACCGCGGGAGTCGGAGCGGGCGCAGCCGCCAGGGTCGACCAGAGGGCGGCCACAGACTCGGGCCCCGGTGATCGGGTTGGCCTGGGCGTCGAGGAGCCGTCCTCGCACCGAGGCCTGGGCGTGCTGAGAACGTTGAGGGGGCGCCTCTGGGTGGGTGATCCGGGCGTAGGGGTCCCAGGTGTGGTTAGGGCCTGCCTCGGCCGACTGGGGAGGTGGGGCTGATGGGTCTGGAGAAGAATCCGAGCGATCGGGGCACGCCGCCAAGGCGATGAGGCTGAGCGCGATGGACCGCCCAAGTGTTGGGCGACGCTCCGGAGCGAACAACATCGAGATGAGGATGCCCTGTTTGGTGGTGTATTTCGCGGGCTTTCGTGAGCCGCAGGAGAACCATGCAGATGAGCCTGGTTCTCTGGGCACGTTTGCAGGCACAGAGATGGGGTCTTCCTGTCGGGAAGGCAGGGGACCGAGTGTTGGCTCCCATTCACGCAGCAGGCTGGCAACCCATTCCGCCCCTGCGCCAGTGTCATTGCATGGACACCGCGCGCGCGCACAGCCCAGGCCCCTACCCCAAGCGGGGATCGATGCTAGCCTTGTCTCGCCAAGACCTCGGCATCGCTGAAAGGAACCAGCGATGAGCGTGAGGAAGCGAAAGTGGCGCGACAAGCAAGGGCGCCAGCACGAGCGGTGGATGGTCCACATCGAGCACACCTGGCCCGACGGGCGTAAGCAGACAATCCGCAAGGTCAGCCCCGTGCAGACCAAGCGGGGTGCCGAGCAGTACGAGCGAGAGCTGCGTAAGCAGCTCGTGTCGGGCGAGATCCTGAAGGGAGGAGCGAAGCGACGAAAAGTACCGACGTTGAAGGAGTTCAGTGAGGAGTTCCTGGCTTATCAGGCGACGATGAACAAGCCGGGAGTGATCGACTGGAAGAAGTCGATCCTTCGCACGCATCTGCTGCCCGCGTTGGGTCGACGTCGCCTCGACGCGATCGACGAGCGCGTGATCGATGCCTTCAAGGTGAGCCAGAGCCAGCTCGAGCTGGCACCCAAGACGGTCAACGACCATCTCAAGCTGCTCGGGCGGATGCTCCGCGTGGCGAAGCGGTGGAAGCTGATCAGCGAGGTACCCGAGATCGTGTTGCCCAAGTTGGCCGCGCCGAGCTTCGACTTCCTCGACTTCAAGGAGGCCAAGCTCTTTCTCGAAGGGGCCTGGGCCTACGAGCTCTATGGCGGGATGTGGCCGATCTACATGGTCGTGGCGATGCGGACCGGGCTGCGACTGGGAGAGATGAAGTCGCTTCGGTGGCGTGAAGACCTCGACCTCGATCGTGGACGGGTCCGGGTGCAGCGCTCGCACAGCGACAAGCACGGCTTCGCGTCGCCCAAGAACGGGAAGTCGCGGGACGTACCGCTGACGCTGGACGCCCTCGAGGCGCTGCGATCATGGCGAGGTCAGGCTCGCGGGGAGCTCGTGTTCTCGCAACTTTCCTCGGGGGAGCCGCTGCGCCACCGTCAGCCGAACAACGCGGTCAAGGCGATCGCCAAGTCCGTCGGCTTGCGGCAGATCCACACACACGTGCTGCGACACACCTTCGCGTCACACGCGGTGATGCGGGGGATCCCCATGCGGCAGGTGCAGGAGTGGCTCGGGCACTCGAGCATCGTGGTCACGATGCGCTATGCCCACCTCGCTGACGGCATGGGCGACGCGATGATCCAGCGGCTGGACCCGTCCTCGGATGGGGACCAGCGTCCTGATGCTGAGTAGGAGCACATGAGCAGCACAGGGATCGGGGCGAAGGCAGGATAGGGACCGTATGGGGCGCTAGCTGGCGTTCTGGAGCAGGCGACCACAGGCTGTCAAGGAATCCACGCCCCCGCTTGCGGGGGCGACCACCAGCCTTCTCGAAGGCACGAACCCCATTGCCCACCAAGCCAAAGCGGAGGAGCGGACAGCGACGAAGCGCCCCCGGTCCTCAGATGCCTGTGGGGGCAAAGTAGAACTCAGAGCCGGGTCCAGCGCGCGAGGGCGCCGTCGATCATCGCCGGGACGCGCCGGCCCCAGCCGCGCCCGCAGTGGGCGTTGAGCAGCTCGACGAGCTCGACGCCCGCGATGCCCTCCATGGCGTTGGCCGCCAAAAAGGCCCGCGCCGGCGCCGAGAAGCTGCCCGTGGTCACGACCACGCCCTTGTTGGCGCGCTCGGAGATGACCACGCCCAGCAGCGCCCGCGGGATCTCGACGCCGACCTGGCCGACCTGCTTGATCTCGACCAGCAAGTGCTCCGCCGCGCCCAGCCACGACCGCCGGGCGATGAGATCGCGCCCGCCGTCGCGGGTCGCCGGGGTCAGCTCGACGCCGTAGCCCATGCGCGCGTAGAGCTGGGCGACGACGCACTCGAGCTCCCGCGGCCGGAGCCCGCGGAGGGTCTCGAGCCCGCCCTCGCCCACGGCCGGCGCCTCGATGAAGCGCGCGAGGATCAGCTCGCGAGCGTCGTCGAGGCCCTGGGCCCGCTCGTCGGGCAGCTCGCCCCCGTGCACGAGCAGGTAGGCGTCGATGATCTCGACGGCCAGGCGGGGCGAGAAGGGCAGCAGGTCGATGAGCCAGGTCAGCCCCTCCCAGGGCAAGGCCGTGCTCGCGCCGCTGCGCCACTGGGCGAGTCGGCGTCGGTATTGAGCGGCCGGGTGGCCGTCGAGGCCGGCGAGGGTCGCCCCCTCGCTGCGGCGGTGATCGATGCCCAGCGCGCACGAAGGCAAGAGCAGGCGCTCGATCAGCTGGACAACCTCCCCCTCGGGCCGCGCCGCGATCGTGCGGCGGTACTCGAGCAGGAGTCGGGTCGATGGGAAGCAGTAGCTAGATTGCTTCGCCGCGGCCTGGCCCGCCTCGCTGGGGCCGTCGTCGCCGAGCGCGTGGGTGAGCCACTGGTCGAGGCTCGGGGACCGCGCGCCGGCGTCCCTTGCAGCGCTCATCGTCGGGCGCGGGCCGCAGCCATCAGCTCTTTCTTGACCACGATGCCGTGGATGGTCTCCCAGTGGTTCGCGCTGCGCCCGATCGCGTGGGTGCGCCGGTTCTCCCCCTCGGAGGTCCGCTGCGTGGCCTTCATCAGGTCCCCGCCCACGCGCCGCCACAGCGCCAGCACCTCGTCAAAGGAGCCGCGCCAGCACACCCTCCCGTCCTCGTCGGTGGTCAGCATCCACCGAAAGCCCGCGAGCATCGGCATCAGAGCCCCGCGCGAGAGCCGGTGGCGGTCCTCCTTGCCCGAGAACGCGAACTTGTACTTGCCGGACTTGCGCTTCTCGACGAAGGCGAGGTTCGCCGCCTTGCCGCCGCGCTCGTTGTGGCGGTCGCGAGCCTCCTGGCTGACGATGTCGTGGAACACCAGGATGTCGCGGAGCACCGGGCGCAGGCGCTGGTACTGCTCGAGGTTGTCGCAGTAGGCGTCGAGCACCGTCGCCTTGGACATGTAGGCGCGCACGGGGTGCTCGTCCCCGTCGTTGGGGAACGCGAAGATGTTGAAGCAGTCCAGCCACGCGATGATCTCGCGGATGTCGTGCTTGCCCGCGTCGTTCTCACGAAAGGCGATGTTGTCGGCGAAGCCCGTGCCCTCGAGCTCGTCCTTGATCCACTGGAACTTGCCGCGCAGGTTCTCGAGGGAGGAGCGCTGGACCTGGATCGCCGTGTTCAGGCCGCCGGCGATCTCCGTCGCCAGCGGGCGCTCGACCCCGGTCAGGATCTCGAACTTGACGAACTGGTTGAGCGCGCCGGTCTCGTCCTGGACCGCCCGCAGGCGAGCGAGGTTCTCGACGATCAGCTCGTAAGTGTGCCCGCCGTCGACGATGCCGTCGCCGGGCTCGAGCACGACCTCGATGACGTTGCCCTCGCGCTTGCGGACCTTCGAGGCGATCAGCGTGATGCCCTTGTTCTTGAGGTGGAAGGTGTTCGGCGAGCCCTCCTCGTTGAACAGGTGGCGCTTGATCTCCTTCCAGATCGAGCGATCGATCTTCTGCTCGCGCGGGTTGGGGTCCTTGCGGATGCCCTCGGGCACGTCCTGGACCGCGCACATCAGGATGTGCCGCTCGGCCCCGGAGAACACGGGGTCGGGGATGCGGCGCACGAACTTGGGGTGGAATTGGTGGGCGGTCACGAGCGCACCTCGCCTTCGCCCTCGCCCTCACGCGTCGGGCTCGGTCGCCGCGGGCTCGGGGCGCTGAGCTGGTCCGCGATGATCCGCGCCGAGGGGCGGCCGGGGCCGGTGAGGATGTCGAACTCGACGGTCGCGTGGGCCAGAGCGCCCGCGCCTCGCTGGCCGCGCAGAGCGACCAGGGCCTCGTAGTCCCCGCGCCCGTCGACGATGCCGTCGCCGGCCTCGAACTCGACCTCGAGCTCGCCGCTGGGCAGGCGCCGCAGCGCCGCCGCGAGCACGGTGATGCGCGCGGGCCCCTGCCCCAGGCCCGCCCGGGTCAGGCGGTGATCGAGGCCGCTCCACGCTCGTCCGCGGCGGCCGGGGATTCGCGTGCGCGCGCTCGGGCACGCGGGCAGGTCAGCCGGGACGCCGTCCACCGAGCACGCGAGCACGTGGCGCTCGACCTCGGGGATCAGGGGATCGGGGCTCCAATGAACACAATTCGGCCAGAAGTGACTGGTCGCCATCTCGTCTCTCTTTCTTGCGTGTCGACATCCATCGACCGCGGGTTGTGGGGTGCAGTCGCCGAATCCACGGCGCTACCCAACCACTGCACCAGGGCGACGCCCGCCCTGTCAACGCGTGGATGGGGGTCTGTGGACGGGTTGACGATGTTCCCGGCGGCTTCGAGGGGTCGATCTCCCTCGACCGCTGATCGGGCCCTGGTCCATCGACCCGTTCTCCAGTCTGGGGCTCCGGCGCCCTCGATGGCGCCGAGCGCTGCTACCGTGGAGTCATGCGTGCCGCGACCCACCTGCCCGCCGAGCTCACTCGCTTCCGCTCCGTCCTGCTCGCAGCCTGCGGCCTGAGCCTGGCGACCTGCACCGCTGGCTCGCCGAGCTCGCAGACGAGCCAGGCGAACCCGAGCGAACCCGAGACGACCCCCGCCGAGGCCGAGGGCGGCGCGCCGCCGGTGTTCGTGGAGGAGCAACCACCGCCGGCGCCTCCCGTCGAGGCCACGAACTGCAAGAACCCGACGGCGATCCTCGCCGACGGGGCGGACACGGGCTACGTGCGCTGCGAGGACGGGGCGATCAACCGCGCGACCGCGACCGCCTGCGTCAACACCGTGACGGCTCAGGCCTGCGACGGGACCCAGATGCGGCGCGACTGCGACAGCCACGCGGACTGCACCGATCGCCCCAACGGCTTTTGCATGGCCGACGCGGGCCAGATGGGCACCTACTGCGGCTGCGTCTATCCGTGCACCGACGACTCGGAGTGCGCCGCGAACGAGGCCTGCCTGTGCCCGGGGGTCACGGAAGGCTTCGACATCGACTTCGCCCGCTGCGCGCCGGTCGAGTGCAAGACCAACGTCGGCTGCGCCACCGGCGAGTGCGGGATGAGCTTTTACAACAACGGCTGCGGGACGGCGACCACCCTGCAGTGCCGCGGGGAGAAGGACGCGTGCCGAGGCGACAAAGACTGCGGCGATGAGGGGGGCCAGTGCGTCGCCCAGAGCTACACGGACGAGCGCGAGCCCTACCACTGCGCCGGCATGAGCTGCGTCATCGGTCGCCCGCTGAGCCTCGCCGGCGGCCAGGCCCGGGTCGCCTCGATCCGCGCGGGCGCGAGCGACTGGTCCAGCTCCGCCCGCCCCACCCGCGCCGAGCTCCCCCGCGACGCCGACTTGGCCGCGCACTGGCTCGGCGTCGCCCGCCTCGAGCACGCCTCCGTCGCCAGCTTCGCCCGCTTCGTCGCCGAGCTCACCCAGCTCGGGGCGCGGGCCGCGCTGATCGCCGAGGCCCTGCGCGCGGCCGAAGACGAGGTCCGCCACGCCCAGCTCGCCTTTGGTCTGGCCTCGGCCTACGCCGGCGAGCCCCTCGGGCCGGGGCCCCTGCAGGTCGACGACCTCGGCAGCGCGGCGCCGGTCGAGCTCGCGGCCTTCATCGGCCGGTTGATCCAGCGAGGCCTGCGTGGGCGAGACCCTGGGCGTGGCCGAGGCCCTCGCCATGCAGACCGAGGCTGCGCTCCACCGGAGCGTGCGACCGGTGATCGAGGCCGTCGCCGAAGACGAGGCTCGCCACGCGGCGCTGGCCTGGCGGACCCTGCGGTGGATCGCGCCGCGCGTGAGCGCCGAGGCCCTCGCCGCTGCCTTCGACGAGGCCTTCGTCGAGGCCGAGGCGCGGATCCGGCAACTCGAGGCCGCCCCCGAGCGAGCCCGCGACGTGGCCGACGGCGCCCACGGCCGACTGAGCCCCCGGGCTCGGGCCCGCGTCCACGCCCAGACCCTGGCCGCCGTCATCGAGCCCTGCCGCCGGGCGCTGCTCTCGGCCTGAATGCCCGCGCGCCCATGCCTTGCCCATGACAGAAGACGAGCTCGACCCCGCGCGCTGGGCCTTCGAGGGCCGCGGACCCTACCCGCGCCGCGGCGGCCATCGGGTGACCCCGTGGATCGACGGCGTGCCCTTCTACAACCGCCTCGCCGAGGCCTTTCGCGCTGCCCGGTCGCGGATCTGGGCGATCGTCTCGTTCATCGAGCCGGGCTTTCGCTTCCCCGACGGCACGCCCTGGTGGCAACTCCTGGCCGAGGCCGAGGCCCGCGGCGTCGACGTGCGCGTGCTGTTTTGGCGCAACCCCAATTTCTTCAGCACGGCCCACGTGTTTGGCGGAGGGCCCAAAGACCGCGAGCAGTTGCAGGCCTGGGGAGCCGCCTGGGCCGCGCGCTGGGACAGCTCGGGCGAGGACCGGGCCCACTGCCACCACCAAAAGGCCTACCTCGTCGACGCCTACGAGGACGACGCCGTCGCCTTCGTCGGCGGCATGGTGCTCTCGACCTCGACCCTCGCCCACCGCGGGCACCACCGCGGCCCGCACAAGCACGACGCCTTCCTCGAGCTCGAGGGCCCGGCCGTCGCCGACGCCGAGCACAACTTCGTGCAGCGCTGGAACCTGGCCCGCCAGGACCCCGAGGCCCCCCCTTGGCCCGACGCCGAGCGGGCCGGCCCCCTGCCCTTCCCGACCCGCGTGCCCCCGCCCCGGGGCGCCGTCGAGGTCCAGCTGGCCCGGACCCTGCGACCTGGCTGCTACGGCGACAATTCGGCCGAGGCGACGATCCTCGATCACTACCGCCGCGCCTTCGCGGCCGCTCGGCGGACCGTCTACATCGAGAACCAGCACCCCGGCCAGTTCGAGCTGCTGAGCGCCTTGACCCGAGCCCTCGAGCGCGGGGTCCGGGTCGTGATGATCGTCCCCGGCGTGCCCATGGCGGCCATCTACCGCGCGCGCGCCGAGGTCCGAGCCCTCGCCCAGCGCAGCCGCGCCGAGGCCCTGGCGCACCGCTACGGCTCGACCTTCCTCGCCCTCGACCGCCTCGGCGCCTTCCCCAATTTCACCCTCGCCGCCCTCGCCCGCACCGACGGCAGCGAGCACCGCCTGCGCGAGATCTACACCCACGCGAAGCTGTGCATCGTCGACGGCGAGTGGCTGACGATCGGCTCGGCCAACCTCGTCGACCTCAGCCTCGACGCGGACCACACCGAGCTCAACGCGGCCGTGTGGGGCCAAGACACGGCCCTGCCCCTGCTCCGCCAGCTGTGCGCCGAGCACACCGACAACCCGAGCTACGCGACCCTCGACGACCTCGAAGCCGTGACCCGCTTTGCCGAGCACGCTCGCGCGAGCCGAGCCAGCTTCGACGCCGGCGGGCCCATCC
>NZ_ABCS01000141.1 GCF_000170895.1 Plesiocystis pacifica SIR-1 | reverse complement strand
TCGACGCTACGACCCTCTATGCCAGCACGGGGCGCAAGCTCGGCAAGCGCCTCGAGGACATCGACGAGGGCGGCGAAGGGGACTTCTTCGGTGACGACGAGGGCACGGAAGAGGACGGCCTCGAGCTCGAGCGACTGCTCTCCGTTTGACCCGCGCGACGCCCCGGGTAAGGCGACGGCTAGCGACGATCGGGCCGCGACGGATAGATCGTCACGTCGCGCCGGCTCCCGTCGGGCCGCGCGTGGCTGATCGCGTGGTGCAAGGGCACCACCGCCCCCCGCTCACGGCCGAGGCGAATCAACTCGTAAGTCTCGGACCCCGACTCCCGGCGCAGGTCGACGATGACCTCCCAGTAGGGCTCCTCGTCGGGGCCGAGCTGCTGCATGACCTCGATGATCCGGCTGTGGCCGTGGTTCCAAAAGGTCTCCTTGACCGTGAGCCGCTCGCCGCCGCGGCCGGAGAAGGTCACCTCGGTCACGGCCAGGTCCGCGGTCTCGACGTCGAGCAAGTTGACGGCCGCGTGCTGGGGGATCCAGTCGACGTCGTGGAAGAGATCGCTGGGCTGGCTCGCCCCGCCGCCGAAGAACTCCTCGAAGCCGACCTCGCGCTCTTGCCAGTCGTCCTCGTCCTGCAGCCGGTAGCGCAGCGTGACGCTGGGGACCTCGAATTCATCGCTTGGAGAGGGCGTGCTCGCGTTCATCTTCAACCTCGGTCAGTCGGGCCACGGGGGCGTCGAGAAGGGCAGTCAAGAGCAAAGCAGAAGGACTCAGGGAGTCGACACGGGCGCGGCGGCTTCGCCCGCGTCGGCCTGGCCACTTGGGCTGGTCGTCGCGCTCGTCGGCGACGCGGCGGCCTCGGGCTGAGACCCGCCTCGGGCCCGCTCCTCGCGGGCGGCGTCCTGACGATCGCGGCGCTCGGCGAGGGTCTGGGCCATGGCCTCGGCGCGCGGGGTCAGGCGATCGAGCTGGGTGGGGTCGGCCCCCCAACCCAAGAGCAAGGTGCGCAGGGCGATGGGCACGAGGCGGTCGAGCTCGACCCCGGCCACGCCAAAGCGCCCGAGCTTGCGCAGCTGCAGCACGCCCTGCATCGCCGACCACAAGATCACGCCGCGCTCGCGGGCGTCGCCCTCGGACAGCGCCCCCGCCTTGACGGCGTCGTTGATGGCGTGGCTCAAGGTCAGCTGCAGGCGGATCAACGCCGGCACCAAGGGCGCGGCCGCGTCCGTGGCCAGGAACTCCCGGGGGTCACCGATGAGCGTGCTGATCAGGCCGTACTCCGCCGGCCGCTTGCGCGCGAAGTCGACGTAGACGTGGCAGACCCCGAGCAGCAGGATCAGCCCCTCGTCTGGGGTCAACGGCGCGTCCTCGGCAACACTTGCGGCCTCGCGCTTGGACCTGCGCTCCTCCCCGAGGAGGCGCAGCGTGGTTTTGAGATCCTCACCGATGCGATCCATCACGCGGTGCAAGAGCGCGACGAGCAGCGCGTCCTTGGACCGGAAGTAGCGATAGAGCGCACCCACGGCGTAGTTGAGCTCCTTTGCCAGCTTCTGAATGGTGAGGCCTTCGAAGCCCTCGGTGGCCAGGAGGCGAAGCGCCGTTTCGACGATTCGCTCGATGGTGGCTTCCCTGCGCTTTTCTCGCGTCTCCAGCGGTCTGCTTCCTCGTGAATTCAATTCACAGTGATCGGATGGTTTCACACGCGTGTCAAACGCTGTCCTGAGCCCGCTGTAAGCCTCTGATTTGCTTGGGCTATTTCTCACGGGGCGAAAGTGGCCAGGGGGCCCGGCGCAACCGCGCGGGAAAATGCGCGCGCGCAGGAAAGAACGCGGCGCGCGGATCAATCCGGGTATGCTCCGCCCCATGCGCACCGACCGACGTGCCTGGAATCCCCCCCTGTCCCTGGCTCTCGTCGCCGCCTTGGCCATCGCTCCCATGGGAGCGGGCTGCGGCAAGAAGGAAGAAGAGACCGCCCCCGAAGCCGCCGAGGGCGGAGACAAGGCCGAAGAGAAGAAAGCCGCCGAAGCGGAGAGCGCCGAGAACAAGGCCAAGGCCGCGCCCGCCGAGGCCAAGGCCGAGCTCGCCGAGGCCAAGGAGGCCGGGCTCCCCGAGGCCGCCCTCGCGCCCCCGCCCGTCGAGGCCGCGCCCAAGACCAAGCTCGAGGACCTGCTCGCCTTCGTGCCCAAGTACGACTCGCCCGACAAGCTCGGCGTGCTCGTGGTCGTGCGCGACGCCAGCGTGTTCATCGACTACGCCGACGAGGCCGCGCGCTTCGTCGAGGGTCCCATCAAGGCCCTCGCCGAGGCGGCCCAGTCCAACAAGCAGCTCGAGGACTTCGCGGGCATGGGCCTGGCCTTCCCGATGTTCAAGGCCCAGTACACCGGCATCAAGGGCACCGTCGAGCAAAGCGGCGTGCACCTCGACAAGGGCATGCTGCTGATGGAGGTCGACGGCACCAGCTACATCGTCTACTCCGGCGACAAGCCCGAGGCCCTCGCCGAGCTCGTCCGCACCTTCGACCAGGACATGGGCAAGGACGTCGCCTGCAAGGGCCTCGACGCCCCCGGCTACGTCGTGTGCGCCGACGGCCAGGGTGACCTCGACGCCTTCGAGCCCGGCGGCGCCGCGGGGGCCACGGCCGTGCGCGCCCAGCTGACCGCGGGCCTGCCCGGCGTCGACTTCGAGAAGTCCAACATCATCGCCTCCGCCGAGGGCGTGTCCATGGCCGTCGAGACCCCGCCGGGGCTCATGGTCGTGAGCATCTCGCCCGGCGACGAGCCCGAGTTCGACGAGGTCTCCGAGCAGCTCATGCCCGGCGAGGCCAAGCTGCTGGGCGCGGTCCAGCCCGGCGCCGGCTTCATCTGGGCCAAGGTCAACAAGGACGTGATCGCCGCGGGCGTCGAGGAGGAGATGGCGGGCGACGACGGCACCCCCGAGCCCGTCAAGGCCATGGGCAAGAAGCTCAACGGCGAGTTCCTGCTCGCCGGCCACTACGAGCCCTCGACCTTCGCCATGCAGTTCGGCCTCGACGACACCGACGACTGGGCCGGCGTGGCCGCGGAGCTCGGCAAGGACCTCGGCTCGGCTCAAAAGGACCTCAACGACGAGTTCGATCTCGAGGGCGGCGAGTGGACCGTCAACATGATCGACGTCCAGGTCCAGGGTCAGGCCGTCAAGGCCCTCCACGCCGGCCTCACCGGCGTGCCCGAGGTCGACGTCATGGCCCAGCTCACCGGGCTGACCGTCGACGGCTACGTGTTCGCGGGCAACGACGCCCTGCACGTCGCCCTGGGCGCGAGCCCGGAGGCCATCGGCCACGTCGCCAGCGCCTCCCACGAGGGCCCCAGCGCCGGGCTCATGGCCTACCTGCCGCCCTCGCTGAGCTCGGCCATCGAGGCCAAGCAGGTCAGCATGGTCATGCACCTGCCCTTCGACTCGCTCTACGGCCCCGAGACCCGCCAGCTGATGGAGTCGGCGCTCAAGGACGTGCCCGACCTCAGCCCCGAGCTCGCCCTGGCGATCATCGACCTGATGTCGCCGCTGTCGAGCTCGACGATGTGGATCACCCACAACGGTGGCAAGGCCCAGCTGCACATGGCCGTGCAGTCCATCGGCCACCACGCCACCCCCGAGGGCAAAGACGCCCTCGAGGCCGCCATCGCGGTCACCCAGGGCACCGAGCCCGCCGCGGCCTTCGGCCCCCTCGTCGACAAGTACCCGACCTCGCCCCGCCTCGCCCTCTACAAGGCCCGCGCGGGCCAGTCGAAGGCCTCGCTGGTCGCCTCGGGCGTCGGCGCGATGGTGACCGGCATGGCCCTGGCCATCCCCGTCATCGAGGGCAAGCGCAACGACGCGATGATCGAGGAGCTGGAGATCGAAAAGGACGCGGCCGAGAAGGCCAAGGAGAAGTCCAAGAAGCCGCCCAAGAAGCCGGACCCCAAGCCCGCGCCCGAGGACAAGGACAGCGCCCCGGCGGACGACAACCGGCCCACCGACGACACCCGGCCCGACGAGCAGCCGACCGACGACACCAAGCCGGCCGACGACACCAAGCCCGAGGACACCAAGCCCGCGCCCGAGCCCAGCCCCAACCCCGCGCCCGAGCCCAAGGGCGACGGCGGCGGTGACGATGGCGGCGCGCCCAAGCCCCCGCCGATCATCCCCAAGAAGCCCGAGCGCGAGAAGAAGTAGTCGCGCAGCGCTGCGACGCGCGGATCGGGAGGGGCCCCAAACGAGGGGGTCCCTCCTTTTTTGTTGGCGTGCTACTCGCCCGACGAATGCGCCACGCACCGAAAGCGCAAATCGCGCCAGCCAAGTCGGGCCGGACCCTCACTCTCACGTGAGGGGGTGATTTTCCCGAAGCACTTCGAGAGCCCTCCAACTGGCCAAATTCGCCAATGCGCCCTCTTCGCGGCCTCTTGCTCCCCAAAGGCCGGGTTGACAGCCCCCAGAGCCCCAGCCATGGTGCACGGGCAAACTCCAACCCGAACGTGAGGGTGAGGTTCTGATGGACGGCAACACCAAGACGCAAATTCCAGTTCCGAGTGTTTCGACGATCTCGACGGTCCCCACCAGCCCGCCCAAGGCCAAGGCGAAGTCCAAGAGCAAGGGCGCCAAGCGCCCGCTGGGTCGGGGCAAGAAGCAGATGAAGATCGGCGCCCTCGCGCGCAAGACGGGCAAGACGGTCCGCGCCCTGCATCTGTACGAGGAGATGGGCCTGCTCTTCCCCGACCGCTCCGAGGGCGGCTTCCGCCTCTACGGCCCCGGCGAGGTCGACCGCGTCTACTGGATCAACAAGCTCCAGGACATGGGCTTCAAGCTCAGCCAGATCCGCGGCCTGCTCGACGCCGTCGCGGCCTCCAACTCCGCCCCCGAGGCGATGCAGGGCGTGCGCGAGCTGTTCCAAAACAAGCTCAACGACACCCGCGAGCAGATCCAAAAGCTCCTCCAGCTCGAGCGCGACATCTCCGAGAGCCTCAGCTACCTCGAGGCCTGCCGCAGCTGCGCCGAGGCCTCCCCGGACTGCTGCGCCGAGTGTGGCGAGGACCGCCACGGCGGCATGGCCGAACCTCAGCTGGTATCCGGCATCCACATCAAGCGCGGCGAAGGCCAGGCCCAGGCCACCCCCGAGCCCAACGCCTGAGCCCCCGAGTTCCCCTCTTCACCCTCGACCCCTCCACGAGAGTCATGAGCGTCCAGACCCCCATCTACATGGACTACGCGGCGACCTGCCCCGTCGACGAGCGCGTGCTCGCGGCGATGTTGCCCTTCTTCAGCCAGCACTTTGGCAACGCCGCCAGCCGCACCCACAAGTTCGGCTGGGAGGCCGAGGAGGCCGTCGACAAGGCCCGCAATCAGATCGCTTCGGTGATCGGCGCGAGCGCCAAGGAGATCGTGCTGACCTCCGGCGCGACCGAGGCCAACAACCTCGCCATCAAGGGCGTCGCCGAGTACCTGCGCGAGAAGGGCAACCACATCATCACGGCGGTGACCGAGCACAAGGCCGTCATCGACACCTGCAAGTACCTCGAGCGCAACGGCTGCGAGGTGACCTGGCTGCCGATCCAGGCCGACGGCCGCGTCGACCTGGCCGAGCTCGAGGCCGCGTTCCGCCCCGAGACCATCCTCGTCTCGCTGATGTTCGCCAACAACGAGACCGGCGTGATCCAGGACGTCGCCAAGATCGGCGCGCTGTGCCGGGCCCGCAAGGTCCTGTTCCACACCGACGCCGTCCAGGCCTTCGGCAAGGTGCCCATCGACGTCGAGGCCATGAAGATCGACCTGCTGAGCATCTCGGCCCACAAGATCTACGGGCCCAAGGGCATCGGCGCCCTCTACGTGCGTCGCCGTCGCCCCCGCGTGCGCCTCGCCCCGCAGATCCACGGCGGCGGCCACGAGCGGGGCAACCGCTCGGGCACCCTCGCGGTTCCGCTCATCGTCGGCTTTGGCGCAGCCGCGGAGCTCGCCCAGCGCGACCTCGCCGACGAGTCGACCCGAATCCTGGGTCTGCGCGAGCACCTGCGCACGCGCCTGACCGAGGAGATCCCCGAGTCCATCGTCAACGGCTCGGTCGACCAGCGCCTGCCCGGCACGCTGAACGTGAGCTTCTCCTACGTCGAGGGTGAGTCCCTGCTCATGGGCCTCAAGGACGTGGCCGTGTCCTCGGGCTCGGCCTGCACCTCGGCCAGCCTCGAGCCCAGCTACGTGCTCCGCGCCATGGGCCTCAACGACGAGCTTGCGCACTCCAGCTTGCGCATCACCATCGGCCGCATGACCACCCAGGAAGAGGTGGACTACGTGGTCGACCGCATCAAGGAGAACGTCGAGCGCTTGCGCGAGATGTCTCCCTTGTGGGAGATGGTCCAAGAGGGTATCGACCTCGCGTCGATCGAGTGGACCGCCCACTGAGTTCCCCGACGAGTCCTTCCACCCCAGACGAGTTCAGGCCAAGAAAGCTCAGGAGACATTCACCATGGCGTACAGCGACAAGGTCATCGATCACTACGAGAACCCCCGCAACGTCGGCTCCCTCGACAAGTCCGACGAAGCCGTCGGCACCGGCATCGTCGGCGCGCCGGCGTGCGGCGACGTGATGAAGCTGCAGATCAAGGTCGAGGACGACGTAATCACCGAGGCCAAGTTCAAGACTTACGGGTGCGGCAGCGCCATCGCCAGCTCGAGCCTGGTGACCGAGTGGGTCAAGGGCATGAAGATCGACGAGGCCGAGCAGATCAAGAACAGCCAGATCGCCGAGGAGCTCTCGCTCCCGCCGGTCAAGATCCACTGCTCGGTGCTCGCCGAGGACGCCATCAAGGCGGCCATCGCCGACTACCGCGACAAGAAGAAGGGCTGAGCCCATGCACGCCGAGCAGCTGCCCGCCCCCTCGCCCCAGCCCCCCATGACCGCTGCACCCGAGACCACGCCCCAGTCCAAGCCCGTCGTCCCCGTCGAGCCCGAGGCCAAGCCGGCCGAGAAGCTCGTCGTGACCGCGCGCGCGGCCAAGGTGATGCAGGGGCAGCTGCTCAAGCGTGGCACACCCAAGGCGGCGATCCGCTTCGGCATCCGAGGCGGCGGCTGCACCGGCTACAGCTACGTGTTCGAGTTCTCTGACAAGCCGCCGCGCAAGAACGACCACGTCGTCGAGGCCGACTTCGGCGTGCGCGTGTACGTCGATCCCAAGAGCATGGTCTACATCGAGGGCACGACCATCGACTTCGAGACCGGGATCCGCGGGCACGGCTTCAACTTCGACAACCCGAACGTCAAGAACGACTGTGGCTGCGGAGAATCCGTCACCTTCTGAGGCCCTGCCGCCCTTCGACCCCGACCTCGATCACTTCGCGCGCCTGGGCCTGCGGCCCGGCTACGCCGTCGATCGAGACGCCGTCGAGGCGGCCTACCTCGAGCGCTCCAAGGTGGTCCACCCCGACCGCTTTGCGACCGCCGGCTCGGGCACGCGGCGGGCCGCGCTCGAGCACAGCTCGGCGCTCAACGAGGCCTACCGCGTGGTCCGGGATCGGGTCCTGCGGGCCGAGTACCTCGTCAAGCTCGGCGGCACGGACCTCGACTCGAGCGACCCCGAGGGCGGCGCGCCCAAGCCCGAGCAGGCCTTCCTGATCGACATGATCGAGCGCCGCGACGCCATCGACGAGGGCGGGGTCGACCTCGACGATCTGCGCGACAGCGTCGAGGACGAGCTCGAGGCGGCCCTCGCCAGCGCGGTCGCGGGCCTCGACGCCGGGGACCACGCGAGTGCGGCCGCGGCCCTGGTCCGTCGCCGCTACCTCGACCGCTTCCTCGCCGAGATCGACGACGCGATCGGCTGAGCACGAGAGACTTCCATGGCTGACAGCATCGACATCCAGGGCGGCGGCCTGTTTCAGATCGCCGAGCCCGAGGCTGGGACCACCAAAAAGCGCAAGGCCGGCAAGGCCATCGGCATCGACCTGGGCACGACCCACAGCCTCGTGGCCATCGCGCCCAACGGCGAGCCGCCCCGGGTCCTGGCCGACGACTCCGGCGAGGCCCTGCTGCCCTCGGTGGTGTCCTACGCCGCCGGCGAGCTCCGGGTCGGCCGCGAGGCGCGGGCCCAGGCCATCGCCCACCCGCGCCAGGTGCTGTCGAGCATCAAGCGCTTCATGGGTCGCGGGCCCGCCGACATCGACTTCGCCCACCCCTACCGCCTGGCCAGCGACGAGCCGGGCAGCGACGCTGTGGTCGATCGACGTCGCCGACGAGGGCGCCCCCGCGCGCACCGTCAGCCCCGTCGAGGTGTCCGCGCGCATCCTCGAGGTCCTCGCCGAGCGGGCCAAGGGCGAGCTGGGCAAGGTCACCGGCGCGGTCATCACCGTGCCCGCCTACTTCGACGACGGCCAGCGCCAGGCCACCAAGGACGCCGGCCGCATCGCCGGCCTCGAGGTCTTCCGCCTGCTCGCCGAGCCGACCGCCGCGGCCCTGGCCTACGGCCTCGACCAGGCCGAGGGCGGCCAGGGCCTGTTCGCGGTCTACGACCTCGGCGGCGGGACCTTCGACATCTCGATCCTGCGCCTGCGCGACGGCGTGTTCCAGGTCCTCGCGACCGGCGGCGACTCGGCCCTGGGCGGCGACGACTTCGACCGCGCCCTCGGGGCGCACCTGGCCGCCCTCGCCGGCTTCGACGAGACCCGGCAGCCCTCGCCGGCTCAGCTCCAGGAGCTCGCCCTGACCTCGCGCGCGGCCAAGGAGGCCCTGAGCGACGCCGAGACCACGACCGTGACCCTCGAGCAGTGCGATCTGGCGGCCACCGAGGTCACCCGCGCCCAGTTCGAGGCGCTCATCGAGGCCCTGGTCAAGCGGACCATCAAGGCCTGCCGCGCGACCCTCAAGGACGCCGGCCTGGCCAAGGCCGAGCTCGACGGCGTGGTCCTCGTGGGCGGCTCCACCCGCGTGCCCCTGGTCCGCCGCCTGGTCGAGAAGGCCTTCGGCAAGCCGCCGCTGGCCGACATCGACCCGGACAAGGTCGTGGCCTACGGCGCGGCGATCCAGGCTGACATCCTCTCGGGCAGCGCGCGCGAGGGCGTGACCCTGCTCGACGTCGTGCCCCTGAGCCTCGGCCTGGAGACCATGGGCGGGTTGATCGAGAAGATCATCCCGCGCAACGCGACCATCCCCATCGCCGCCCGCCAGGTGTTCACCAACTACTCGGAGAAGCAGACCGGCATGACCATGCACGTGGTCCAGGGCGAGCGCGAGCTGGCCGAGGACTGCCGCAGCCTGGCCCGCTTCGAGCTCCGCGGCATCCCCCAGCTGCCCCCCTCCATGGCCCGGGTCGAGGTCACCTTCGAGCTCGACGCCGACGCCCTGCTCACGGTCACCGCCCGCGAGCTGATGACCGGCGTCAAGCAGTCCATCGAGGTCAAGCCGACCCACGGCCTGTCCGACGAGGAGGTCGATCAGCTGGTCATGGACAGCCTCGACAACGCCCGCGAGGACTTCGCGGCCCGCAACCTCGCCGAGGCCCGGGTCGAGGGCGGCCGGGTCATCCTGGCCGTGCGCACCGCCTTGCAAGAGGTCGGCGAGCTGCCGGGCATGCTCGAGGCCGAAGAGCGCGCCGCCATCGAGGCCGCCATCGGCGAGGCCGAGGCGGCCATGGCCACCGGCGGCCACGCCGACTCGGTCAACGCCGCCCGCGAGCGCCTCGAGGCCGTCTCCGAGCCCTTCGCCCGCCGCCGCATGGAGCGGGCGCTGCGGGCCGGGATGTCCGGCAAGACCCTGGTCGAGATCGAGTCGACCCTGGCCGAAGAAGAGGCCCTGGCCGAGCGCCGCGGCGCCCACGAGGCCGAACTGCTGTCCGACGAGGACGAGCCCAATCAGGACTGAGACCCATGCCCAAAGTCATCTTCCGTGGAGGCCCCGACGGCGAGCGTACCGTCGAGGCGAAGACCGGCCAGAACCTGCTCGAGATCGCCGAAGAGCACGACGTCAAGATGGGCTCGGCCTGCGGGGGCGTGTGCGCCTGCTCGTCCTGCCACTGCTACATCCTCGAGGGCGAGGACAGCCTCGACGAGCCCAGCGACGCCGAGGAGGACCGCCTCGACATGGCCTTCGACGTCAAGCCGAGCTCGCGCCTGGGCTGCCAGGTGAAGCTCGGCGACGAGGACCTCGCGGTCGGCCTGACCCAGGAGACCGTCGAGGTGTGGTTCAACGAGCACCCCGAGCACCGCTGAGCGCCTCCCTCGGGGTCCCGCGCCAGCGCCGTGCTCAGGGCCCGCCGAGGATCGCGGGCACCGACAGCATCCCCGCGCTCGCCAGCAGGTTCGACACGGCGTGGACGAGCACGCAGGGCGCCAGCGAGCCGGTGCGCTCGTAGGTCAGGGCGTAGACGAAGCCCGAGAAGCTGACCACCGCCAGGCCCACGGGTTCGTAGCCGTGGACGAGGCCGAACAGCAGGCCGGACAGCAGCGCCGCGGGTAGGGTCTCCATGCGCTCGCGCAGGGCGCCAAAGAGCACGCCGCGGAACACCAGCTCCTCGACCACGGCGGCGCCGATGACCGCGTCGAGGACGCTCAGGGTGCGGACGCCGTTTTGCCCCCACATCATGGTCTCGTCGACGTAGGCGTGCCAGGCGGGGTCGTAGCCCGCGGCCTCGGCCGCAGCCCCGACCGCGCTCTCGAAGCTCGAGTCGACGGCGAACGAGACCGCGGCCGCGAGCAAGATGGTCCGCCACCCGCTGCTACGGCTGCTGCCAGGCTCGGGGCGCCACAGCTCGCCCAGCTCGACCCCGGCCGGGCGCGCGAGCAGGGCTCGGGTCGCCAGGGCCACGGGTACCAGCGAGAGCAAGGTCGGGACGGACCAGGCGTAGTCCGACCACGCGGGTGAGGCCACCTCGACGACCAACACCGCCACGAGGGCGAGGACCAGCATGCCATCGAGCCACACGAACACCAGCACGCCGCGGCCCAGTCCAAAGCCGCGCAGGGCTCGGGTCGAGCGCACCCTCGGCTCGGGGCGTCCGCGCCGAAACCACACCGCCGCGATGACGATGCCGAGGGTGACCAGGACCAGGCGCGCGCCCCAGGTCAGCAGCGCGGGCGCGAAGCTCCCGCCCGCCGGAGTCGCCAGGGCAGCCTCGGCGCTCGAGCCCGCGAGCACCGAGGGCAGCCCCTCGAGCTCTCGTTCGGGCGCTGCGAGCACCCGCGCCCGGGCCTGCTCGTCGCCCCATCGCGCCATTGCCACGTCCTTGGCCAGCCGCGCCCGTGCAGCTCCCTCGGAGTTCGCCTCGCCCTCGAAGGTGGCGACCAGCTCGTCCCAGTCCGCCGCGATCTCGGCCCGCGCGTCCTCGTCGACGCCGTAGACCAGCTCCGCCGCGACGGGCGGGAGCTCGGCGGCCGCGACCTCGCTGCGCCGCTCGATCTCCGAGACCATCGCCAGGGCGCGGATCGGATCATCGAGGG
This sequence comes from Plesiocystis pacifica SIR-1, assembly GCF_000170895.1. Classification (GTDB taxonomy): domain Bacteria; phylum Myxococcota_A; class Polyangia; order Nannocystales; family Nannocystaceae; genus Plesiocystis; species Plesiocystis pacifica. Next base: position 10,535 of record NZ_ABCS01000141.1, on the reverse strand, counting down.
ACTCCGTCGGGGATTCGTCCGAGGTCGACGCGAAGACCACCAGAGCCAGCTGGAGCACGAAGGCCAGACCCGCGACGAAGCTGACCAGGACCAGCAGCCCCGTCCGACCAGAGAAGGGCCAAGCGGGGGGCTGAGTCTCGGGCTGCGCCATGGTCCATCACTGTAGATGAATCCGCCCCCCGCGGCCGCAAACGGGCCCAGCTCCGCTTACACGGAGGGTGTAACCACTCCCCCGAGCCAGGCAACGCTCAGAGGGTCGTGGGCGACGCCACGCCCTCCCTGTCCCACGTCGATCAGCCGTCACCGAAGCGAGGCTTCGGCCTACCAAGGATGAAACGGCGCCCAGGCTGTCTACCAATCGGTCAGTTTCTCATCAGAGCCTGTCAAGGAATCCACGCCCCCGCTTGCGGGGGCGACCACCAGCCTTCTCAAAGGCACGAACCCCATTGCCCACCAAGCCAAAGCGGAGGAGCGGACAGCGACGAAGCGCCCCCGGTCCCCAAACGCCTGTGGGGGCAAAGCAGCGCTCAGCGCCCGGTGAACTCGGGCTCGCGCTTTTCGTTGTAGGCCGCCAGGCCCTCGCGGGCGTCCTCGCCCTCGAACAGGCGCTGCTGCAGCTCGCGCTCGAGGGCCAGGCCGTCGGCGATGGCGATCTCGGCCCCGGTCTGGCACGCGCGCTTGATCAGGCCCACGGCCCGCGACGCGGCCTTGGGTGGCACGAACTGCCCCGCCCACTCGAGCACCTTGGCGTGGAAGTCTGCGTGGGACTCGGCCTCCCACAGGTGGTCGACCAGGCCCAGCTCGGCGGCCCGCTCGAAGGGGAAGACCTCGCCCACGGCCATGAGCTCGATGGCCTTGCTCTTGCCCACGACCCGGACCAGGCGCTGGGTCCCGCCGGTGCCCGGGAGCACCCCGAGCTTGACCTCGGGGAGGCCGCACTTGCCCCGCCCCTGCCGGGCGATGCGGATGTCACAGGCCATCGCGACCTCGAGCCCGCCGCCCACGCAGTGCCCGTCGATGGCCGCGATCACCAGCTTGGGCGTGTGCTCGAGGCGCAGCAGGGTCTCGTTGGCGTGGAGGCAGAAATTGTACTTGAAGTAGGGATCCGCGCCCTGAAGCATGGCGATGTCGGCCCCGGCGCAGAAGAACTTCTCGCCCGCGCCGCGCACCACGATGACGTGAACGTCGGGGTCGAAGCGGGCCTTCAGGATGGCCGCGTCGAGCTCCGTCATCATGTCTCGCGAGTAGCAATTCGCGGGGGCGTTGTTGAGGGTCAAGGTGGCGACGCCGTCGGTGGTTGCGTACTCGACGAGGGACATGGGCGGAGCATACACTCGCAAGCCGTGGCCGCAGGCGTGCACGTGCTCCCCGTCGAGATCCGTTTTGGAGACTGCGATCCCGCCGGGATCGTCTACTTTCCTCGCTTCTTCGACTTCTTCCACCAGACCATGGAGACCTGGTTCCCCGCCCACCTCGGCTTCCCCTACGCCGAGTTCGTGCGCGAGCGCAAGCTGGGCTTCCCGGCCGTGCACACCGAGGCGGACTTCGCCCGGCCGTGTCGCTTTGGCGAGACCGTCGAGGTCCGCCAGCGCGTGCTCGCCCTCGGGCGCAGCTCGATCACCTTCGGCTACGCCATCCACGGCCTGAGCGACGACGCGGACCTGCGCGCCACGGGCAAGAGCGTGTGCGTGGTCATGAACCTCGACGAGCGCTCCCCCGAGCACGGCCGCGCCGTGGCCATGCCCGAGGAGCTGCGCGCGCGCATCGAAGCCTTCGGAGTCTCGCCGTCATGAGCCAGGCAGCGGCCCAGGTGACCGTGGTCAACCGCGAGCTCGCGCGCACCCTCGCCGAGCACCCCGTGAGCCCGAGATTGTGCTTCCCCGAGCGCTGGCTGTTTCCGGGCGAGGCCCTCGACGCCCACAGCATCGGGGCCGAGCCGCGCGCGGCCGCCGAGGGGGCGCTGGACTGGCTCGGCGAGCTCGGCTGCTCCAAGCGCGAGCTCGACCGCGCCGCGGCCCTCGACGTCGCTGGCCTCGTCGGCATGCCCTTCCCCCAAGTCGCCGGGCAGCCGTGCCTGGGCTTGGCAAAGTTCCTGACCGTGTGGCGGCTGTGGGCCGACCTGACCGTCGAGGCCTCGAACCCCGGCGAGGTCCGCTGGCCCTTCCCCCCCGAGCTGTTCACCCAGAGCCGCCGCCCCGTCCACGACCTGCTGCTCGAGCGCTCCGGCGATCTGGGCCGCCTCGAGCAGGGCATGGCCTCGCTGCTCGGCGAGCTGACCCGGGCGCGCAGCTCCGCCTGGCTCGCGCGGCTGTGCGACGAGCTCGAGCAGTGGACCTCGGCGGTCGCCTACGAGGTCGAGTTCGACGGGGCGCACCGCGACGTCGAGCGCTTCCCCAGCTTCGGGCGCCAGCTCGAGCTGCGCATCTCGACGAGCGGGGCCTACGTGCTCAACTGCCTGGCCGAGCACGCCCAGGGCCTCGAGATCCCCGACTTCCTCTACGACCACCCGACCTGCCGGCGCATGCAGTACCTGAGCGGGCGGCTCGTGGCCATCGACCACGCCGTGTTCGCCCTCGCCCGCGACGCGACCGACGACCGCACCAACCTCGTGGCGGCGCTGATGACCGCCCGCGGGCTCGGCCCCGACGCGGCCATGCTCGAGCTCGCCGCCCTCCACGAGGCGACCATCGCCGAGTTCGACCGCCTCGCCGAGGAGATGGAGAGCTGGGCCGACGCCGACGAGCTGGGCCTCGAGGGCTGGGTCCGGGGCGTCCGCCAGTGCTGCGTCGGCCTAGCCCGGTGGACCGCCCAGTCCCCGCGCTTCGCCGCCTTCGCCCTGGTCGTCGACAACCGCATGCTCTCGCCGCGGCTCGAGCTGGCCTGACTCGAGCACCTCTCGAGCGAGCTGCTAGGCTCTAGCAGTCGCCCACCCCGGCCGCGCCGGGACCCATGATCCACGAAAGCATCGTCCACGGACTCAGCTGGCGTTGAACCCGTGGGCGGCTGCCTTTCTCGGTAGGACATCGGAGAAGTCCTCACGACACCTCGCTTGGTCTTTTCGCCGAGCTCTTAGTCGCCAAAACTTGCGGTGGGATCCACCACAGCAGCGTTTTGGCTCCGCGATCTCGACGAAAATCCACGGCGCGAGGAGCCGCGATGACTTCTCCGATATCCTGCTAGACGTGCGTGTTCGTGAAGCCCTGTGTCTGGCCGTATCTCTGAGCGCGGCGATCGGCGCTTGCACCAAGGCCTCGCCACCCCCGGGCCTGAGCGCCGAGGCCATCGAGCACTGCGCCACCGCGGCCCAGCTCTACCCGCGCGCGCGCATGGCCGACACCACCGTACGCACGGAGCTCGTCGAGCACGCCTGGGCCCGCCGAGACGGAGGGCTCGGCTCGCCCCACGGCCCGCCCATGAAGTGGCGGCGCAGCACGGACCTGAGCTTCGCGCTCGAAGGCGACGCCGTGTTCGTCAAAAACGAGGAGCGCTTCGAAGAGACCGGAAACGAGACCGGCATCGAGCGCTGGTCCGAGCGCTGCCAAGTCTGCGGCCAGGTGCTGGTCTGCGATCAGCAGGTCTGGGCCATCGGCCTGCGGACCAATCAGCCCCCCAAGGGCGAGGACCTGCGCCTCCTCGACACCGCCGGCATCCTCGAGCTCGACGACCACGACCTCTACCTCATCCGCCACGGCCACGAGGTCTACCTCGACTTCGGCGCGGATCCTCGGACGACCCCCGACGGGCCCCTGACGATTCGGGTCCGCAAGCTCGAGGCCGGGGCCGAGATCGTCGAGGAGTCGACGCGGTTCACGTCCGAGGAGATGGCCGCCGGCTACGCAGGGCGCACCGTCAAGGTCGAGCTCCCCGGCGTGGGCAAAGGCATCCGCGTCGAGTACCGCCCGGGTCGTGGCCCGGGGGGCGCAGGCTACGGGACCGACACCAGCAAGCTGCGCAGCACCCTCTACGAGCTCGAGAGCCTCGAGCGCAACCCCCAGTTGATGAAGCAGCCCAAGTCCCTCGATATCTCCGAGGACGAGGCCAAAGGCTTCAACCTCCCGCATTGAGTTGTGGACGTGGGCAGGGAGGGCGCCAGAGCGCGCAGCTGTTAGGCTCGCCCCATGGGTCCCCTCGCACGCCTCGGCGTCTTGTTTCGGCGCGGCTTTGGTCGCGTCACGCCCGACCCCTTCGTGCTCGCCGTGGGCCTGTCCGTCGTCGTCCTGCTCGCGGGCTTGTTCGCCGGGGACTGGCCCGGGGCGACGCTCGCAGGCGCCGAGGGGGCCGAGCCCGGGCCCATGCTCCGGCTCAGCGCGGCCCTCGAGGCGTGGGCGAGCACGGGCCTGTGGAAGCTGCTCGCCTTCGGCATGCAGGCGGTGATCATGCTCGTGCTCGGCACGGCCCTGGCCGAGGCCCCGATCGTCCGCCGGGGCATCACCGCCCTGACCCGCTTCGCCAAGGGCCCGCGCAGCCTGGTGGCGATCACCGCCCTGGCGTCCATCACCCTGGCCCTGTTCAGCTGGTCCCTGAGCCTGATCGGCGGGGCCATCCTCGCTCGCGAGGGCGGCCGCCAGGCCAAGCTGCGCGAGTGGAAGCTGCACTACCCGCTGCTGTGCGCGGCCGCCTACTCCGGGCTGATGTGCTGGCACGGGGGCATGAGCGGGACGGCCCCGCTCAAGGCGACCACCGACAAGGACATGATCGAGGTCCTCGGCCCCGAGCTCGCCGCCTCCGTCGGCACCCTCGGCCTGGACGAGACCCTGTTCGGCCCGCTCAACCTCTTCGTCAGCCTCGGCCTGCTCGTGCTCGGGCCGCTGGTGTTCGCGGCCATGACCCCCGCGGCCGGCAAGGACCCCGACCCCGTCGAGATTCCCCCCGAGGTCGAGGCCGCCGCGAGCGAGGCCGAGAGCCCCTTCGAGCCCGCCCCCGCCGACGCCGTCGAGGCCATCGAGCGCTCCCCCTACGTGGTCTGGGCCCTGGGCTTCCCCATGCTCGCCGCGCTGGTCATGCACCTGGCCCGCGAGGGCGTCAGCCGCCTCGACCTCAACACCATCAACATGACCCTGTGGGTCCTGGCCCTGCTGCTCCACGGCCGCCCTCACCGCTTCCTGGCGGCCTGCGCCCGGGGCATCCAGGGCTGCACGGGCATCGTGCTGCAGTTCCCCCTCTACGCGGGGATCATGGCGGTGATGGCCGCCTCGGGGCTCTCGGCCAAGGTCACCGAGCTGGTCAGCGCCGCCGGGCCCAAGCTGCTCGCGCCGCTGACCTTCGTGACCGCCGGCGCCCTCAACCTGCTCGTGCCCTCGGGCGGCGGGCAGTGGGCCGTGCAAGGGCCGATCATCATGCAGGCCGCCCTCGACACCGGCGTGGACGCGTCCAACGTGCTCATGGCCATGGCCTACGGCGACCAGTGGACCAACATGTTGCAGCCCTTTTGGGCCCTGCCGCTGCTCGCCGTGACCGGCGTGCGGGCCCGCGACATCGTCGGCTACACCGCGCTGTGGATGATCCTCGGCGGGCTGTGGATGTTGCTGGGCCTGGCCGTGCTGACCTGAGCACCCCGCTCAATTCAGCGTCGTGATCGGGAAGGACCCGCTCTCGCCCAGCACGTCGATCAACGCCGCCGCCCGGGCGTTGAGCAGGTCCACGCGCTCGTCCGCCGTGTCCCGGACCAGGCAGCGCTGCAGCAGGCGCAGGTGGGGCATGGTCCCGCCCAGCGGTCGGCCGCGTCGGACGGCGCGCATCAGCTCGACGTTGGGGATCAGCGAGGCGATCGCGTAGACGATCAGCCGCGGGTCCTCGAGCTCGAGCACGCTGAGCACGGTCTCGCGGTCGTCGGCGTCGAAGGTCTCGGCCATGCGCTCGACCTGCGCCTTGAGCACTTCGAGGGCGTGCAAATCTCCGGGCTCGGTCTCGGGGAGGGGCTCGACGGACAGGCGCCGAAAGGCCATGCCCTCGGGCGGCAGCTCGGCGACGGCGCGCACGCGGCCCAGGCCCTCGAGCCGGATGAAGCGGCGACCGTCGGGCAGGCGCTCGTGGGCGATGAGCTGGCCGACCCCAAACACGGACTCGATGGCCGGCCGCGGGCGCAGCGGCGAGACCCCGGTCATCAGCGCGGCGTCGGGGTCATGGACGGGGAGCTGGTCATCGTCCTCGATCTCGTCGCTGCCCTCGGCCGAGAGCCGCAGCAGGGGCACGCCGATGTGCATGCCGCCGTCGAGCACGTGGTCGACGAGCTCGAGGTAGCGCGGCTCGAACACGTTGAGGGGCAACACCATCCCCGGCAGAAAGACGACGTTCGGGAGCGGGAAGATCGGCAGCGCCGCGAGCACCGCGGATGTTGGCTGGCGATCGACATCGAGCATCCTCCCGAGCCTAGTCCCAACTCGAAGCCATTGCGAGCGCGACGGTGCCACAGCCGCCGCGAAACGCCCCCTTCGGCGTGCCGGGTGCGCGCAGAGCCCACGGGCGCGCACCCCGGGCGGCCGCCCTCCGGTGGTGTCGCGCGCACCAGATCGAGGACGCCCCGGCCCGGCACTCGAGGGCTGCGCATCTCCGCGCACTCTCGGGAGACCTGGGGATCAGATCCGCTCGCGCTCGCACTCCGCCACCGAGCGAGCGATCCGATGCCCAAACTCGAGCACCCCCTCTCCCTTCCCCTCCTCCTCTCCCTCGCCCTCGTGGGGCTGTCCGCCTGCGACGAGGCCGAGGCCCTCGACTCCGACGACGCCTTGGGCTTTGACGATCCGTCCGAGGCCAGCTTCCGCAGCAACCCCAGCCTGCCCTGCAGCGGCGCCCGAGAGGCCAGCTTGCTCGGCATCGGGCTCCCCCAAGGCCCCAGCGAGCCGCTGCCCGCCGCCCTTCAGCCGCTCACCCCCGTGGACAACGTCGATGACCTCGAGCTCCAGCTCCTCGACCCCATGATCACGGACATCGTCCTCGACGACGGCGTCTACCCGGCCGCCGACCTCGACACCAACTACCTCCGGCTGCGCGGCAAGAAGCTGTGGGCCAAGAACGTCGGCGGTCCGGTGTTCGAGTTCGGCGTCGACGCGGGCGGCAACGGCACGAGCTTCGACGGCGGCGAGCTCCACGGCATCGTGTTCGACGTCAGCGACCCCAACGCCATGGTCCCCTACACCTCCAAGGACCCCGACCTGAACCCGATCCAGGCCCTCGGCGTGGTCGTCAGCTGGGGCGACGCGACCAACCTGGTCATCGAAGACTGCGTCATCGATGGCAACGGGGTCGCCCACGAGGGCCTCAAGATGGCCGCGCCCCAGGGCCTCGAGCTGCGCCGCCTCGAGGTCCGCGACGTCCGCCGCCACGGCGTGCAGATCAACGGGCCCACCGACGACGCGACCCCCTCGCCCGGGCCGATCCTCGAGCACCTCGACATCTCGGACGTCCGCGACGCGGTCTGGGATCGCTGGGGCGTGGGCATCTGGCTCGGCGAGCAGAGCCTCGTCGAGCACGTGCGCGTCCGCGACGTCCGCTGGGCGGGCATGGTCGTGCTCGAGGACGCCGACCAGTCGTACCTGCGCTACATCGACGTCGACGAGGTCGGCGTCGGCGCGACCACGGGCTCGGTCGGGGTCTACTTCGACCTCCAGTCGGTCTACGTGACCCTCGAGAACTTCTGCGTCGGCCCGGACACCCGCATCGGGGTCAACTCCGAGTGGGACAACCTCGACAACGACGAAGGCCTCATCGAGCTGCCCAGGGGCATGCACAACGTCGTGCAAAACGGCCTGGTCCAGGCCCACTTCATCGGCGTGCACTTCGATCAAGGCACCGTCGACGGCTGGGTCAACAACTTGACCCTGCGCAACTACTCCCGCGCAGGCATCACTTTCCACCACAACATCGCCAACCTCGGCCAGTGGCCCAAGTTCAACCCCGGGCCGTGGCCGGCGAACGGCAGCGTCCAGAGCGCGAACACCTTCCAGGAGGTCCCCGACGCCGTCACCGGGCTGCCCTGCCAGCTGACCTTCGACCACTTCAAGGCCGTCAACGTCACCTGCGAGCCGTTCTAGGCTCCGGCGGTCAGGGCTGATGTGAGGACCGAGTCGGGCGCGTGCGGTGACGCGCCCGACGACGCGTGCCCACGCCAAACAGGGTGACGAGGCCGAGGCCAAAGGCTCCCAGGCCTCCTCCGGCTGCTCGAAGGGCCAGGCCCGAGGAATCTTCGCCCTCGGCCGCCTCGCCCCCGGTGGCCTCGTCGGGGGAGTCTTCCTCGATCTCGACCGGCGGCTCGGCGTTGGCCCGGGCGCGGGGCTGCTCGATGGGCGGCGGCGCGATGGATCGGTCGCCCTTCGAGAGCAGCTTCACGGACAGACGCTTCGCGTCCTTCTCGCGCACGTAGTCGTCGAGGTCGAGGCGGCGACGGGTGAAGGCCGTGTCCCGAGCCACCTCGAGCCCCGCGCTGTCGTCCAGGCTCGGCCACGGCCCGCCCCAATCGAAGCGCTGCGGCGCCTTGCACTCGATGGGCCCGGGCCAGTAGTGGCGAATGATGTAGCGAGCCTGAAAGTTGTTGGTGCCGTCGGAGACCGTCCCCCGCTCGAGCTTGCCGTCGTCCCCGACCAGGCGCTCGCGCCCGCCCGCGATGGGCTTGGCGACCTGAAACACCAGGTCGTTGCCCACGGAGCCCCGACGGTAGCGGGCGTGCAGGCGCGTCAGCGTGGGCCGGGTCAATCCCCCGGGCATGACGTCGGCGCCCAGCTGTCGGAGCTCTTTGGTTCCCAGGGGCCTCACCGGGCAGGGGTCGCACTTGCGCGAGGACCAGGCGTACTCGGTCACGACCGCCCCGGGGTGATCGTCGAGGGTCTCGTCGAGGAGGCTGGCGTAGAAGCTCCCGAAGTGCTTGCGCGCGCCCTTTTTGACCTCGATGTTGGTCGGGATCGCGACGTTGGGATAGTTGGCGACCTCGTAGCGATCGTCGGCCAGGATGTGCACGATCAAGTCCTGGGGGCCCTGCTTGGACGCGTTGATGAGGCCCAGGCGGATCGGCAAGCTGAAGCTGTCCGAGTCGTAGTGCATGCGCAGGGGCGAGAGCGCGACGCGGCCGTCGACGAACTTGACCTTGCTGACGTCGACCTTGGCGACGAAGAACTTGTAGCCCTGCTGGACATAGGGGCGCAGCTGCTTCTCCGCGCCCTTCGGGATCTGGTAGCCCTCCTGGTGCAGCCAGGTCTCGAGGCCGACGGAGTCCTCGGCCGAGAGCACGACGATGTCGTACTCGCCGACCACGAACTCCGACTCGACCTTGACCACCGGCCTCGGCGGGCTGACCGACTCCGCGGCGAGCCCAAAGCCCGCTCCGGACCCCCCGAGCCCGATGGCCCCCGCGCCCACGCCGTAGCCGAAGTCCATCGGCGACTCGCAAGGATCGCGCTCCCAGTACTCGACCAGCCGCGGCGCGCTCAGACGATCGATGCGCTCGAACACGCCCTGGGGCAGGGTCACGACCTGATGCTCCTGGAGGACCACGGGCACCGGCACGACCATGGCGAAGTCCTCGGGCGGCCCCGCGTAGCTGTTTTGCATCGACAGCACCGTCCGCTGGCCCTGGCGCATCAGCACGACCACGGTCGCGTCGTTGAACATCTCCGTGTCCGCGTCGGCGACGTAGAAGCCGCAAAAGGCCTGGACGGGCGCCGGCAGCAAGGCGATGAGGGCGAGCAGGGCGAGGGCGAGCGCAGCGGGGACGCGGCGACGCGAGCGCGGGGACGACTCGACGAAGGCGGGCATGCGAGTGCAGAACACGCGCAGCCGCGAAAGTTCGCGGACGACGAAGAATCTGAGTCAGCGCAGCCGCGCCTGGAGGTCTGGCCGGGTCTTGAGCTCGCCGCGATAGGAAGCGGTCACGACCCGGGTGCCGTGCTTGTCGTCGGGAACATTGAGGCAGGCGTGCTGACCCGTGATCACGCACGCCGCCCCCCCGGGCGCCGAGGTGCTCCATGAGCGAGTCGGCGATGTCGTTGCAGACCCGCTCTTGGAGGGTCAGCCGGCGGGTGAAGCAGTGCACGAGCTGGCTGAGCCGACCGAAGCCGACCAGCTTGTCCGTGGGCAGGTAGGCCACGGTCGCCTCGCCCACCCAGGGCATGAGGTGGTGCGGGCACATCCCGTGGCAAGGGATGTCCCGCACGACCACGAGCTCCGTGTCCCCCTCGCCGAGGACGGGGTTGCCGAGGATCACCGCCGGATCGTCCGCGTAGCCCGAGATCACCATCTCGGACCACATCCGCGCGACCCGCTCGGGGGTCCCGCGGAGGTCGCCATGGCCCAGATCCAGGCCACACGCGCCCAGGAGCTGGCGCACGGCCTCGGCGATGGCGGGTTTGCGGTCCTCGGCTTCGCTCATGGCGGCAGTGTACATCTCTGGCCCCGGATCGGCGCCAGACGCGATCTCAGGCCCTTCCTGGCCCCCTCCGAGCCCCAGGCCGCCCCACCCGAAAGCGTGTGCAGGGTCTCTTCGAGCTTCCCCCGAGCTTCTCCGCTTGGCCCCTTGATCTCCGCTCGGCGCCCGCCTATACCTCGCA
>NZ_ABCS01000142.1 GCF_000170895.1 Plesiocystis pacifica SIR-1 | reverse complement strand
CCCTCCCCCGCGCCGGCAAAGCCGTCACGGGTCCCCCTCCCCGGCGGTCGGGCTGCCGCCCTCCGGTCCGCGGAGTTTGGGTGCTCAAAAATCAGGGAGTGCAGGGGTGCAGGGATGCAGGGATGCAGGGATGCAGGGATTAGCCGCCGAGGTGGCGCTCGATCGACAGGTCGATGCGGCTGGCGATGAGCTCGAGCAGGCGCTCGAACTCCGCCCGGTCCGTGGCCAGGCGCGCGGCGAGCAAGCGGCGAGTCGTGGCCAGCAGGGTCTTGCGGGCCTTGTCGATGCGCCGCCCGACGCTCGATCGGTGCAGGGAGTAGATGCCCCCGATCTCGTCGAAGCTCAGGCCGTGGAGGTAGTGGTGGCGCAACAGGTTGCGCTGCTCGGGCTCGAGCTCGGCCATGGCCTCGGTGAACGCCCGCTCGAACTCGACGCGGAACTGCTCCTTGACCAGGCCCAGCTCCGGGCTGGTCAGGGAGGCCTCGACGTCGAGGATGGGGTCGGCCGAGTCGGCCCAGGGTCGCTCGCTGCGCTTGACGCTGGTCGCCTCGCGCACGGCGATGACCCGCACCCAGGCGTCGATGGGCCCGCGCCCGGCGTAGCTGTGGATGCGCGGGGGAGCCTCGCCGGTGGCCACCAGCAGCTTGGTGCGCACGCGCTGCTTGATGTCGTCGATGAAGGTCGACGAGGGATCCAGGCGAGCGAGCACGGCGTCGAGGGTCTCGATGCAGCGGGCGTCGAAGCGCTCGAGGGCCTCGCCATCATGGGCGGCGCAGCGCTGGGCGAGGTAGAGGTCTGCGAGCACCTCGGCGCTCACGGGGCCCGTCCCTTCGCGGCGGCGCAAGGTGTCGAACAGGGCGTCCAGATCGACCAGGGGCGCCCCCCAGCTGTCCGTGAGTGCCTCGACGGCGCGCGCGAGCGAGGGCTCGTCGAGGTCCGGCGGCAGACGGCTTTGCGCGGTCAAGGTCGCCGAGTATACACACACTCTCTGGCGCTTTTTTGAGTCATTAGTCCGTCGCCGATCATGTCCAAGCTCGACGAGTCCACCATCGCCGCCTACCTCGACGGCGCCCTCGAGCCGGACGAGCGCGCGGCCGTCGAGGCGGCCCTCGATCGCGATCCGGAGTGGCTCGCGGTCGTGGCCGTGATCGCGCGGCGGCGCCAGACCGAGGCCGAGGGCGTCGGGCCAGCGCCGACCCCCACCGCGGGCGGGGAGCCCTGCTCGCCTTCGAAGCGCGCCGGGATCAGCCCCGGCACCCGCGTGGGTCGCTTCGAGGTCCTCCGGCGCATCGCCACGGGCGGCATGGGGGTGGTCCACGAGGCCTGGGACGCGACCCTCGAGCGCCCGGTGGCCTTGAAGATCGCCCTGAGCCCGCCCCGGGATGATCGAGCCCGGGAGCGGCAGCTGCGGGAGGCCCGGACCCTCGCCCAGCTGTCGGCGCCCAACGTGGTCTCGGTGTTCGACGCGGGCGAGCACGCCGGGCGGATCTACGTGGCCATGGAGAAGCTGTCCGGGCCGAGCCTGCGCGCGCACCTGGCCGCGGCTCAACAAGACGGCGGGCTCGGGGTCGAGGCGATCGTGCGCCTGTTCATCGAGGCGGCGCGGGGGCTGGTCGCGGCCCACGAAAAGGGCATCGTCCACCGCGACTTCAAGCCGGACAACGTCATCGTCGAGGCCGACCGGGTGGTGGTCGTCGACTTTGGGCTGGCCCTGCGCGCCGAGCTCGGCGGCGAGGGCTCGGGCGCCGTCGAGCTCAGCCAGACCGACCAGCCCGGGGGGACCCCGGCCTACATGGCCCCGGAGCAGCGCCGCGGCGAGGCCGTGACCGCGCGCAGCGATCAGTACAGCCTGTGCGTGGCGCTGGACGAGGCCCTCGCCGCGACCAAGGCCTCGATCGCGCCGCGGCTGCGGGCCGCGATCGCCCGCGGGCGGGCCGAGGACCCCAAGGCGCGGCACGAGGATCTGGCCGCGCTCATCGCTGCCCTCGAAGCTGCCCTCGCGCCGCCGCGTTGGCGCTCGCGGGCGCTGCTCGGCGTGCTCGCGCTCGGGGTCCTGGCCGGAGGAGCGTCGATGATGATCCCGCAGGCCGACGGCGGCGTGGCGGCGACCCTGCCTCCGCAGCTGTGCGCGGCGGCGAACGAGGACCTCGACTCGATGTGGAGCGAGGCCGCGAAGGCGCGCCTGGCCGCCGGCTTGCGCAGCCACGACAAGGACTACCTCGACGCCATGGTCGAGCCCCTGGCCGCGGCCGTCGACGTCCACGTCGAGGCGCTCGAGGACGGTCGCGTCCAGGCCTGCTTTGCCCGGGAGCTCGGCCTCGACGCGGCCCCGCTCGCGGCCAAGCGCAGCGCCTGCCTCGATCGGCGCCGAGCTTCGCTGGAGAATTTCCTGGCCTTCGACTGGGCGGCCGCGGAGGAGGCCGAGGCGGCCCGCAGCTTCGCGGCGCTGGGCTCCCTGGGCCCGGCCCAGTCCTGCGAGGACCCCGAGCGCTTGCGCCTGGCTCCGCCGCAGCCGGCCGACCCGGACACTCGGGCGGCCGTCGCCGAGCTGCGCCGGGGCCTGGACGAGGTCGAGCTGCTCCACGCGGCCCGGCGCCTGGACTCGGCGCGCGAGAGGGGCGAGGCCCTCGTTCAGCAGGCCGAGGCCCTCGGCTACGCCCCCGTGCTCGCCGAGCTGCGCTCGGAGCTGGGCTGGATCGCCACGACGGCCGACGACCACGAGCGCGCGAACCGAGAGCTCGACGCCGCCTTGTTGCTCGCCGAGGCGAACGACTACGACCTGCTGGTCGCCCAGCTGTGGATCCGCAAGCTGTGGGCGGTGGGCTACATCCAGGCGGACCTCGAGGCCGGGCGGGAGGCGGGGGAGCACGCCGAGGCCTGGCTGCGACGGCTGGGCTCGCCCCAGTCGCTGCGCTTCGACTACTACAACCACCGCGCGTGGTTCGAGGAAGGCGCAGGGGAGACGGCGGCCTCCATCGCGGACTTCGAGGCCAGCCTCGAGTTCGCCGAGGACGATCACACCCGCGCCATGGCGCACAGCGGGCTCGGGGCCGCGCTGCTGCAGGCCGGCGAGCTCGAGCAGTCCGCGGCCCACATGCGCGAGGCCTCCGAGGCCTTCGCGGGGCTGCTCGGCCCCAGGCACCCCGACACGGCCAAGGCTCGCAACGGCCTCGCCGCGCTGGTCCGGGCCCTGGGCAAGGCCGAGGAGGCGCGGGAGCTGTTCGAGCTCAACCGCGCCGTGTTCGTGGAGGCCTACGGCGAAGACCACGAGCTCGTCGCCAAGACCGACTTCAACCTCGCCGTGCTCGCGGGCGACCTCGGCGATCACCAGGTCAGCTTCGAGCGCGCGCGCTCGGCCGCGGACAAGCTCACCGCGAGCCTCGGCGAGACCCACCCCGTCGTGCTCCAAGCGCGCGGCCTCGAGGCCAGCGCCCTGGCGCTGACCGGCGAGGGCGAGGCCGCCATCCACCTCATGCGCGACGTGCTCGAGAGCCAGCGCCGCGCCCTCGGCCCGGACAACCCGGGGCTGGCGGCCACCCACCACAACCTCGGCGTGGCCCTGGCCAACGAGGGGCTCCACGCCGAGGCCCTCGTCGAGTACGAGCGCGCCGTCGAGCTGCTCGAGTCCGGCAAGGACGAGGACCACTACGAGCTCGGCACGGTGCTGGTCAACTACGGCCTGGCCCACGAGGAGCTCGGCCGCGAGGGCGAGGCCGAGCGGGCCTACCGGCGGGCCCTCGAGGTCTCGGAGGGGACCATGGGCGAGCCCGAGGCCCGCAGCCGCCTGGGCCGGGTGCTCATCGCCCGGGGCCGCGGGGACGCGGGCATCCAGGAGCTCGAGCGCGCGCTGGAGCTGCACCGCGAGCAGGACCCGGGCGGCGTGTTCGTGGCCCAGACGGCCTACAACCTGGGCAAGGCGCTGTGGTCCGAGCGCAGCGCGCAGCGGCCCCGGGCCGTCGCGCTGGTGGAAGAGGCCGTCGAGCTCTACGACGACTTCGGCGACGAGGTCAGCGCGAAGGATGCCCGGGCCTGGCTCGCCGAGCGCGGTCTACGTTAGCCCGGCGAAGGCGCCCGGGAAGTCGCCGGGGTCGCCTCCGTGGGCCCACGGCCAGTCCGCCGGCGGGACCTGGTTGTTGGCCTGGTCGTCGTAGGGCACGGTCAGCCAAAAGGGGACGACGAAGCGGCCCCCGGCGACGCTCGTCGCCCCGGCGACGCTCGCCTCGCTGCGTCCGAGGGCCGGACTGAGCGGACCCACGAACTCCCCCTCGACGATGAGCCGCGCGGCGAGCAGGGCGGAGCGGCCGTTCGCCGCGACGGCGGCGAACAAGCGCAGGCTGAGCTCGTGGAGGGCCGCGGGGCGAGGCTCCCACACGAGGGCGTCGTCGACCTGCGCGGCGACGCCGTCGAGGCTCAGGGTCTGGAGGGCGAAGGGCTGCGCGGCCTCGGCGACGAGGGGGCCGCCCAGGGGCGTGGGCGCGTCGAGCTCGACGCGGCAGCATCGGCGCAGCTGGGCGGCCGTGGGCGCGCCCAGGCCCGTGAAGCTCAGCCGGACCCCGTAGCGCAGCAGCCCGACGTCGAGCTCGAGGTCGGGCTCGAGGGGGAGCTCGGTGTCCGGGGCGCTGCGGGCTTCGATGAGCGTGAGCGCGGCGGTCGAGGGGGCGAGGGTCGTGGCCAGGGCCAGGTCGCCCTCGAGCTCCCCGAGCTGATCGCCGAGGGCCGTGAGGCTGGCGTCGAGCTCGGCCTGCGCGCTCTGGAGGCCCCCGATCGCCGACGCGTTGACGTCGGCGCCCTGCTGGGCCGTGTTGATGTCCGTGCGCGCGAACACCTGGAGGTTGTTCCAGTCCTCGCTGCGGATGGTGTCGCCGGGGATCTTGCTGATGTAGGGGTCGTTGCTGGCCATGGGGTGCTCCGGCGAAAGGTCCGAGTCGCTGCGCTCAGGTCGCGCTGAAGTCGGCGAGGGTCAGGCTGCTCATCGCCGAGCCCTTGAGCAGGATCTGCAAGGTCAGGAGCTCGGCGTGGAGCGAGGCCGCGTAGGCGGGCCCGTGGTCGAGCATCACCGCGAGGGTCTCGACGTCCTGGTTGATCAGGGTCGTGAGGCTCGGGACCAGGGCGCTCGCCGGCAGCTCGGGGAGGTGCGGGAAGGCGAGCACGAGCTTGGCGCGCTGGCGCAGCTCGCCGATCTTGACCTCGGTGACGTTGACGAGCTCGTCGACGATCGACGGGATGTCGAGCTCGGCGAGGGCGGCGATGGTCGTGACCGGCGGGGTGAAGCCGTCGAGGTCGCTGAGCACGGAGGTGGAGACCGTGAGCAGCAGGGCCGGATCGTCGGACTCGATCGGGCGCGGCCCGACGACGAGGGGCGGGTCCTCGCCGCTGATGACGAAGGCCTCGGGCTCGAGGGGCTCGCCGTCGGCGTGGTTCACGGACACCTGGCCCTCGATGGACTCGATGACCCCGACGCTCGGCGGCTCGCCCTTGGCCACGAGCACGTCGAGCTCGCCGCGCAGGGTCAGGGTGGCCTTGAACTCGAACAGGTTGGCGCTCGCAATGTGCTGACGCTCGACGCTGTCGAGCCACACCCGCGGCTTGCGGACGCGCAGCTGCACGCTGACGCCGGGGGCCGCGGCGGTCTCGAGGTTGGGCAGCTCGACGAGCTCGGCGAGGGCGACCTGCAGGGCGACGGCCAGGTGGGCGTCGGCGTCGTCGCTGTCGTTGTTCCACGCGCTGATCTCGAGGGTGAGGGCGCAGGGGCGGCGGCGCTTCCAGCCCGCGGCCGCGTCGCCGCGCAGGCGGGCCCGGACCCCCGGGTTGGCGGCCGCGGGGGCCTGGTAAAAGCGGATGGTCCGATCGTCGAGGAAGTAGGCGTCGCCGCGGGCGGCCGTGTAGCCCGGGGGCGCCTCGACCTCGATGAGCTCGCCCGTTTGGGCCTCGGGAATTTCGAAGTCCAGGGCGACCCCGTCGGCGTCGAAGTCGACGAGGCTCAGCAGGTGGGCCTCCTCGTCTCCGGGGGGATCGTCGGCGGGGGGCTGGACCTCGAGGGCGGTGGCGTGCACGACGACGCCGTTGCCCGAGGGGTCCCAGGGCCCCGCGACGACGGTCAGGCCACCGGGCAAGGCCGCGTCGATGGCAGGGCGGAGCAGGTCTTCGAGGGCGTCGAGCATGGTCAACTGCCGGGGGTGAGGGCGTCGGGGATGAGCACGTCGGGGACCACAACGTCGGGGAGGACGTCATCGACGACGACGTCGGTGTCGGCCGGCGGCGGAAGCTCGCGCCAGGTCAGGGTTGGGTTGGTGAGGGTCACCGTCGCCGCGGCCTCCGAGCTCACCCGCAGGTGGATGGCGCTCGTGGCCGAGACGGCGTCGGGATCCTCGGGTCGCCAGCGCAGCTGGCCCGAGGCGTCGGGGGTCAGCGGGATGAGGGTCTCGGCGCCGTCGTGGGCCACGAGCACGAGGCTCAGGGCGGGAGGCGTGCTCGGGCCGGCCTCGAGCGCTCGGACCCGGGTCAGGCCCCAGCTCGTCGGGTTGCGAGCCTCGCGGCTGAGCCACGCGCCGCCGGTCCCCGTGTCGTTGCGTCGGTAGTGCGGGGGTCCGACGACAGCAGGGTCGCGGGGCTCCCCGAGCAGCCAGACCAGCTGCCCCGAGTCGAGGTGCGCGACGAGCCAGGCGGGGCCCTCGAGGACCACCGGCGCCTCGAAGTCGACGCTCAACCACCGCGGGACCGCGCGGGTCCCCTCGGGGTTGTCGAGCGCGAAGCTCCCGCGCGCGAGCAGCTCGCCCGCTGGCGCGCCGTCGAGGTCGGCGATGAGCTCGACGCGCCCCGCCGCGGTCGGGCTCAGGGCGCGGGTTCGCAGCGCGACGCCGACGAGCTCGCTGGCGTCGGCCGTGGGCAGGGTCAGGCGCTGCGCGGCGTCGAACAGGGGCTCGACGAGCTCGCCGAGGCCTTCGCGCAGCTGCTCCGGGTCGGGGTCGAGGACCAGGCGCTCGCGCACGGGCTCGAAGCCGAAGTCCAGCTCGAGCGAGCGCAGCTGGGCCAGAGGCGCGTCGTCGTCATCCGGGCGTTTGAACAGGGGAAGCTCCGCGCTGCCGCCAAAGTCGAGGGCCAGGGTCTGGCTGGTCTCGCCGTCCGCGAACTCCCGGGCGATGCGATCGCGGACGAAGGCCCACTGCAGCCCGACGAAGCCGGCCACGCCCGCGCCCACGCTCAAGGCGATCTCGACCTCGCTCAGGACCTCGAGCTCGAGCTGCTCGCGCAGGGTCTCGAGCAGCTTGGGCAGCGCGACGCTGGCCGCGGGCAGGCCCGCGTGGGTGAAGAAGGCCCGCTTGGGCTCGACGGCGACCTCGAAGTCCTTGGCCTCGCGGCCAAAGTCGAGGACCGGGTTGCCCGTCAAGGACACGCTCGTGAAGGTGTTGGTGAGCACGCTCTCCGCCCCGGTCTCGACGAACTCGAGCATGACCCGGTCGGCGACGGCGTCGGGGAAGCTCAGGGCGACGGTGGTCTCGGTGTCCGGGACCGCGGCCCCGGTGGGTCCGGGCGGCGTGTACCACTGGCTCGCGCCCCGGGCGATGCGGACGCGAACGCCGAGCGCCGCGGCCCCCGAGGTGAAGCTCGGGGCGATCGACTCGAGGGTCCGCGCGCTCCCCCAGTCGACGCTGATCCACTGAATGTTAGCGAGCGAGTCGCCCTGGTCCGTGGCGAAGCTCGGGGCGCTCGCAAAGCTGGGCTCTTGGTCGCCCGCGGCCGGGCTGAGCGACAGGGTCGCCACCGCCAGCTCCTCGTCCGCGCCCAGGCGCACGACCAGGCGCGCGCCCTCGCCGTCGAGGAGGACGGTCTGGGCGGCGCCGGGCGTCGCAGATACGGGCGCGTCGTCGAGCAGGACTTCCATGGCGCAGGGTTCCGGGCTCTTAGGGCGCGGGGATGGGCGTGGTGCTGACGTTGGCGAGCGTGGGGTCGAGGCTGCCAGGGTCGACAGTCAGCTGGTGGTTCTCGGCGTAGTTCGGCGTCAGGCCAACGGTCCGGGCTCGGATCGTGGCGTCGACGAGCACGACGTTCGAGTTGTAGAAGGGGGGGAAGAGGGTGATCCCCCACAGCCGGATCTGCCGGGCCGAGTTGGAGAAGAGGGGGATGCGGCGAGTCACCCGTACTTGCCGACCCCACACGCCCTCGGTCCCGATCGACGCCAGGGAGCCCAGGGGGGGAGGCGCCTGCAGCCCGCCAATGCCGATGCCCACGTAGCCGGAGCCGCGCAAGGTCGCGGTGGCCTCGACCTCGAGCTCCAGGCGCGAGAAGCCGAGGGCGGGGTCGAGATGGACCACGGGGGGGCTGGCGAGCCCGGTCTCGGGGTGGATGGTCCCGAGGGGGCGGAGCATGGCGGAGGACAGGTGCTGGCTGTAGTTGGGGGCGACGCTCTGCGCGGAGGTGAACAAGGTGCGCGGGGACTGGCCGGGGATGGGGTTTTGGCCGGCCTCCTTGAGCTGGTCGAGCACCTCCTGGGGCATGGTCGAGATGGCGAACAACAGGTTGGGGTAGGCGGTCTTGGTTTCCGTGTAGACCTGCCACAGATCGTTCGTGGCCTCGAGAGCCGGGCCGATGTGATCGTCGGTGACGCCGGCGCGCTGGAGGGTGCGCGAGAGGCTCGGGTTGTCGAGCTTTTCGTAGATGCCCTCGGCTCCGCTGGTCACGACGAGGCTGGGGTCGAGAACGCGGCTGAGGATGAGCAGCGCCCGGCGCTCGAGAGCGCCGAGGTTTCCGTAGATATCTTCCGCGTTTTGGAAGGCTTCGCCGAGCTCCTCTCCCGAGGGCTGCTCGAGGTTGATGGGCGCCCCGTCGAACTGCCAGCTCCAGTCGAGGTCGACCTCGTCGAAGACCGGCCGGAGGCGGTGGCCTGCGACCTCGAGGGACGCGCTCGACAGGCTGCCCAGGGGCTGGGCGAGCTTGGCGGTCGTGACCGCCCCGTTGGCGATCTTGGCCGTGGTCACGGAGTCGTCGTCGGGGGTCCCGCCGCCGCCGCCGAGCTCCAAGTTGGGGTCGAGCTTCTCGGCGGTGATGGTCCCGTCGGCGATCTTCTCGGCGGTCACGGCCCCGTCGGCGAGGGCCGCGGTCCCGAGCTGCACGCCCTGGTCGCCGCCGCTGTGGTCGTGGCTGCGGACCTCCTCGCGCCCGTCGATCTGGATTTGATTCCAGTCGGCCGCGCGAATCAGATCGTTGGGGTTCTTGGGGATGAAGGGGGTGGCTGGCATCAGAACATGACCTCCCAGGTCAGCGTCATTTGAAGTTCGGGGTTCTTGGTGATCGGGCCGCCAAAGACGACGTGGTTGTAGAGGACCTCGCCCTCGCTGGGGTCCTCCGACTCGGGGTCGGGGGAGGCGACGAGCTTGGTGATGACCAGCCCGGCTTCGCGCAGGGTCAGCACGGGTCCGCTCAAGTTAGTGGGCAACACCGCGCTGATCGCCGTGGTCGCGCGCGGCGTGGTGTCGACCTCGCTGGTCGGGACCTCGGTGATTCCGCCCAGGTCCGTGGGCACGCGCAGCAGCTCGGCGTAGAGCTCGGTGTTGCTCGGGTCCGCGGCGGTGGGGTAGGGCGCGGGCGGGTTGTCCGTGGGCTCGGCGGGCACGCGGGTTCCGCCGACGGCGAGCTCGACCTTGGCGATGCCGAGGGTCACGCCCGTGAGCAGCTCGGCCAGCAGGGTGCGGCCGCCGGTGGTCACGAGGTTTTGCTCCCAGCGATCTTCGACGACCTCGCCCGTGGCGGGGTTGAACAGGCGCAGGCGCAGGCGGCCGGTGGGGGTGTGGACGAGTCGCATTGCTTGGGAACTCCGGGGCGTGGGTCAGCCGAACACGGCGTTGTTGAAGGTCGGGGGCCCGTCCCATTCGCCGACGGGCTGGTCGGCGAAGGTGGCCTCGTTGAAGGAGCTGTGGTTGAGCAGGGGGCCCAGGTTGCTGCCCTGGCCCGAGAGCAGGCTGTGGTCGAAGCGGGTCGCGTCGAAGATGCCCAGGTCGGCGCCCTGGTCCGTGAACAGGCTGTGGTCGAAGAGCGTGACGTTGTGGACACCCACGAACGCGGAGGCGTCGCTGGGCTCGAGGGCTTCGCTGAAGGTGGCCGCGAGGTCGAGCTGGATCTCGGGCTCGACGCTGGGGAAGGCGCGCAGGTCGAGGCCCTCGAAGGACACGCTGGGCTCGAGGGCTTCGACGATGGGCGGCAGGGCGAAGTCGATGAGCGGGTAGACGCCGGCCGGGCGCACGCGCTCGATCATCGCGCGCATGTAGACGTCGGCGCCGGCGCCCATGGCCGCGATCACGGCGGGCTCGAGGGGCACGCGGACCCGAAAGCGCGCCGGCGGTCGGGTCCACCAGCGCAGCTCGAGCGCCACCTTGGTATTGGCGGCTTCGAAGTCTGGCTCGGCCTCGAGGTCCAGGCCGAGGGCGAGGGCCGCGTACTCGGGCTCGTCCTCGTAGTCGGTCAGCAGCGAGGTCAGGGCCGCCTTGGCGAGGGGCTGGTAGGTCCAGTCGTTGGTCCCCGGCTGCAGCCTGGGGCTGGTGATGCGCAGCTGGGTGTCGGCGAAGTGGGTGAGCGTCGGGGTCGAGGTGGGGGCGGGCTCGTCGAGGTAGACGTTGTCGTAGCTGCCCTCGTCGAACAGCGCGGGGTCGGCCGCGTCGCTGTAGCGGACCTGATCGAAGCGGGGCCCCGCGGCGAACAGGGTGTTGGCGACGGTCTCGAAGCCCCCGCCGCCCGCGCTGCCGCGGCGGATCCACACCCGCGGCGGCAGCTGGGCCTCGCCGCCCGGCGGGTCGACCCAAAACTGCTGGTGCCGGGGCAGGGCGGGGTCGTGGTCGCTGGCGGGGCGCACGGTCAGCTCGTCGCCGGGCCCGAGGATGGTCGGGACCACGACCTCGTCTCCGGTCGTCGAGCTGCGGAAGCTGGGCACGACCCGGGTCTCCGGATCGGCGTCCTCGGGCACGCGCAGGATGATCTCCGGGCGGGCCGAGAACAGGCTGTCGTTGCGCACGCGCAGGCTCCGACCGCCGCCCTCGGCGTAGGGCTCGAGGCGGCTGCGCACGAGCGTGGCCCGGGTGCGCGGGTTGTCGGTGATCGTGGCCTGCATCGTGGCCTCGTCGCGCAGCGGGCAGGTGCTGCCCGGGGGCGGGGTCCCGCCGCCTCGGCACACGGCGCAGCGCGAGAGGCTCTTGGGCGGCAGGCCGTAGCCGCGGGTGGAGTCGGGGTCGGGCCGCTCGGTGATCGGGCAGGGCTCGGCGTGCAGGGAGGTGAGCACCGCGGCGAGCATCACCTTGGGCGTGGCCAGGCCCTCGGTGAGCATGGGCGCGAGGATGCGGACGCGGCTGCGGTAGGCCTCGGCGTCGGTCTCCCAGGGTTGGCGGCGCAGGTCGAGGGCCGCGCCGAGGTGCTCGAGGGGCTCGGGCGGCCGCACCATGGACACCTTGGGCAGGGCCGGGCTGCTCGCGCCGCTGAAGCCGAGGCTGTCGCTGAGGATCTGGTCGACCGCGCTCCGGTAGCTCGAGTCGTCGAGGGGGCCGCGGACGATCACCACGGCGATGAAGGCCCCGGCGGGGGCGATGGCGGCCTCGAAGGCCTCGCCCGGGAGCAACCACCGGGCCCACAGGCGCTTGACCCTCAGATCGGGCTCGTCGGGCGCCGGCGGGTCACCCTCGGCGCTCAGCGTGCTGGCGCTCGGAGCCTGGGTCAGGGTCGCGACGCCGAGGGGGGCGAGCAGGGCCTGCAAGCGCGCGAGCATGGCCGCTTCGTCGGCGAAGTCCGCGGGCTCGGGGGCCACGAGGCGCTCGCCCACGAGCACCCGCGGGCTCTGAGACAGGGCGCGCACGGGGCCCCGAGGCTCGGGAGCCAAGACCCTGGCGACGCGCAGCTGGGTGGCCTCGGCGTCGAGGATGGCGGCCTCGCGGAGGATGGCGGGCACGCGCTCGTCGAGCACCCAGCGATCGGGGACGGCGACCTGGACCGCGCGCCTTGGGCCTGCGGCCGTGGCCAACCACTTGTCGCGCAGCGCTCGCTCGATCGCGAAGTCGGCGTCGCGCAGCTCGTCGGCGAGGACCTCGAGCACGACCCCGAGGGCGCTGGTCTCGGGGTCGACCGCGTAGTTGCGCGGGAGCAGGCCGCGCAGGCGGTCGTGGCGAGTTCGGTCTTCGGTGGCCATGGCGCGCTCAGTCCTCGGCTTCGAAGAGGTGGACGTTGCGGATCTCGATGCGCTCGCGGATCACGAAGGTCGTGTGCTCGCTGGCCGCGGGGTCGTCGGCGACGGTGACGACCCGGCCGTCGCGGGCGTGGAGGATCACGAAGCGCAGGGAGCCCGAGTCGAGGTCGGCGACGCCGTCGAGGCGGGTGCTCAGCTCGTTCCAGCTGACGCTCACGGGGTTTTGCAGGGCCTCGGCCGGGAAGATCTTGGCCAGCTCCTCGCGCAGCGCCGCCTCGACGACGGCGACGTCCGAGCCGCTGGCGTGGTCGGCCTCGACGTCGATCCACACGGCCAGCTCCGGCGGCTGGAGATCGAGCTGCGGGGTCGCGTGCAGGCGGGCGCGCTCTTCGACCCCCACGAACACGCCGACGGGGGCGCTCTCGGTCCCGAGCAGGCGCGGGGCGCCGTCGCTGGTCGTCATCACGGGCGCGGCGGTCTTGCGGTCCACGGCGAGCAGCGGCCAGGTCGGGCTGACGACGAGCTCGCCGTCGTCGACGGTCTCGCTCGTGGGCAGGGCGACCTCGGCCACGGAGGGGTGCGCGGCCAGGAGGTTGCGCAGCTTGTTCCAGCGCACGCTCTCGTTGACCTCGAGCTTGGTGAAGAACTCGCGCACGATGGCCTCGAGCTCCGCGCGCAGGGCCGCCTCGGACTGGGCGTCGAGCAGGGCCTCGAGCTCGACGGTGACGCGGACCTGGATCCACACGGCCGCGGCCTGGAAGGCGTCGACGCGCACGCCCACGGGGCGCACCGCCTCGACGGCCGCTTGGGCCGCGGCGAGCTCGCCCTGGGTGAGGTCGAGGTCGCCGATCACGACCTTGACCAGCCCGGCGCGCTCGGGGTCTTCGGACACGGACACCTCGACGATGCCCAGGGCGAGCACGGCCCGCTCGATGGCCGAGACCGTGGCGCTGCGGCCCCCGCGGATGGCCCCGAGGGCCCGGGCGCGCAGATCGTCGTCGGACTCGGGGTCCCGGCGCGGGAGCAGCACGGCGGGGTTGCTGACGGTCTCGATCCCGGGGATGGGTCGGTTCAAGATCGACAGCTTGTTGGGCTCGACGGAGGCGCCCTCGGGGACCAGCGAGCGGATCGGCACGCGCACCGAGCTTCGGCCCGCCGGGAGGGTCTCGGCGACGAGGGTCTCGAAGCCCTGCACGCCCTTGCCGGCGACCAGGGTGCCCGCGGGGATGTCGATGTCGAAGGGGGCCGGGGTCGCGCGGGCGAACACGGCGTCGCCCTCGAGCCAGCCGGCCTCGTGGCGGGCGATGCCGATGAGCTCGACCACGCGATCGAGGGCGGCGCCCGTGGCCGTCTCGAGGTAGCTGGCCTCGTAGACCGCCTCGAGCTGCTCGTAGCACACGGCCAGCTCGCGGCTGAAGGCCTCGACGAGGGTGCGCAGCACCGAGCCCTCGGTGGCGTCGTCGAGGACCACCCGGCCGCCCGCGCCCGAGCGCAGGTGCGTGAGGGTCTCGTCGACGAGGCCCGCGAAGTCCTTCTTCAGGAATGGACGGTCATCCGACATCGAGGATCACTCCAAACTCGAGCGCGGGGCCGAGGAGCTTGCGGGGGTCGGGCTCGACCAGGGCGTAGACGTCGACGGCCGAGGGGTCGTCGCGCAGCGGGGTGATGTCGAGCTCGACGATCTTCGCCACGCGGGGGTCCGAGAGGATCGCCGCGCGGACGTAGCGACGCAGGAGCTCGAGGTTGCGGCGGTTCATGGGTTCACCGATGAGCTCGTGGACGCGCGAGCCGTAGCGAGGGTGGGCGAGGCGGCCGAGCTCGCCGCGGCTGACCAGCAGGCGCATCTTGAGGGCCTGCACGAGGTTCTCGCGGCTGTCGGTGGTCGCGAGCTCAGCGCCGGCCAGGGCCAGATCGACGAGGCCGTCGTCGCGGAACTCGAGCAGCAAGTCCGCGTGGGGACGATCGCTGGCGCTCACATCAACCTCCCGGGGGCGGCGGAGGCCCCTGGCGGGCAGGCGATGCCGGGGGCGACCTGGGCCTGCTGGACCAGCTGATCGAGGGCGCCGGCCCAGGTCTCGGCGATCGCCGCGGCGAGGTCGCCCTGGTTCTCGCCGGTCAGCTGGGCGGCGGCGAGCAGGCCCTGGACGATGGGCTCGAGCGTGCCTTTTTGCGGGGCGGGCATGGCTACATCAAGCTCCCGGGCGCGCTGGTCACCATGCCCGCCACGGCGATGCCGGGCGCGACCATGACCTGGGCGCAGAACAGAGTCAGGCCGATCTCGCAGGTGTCGGCGAGGACCTTGGCCAGGTCGGGGATGTACTCGCCCTCGAGGCCGGCGTCGCGCAGGGCCGCGTTGGCCAGGGCCTCGATCTGCGCGGCCCCGGGCCCGCCGGCGGGCGGCGGCAAGAGCATGCCTGGGCCCGCGGTGCTGCCCGACCCGCTCGTGGGATCGACGGCGGCGGGGATGCCCGGCAAGACCTGGGTCATGGAGCTGAACAGGTCGAGGACCTGGGCGAAGAGGTCGCCCAGGGCCGTGGCCAGCTTGGGCGCGTCTTCTCCCTCGAGGCCCGCGCTCTGGATGGCGGAGCTGGCCAGGCCCTCGATCTGAGATGCGGTCGGCACGGGCACCTCAGCCTCCCTTCGCCTTGACCTTGGGGGCGCCGACCAGGGGGGCGCCGGAGTAGTAGCACTTGTGGCTGCCCTCGGTGATCACCGGGTCGCCGCCGGTCCCGAGGTTGATGGTCCCGGACGCGTCGAGGGTGCAGTCCTCGCACTCGAGCGCGACGTTGCCGGACACGGTGATCTTGAGGTCGGCCTCGCCGGCGATGGACACGTCGCCGTCCTTCTCGACGGTGATCACGTTCTTGCCCGTGGTCACGATGACCGACTGCTCGGCGTCGATCTTGATCGAGGTCTCGTCGTCGTAGGGGGCCTGGAGCACGAGCTCGTCCTCGGCGTGCTCGGGCGGGTTGGCCTCGTCGGAGTAGAGCCGGCCGACGACGATGGGCCGGTTCGGATCGCCGCCGACGTAGCTGACCAGGACCAGATCCCCGACCCGCGGCGTGCTGACCATGCCGACGTGGGGCGTGGTCATCGGGACCTTGCGCAGCTCGAGATCGGACTCGCGCAGCTGCACGCTGCACTCGTAGTTGTGGGTGTCGTCCTCGGCGTGGGCGAACACGGAGGTCACGACGCCCAGGTCGCCAAGGCGCAAGGTCGCGAGCTCGTCTCGGACGATGGCGCGGATGATGTCGACGAGGTCGGTCACGGCGTGGATGGTCGGCGGGCGGGAAGACGAGGGAAGACGAAGAAAGACGAGGGGGCGAGGCTCCGCGCTCGCGGAGCCCCGCCGGGTCCGATCAGGACGGGTCGCGCCAGGACCAGAGGATCTGGAAGTCCTCGAAGTAGGCGTCGATGTCGTAGGCCGACTGGTGGCGACCCTCGACCACCAGGCACACGGCGGAGGTGCCCGAGGTGATCTTGATGCGGTCCGTGCGGCGCAGGGTCCACAGGCGCTTGCGATCGGCGATCGCAATGTCGAGGATCGCGGCGGTCAGGCCGTGGCTGGGGAACCACTCCGTGGTCGACTTGTTGCTCGCGGCCTGGGCCGTGGGGATGTTCAGGGGCGTGAGCTGCGGGTCGTAGGTGTCGTGCAGCTCGAGGCGGATCCGACCCTGGTCGGGGTAGCCGCCGCCGTTGCGATCGCTGAACAGCGAGCGCTGCAGGGCCGAGGCCTGCATGAACAGCTCGAGGCCGGGCTCGGGCGGGCTGTCGGGGTCGAGCCAGCTGGGCAGCGCGACCCACTGGAACATGCGCGAGATGATCGGGCCGTCCTCGACCTCGGGCTGGGGCTGGCCGCCGCCGAACAGGGCGTTGCTCCCGGGGGTGCCGCTGCGTCCGGCCTCCCACGGCTCGACGTGGCGCGCCGCCCAGAAGTACTCGCCGAAGGCGGCCTCGCCCTCGGAGTAGAGCCCGCCCACGAAGCGACCGCTGGTGTCGCCGCTGGGCGGGGTGTCGCCGGCTTGGAGGTTGCGGGCGCGGGAGCGCAGGGCCACGAAGCCCCGGGCGTTGTTGGTCTCGCCGATCCAGCCTTGACCCTTGGGCCAGTTGCTCACGGCCTTGGGCAGGATGCCGCCGGGGGAGCTCGGGACCACGGCGTAGTGGTAGGGCGAGCCGGCCTTGCTCTGGATGCTGATCGCCTCGTCGTCGAAGTCCTCGGCGCCGGGGTTGATGAGCTCCAAGCGCCCGTCCATGGCGACCGCCGGCGGGACGTTGGGCGTGTCCCAGGGGAAGAGCGCCGCCGGGTCGAACTTGACCGCGCGCTTGAGGTTCTTGCGCGAGAAGTCGAGGTTGAGCAGGCGGTTGATGGTCTCGTTGTCGAGGTCGCCGGTCGCCGAGATGTCGTTGAGGAACTGGAACTTCATCAAGTTGACCCGGATGTCGCTCCAACTCGGGGAGCCCAGGGTCAGCGCCGGGTCGTTGTACTCGTGGGCCTGGAGCAGCTTGATGACGGCGTCGAGGTCGTCGTCGGCGATGTTGCGCACGCCGTTGGGCAGGTCCTCGACGATCGCGGGGTTGTGGTTGTGGTCGTAGATCTCGATGTCGCCGTTGTCGTCCTCCCACACGAGCTTGGCGCTCTGGGGCAGGTTGGAGGTGTCATCGGTCCACAGCCGGCGCAGGCCGAAGAAGCGCAGCTCGACCTCGTTGGCCTCGTCGGTGCCCAGGCCCCGGGCCTTGACGTGCTTGAGCTCGTCGTCCTTGGCCTTGACGTTGTAGGCCCACACGCACGGCCAGATCTTGCCGGTCTGGCTGATGTTGATCTGCTTCTCGGGGTCGGTGAGGTCGCCGTCGTTGGTGTCGATGGCGTTGTTGGCGTCCCGCGGGAAGTTCTCCTGGACCAGGCACATGAGCCGGTAGAACTCGTGGCCGAGGCTGCGCACGTCCTCGGGGGTGGGGATGTAGTCGAGCACGCGCTCGATGTCCTGGACGGCGCCCTGGATGTCGGACAGCACGCTGTTGATGTCCGTGGCGATGGGCGGGTCCTGGCCGTCGTTGGGGTCGTCGTCGAGGAGGGCGATGACGCCGTTTTTGAACTGGTCGTCGCCGACGGCGGAGACCATCTTGAGCACGACCTCGGCGATCGCCGCGGCGGCGTCGGTCTGGTAGAGCAGCTCCTCGAGATCGAGGGTCAGCTCGGTCAGGAAGGAGACGGACTCGGCCAGGCCCTGGACGGCATAGCCCACGCCCTTGCCGATGATCTCGTCCTTGTACTTGGCCCCGCGAGAGATGCGGACCCAACGCGGCGGCCGGCCGGGCTCCTCTTGGGTCTCGAGGGCGTGGCGGACCTTGAACACGATGTAGGCGAGGAGGGAAAAGGGGTTGCCGTCGGTGGTGACGGGTGGATCTCCAGTAGTCATGACTTCTCCTGACGAAATGGGCTTGGTGGGCTGTGAGGGACTGGTGGCTGCGCGGGGCCGGGGTCAAGGAGGGGGCGCGTCGAGCAGCTGGATGAGGGCTTGCAAGGAGCCGGTGGTGGGGGGATCGCCGTCCTCGACGGCGGCCCCGACGAGGGCCTCGGTCTCGGTGACGATCGCCGCCAAGGTCGAGCCGCTGGGGATGACCGAGGGCGGGACGAGGTCGCTGAAGTCGGTGAGCGCTCCGCCGACCTCGCCGACGACCTCGAAGTCGGAGCCCTCGACGGGGAGGTCCTCGGGCCAGTCGACGGCGCCCATGGCCTCGCCCAGGCCCTGGAGGCCGGCGCCGAGGAGCTCGATGACCGCGAACAGGGCGTCGGCCTGGGCGAGCCACACGTCGAGGTTGAGGATCGCGTCGCGCAGCCACGCGAGGATCTCGACGAGGGCGTCGAGGGTCGCGCGGATGACATCGGGGATCAGCCCGCTGTGGCCCTGGACCTGGACCAGGCGCGTCCGGAAGCGGCCGACCTCGCCCTCGCCCTCGCCCTCGGGGTCGACGTCGGTGCCCTCGACGCGGGCGCGGAACTCTCGGAGCCCGTCGAGCAGCGCCGGGAACAGCCCGTCGGGCCCTTCGGGTTGAGGCGCGTAGGCGACGGCGTTCACGGGGCGCCTCCGTCTCCGGCGCACTCGAGGCCCTCGTAGCCCGGGAGCTCGGCGTCGTCCTCGACGGTCGTCGAGAGCCGGTGAAAGTCGCGGGCCAGGCAGATCAAGCTGGTGCGCAGGGCCTCGAACTGGGCGCTGTCGACGACCAGGTTGGAGGCCACGCCCAGGGCCTGCTCGGCGTAGCCAAAGCCCGTGGCGACGGGGCCGGTTACGGTCACGGCCTGGTCCAGGCCGTAGCTCTCGAGCTCGTCGCCGGCCTCCCCGATCATCCGACCCATGGCGCCCACGAGGGGCTGGAGCATGCCGAGCAGCCCGCCGAAGGCGTCGAGCTGGACGATGGTCAGGTCGAGCTCGCCGAGGGCCACGTCGAGCTGGGCCAAGAGCCCGACGAGGGCCTCGACGCCGGTGTTGAGCAGGTCCTCGATGCCGAGCTCCGTGGCGACCCCGGGCAGGGCCTGGACCGTGTCCGTGGCGATGAGCTCGCGCAGGGCCTCGACCAGCGCCGTGGTCTTGTCGAGGATGTCGTTCACGGAGCTCACGAGGGGCCTCCCGCGAGGGGCTCGACCTCGGCGAGGGGGTCGAAGTCGGCGATGGTGTCGAGCAGGGCCTGGGCGGCGTCGGTGACCTCTTGGAGCTTGTTGATGAACTCCGGCCCGCCGACGAAGGCCTGGACCAGGGCCGAAGCTTCGCTGAGATCAATGCCGGTGATCTCTTCGAGTAGGTCGATGCCCTCGTCCGCGAGGATGCCGAGCACGTCGCCGAGGCTGTCGGCCTCGGCGAGGGCCTCGACCAGGCCCACGAACTTGTCGACGTCGACGCCGGTGAGCGCCGAGGCGAGGTGGGCGAAGTCCATGGCGTCGAGGCCCCCGAGGGCCCCGAGCACGGCCTGGGCCAGCTCGCCCACGTCGATGCGCGAGAGGAAGTCGGGGTTGCCGTCGATGAGCGCCGCGAGGGCGCCGGGGTCGTCGAGGGCTCCGCCGATCGCGACCCCCTCCTCGACGCGGCCCAGGCCGTCGGCCGCGACCTCGGCGTCGACGGCCGCGAGCGCGGCCCCTGGGGCTTCGGGCGGCTCGGTCCACTCGCGCACGCGCAGGGTGAACTCGTAGCGAAAGGCGTAGCCGGGGATCTGGTGGACCTCGAAGTCCTCGATCAGGACCTCGGTGATCTCCGAGCCCACGGCGACGTCGCCCGAAAAGCGCAGCGGGGTGCCGTCGGCGTGGGCGCTGCGCAGGGTCTCGATCTCTTCGAGGGCGACCTCGCCCAGGAGCAGCCCGCGGAGGATCAGGCGGATCGAGCCGCGGCCGAGGTCCTGGAACACGCTGCCCGTCGCGCCGACGAGGCGATGCTCGACGAGGTTGCGGCCCTCGTCGACCTCCACGCCCTGCAAGCGGGTCAGCTCGATGTCCCCGAGTTGCACGGTCACGGCTAGAACTCCAACCTCGTGAGCAGGCCGCGACCGGCGGCGAACTGGTGGTTGACCCGGCGCGCGCGCAGGGTGAGGGGCAGGGCGGGGGTGGACGCCGAGGGCAGACCCGACAGCTCGATCCACTGACCCGGCTGGATGTCCGGGCGGCCCAGGCACAGCACCTGACCGAGGACCGGGCGCAGGGCTACCAGCTGAGCCCGGGCCTGGGCGAGCTCGCTGGCGGTCTCGGCCGAGCGGACGGCGCCGTCGATGACCGTGCGCGCGAGCGGTCCGCTGCCGGGGCTGACCGAGCCCGTCGCCCCCGGCGTCGCGCCCGGGACGATCTGGGCGTCACCGGTCACGCCCGAGAGATCCGTGGGCAGCCAGTGCCCGCGATCGGAGCCGCTGCTCCCGGCCGCGCCCTCGCCCCAGACCACGTAGGAGTCCGTGGTCGCGGGGCTGGCCTGGAGCTCGACGGACAGCAGGTCTTCGCCCCACACGAGGCGGTGGTCGGCGCTCGCGGGGGGCTGGGGGCGGCGGACGTGGACCTTGCCCTCGGCGTCGCTGCCCAGCTCGGCGCCGATGAGCTCGGCGAGGCGCTGGATGTGGCGCAGGGCTCGGGGCCCGCGGTGGACGACGTAGCTGGGGAAGGTCGGGCCGTCCTCGACCTCGCCTGGGGTGGCGCCGGCCTGGTCGATGAGATCCTTGATGATGAAGCCGGCGGAGACCTCCTCGTAGGCCGCCTCGACCTCGGCGCGCGCGAGCTTGGCGAGCTCGTCTCCGGCGGCGATCCACAGGGCGTCGGCGCGGCGGTCGATCTGCTCGACGGATCCGGTGAACACGGTCTGCGCCCCGTCGCCGGCGTCGAGCTCGACGTGCACGGCGTCCTCGAGGGCGACCTCGACCCAGCTGGGGTCGCCCAGGTGCAGGCGGCAGCGTCCCCCCGCTCCGCCCACGCCGACCTCGCTGTCGACGGCGAGCAGCGGGCGGCTCTGACCTCGGTCGACGCCCGAGCTGCCGAAGCTGAGCGAGCCGATGGTGGCGCTGTAGGCGATGGCCATGGTGGGTGCTCTCAGACCTCGATGCCGTGGCGTCGCGCGGCGTTGCGCAGGACCGTGGTGAGGCTGCGCTCGAGGTCGGGGTCGAGGGGGTCGAGGGGGGACGCGGGGGTTGAGGCTCGGGGGCTGCTCGTTGCTGCGGTCGGGGTGGGGGCGTCGCGGCGCGAGCGAGACGGTGCGCTGTCCCGTTCCTGCGGGGTCGAGGGCTCGGGGAGACGCGGGAGGACGCGCAGGCTCGGCGCGGGATCTTGGAGCGGTGGAGCGCCGTTTTGCTCGAGGGCGGCGAGGCGGGGATGGGTGGCGCGAATGGAGGGCGCGCTTCGACGGGCGGGCTGCGGTTGGAGTCCGGGGTGGGGGTCGGCGACGCGGTGGACCACCGCGGGGCCTTGGGCTGCTTCGGAGGTCTGGCCCGGGGTCGGGAGCTGCCGCGGCGCTGGCTGGGCGG
>NZ_ABCS01000143.1 GCF_000170895.1 Plesiocystis pacifica SIR-1 | reverse complement strand
GCCCAGCTGCCGTCGCTGTCGCCTTTGGTGGCGGTCGGGCCGTCGGGGGCCTCGACGACCCAGGTCAGGGCCGAGACGCCCTGCTCGTCGAGGACCGCGTCGAGGCCGACGACGCTGCGCGTGCCGTCGGCTTTGACGACCACGAAGCCGACGCGGGCGGGGTCGCCGAGCAGCTCGGTCAGCCACGCGTCGAGGCCCGGGTCGAGGGCGCTCAGCCCGTCTGCGCCCCAGCCCGACTTGGCCGCCTTGGCGGCGACGCCCAGGGTCACGAGCACGCGGTGGGTCACGCCCACGCTGCTCCGAGGCGTGCGCACGGAGTGGAGCTCGGGGGGCGGCGCGCTGCCGTCGGCGATGGCGTCGAGGCTGGCCCCGGCGGCGGCGTCGTTGCCCTCGAGCAAGTGGTGGACCCCGTCGGCCACGGCCGCGTCGGCGACGGCGTCGAGGGCCGCGCGGATGGCATCGAGGGCGCCCTGGAGCTTCTCGCGCCCGGGGTTTTTGGACCGCGGCTTGGGTTTCAGGCGCTCGCCTTCGATGAGGACGCCGGTGGTCTCGTAGAGCTCCGCGAGCTCGAGGCCGTCGACGACCACGCGGGCGTCCTCGGGCTCGCCGCGGGCCTCGAGCACGAGCCGGCGGCACGGGTCGATGAAGTGGTCGAGGTGGTCGTCGTGCAGCCGTCGCTCGAAGCGCTGGCCGAGCAGGTCGCCGAGCTCCTGCCCCGCGCGCACGCCGTCGAGGATCCACTTGGCCAGGCGCACGCGATCGCTGCGCAGGTCGACGGCGAAGCTCGACTCGGGGCTGTCGTCTCCGTGGGCGCGCCAGCCCGCCCGGAGCACGGCCGCCGTGGCCGCGTGGCCCAGGGAGGGGGCGTGGATGAAGCCCTCGGACTCCCGGGTGCCGGCGGCGTCGGGGCGCAGGTCCTCGACCCAGCCGAAGGCGCCCACGGACACGCCGCGGGACCGAGCCTGGCGCATGGCGTCGAGGCGGTGGGTCGCCAGGCTGGTCAGCCACGCGTCGAGGCGGTGGCTGGCCAGGCCCAGGGTCTCCGTCAGGCGCAGGCGCAGCTCGTCGGCGTCGCGGCCCGCGAGGGTGCGCAGGGCGTCGCCGTGGGCCCCGCGCAGGCTCGCGCTCGCGCCGGAGACTCGCGCGTTGGCTTCCTCCGCCAGCTGGTAGAGCAGGGGCTCGTCGGCGCGGATGGCCTCGGAGACGGGCTTGGCCTTGGGCGTGGGAGCGGCGGGGAGCTTGGGGCCGAGCTTGGGCCCGAGCGCGGGATTGATCGCAGCGCCGAGCCTGGACGCCATCGGGCTCGCGCCGCCGAGCTTGCTCGCCGGGGGGTACTGGGCCGCGAGGGCCATCAGGTAGCCCCCCGCCTCCGCGCCCTCGGGCGTCGAGCCGTCGGCCGCCCGGGCCTCGACGAGGGGGCGGTTGAACTC
The DNA here is from genome assembly GCF_000170895.1 of Plesiocystis pacifica SIR-1. Classification (GTDB taxonomy): domain Bacteria; phylum Myxococcota_A; class Polyangia; order Nannocystales; family Nannocystaceae; genus Plesiocystis; species Plesiocystis pacifica. Next base: position 19,541 of record NZ_ABCS01000143.1, on the reverse strand, counting down.
CCGGTCCTCGGTGGCGTTGCCGTAGCCGGCGTAGTGGTGCTTGGCGCCGTGCACCGTGCGATCGAGGACGCCCTCGGTCAGCCCCGGGAACAGGCTGGGGATGGGGTCCTGGCGCTTTTTGTGGCGCTCGGCCAGGCCGATGAGCGCCTCGATCACCGTCTTGGCGTTGGCGCGCAGGTGCGCGGGCCACAATTTTTGCGAGCGGCTCAGGAAGGTCCGCAGGGTCCGCAGCTGCTCGTCGACGTCGTCGAGGCCGGCGACGCGGTCGAGGTACCACTGCCCCTTGCCCTCGAACTTGCCGCCCTCGTCGGCGGGCAGGGCCATGAGCTTGACGATGATGTCGAAGAAGATGGTCAGCAGCCCGCGCTGGTCGGTGAGTCGGCGGACCACGAAGCGCTCGGGGTGGGGCAGGGCGCCGAGGATCTCGACGGTGTCCTCGTCGGCCCCCTCGGCGCCCTCGCTGGATCCGGTGCCGCCGCCCACGGAGCCGTCGACGGGGTCGAGGCGGGGCACGGCGCGGGTCGACCAGCGCCAGCGCGCGCGCATGAACTCGAGCACGCGCTCGAGCTGGGCGAGCTCGCCCTTGGCGTCCTCGGCCCGCGGGACCCGGGGGCGCACGGGCAGCAGGCCGTAAGGCTGCGCGCCGACGGTCAGCGTGGGCAAGGGCGCGCCGCCGCGGACCTTGGCGATGAACCAGTCCCGGGCCCAGGCCTGGACCGCGCTCGAGATCGGCGAGCGCCCGGACTTGCCGCCGGTGCCGGGGGCGAGCAGGTCGTCGAGGTAGCGGCCCCAGGTCACCGGCCACAGCACCCGGTTCATGGCCGCGGCCGAGAGCCCCTCGCGGCGATCGCCGTTGCGCACGCGGCCGAGCAGCTTGGCGTCGATGAGGCCCAGCGCCTCCGTGGCCGCGGCGGCCTCGCTGGCCTCGTGGGTCGCCACGCCCACGCCGTCGAGCTCGCGCTCGAACCAGCCGTCGAGGTCGTCGATGCCCGCGGTCCAGCCCGCGCTGCGGCCGTCGGTGTTGTTGGTCGCCGTGCCCTGCGGGGTGAACTCGAGGCCGTCGGTGTAGAGGTGGCCCTGGAGCAGGCGCTGGAGCGCGCCGGCGGCCTGGAGCGGGCGCGCGTCGTCGATGCCGACGACGAGCAGCTGGTCGAGGCCCTCGGTCTGGATCTCGGCGAGCTGGGCCGGGCGCAGGTCCACGGTGATCGCCATGCCGGCGGCGACGGCCTCGTCGTAGTCGACCATCCACGCCATCGCCGGGTCCACGGGCGCCTTGGGCTCCTCGGAGTAGGCCGCGACCTCGCCCAGGGCCGGGGCCACGGCGAGCTTGGCCGCGACGGGGCGCCCGAATTGGATGAAGCGCTGGGTCCCGCCGAGGACGCCGACGACGGCGAAGCGCGAGGGCAGGCAGCTGGCGACGGCCTGCTTTTCGACCTTGCGCGGAGGCAGCTTGGGGAAGCGCAGCTCGAGCGCGTCGCCCTCGCCCTCGACGAGCTGGGGCCGGAGCTTGCGGGCGATCCAGGCCGCGCGCCGCGGGTCGATCTGCTCGCACAGCCAGCGCTCGGCCGCGCGCTGGCCCTCCCGCGACTTGCCGGCCGCGTGGCGCATGCGCCAAAAGTCCTTGGCGAGTTGGATCTCCTCGGCGCTCAGCCCTGCGGCGTGCTCGTCGAGGTGGATCTGGTCGGGGTAGATGCGGATCTTGAGCGCCCGGCCGGGGCCGTCGAAGCGCGTCTCGAGGCGCACCGGCAGCATCAGCAGGGGGAAGCCGGCGTGGAGCTTGGCGAAGCTGGCGCGGTGGTCCTGGGAGACCGTGGGCCCGGGAGCTTTGGGGACGTTGGGGCTCGGCCCGCCGGGTTTGACGGGGATGGAGCCGCCGGGCCTGGGGAGCGAAGCCCCGGGCGCGAGGGGGTTGGGGGGCCGGACCGGATCGACGGCTGCGCCGGGCGTCGGCGTCAGCCCGCCGGCCTTGGGCCCGAGGGAGCCGCCGCCGAGCTTGGACAGGAGCGCCGACTTGGCCTCGTCGCTCAGCGGGGTCGCCTTGGGCTCTGGTTTGGGCGCCGGCTTGGGTTCCGGGCGTTTGATGGTCTGGCTGGGTTCGGGCCGCGCGACGCTCTGGCTGGGCTTTTTGGGGTGCTCGCCCTCGGGTCGGGTGAGGGTCGCGCCGGGCTTTTTGGGGTGCTCGCCCTCGGGTCGGGTGAGGGTCGCGCCTGGTTTGCTCGCCGGCTTGGCCGCTTGGGGCTTTTTCGGCGCCTGGGTGCGGTTGACGGCCTGACTCGGGGGCTTTTTCGACGCCTGGGTGCGGTTGACGGCCTGGCTCGGGGGCTTCTTGGATGCCTGGGTGCGGTTGACGGCCTGGCTGCCCTTGGCCGCGGCCGCCTTCTTGGCGGCGTCCTGCTCCTTTTTCTTCTTGGCCGCGGCGGCCTTGCGCTTTTTCAGGAGCAGGAGCTTGCGCTGCCGAGCGAGGCGTCGGCGACGTTGGGCGGGCGTCTCGGGCATCAGCTCGCCCCTCCCGGATCGTCACCGGCGAGCTGGATCAGCTGATCGGCGTGGACGAGCATGCGGACGGGTCGTTGCAAGGTGACGCGAGCCATGGCCGCGGCGTCGAGGGCCCAGCGCTCTGTCCAGGTGTTCGGCCCCTCGTCGTCGTAGGGGCGCGGCCGGTTGCGGGTGCGCTGGCGCAGGGGCGCGAGCGGGACGTGGGTCGCCGGCGAGCTCGGGCCCTTGGGCCCCAGGGCGTGGTGCCACGACAGCTCGGACCACTCCGCCGGGGCGCGCCCGGCCTGCCCAGGCGCGCCCACGTCCAGGCCAAAGCGGGGCTGGGTCGGGGGCTGCTCGAAGGCGAAGAACCACCCGGGCCGCTTTTGCTCGGGCTTGGGGCTGCCGAGGATGTCGCGCTCGAGGTCGAGCTCGGCGGGGAACTCGAAGGCGAGGAAGCTCGCGCCGGGGCCGAGCTGGCCGACGAAGGCGGGGGCGAGCGCGGTGCTCGACTCGACGCGCAGGCCCTGGGACCACTGGGCCGCGACGGCGTAGATCAGCGTGTCGGGGTAGCGGCGCAGCAGGTCGCCCTTGACGATCAGCACCAGGGCGCGGCCGGGGTCGACCCCGAGCTGATGCTGGCCCAGGGCCCGCGGCTTCCACCGGGCGATGGCGCCGATGTCCGCCTGGCCGTCGAGGGCCGCCCAGAACTGGCGCAGCCAGGTGTCGCCGAGCAGGCTCGGGTACTCGCGCCACCTAAACTCCCGGGCGAGCTCATGGTTGGCGCCGACGAGCACGGCCTCGACGAAGGCGGCGTTGATCTGCGCGAGGCCGACGCTGTTGTTGGCCAGGTCGGACACGCCGGGCAAGAGCAGCTCCGGATCCATGGCCACGATGTCGTCGTAGAGGGGGCTGGGGAAGCGCGGCGAGACCCACATGCGGCTGGGCACGGGCCTGCCCCGCCACGCGCCCTCGGGGGCCCGGATGCGCGCGCGCAGCTGGGCGGCCAGGGCCGCGTCGGGGTCGATGCGCTTGCGGATCTGCGTGGCCACGGCGGCCAGGGCCGCGGCCGCCTGGGTCTGCTTGGCGGTCTGGCCGACGGCCCCGCCCGCGAGCCCGCCGAGCTTGCCGGCGAGGCCGATGCCGGCGCCCGCGAGGACCTGGGTGTGGGCGGCCTGCAAGGGCGCGGCCTGGGCCTGGGCTTGGCCTGGGAGCGCGGCGACCTTGGGGTCGCGGCGGACCATGGTCATCGCCGCCTTGGGCACCAGCCCCATCTCCAGCGTCGGGAGCGTGCGCATCAGCGTGCGGGTGGTCGTGGGGCTGGACTTGGGCTTGGCGCTGGACTCCGCGAGCTTGGTCGCGTCGGACAGCTTGGCGCTCTCGGTGAACACGGTGCCGCTGGGCACGGTCGCGCGGGCGAAGGCCAGCAGCGAGGCGGGGCGCTCGAGGAAGGCGCCGGTCAAGGCCGCGCTCGCGCTCGGGGTGCGAGCGCTGGGCTTGGCGTCTGCGCTGGCGCGGGCGCGGGCGAGCGTGCTGCCCGGGTGGGCGCGGCGACGGGTCGCGCCGGACACGAGGCCCTTGGGTAGCGCGCTCGCCCGGACCGCGCCGTGGATCGTCGCGCCGTCCTTGGCCGACAGGCGCTCGTGGGCGCCGCGGCTGAACTGGACCAGCGCGCCGTCGTCGAGGCGGTGGGCCCGGGCCTTCAGGCGCTGGGCGACCTCGCGGGCCAAGGTCGCCTGGCGCAGGGTCGCGTTGACCTCGCGCAGGCCCCGGGCTTGCTCCCAGGCGTCGGCCATCAGGGCCTCTTGATTGCGGCGCACGATCTCGGCGCCCAGGCCTGCGGCGCTGCGCAAGCTGGGATCGAGGTTGAGCTCCCCGAGCCACGGCGGCTGCTCGCGCGCGGCGAGGCGGTGACCCAGGCGAGGGTTGGCGATGGCGTCGGCCCCCGTCGGCAGGCTGCCGTAGGCCGGGGGCGCGACCACGGGGTCGTCGACCAGCGCCCGGTAGCGCTTGCCCGAGGGCGCGTCGGAGCGGCCGCGTTTGTGGTTGGCGAGGCCGTCGTTGACCAGGGCGCGCAGCTCGTTTTGAAAGCGCGTCCTGTGCTTGGCGGGCCACGGCGGGACCTCGAGGGTGGGCGAGACCAGGGCGCCGCGGTAGCCGATGGTCTGCCCCGGGCTGGCGGTGATCCGGCCGTCGCCCTCGCGCAGCGGCTCGCCGATGTCGAGGGCCCGCGCGCCCGCGCTGCTCGGCAGCGGTCCGGGCTTCAGGCGCTCGACGAGGGCCTCGAAGTCGCCGGCCTCGGCCGCGGTCGAGAAGCGAAAGGAGTGGTAGACCGGGAGCTCGTGGGCGGCGGTCTGCGGGGTCCAGGCGAGGATCGGCGTGTCCGGGCCAGCTTCGGGGGCCGCCAGGCCCAGGCCCGCGAGGCGGCCGAGCTCGAAGCTGGGGACCAGCGCGGCGATGTAGGCCGCGTCGACGCGCAGCCGCCGGGGACAGACCAGGCGCGCGACGAAGGCTTCGGGCTGCGCGGCGTAGACCTCGTCGAGGTTGGCCTTGGTCAGGGCCAGGTCGCCGACCTCGGCCTGCACGTGGGCCCAGGCCCAGGCCTCGCGCAGGTCGGGCAGCTCGCGGCTGGCGTCGTCGAGGCTGAGCACGGGCAGGGGGGCGCCCTCGCGGGTGGCCAGCTCGACGCCCTCGCGGTCCTCGACGACCACGAGCACCAGCCACGGCAGCAGCCGGTTCGAGCGCGGCGCGGCCGGGGTGAACATCCACGGCAGCTCGGGGCTGGCGAGCTCGACGAAGGGGAAGTAGTTGGTCTCGAAGTCGGCGGTGCCCCGGGTGGGCTCGCTGCGCACGACCTGTCCGCGGGCCAGGCCGACGACGGAGCCGGGCCCGAGCAGCTCGAGCTCGCGGACCACGTCGGCGTCGCCGAAGCGCACCCGGGCCTCGAGCTGGGCCTGGACCGAGGTCGGCACGCCCGCCCCGTCGGCCAGCTCGCTGACCAGCCGAGCCAGGCCGCGCCGCATCCAGGGCAGGAACTGAAGCAAGGGCGCGTCAGGCATGGCTCAGTCTTTCGTGGGCTCCCAGCTCGGGCGCAGTCGGGCGACTCGGCCGCGGCGCTCGGCGTCGGGGATGCGCGCGCGCAGGGACTCGCGGGCGGCGAAGAAGCCCGAGGGCTCGGCGTCGAGGCGCCGGCCCGAGGCGCTCGCGCTCGTCCAGCGCGGGGGCTCGAGGGTGAAGGGGGCGGCGCCCGGAGCAGGCTTGGCGCGGGGGCGCCGAGCGGCCGCGAAGCGCCGGGCCAGGTCCGCGGATACGCCCGCCTTGGGGGCGCCCTCGGTGCTCGCGCTGCCCTCGGCGCCGCGCACCCGGGGGTCGCAGTAGCTGCGCTCGTGGTCAAAGCGCAGGCTCCGGGCGTGGACGCTGTCGAGCTGCTCGTCGCCCAGGCGCAGGCCCGCCGGGAAGTCCTCGAAGGAGGGCGCGCGCAGCTTTTCGTCGGCGTCGAGGTCGAAGAACTGGGCGGCGGCGAAGGGCTCGTCGATGGAGCGCACCGCGGCCGCGTCGACCCCCTCGCCGCCGAGGCGGGGACGATCGAGGACCAGGTGCCGGTCGCCGCGGAGCTCGGCGTTGCCGTAGCGCTCGAGGGAGACGCCGAGGGGGGCGACGCGCTGGCGCAGCTCCACGCTGCCGGCCGGGTGCACGCGCAAGGGCACGGTCGCGGGCGCGTCCTCCGTCTCGTCTTCTTCGGCGAGGATCACCGGGCTGGGCTGCGCCGGCACGACCGAGCGCCACGCGTCGCTTTCGGCCAACGCTTCGGCGACCAGGGCCTCGAGGTCGACCCGCGGCGTGGGCTCGACGGACTTGCGCCTGCCGAACTCGCCCTTGACCTTCAGGCTGGTTTTGATCCCGAGCAGCTTGAAGCTCGCCCGCCCGACCACCTTCCACGGGTTGGGCCCGGTCAGCTCGCCGCTGAGGCGCACGCCGAGCAGCTCGACCTTGCCCGCGCGGATCGACACGAACACCTCGAGGTCGATGGCGAAGGAAAAGGGCGAGAAGCGGATCAGCGCGTTGAAGCTCGTGCCGCCCTCGGCCACGAAGCCCACGGCCTTGGCCCAGAAGTGGGCGAAGGCGCCGAACTGCACGGTGTTGGAGGTCAGGGCGAAGTAGCCGCCCAGGCTCACGCGCAGGTTGTCGCCGGTGTCGAGGCTGATCGCCAGGCGGTCGAGCTTGGGGAAGCCCTCGGGGGCGGTGAACTTGGGGTGGAAGCCGCCGAACGCGAACAGGAAGTTGGGCTTGGCGCCAAAGCTCGCGCGCAGGGCCATGGCCCCGGTCAGCGCCAGGCCGGCCACGGTCGAGTCGCGCAGGGCCGCGTCGACGCTCAGGCTCCCGTTGGTCAGGTCGAGGCTGCCGGCGAAGTCGACCCGCAGCGCGAGGATCTTGGCTTCCTCCTTGGGCAGGATCGCCGCGAGCGAGCCGATCAGCGAGATGGTCAGGGGCTCGGGGAGCTGCACGACCACGCCGAGCTGGATCGAGACCAGGGTCGGCGTGCCCCAGCCGATCTCGACCACGGGCCCGAACACGTACTGCCCGGGCGCCGTGGGGAACACGGCCTCCATGTCCGAGAGGATGCGCGGCGCGTTGGCGACGGGGTCCTCGGGGAACAGGATGCTGGCCAGGGCGCCGGTGCGCACGCCCTCGCCGAGGGCCTCGAGGTCGACGCCGCGGTTGAGGCCGACCAGGCCGCCGACGGCCTCGAGGGTGAAGCCGTAGCCGAGCTGCAGGCCGCTGAAGCGGGCCGAGAGGCTGAGCAGCAGGGACCACCCGGGGCGCCGCTCGAGCTTGGTCTCGATGATCGCGATGGCGGTCACGCCCACGCCGAGCACGTCGACGTCGAACACCCCGGCGTAGCGCCCCCGCTCGTGGTCGACGTCGAGGTAGCCCCCGCCCGAGACCACGCTCGCGTCGATCGCCAGGCCCAGGGCCCGGGGCGGGAGGAAGGCCAGGCGCAGGCCGAGGGCGCCCTCGCCCGAGCCAAAGCGCGCGAGGGTCCCGGGCTCGTCCGCGCCCTGGACGGCCGCCTCGATGCCGATGCCGTCGACGGACACGGCGAAGGGCCCGAGCACGGCGCCAAAGCCCAGGCCCGCGGCGATCGAGGCCCCCGAGCTCCCGGCCCGGACCGCGAGCTCGAGCTGGTGGAGGGTGACCGGGCCGAGGGTCTTGCCCAGGGGGATGAGCACGCGAAAGCCCAGCTCGCCGGCGAGGCTCAGCCCGGTCTGAGACGACCAGCGCAGGGCCACGTCGGCGCCGATGTCCAGGGGCTGGCCGCCGAGCAGGGTGCCGAGCAGGGCGTCGCCTCGCTGGGCTCGATGACCAGGCCGAGGCTGGTCGCGGCGTCGAGGATGAGCTCGGGATCGGAGACGGAGCCGGCCACGCCCAGGCCCAGCTCGAGGGCGCGCAGCTCCAGGCGCAGGCCCTGCTCGGCGCCGAGCAGGCGCGTGGGCGTGGGCGGCTGGCCGGTGATGGCCAGGCGCGCGTCGACCCGCGGGGCGGAGCCGATGAACTCGACGCTGTCGGGCTGCAGGTCCACGCCGACGCTCCCGCTGGCGTCGGCCCCCCCGGCGAAGCGCAGGGCCCAACCCTCGGCGAGGGGCAGGGAGGCCTCGGCCTCGCCGTAGCTGAGGTTGCCGAGGTACAGGCCGGTGATCGCCTCGCCCCGGGGACTGGCCGGCGCGGGGGCGAGCAGCAACCCGAGCTCGGCCCAGGCGCTCGCGCCCCCTGTGCCCCCTATGTCAGTGCGCCCCGAGACGAAGGGCAGGGCGAGGGCGGGGCTGCGAGGGAGGCCAGCCAGGGCCGGGCTGTCGCTGGCGTAGAGGGCCCCCTCGGTCAAGGTCGCGCGCAGGGACTCTCGACGCCCGCGCACGCCCGCGCTCAGGCACAGCCGGCGCAGCGCCTCGAGGAAGTCGTCGTGGGCCCAGTCGGCCTCGCCCCAGCCGTAGCGCCCGGCGAGGGTGCCGGCGGGATCCTGGACCAGCTCCGAGAGCAGGGACCAGTCGACGCTGCGGCGCACGAATTCCTCGCCGTCGTCGAGGATGACCACGGTCTCGGACACGACGCCGACGAGGTGCAGCAGCTCGTAGAGCACGGGCTTGCGCGCGCGCAGCCACCGGGCGATGAGGAAGCCCGGCAAGCGCCCGGCGAGCTCGGCCCAAAAGGTCGGATCCTTGGCCTGCGCGGGCAGCTGGGCCCCGCTCGCGGCCCAGCCGTCGAGGGCCTCGATCTCGCCGAGGATGGTGGTCACGAGCTCGAGGGTCTGGACCACGACCCCGCCGATGTCGTCGTCCTTGGTGCCCTCGAGGGCCGCGATGGACTCGACCAGCGCCTCGCCCTGCTCGAGCAGCGCGGGCAGTTCGTTGGCGAGGGGGAGCTCGGCGAGCAGGCCCTCGCTGACGGCCACGTCCCAGCCGAGCTGGCGGATCAGCAGGCGCAGCCGGGCCGGGCTCTCGAGGGCGCGGCCGAGGGGCAGCAGCGCCTCGAACAGGCCGCGGGCGAGGGGGGCCAACACTGCGCTCAAGACTGCATCTCCGGGGTGCGCCAGGGCGCGACCCGACGATAGCGGGACGACGCCCGAGGCGTCGACCAAAAACTCCCGGGGGAGGGGCGCTTGCGAGCGGTCTCGAGCGATCGTTCGAGAGACCGTCGAGTCGCAGCTTCGAGGCGCGGGTCGTCGGGGGTCTTCACGCCACCCCACACCGAGGTCGGCCATCGGGAAAGGACCCCGCGGCCGTCGAGAGTTCGCTATGGTCGGGTCCTCGGAGAGGTCGCGCGCCCTCCTTTGTCGTCATGCCCGAGCCCGCTTTCCTCGTTCCCTCGGTCTTGCGTACCGGCGCGGAGCCGTCCGTGCCTCCGGCCCGTGTCTCGCCAGGCGGCGGCGCGGAGTCCCTGGCGAGCTGGGGCGGGGCGATGCAGTCGGTGGACGACGTCGAGGCCGTATTGCAGCTGCTCGACCGGCTCATCGCGCTGCTGAACCTGGCGGGCTACGAGGTCACCGAGCTCGCCATTCAGATCCCCTCCCGGCCCACGGATCCCGTGCCCACCCGGGAGCCGGTGGTGGTCGAGCTGCTCAGCTCCCACGTGCGCCGGGAGCCCGGCTACGACGTGACGCCGGCGATGCTCGGCGAGGCGGGCGTGGTCGGGCTGATGGTCTCGCCGCGGACGGACTTCGGCGGCGGCCTCGGGACGGGGAGCGGGGCCGAGTCGGCGCCCCCCGTGGCCGTGGACGGCGAGGGCCTGGCCGCCGAGCTCGGCTTTGCCCCGGACGGCGCCGGCTGGCTGCTCTTGCCTCTGGGCGGGAGCGGAGCCACGCAGCCCTGGCCGACGCTGCTCGGGAGCGCCGTCGATGCGGTCCACGAGCACATCCTCGACGCCGTCGAGGCGAGCTTCGCGGACGCGCCCCGGGACGAGCGAGGCGTCCCCCGCTGCGGCTTGCTGGGCATCTACCACCCCGCGAGCTGGGCCGTGGTCGAGGCCGCGCCCGAGTCCCGGCGCGAGCTGTGGGAGACCTACCGGCCGCTCTTCGAGGCCATCGTCGAGCGGATCTACGCCCGGACCCTCGGCGACTACGAGCTCGACGGGCGGCGGGTCGCGGGCGTCGGCGTCCGGGCCCTGCTCGAGCAAGAGCTCGCCTGGGAGCCCGTCGCAACCCGCTTCCCCGCCGACATCCCTGCGATGGAGGCGGACGGCCGGCACAGCGCCTCCGACCGCATCGCGGCCTCCCAGCCCCTCGACGCGAGCCTGAGCGTGCGCGCGCGCCAGGCCACCTTCGACGAGCTCGAGTTCGCCGAGGTCGTCGAGTCCCTCCAGCCCCCGGGCGTGCGGCCGATCGGCGCGCCGCCTCGCTCGCGGCCGGTCATGGTCAGCGCCGAGCTGCGCGTGTTCACCTGGACCGAGGCGATCATGCGCCTGCACAACGCGGGCGTGCTCGACGTGCTCAGCTACTTCGGCGGGGAGGACCGCAGCGCCTACGGGGGCTACGACCTCCAGCGCGGCGACTCGGACGCGGCCCGGATCTACGCGGGGGAGGAGCGCTCGAGCGAGGCGGGGGACAGCCTCCCCGGCGAGGGCGAGCCGGGCTTCGTCGCGGCCCTGCGCGCCGATCTGAGCGCCCTCGGCTTTGGCCCGCTGTTGGCCCAGGACGGGACCAGCGCGGCCGCGCGGGCGGTCTACGGCGCGTGGCTCGAGTGCGCCGTGCGGGAGTTTCAGATCTACGCGCGCATGCCCAGGCTCGCCCGCGTGCGCACGGAGGCGGAGGCCCTCGAGCGGACCAACCCGGGCTACGCCGACACGCTGATCCAGACCGAGAACCCCGCGCCCTACGGCGGGCCGATCAGCGGGGTGTGCAACCGGCAGACGCGGGTGTTGATCAAGGCCTGGGTGGCGCGATCGCTGCGCTGCCCCGTGGTCGTCGAGGCCCGGGTCGTGCCGGACTACCGCTCGCTGCAGACCATCCAGCGACGCACCGCGCCGATCCACAGCAGCCAGACGACGCCCCAGGCCCCGGGCCCGGCGATGCGGACCTTGCTCGACGGCGTCGCCTTCCACGCGGCCCACGACTACGAGCACGCCCGGACGCCGCGCAACGTGTGGGGGCGCGAGCAGGTCCAGTGGCCCGCGGTCGCGGGTCGGCAGTTTCGGACCTACGTCGTCCATGACTTCAGCGCCTTCTTCCCGGCCTCGCCCGGCCGCGACCAGCGAGACCCGACGCCCATCGCGACCTTGGGGGGCTACGACGGCTGGGCGGGGGGCGGCGCGGGCTTTCGCGGGGAGACCAGCTGGCCCGAGGCCGAGATCGTGCCCACGACCTTGCTCGGGCGCCAGCCCGACCCGGCGCAGCGTCAGCAGCAAGAGGCGCTGTGGTCGGCCTTTCGGGTCATCCGCGGCGTGGCCGAGGCCGAGGCCGTGGGCTACTTCGACGGCCTCAACGCCTACGACCGGGCGCTGATCTCCGCGGGCCCCTTCCACTGGACCCTGGGCCTGCTGGTCGGCACGGCGGGCCGGCGGCGCGTCGATCGGGGCGAGCTCTCGGGCTACCTGGCGCTCTACAAGGCGCGCGAGCCCGAGGAGTACGCGGCGAGCTTCGGGGCCCTCGGGCTGCAGCCGGCCTTCGAGTGGGGCGCGGACGGCAGCGCGGTGTTCTCGGCGGTGCACCGCAAGTTCTTTGGCTGGGTGAAGCTCCAGCGCGAGGACGGGAGCTTCGCCGACCTGCGCGAGGTCCAGTCGACGGGGGCGCTGGAGCGCCCGAGCTCGACCAACCCGCGGGGCACGGCCGCCGACGAGACCCTCGGCGAGACCCTGCGCCACTGGCACTGGTATCACCGCTACGCCGCGGCCTCGCGGGTCTTGCCGGGCTTTCGCACGACGATGTGGCCCGCGGCGCGCGAGCGCATCCGCATCATCCTCGACACGCCCTGGGACAACGGCGCGACCCGCCTCGACCCCGACGACCCCGAGAGCCGCCCGCTGCTGTTCGGCGACGTCTTCACCTCGGAGCTGAGCGTCGCCCTGGTCCTGCGCTGGTGGGTGTGGTCGCCCCCGCGGATGAGCTCGACGAGCGATCACCGGGCCGACCACGGCTACCAGCACTACGGCGCGGCCGAGTACCGCTCGACCTGGCTGAGCAACGCCTTTCGCCGGGCCGTGAACGCGCGCCGCCGCAACCACCCGAGCACCTGGGGCGACCGCGAGGAGGCGGCGCTGGTCGAGTGGCTGGTCAACCCCCTGCTCGATCCGCCGGGCTCGATGGCGCCGACCCAGAGCAACCTGACCGGGCTGTGGCTGGCAAACCTGCGCAACTGGCCCAGGACCAGCAGCGGCGCGGCCTCGTTCCGCATCGACCTCGACGAGGTCTGCGAGCAGGCGCCGACGATCGGCGAGATCGCCAACTGCGAGGTCGCGCCCGGGGGCATCGAGAACTTCCGCGTCGACATCCGCGACCGCGAGCGGCCCTCCGAGCGCCTGCGCATCACCAAGGCCAGCTCCCACGAGGCGCGCTTGCCCGCGGCCTCGATCACCGTCAACGACGTCGGCGGGGGTCGCTTCAGCGTGACCCTCCAGCCCCCGGAGGACGCCCAGACGGGCCGGGTCACGGTGTCGATCTCCGCCGACGACGGCCGGCTGATCACCACCCGCCGCTTCTACGCCTACGTGCAGACCGAGGGCGCGGTCCCGGCAGATCCGCCCGCAGACGCCTACGTGCGTCCGAGTCGGGACGGCCTGAGCCAGCGGCGGCACAGCTTCAAGATGGAGACCGGCGATCTGGGCCCCACGCCCTACCCAATTCACCGGCCCCGGCCGGCCTGGGACGTCGGCTAAAACAGTCGTGGACGTGGGGCAGGGAGGGCGTGGCGTCGTCCACGACGGCTAAAACAGTCGTGGACGTGGGGCAGGGAGGGCGTGGCGTCGTCCACGACGGCTAAAACAGTCGTGGACGTGGGGCAGGGAGGGCGTGGCGTCGTCCACGACGGCTAAAACAGTCGTGGACGTGGGGCAGGGAGGGCGTGGCGTCGTCCACGACGGCTAAAACAGTCGTGGACGTGGGGCAGGGAGGGCGTGGCGTCGTCCACGACGGCTAAAACAGTCGTGGACGTGGGGCAGGGAGGGCGTGGCGTCGTCCACGACGGCTAAAATAGAAAGGGACTGGAATTCATTCACAGTCCCTGAGGATCGCGTATCCTCGCGGCCGATGAGCGCCCGCGACAGCCGCCAGTTCGCCCCAACACTCACCGCCGAGTCCCGGACGGTGGAGGGTCCGAAGTTCGAGCTCCTGGCGCCCGCGCCCGGGCTGTGGCGAGAGGCGCCCGCGCCCGGGACCCTCGTGCGCCCCGGCGATCGCATCGGCGCCATCGAGATCCTCGAGCGCGTCCACGAGCTGGTCGCGCCCGAGGGGGTGGTCGGCGCGGTCGTCCAGGCCGAGGCGGTCGGCGAGCGCCTGGCTCGACAGCCCGTGGACTACGGCGCCGTGCTGCTCGCCCTCGACCCCGAGGCCCTCGGCGCGGGCCTGGCCGAGAGCGTGGCGGCGGGGGCGAGCGGCGCCTCGGCGGACGGCAGCGCGGCCCTGCGCGCGCCCTCGAGCGGCCGCTTCTACGCCCGCCCGAGCCCCGACAAGCCGCCCTTCGTGCGCGAGGGCGAGGTCATCCAGCGCGGCCAGACCGTCGGCTTGCTCGAGGTCATGAAGACCTTCACGCGCATCAACTACGACGACCCCAAGCTGCCCGCGCCCGCCAAGGTCGTCGCCGCGGTCGCCAAGGACCAGGACGACCTGGGCAGCGGCGACGTGATCTTGCAGGTCGAGGCCGTCGAAGGCGACGAGGGCTGAGTGAGGGGCGAGCCGGGGGACGAGTCCACGCCGCCGATCCTCGAGGCCCGACCGGTGTCTCGGACGCTGTTCGGGGACACCTGCGTCGACGACTACGGGTGGCTGCGCGAGCGCGAGGACCCGGCCGTGCGCGCTCACCTCGAGGCCGAGCGGGCCCACGCCGAGGCCACCCTCGACGCGCGCACGCCGGGCCTGCGAGCGCGGCTCTACGCCGAGATGCGGGCGCGCATCCGCGAGGACGAGCGGACCTTGCCCTGCCGCGAGGGGCCGTGGCTGTACTACTCGCGCACGGAGACCGGCGACGAGTACGACCGACACTGTCGGCGGCCCTTTCGGCCGGGGGACGCCGAGACCCTCGAGCAGCTCGAGCAGGGCGCCGAGCTCGAGCAGGTCTACCTCGACGAGAACGCCCTCGCCGAGGGCCACGAGTACTTCGACCTCGCCAGCTTGAGCGTCAGCCCGGGGCACGGCCGGGTGGCCACCAGCGTCGATTTGAGCGGCGACGAGCGCTACACCCTGGCGGTCTTCGAGCTGGGGCCCGACGGCGGCCGGGTGGCCCTCGACCCCGAGGTGCGCCTCGAAGACTGCGGCCCCTCGATCACCTGGATCGACGACGAGACCTTTCTCTATGAACGCCTCGACGAGGCCCACCGACCCTGGCAGCTGTGGCGCCGCCGCGTGGGCACGCCGGCGAGCGCCGACGCCCTGGTCCTGCAAGAGGACGACGAGCGCTTTTTCCTCTCGCACTGGCGCGCGCGCTCGCAGGCCTTCGTGGTCCTCAGCGCGGACTCGCAGGTCAGCTCGGAGCTCTACCTGCTGCCGACCCACGCCCCCGAGTCGGCGCCGCGCTGCGTCGCGCCCCGGGTCCAGGGGGTCGAGTACGCCGTCGAGCACCGCGGCGAGCAATTGTTCGTGCTGACCAACGAGGACGCCCTGAACTTTCGCCTGCGCGTGCTCGCGGTCGATCGGGACGGGCGCGTCGTGGATCCCCACGGGGGGCGGGAGCTCATCGCCCACGATCCCCAGGTCATGCTCGAGGGCGTGGACGCCTTCGCCGAGCACCTGGTGATCTGGGAGCGCGTCGAGGGCCTGCCCCAGGCGTGGGTGGTCCCCTTCGTCGACGGCCAGGCGGACCTGGGCAGCGCCTGGCGCCTGCGCTTCCCCGACGCGGCCTACGGGATGTGGCCCAGCGCCAACCCGGAGTTCGACAGCCCGCGCCTGCGCGTGGGCTACAGCTCCCCGACCACGCCCAGCAGCGTCTACGACTGCGAGCTGAGCACCCAGGCGCGCCACCTGCGAAAACAGACCGAGGTCGTCGGCGGCCACGAGCCGGCCGACTACGCGAGCGCGCGGGTGTGGGCCACGGCCAGCGACGGGACGCGGGTGCCGATCTCGCTGGTCTGGCGTCGGCGAGAGGGGGACTCCAGCGATGCGCCGCCCGCCGACGCGCCGACCCTGCTCAACGCCTACGGGGCCTACGGCGTGCCCTCGGACCCGATGTTCTCGAGCGCGCGGCTGAGCCTCCTGGACCGGGGCCTGGTCTACGCCACGGCCCACGTGCGCGGCGGCGGCGACCTGGGCCGGGCCTGGTACGAGGCCGGCAAGCTCGGGGCCAAGGCCAACACCTTCACCGACTTCATCGCCTGCGCCGAGCACCTGATCGCCCAGGGCTGGACGAGCCCGGCCAAGCTCGCGGCCCAAGGCGGCAGCGCGGGCGGCCTGCTCATCGGTGCCGTCGCCAACCTCCGCCCCGAGCTGTTCGCGGCCATGGTCGCCGACGTGCCCTTCGTCGACGTGCTCAACACCATGCTCGACCCCAGCTTGCCGCTCACGGCGATCGAGTGGGAGGAGTGGGGCAACCCGGCGCAGGAGCAGGGCTACCGGTGGATCCGCGCCTACTCACCCTACGACAACGTCCGCGCCCAGGCCTACCCCGAGCTGCTCGTGCTCGCGGGCTGGAACGATCCGCGGGTGAGCTACTGGGAGCCGGCCAAGTGGACCGCGCGCCTTCGTGAGCGGCGCACCGACGCGCGGGGCGTGCTGCTGTGGACCAACTTCGACGCGGGCCACGGCGGCGCCTCGGGGCGCTACGCCTACCTCCACGAGGTCGCGCTCGAGTACGCCTTCTTGATCGACCAGCTCGGCCTCGAGCCTTGAGCGCCCACCACTCGCTCACGCGTGTCCGAGTCGGGAGCGACAGCGCGGGCAGGCACAGCCCGGGAGCGAATACGGCGAGGGTGTAGAGGCGAGCCAGGCTCGACGTTCACTGCGACGCCGTGGGGGTACGCCAACGATTGCAATGCCGGGGAGGGACGATTGTGAACGAGTCCGCGCCCCCGCTCGCGGGGGCGACCACGAGCCTTCTTCAAGGCACGAACCCCATTGCCCACCAAGCCGAAGCCGAGGAGCGGATAGCGACGCAGCGCCCCCGGTCCCCCGATGCTCGTGGGGGCAGAGCAGGCAGCGCTCAGCTCGACTCGTCGAACAGGCTCTCGCGCAGCTCTCGGGCCCAGGTGTCGAGGCGCGTGAGCGTGTCGGCCATGGCGATGTCGCCGCGGCGCAGGGCCGAGAGCTCGGCCTCGAGCAGCTGCTTGGCCCGGCGAATGCGGGTCTTGGCCGTGCCGAGGGGGACGTCGAGCACGGCTCCAATTTCGGCGGCGGTCAGCGACTCCCAGTAGTGCAGCTCGAGGGCGACCTGGTGATCGAGGGGGATGCGGCGCAGCGCCATGAGCAGCAGCTGCTGATCCTCGTCCCGGGCCAGCGCGGCGCTCGGGGAGGCGTCGAGGTCGAAGACCGAGACCGTCTGCAGGTCGAGGCGGTCGCGGCTGCGGGAGCGCCAGTGCTTGCTCAGCTGGTTGCGCGCGACGGCGAACAAGAAGGTGCGGAAGCTGGCCTCGCCGCGGAAGCGCTCGCGGGCCTCGACGCAGCCCAGGAAGGTCTGCTGGATCAGGTCTTCGTGGCGCGTGTCCGCGGGCAGCTTGTTGCGGAAGAAGCGAGCGACGGCCTCGAAGTGGCGCTCGAAGAGCTGCTCGCCAGCGAGCTGGTCGCCTGCGGCCCAAGCCTGGAGCAAGTCGCTGTCCTGCACGCCCGCAGCAGCGTAGCAAAAAGGCGGGGCGGCGCCCTCGCGATGCGCAGATTGGCGCGTGGGCGAGGGCGCAGCGCCGCTTCGTCGAGGCCCCTGGCTTGGCGGCGCCCGGCTTCGTGTGGGGACCGCGGACCCTCAGCCCGGGGTGCGACTCGGGGCCACGACTCGCCCGGTCCTCCGGCCAGCGGCGAACTTCCGAAAGCTCGCCATGAGGCCGCCGCAACGATGATCTGGGGGGCATCACCACCGACGAAGTCTCGGCGTGGGGAGCCGCGTGGATTGGCACCTCGCCCTGCTGGGAGTAGGACTCCAGAGCATGGATTCGGTGACATCGCAAACGACCGCGGCGCGCGTACGCCCCTACGCCGAGATTCCCCGAGCGCCGCGCCTGCCGGTGATCGGCTCGCTGCATCAGGTGGTGCGCCGTCGACCGGAGTTCTTCGAGCGCGCCCAGGCGCTGTGCGGCGCGCTCTTTGTCCTCGATCTGGGCGTGGACGAGCTGGTGGTCGTCGGCGACGCCCTGCTCGCCGAGGATGTGCTGCATCGCCGGGTCGAGCACTTCGACAAGGGCGGCAACATGTGGGACCTGGTCCGCGAGCGCATCGGGCAGGGGCTGACCTTCTCCGAGGGGGAGCTGTGGAGACGCCAGCGGCGGTTGTTGAGCCACGAATTTCGGCGCTCGCGGGTCCAGGCCTTCCGCGCGGTGATCGCCGAGACCGTCGACGAGCAGCTCGGCCAGCTCGACAGCGGCGAGGCGATCGACCTCTCGCGGTGGTCGGAGCGATTGCTCGCGACCATGACGGCGCGCGTGCTCTTGGGCGGTGAGCTGGACCTGGACACCTTCGAGCGCCTGCGCGCGGCCTTTTCGACGCTGCTCGGGGGCTTCATGCTCGGCGCGGTCACGGGCGCGCTGCCTCGCTGGCTGCCGGTGCCCGGCGCGGGTCGGCTCGAGTCGGCCACGCGGACCATCCACGAGATCATCCTGGCGATGATCGCCGAGCGGAGACGGACGGGCGCCACCGGCCAGGACTTGCTGAGCACGCTGGTGCGCGCGACGGAGGCGGACGGGCCGATGTCGGATCAGCAGCTCCTCGACGAGATCATCGTGCTCTACGTCGCGGGCTACGAGACCACCGCCTCGGCCCTGGCGTGGACGACCAAGACCCTCGCGGATCAGCCGGAGCTGGTCGCGGAGCTCCAGGGGCAGATCGACGCTGGCGAGGACGCGACGGCGCTCCCGCTGCTCGACGCGACCTTCCGCGAGGGGCTGCGGATGTACGCGCCGGCGCCCTTTTTGCCGCGCCGAGCCGCACGCGACGAGGTCCTCGGTGGCTACGCGATCCCGGCGGGCCGGCAGCTTTTGGTGATGCCCTGGCTCATCCATCACAACCCGCGCTACTGGCCCTCGCCGGCCCGCTTTGACCCGCGTCGGCACCTCGGCGAGCACGCGCGACCGCGCCTGGCGTGGATGCCCTTCGGCGCGGGCAAGCGCGTGTGCATCGGCATGGGGCTGGGGATGCTGGAGGGGACGCTGGCGCTCGCGGGGCTGCTGCGCCGGTTCACGCCGCGGCCGGCTGGGCGCCCCTCGCAGCCGATGTTCTCGGGGACCCTGAGCTCGGCGGACGGCGTGTGGGTCCGCCTCGAGCGGCGCGCGTGCTCGTGACTCGTTAGTCCGCTGCTCGGGCCCAGGCGCCCCAGGTGTCGCCGCGCTCGATCAGCGGGCTCTCTCCGGGCCACAGCCGGATCAGGTCGACGACCCAGACCGAGAACAGGACGATCAGCGAGACGACGACGCCGAGCATGACGCGGGCGTAGATGCGCTCGAAGGCGTCGTGGGTCTCGGGTCGCCGCAGGGAGTCGAGGTGGCCGCCGAGGCGCGGGGTGAACATCAGCAACAGGAAGGCCAGCAAGGTCGCCGCGAGGCTGATCTCGTGGACCCAGGTCGTCTGCCAGATCGAGGCCTCGGCGCCGCGCAGGTCGAGGGCCCAGGTCAGCCACTCGACGTTGACGCGGTAGAGGCCGGGGCCGGCGGTGAACAGCACCGCGGTCATGACGTGCTTGCGGTGACCCTCGACGTTGCCGCGGCGGACCTTGTAGATGGCGATGGCCGTCTCGGCGACGATGCCGACCACGGTGATGCCCAGGGTCCAGTCCATGAGCGAGGCGCCGAAGGCCCCGTGCAGCACCGGGATGTCGGACGCGATGGTCGGGCGCAGGGAGGCGGCCAGGGCCAGGAACACCCCGACGAGGCCGATCTGGCCGATGCGTCGGTGGTGGCCCGCGCCGCGGGTCAGCAGCTGGTGGATGACCACGCCGACCCACGCCAGCATGCCCAGGGCGTGGAGGCCGAGCTCGAGGTTCAGCCACGCGGGCATGGGCCAGCGGGCGAAGGCCCCGGCGCCGCCGTGGACCACCCACTCGCCGGTGCGCAGGTAGTGCCAGATCTCGATCAGGAACAGGCTGCTGAGGACCACGAAGACGAGGCCGATCCAGGCCTCGGTGCGGGGACGGGGCTGGGGCGTGGGATCGGCGTCGTCGTCTGCCATGGCTCGCTCGATTCGTGCGGAGCATCCCATGGCGTGGAGGGAGGATCTACTTGCCCGCAGGTGGGGGAGA
>NZ_ABCS01000144.1 GCF_000170895.1 Plesiocystis pacifica SIR-1 | reverse complement strand
CTCCCCCGCGCCGGGCGGACCCGTCGCGGGGCCCCCACCCCAGGCCCGGCCCGGGGCGGGCCGTTGGTTGTCGGTGGGGTTGGGGGCCGCTGGTCGACACGCGATTCGCGGCTCGAATCTTCCGAGAAGTTGCGAGTTGTCAAGAACAGTTCACGGCCGAGTTCATCATGGGGAAGCTCGCCACCGATCGCATCATCTTGGACGACCATGACTCATGAGGCCTGGGGACAGACTCACGGCTCGGTGAGGTTCGGTGGTTCAATGCTGGCGGGTGTCTTCGATTTGGACCTCGCGGCTTGTTTGTCGCTCTGCCTGGCCAATGATGCAGACGCGCCGAGCAGTCAACTCAAGGCAAGCGCGTCGCCGTGGCAGACACCGCCCGCGCTTCCTCGCTGAGCAGGATCAGCTCGTAGCGCCCCGCCGCGAGCTCCAAGGTCTCACCCTCGCCCTGCGCATCGATCACCCGAACCGGTCCTTCGGGTGCCGCGCTCGTCGAGGGGGGGACCTCGCCCTGAGCTTCGAAGTCGTCGCCTTCGGGCTTGACGAGGATGTCCTCGTCCGGACAGCGCTGGATCATCAGGGCGCTCGCGTCCGAGTGGAAGCGATACTCGGCGCGCTCGTCCAGGTCGAGGACGCGAAAGCCCCCGAGGCCCATCGGGGCCGCGAAGGTGTCATCGTTGGCGCAGTCGAGCTCGATTGACCCGCTCCAGCTCCCCGGCTCGGTCTCGACGAACTGGGGGTGCTGACACGGCGCGAGCTGGCCAAAGCTGTAGGGAGCGCTGTTCGAGTAGTCGGCCTCGGCCTCTGCGAGGGTCTGGCCGGTGGTGGCCTCGAAGGCCTCCAGGGGCTCGCGCGGGTCCGTCAACACGTCCCGGACGACCTGCGGGCCGTGCGTGGCCCAGACCCAGCGCACGAAGTGGCCGGCGCTGGGGTAGTCCACGTCTTCCTCTCGAAAGAAGTTGTCCGAAGGCGCGACCGAGCCCACAAAGGTTCGGCGCATGTCGAGAGCTTCGGCGAGGCCTTCGGACCACATGGCGGATGGATCGCCCAAGGGGATGGCCACGGCGTGGACGAGCTCGTGGCCGACCTCGCTCTCTCGGGCGTAGATCGTGCTGATCTCGCGGTAGAAGCAGCCCCTGTCGTTCGAGCAGTGGTCGCCCGGCCCCGATTCGGACTGACCGGGCCACAGGTATACGTCGACTTTGCCCGGGAGCTGCGTGGCCAGCAGCTGCTCGACGTTGGCGACGTGGCGCTCTAGACGATCGAGATCACCGCCGCACAGCTCACGACCATCGGCAACCCCGATTCTGAGGTTCTCCGTCTCGTAGGTGAGCTCGAAGGGGGCGTCGTCGTTGCAGGCACTCCCGACGCCGACGAGCAGCGCGAGGAATTCGATGGAGGCGAGGCGGGTCGGAGTCATTCGACGCGGTACGAGAGTACTACTCGCTCGCCATCGTGCAGCACCGCGAGCTCGAAGGCGCTCTCCCGACAGGACCTCGTAGGGCTTGGAGAACGCCGCGAAGCTCAACCGGTGGGCGTCACGACTCCTCTGGAGCGTCCGGCTCGTCTGACTCGTCCCCCCAGTCGCGGAGCAAGACCTTGGCGACTTCCAAGAGCATGCGGAGGTCTTTCTCGCTGCGGCCGATGAGTAGATCCGCGAGCTCGCGTTCGAGGGGGAGCATCCCGATCTCGTAGCTGGCGAGGAGCGTCGACAACCGAAGGCCGTAGCCGCTAGCCAGTCGCAAGAGCGTGTTCAGAGTTGGCGAGAAGGTCCCGTGTTCGAGGCGACGAATGGTGTCGCTCGACAGGTTGGCTCGCTCGGCCAACACCTCTTGGGTGAGGCCGCGAGCGTTGCGGAGGTTGCGAAGATGCTTCCCGAACCCGCGAGGGTCGAGGCCGAGGATCTCAGCTCCCACGAGCTCGCCTCTGGCGTCGAGAGACTGCACGGCTGCGCAGAAGTAGACGGAAGAAGTGCACGATGGCCATCACCTGCGCAGGACAGGCACACCATGAAACGTTCGCGGTTTTTTGATTTTCTTCGCCGAGCAGCAAGCACGCCCCCGTGCGTAGCGGCTTCCGGCACGGCCCAAATGCCCCTGAACAGCTCAGAACCGGTCCCTGGAGGCCCCGCGGGTAGCATTTGCTCATGCTCATGCATCGCCCGCTCATCCTCTCCACCGTCTTCGCTGGCCTGGCACTCGTGCTAGGTGCTGCCCCTGCTCACGGCCAGTATCGTGATCTGTGCGACAGCTCGAAGGTCTGCCAGTACACCGGCCCGAACGCGCCCATCCTCGACGCCGACGTGTGCCTGGACCCGACGGGCACCGTCCGCCTCAAGGGCACGGCCGCCTGCGCGACTGGACATGTTCCCTTCCACGTCCGCCACGGCGAGGTCTACGAGCCACTCCAGCAGCTCGTGGTCGCCTACGTGCCGCTACAAAGGGCCTGCTCCGTCCCTGGCCTATGCGAGCCCAAGACCGAGTACAGCACCGGCGAGTCCAACGAAGAGGTGATCTGCTGCATCGGAGCCGTGTGCTGGCCGGGGTGGGACTGCGACGGGACGCTCTTTTGGTGCGAGGACGGCGTCAGTAACGAGGACGGCACCGTGACTTGTTTTGACGGTGAAGAGCTCCTCGACTGATCCGTGGGTCAGAGGCGGTTCGTCAGCCGGGCCAGGTTGGCTTGGCTGGTCTCGAGTAAGGTGAAGTCGACGGCAGCGGCAGCGGCGGACGCCGAGGTTTCCGCCGCGATGGAGGCAGAGCCTGCCCCAGCGGCCAAGCTCGTCGCTGCGGTGGAGGCCGAGGCCGCAGCGTCGGCGACCGCAGCGACTGGGGCGGTGTCAGCGGCCCTCGCGCTGCGGCTCAGGGAGATCGTGATGGACCAGGCGTAGACCGCCGACTCGTACTCGCCGGTCGCCTCCAGTTGGACAGCGGACTGCGCCGCTAGCCTGGCAAAGTAGCCTTCCAGCCGCGCTGCTCGTGCGCTCACCGAGCCGGCCCGAAGCGCGCGCGTGACCGCGTCTGCGTCCTGCTGAGACAACGCGGTGTTGAGCGCCAGCACCGCCTCATCGGTCTTGGAGAACGCATCCGAGCCTCGGGGTAGCTGACCCGGGGGGTTCTGGAGGGAGTGAAAGCCTGCCCAGCCGAGGATCAACGACAAGCCCAAGATCCCAACGCCCCAGGGCCAGCGCCGAGACTCCTGTGTCTCGCGCAAGGCCTCCAGGAGCAGGGTCATCGTCGGCCACCGGTCTCCCGGCAGCGGGGCCAACCCGCGGCGCAAGACTGGCCTGAGTCGACGGGGGATCCGAGTCGCCCCTTGGGGCGGCTCCTGGATCGCGCGGAATCGCGTCTCCAGCTCCCGACCTTCGAGGGCGAAGGGGTTACGCCCGCTCAGCGCCTCCCACAGGCTCACGCAAAAAGAGAACTGGTCACCCTGCTCGCCTACCCGCTGACCTCGCAAGGCTTCCGGGGGGAGGTAGGCGTATGTGCCGTACACCTGCTCCGGCGAGCCGACTTCGCCGTGCAGGGAGTCCAAGTGCCGAGCCAAGCCGAAGTCCAAGACGACCGCTCGGCCTTCCCCGTCGAGGCGGACGTTCCCCGGCTTGAAGTCACGATGAACCAGCCCTTGGCGATGCGCGGCTTCGAGCCCCTCGCCAGCCTCGAGGTAGCGCTGGACGATCGCGCGGGGGCTCTTTCCCTGGCACCACTCCCCCAGAGTTGGCCCTTCGAGCAGTTCGAGCACCAGGTAGCGGTAGTCGTCCTTCGCGCCGTAGTCGTGGATCCGCACGACGTGCGGGTGATTGAGCTCCGCGAGCAGCTTGCCTTCCCGCTCGGCCACCTGGAGGTCCCCGAGCGGCATGACCTTGACGGCCACTTTTCGCCCCAGCTGGTGATCTTGGGCAAGAAAGACGGTCCCGTAGCTGCCTTTCCCGATCCGGTCCAGGAGCTCGAAGCGGTCAGCGATGCGCACCGACTGCGGGTACTGGTCAGCCCCGAAGGCCTTGAACATCCGGGCCTCGTAGAAGGCGTCCTCGATTGAGAGGATCGCGTCTGGGGGACTGTCTTCCATCGGGACGCCCGACCATGGTAGACGACTGGTCACCCGCATGCAGAGCGACGCCGAACTCTTCGCAGCCGCCAGTCAGGGGGATCAAGATGCCTTCGCGGCGCTAGTCCGTCGGCACAGGCGCTGGGCTGAGCTCTACGCACGCAAGTGCGGTGCGGGGGCCGACGCGGCCGATGTCGCCCAGGAGGCGTTCCTCAAACTGCTTCGCTCAGAGGAGCGGGAGCTCCGAAGCAAATCCCTGCGGGCACTCTTGCGAGTGGACATACACTTCCGGGTGCTTAGACTACACCAACGACGCGCCCGACAACTCCCGTTGGCCCAAAGCTCTGCTTTCCCCGCTGGGGAGACTGACATCAGCGACATGGCACGTAATCGACGAATAGTAGGCCTTGTGCAGGCGGCCATTCAGCGCTTGCGGAGCTCGGAACGTCGACTACTCACTCAGCACTACACGCTGGGGATGCGTCCCGTCGAGATCGCTCAGCAAAGCGGACGTAGTGGGGCCGCTGTGCGCTCAGCGCTCTATCGTGCGCGAAACTCTCTTCGAGCTGAGTTGGGCTTAGTAGAACAGTAGAGTCTCAAGCCCAGGTTTTGGTATAACTGCACCATGGTAGGGGACGACGAAGCCAAACCATACCCACATCCCAAGATCCTTGCGATTGACTACGCAGGAGCGTGCGCCAGTGCCATTCGGAGTGCTGGCTACAGTGTCCAAGAAGGGAGTTTTGGCCGCCCTTACCCGATCGAGCCACATGATGGGTACTCTAATGTCGATTACAGTACAGCACGTCTCGGCGGTCACACCGAGGCTGAAATCGTTTTTATTAACACTGCGATGCTTGATGCCACCGCAGACCGTCCCACACCTCCGGGGCCAGGAGTTGATGCCATTTGGATGTCCTGTAAAAGCGGAAGGACCGATCCAAAGCCTCTTGTTATGCATCAGGTCTCCGGTGCTCTCGACAGAGTTTATGAGAATGGCGGAGTGTTCATTGTCAGTCTTGCGGCTCAATATCAAGCAACATACCACCAGGGGGTGTCGTACGGGAGGGATAGGGTTCAAGATACTATCAGTCCTGCGAAACTGACAAACTGGGGGTTCCTCAGCTGTATGAGTGACGTGGTATCCAAACGAACATTTGGAGAGGAAATATACTTTAGCGATATCTCAATAAATAATATTTTGTCAGAGGGGGCGGTTGGCGCCACTTACAACTGTACGCTCGCAACGGTCCCGCGCCGAAGGGGAGCCCTCAAGCCTCTCGCCCACAACAAGTACGGCCAAGTAGTAGCAGGATACATGGAGAGCGAGAAGGGGGGATAGTATTTCTTCTTCCCCATATGCCAAAGTTTGGGCAGGTCGCAGTTCGTTTTCTTGAAGAGGTGGTAGCGGCAGCCGCGCCTCGCCTGTTCCCCGGCCTGGAAGGCGAGAACTGGATGTATAGGCCCGAGTACGAAGTCCCGAAGGTGAATGAGATTCATCAGATGATTGGCCAACTGGAGTCCGAGACAAAGTCTCGCATAGAAGAGATGCATGCTGAGATCGGAAAACTACGAGCAGAGAATGCGGACTGGTATACGCTTATGACTGGTACAGGTGATTCGCTCGTTGCCGCGGTAATCCGAATTCTCAAAGTTCTCGGCTTTGCAGAGGTCATAGATGTTGATGATGAGATTGAGTCAGGTGATGACAGAACGGCAATGAGACGAGAAGATGTACGAATCGAGGATACGAGTCCTATTCTTGTCGTTGATGTAAAGGGTGTTCAGGGACATCCGGAAGACTCTGAGTGTCAGCAGGCTGAGAAACATGCGCTAATGAGGGCGAGGGATCTGGAGCGAACAGACGTTCAGGCGCTAACCATCATAAATTCGCAGCGTTCCATGCCGCCGCAGCAGCGGGATCAAGTCGCGTTCCGCGAGGCCATCGTCAAAAATGCTGAGGAAACGAAATCGGGTCTCATGACAACATGGGACCTGTACATAATTCTGCGTAATGCACGCCAGAATCAATGGCCTTCCGGCATGGTGAAGCCGATATTCTATAGGGTCGGTCGGATAGAGACACATCCAGAGCACTATTCACATATCGGGAGTGTAGTGAAAGTGTGGAAAAAGAGAGGCGCATTCGGTGTAATCTCCAGTGAGGCGGTCTCTGTTGGAGACCGCCTCGCCGTATTTGTAGGGTTTGACTACATTGAGCTAGACGTTGACTCCATCGCTGTCGATGGGGTCAACGTGGAACGAGCCGAAATAGGCTCGAACTGCGGAGTGGCAACTGATCTTGCAGACTTGGTCAAAGAAAAGTGTAGGGTGTTTCGTGTCGCTCGCTGAGCCTAGCCGTGCTTGGGTGCCAACGAGACGATCTAGACGGAGCGTGACACTTCCCGGCTGCAAGAGAAATCAAGTTCGAGCAGCCAAGTCACGAGTTGACCAAGTGGACGGCGCACGCTCTGAGGCGTGGGAGGGCGTCCCCCATCGGCCAGACAGCTTGCACCTTTGCCCTCCTCAGGCCCACGCTTGAGGCACAACCCCAACCCCTGTCGAGTCACGGCGTCCCATCCTCTAGGATGGACCCCGCGAAGCAGCAGCGGCTCGTGGTTGAGAAAGCGACCCTCGATGACCGTGAAAATCCGCCCCTACCGCAACGGGGGCTACGAAGTGGACATCATGACCGGCCTGCCCAGCGGCAAGAGCCACCGAGAGCGCCGCAAGTCGCCGCGCTCGTCCAAGGCTGGGGCAGGAAGCGCGAGCGCTGCCTGCTGGTTCATGGTCCGACGCGCCGTGCCTCGAGAGAGGACACGGACCAACCCAAGAAGGAGGTCCCGACCTTCGCCGAGTTCGCGCTCCGCTATGTGGAGGGGCAGGTCAAGGGCACCGGCGCCAATCCGAGCACAGCCGAGACGATCGAGCGGCACCTGCGGCTCCACGGACAGGCGCCTCGACGAGCTCGAGCAAGAGGGCTCTGGAGGCCCCTCCGCCGCACCAGTGAGAGCGCCAGCCCGGCGAGTAGGACCGCCGGGCTTGGAGACATGGTGGAGATGGCTCTCCATCTCGTTCAAAAAGCCTAGTAAAATCAAATGGTTGTCGCCGTTGGGCTCAGGGCCTCACCCAGGCGTGGCCCTCGTCGGGCCGTTGGTCGTGCTCTGGCCAGTCACTCACCGGCGCGGGTGAGTGCGCGTCCGCGGGCTCGCTCAGGCGAGCAGGGACAGGCGCATGGTGGCGACGCCTTGGCGGGCGCGGACGGCTGCTTGGTAGCCGTCGGAGTGGAACCACTCGCGGGCGACCTTGGGCGAGTCGAACTCGATCACGGCGACGCGCTCGGCGTCGTCTTGGCCTTCGAGGGCTTCGAGGACGGCGCCTTTGAGGAGCATGCGGCCGCCGTGGGCTTTGACGCTGGGGCCGGCGAGGGCCCGGTATTGCTCGAACTGCTCGGGGTTGTGGACTTGGGTGCGGACCAGGACGTAGCTGGGCATTGAGTGTTCTCCTTTGGGTGCTTCCGAATGAGAAGCGATGGGTGGAGCTTAGGGTGCTTCTCATTCGGAAGCAAGCGGCGAGATAGACTCTCGGCCCATGAGCGGCGACACACCCCGGCCCGGTCGACCCGTTCGCGGCTCTGCGACGGGGCGGCCGATCATGGCCTTGTTCGACCTGCTCGGGCGAACGTGGGCCATGGGCATCGTCTGGCAGCTCGCCGATGGGCCGCAGACCTTCCGGGGTCTGCAGGGCCGCTGCGATCAGGTCTCGGCCTCGCTCCTCAACCGGCGGCTCAAGGAGCTGCGGGACACGGGGCTCGTCGGGCGCAGCGAGGGGGGCTACGTGCTCACGGAGCTCGGCGAGGAGCTGGCGGCGCTGCTCAAACCCATGGGCTCGTGGTCGCAGCGGTGGGCCGAGGCGCTGCGCGAGTCCGAGGACTCGCCCGCGTAGAAGTCGGCTCGAGCTCGACAGGTTGGATGCGCAGGCGAGAGGGCCCCCGCGCGAGGGCCAACCATGACCGAGGGAGCAAAGCTCTCTTGCTCCTTTCTGTCCCGGACTCCCGTCCCAGACGGCTACGAGGCCGGAATCGTTCAGCTGCTCGAACAGGGTCTCGAGGGGGCGCTCGGTGGCCTCGCGGCGGGGAGTCGAACCCGTTGCGCTCCAAGGTCCTGACTGCCCTTTTGGCGGACCAGGCCCCGGCCGGCGAGGAGGGAGTCGTTGCTCTTTTCGCTCCCAGTCCTGGTCAAAGTCGTGCTCTGGCCCGCGCCGAAGGGGAGGGCAGGGCAAGTCTAGGACGACGAGCTGCCCCGAGGATCGCGTCGTTGAAGGTCCGCACGGTTGGTTTGGCGTTGTTGAAGTCCGCAGGTCATGGGTGATAGCGTGGTGGAGCGCGGCCCTTGCGTGTGGGACCGCCCGGGAGGCACCACGAGATGCGGATGGGAATCGACCTCGGCGGGACCAAGATGGAGGTCGTGGCGATGGATCAGATGGGCGAAGTCCGGGGCCGGATCCGAGTCTCCACGCCCCAGGAATATCCAGACATCATCGCCGGGCTGGTCAAGCTCAGAGATCGCCTCGAGCGGGAAGTCGGGCCCATCCAGACGATCGGGGTGGGCACGCCGGGCTGCCTGTGCCCGCACACCGGGCTGATCAAGAACGCCTACAACACGGCGCTGCAGGGCCACATGCTCGACCGCGACCTCGAGGTTGCGATGAAGCGACCGATCCGCGTGGCCAACGACGCGAACTGCTTCGCGCTGTCCGAGGCGACGGACGGCGCGGGGGCTGAGCAGGACGTCGTGGTCGGGGTGATCCTGGGCACGGGCGTCGGCGCGGGCTTGGTGATCAACGGCAAGGTGCTGCACGGGCGCAACGCCATCGCGGGCGAGTGGGGCCACAACCCGCTGCCGGGGATCGACGCCGACGGTGAGCGACGCCCGGTGTGCACCTGCGGCCGGCGGGGCTGCATCGAGGCCTACCTGTCGGGCCCGGCGATGCGCCGCGACCACCTCGAGCGCACGGGCGCGGACATCAGCGCCAAGACCATCGCCAACCTGGCCGAGGCGGGGGACGAGGAGGCGCAAAAGACCCTCGAACGCTACGGCGATCGCCTGGCCCGGGCCCTGGCCGCGGTCATCAACTTCATCGACCCCGACGTGATCGTGCTCGGCGGCGGCGTGTCCCAGATCCCCGCGCTCTACCGCCACGTCAAGAGCCGCTGGGGCGAGCACGTGTTCTCCGACCGCGTCGACACCGAGCTGCTGCCCAACCGCTTCGGGGATTCGAGCGGGGTGCGGGGCGCGGCCTGGCTGTGGTCGCGGGACCTGGACTAGTCTCGCGGTACTCGCTCAGGGCGCGCCGATGCGCTCGCGCAGGTCGAGGGCCAGCGCGGCGAGGCTCGCCCTCTCCGTGCGCGGGACAGGGCAAGGCGCGACGTGGGTGCGGACGCCAAAGGCCAGCTCCGCGCCCGGCTCGATCGACGCGTAGGCGCCCTGGACCTCGAGCTCGACGTAGCTCCCGTCCTCGAAGGCGAACAGCTCGACCTCGCCCTCGCCGGGGGCCTGGTCCGCGGGGGGCGTGTCGGTGAAGCACTTGAGCAGCAGCAGATCGTCGACGCAGTGGGCGAGCAGGCCGCCCTCGCCGTCGGCGTGGAGCTTGCGGTTTTGCCCGGGCGCGAAGGCGGCGTGGTCGAACCAGCTAAAGCCGGCCTCGGTGTCGGGCTCGAGGGGGCCGTGGGGCGGAAGCTCGGTGAGCGCGGCGCGGCCCGTGGGGAAGAAGCTCAGCCCGCCCGGGAACACGCGGCTGACCTCCCAGCAGGCCATGGCGAAGGGGGCGTCGCCGAGGTTGGTGATCGCGTAGCGCAGGTCGATGGACCCGCCCGCGACGACCGCGGCGCGCTTGGTGATCTGGAGGCGGCGCGGGCCCATGGTCGCCACGGGGCTGCGCAGGGTGATCGCGCTCGGGCCGTGCTCGACGAGCTCGTAGGGCTCGGAGTCGACGGCGGCGACGGGCGGCCAGCCCCAGTCGGACTGGGGGCTGGTCCACAGCGTGGCGCCCCAGTTGTCGGGGTGGACGCTGGGGGAGACGAGGAGCTCGCGCGCGCCGTGGCGCAAGCTGGCGATGCGACCGCCGCAGGCAGGGTCGAGCTCGAGGGTGAGGGACTCGGAGCGGAGGCTGGGGCGTGTCATGGGCAGGGGGCCGGGGCGAAGCTGGAGTGTAGGCTCGGCTGCGACGGAGCTCCACGCCGAGGCTGCCGAGGGCTCCGAGCTGCTCTCGCGCTGGAGCTGGCTGCGTCTGCCCCCTGGGGCGAGCTTCGAGGCTCGGGCCGGGCCCGAGGGGGTGGCTCGAGGCCGGGCATCTCGGCAAGGTCCGCGGCCTGAGTGCTGCCCGTTGAAGCGCCGCAGCAGGCAGCGGCGCTCCCATCCCTTGCAGCGCGGCCTCGGCTCGGCTCTAATCGGGCCATGCCGAGCATCTACGACTTCGAGGTCGAGACCATCACGGGTGAGCGCTACTCCATGGACAAGTACCGTGGAGACGTGCTGCTCATCTTCAACACGGCCTCAAAATGAGGCTTCACGCCGCAGCTAGGTGAGCTGCAAGCACTCCACGAGAAGTACGCCGACCAGGGCCTGCGCGTCCTCGCCTTCCCTTGCAACCAGTTTGGAAAGCAAGAGCCGGGGACCAACGCCGAGGTGCTGAAGTTCGCGCAGGACCGCTACAGCGTGACCTTCCAGATGCACGCGAAGATCGACGTCAACGGCAGCAACGCGCACCCGCTCTACACCTTCATCAAGGCCGAGAAGCCGGGGCTGCTGGGCACCAAGGCGATCAAGTGGAACTTCACGAAGTTCCTGGTCGACCGCCAGGGCAAGGTCATCGAGCGCTTCGCGCCCAAGACCACGCCCAAGAGCCTGAGCGCGCAGATCGAGGGCCTGCTGGCCCAGCGGGCTTGAGGGCCGAACGCCGCTGCAGCCCAGCTTGGCTGCAGCGGTGCCTTCAGGCTCCCAATCTCGCCATCCAATTCTCGATCCGGCGCTGCCAATCCTTGGGTTCACCCCCGCGCGCGCGTCGGGGCGGCGCGGCATCTCGCGTGATAGCGTGCCGCCGATGGACAACCGAGACGACGACGTCGCCAAGATCGAGGCCCTGCACGACGCTTGGATCGCGGCGGCGGAAAACCGCGACGCCGAGGCGTACATCTCGATGTTGACCCCGGACGTGGAGCTGATCTGCCCCGGCGTCCCCGAGCCCATCCGCGGGCGGGAGGCGTACGCGGCCATGCTCTCGGGCGCCTTCACGGCCCTGCACTTTCCCTGCTTCCCCAGCTCGAAAAGCGGGAGATCGAAGTGCACGGGGACGTCGCCTTCGCGCGCAACGACACCATCGTGAAGTTCGCCCCCTTGGGCCAGAGCCTCGACGAGGCCGCGCCCAGCGACCGCCGCTTCCTCGACGTCTACAAGCGCCAGGACAACGCCCATGGCTGGGGCGTCCACGAGCACATCTGGAACGACCCCGACGGTCCGCAGTGAGCGAGCGCTAGCAGCCGCCCACCCGGGGCGGCCGGGGTGGGCGACTGCTAGCGCAGCTCCTCGAACTCGGTCAGGAACACCGGCCGGGGGTGGCGGAGGACGAGGGCGAAGCGGCTGTCCTCGTCTTCGGCCATGAGCAGCCGGCGCTGGGCGTGGATCCACTCGCGCGCGCGCGGATCGGGGGGCAGGGCGCCGCGGCTCTCGGCGTAGTCGAGGCGCACGAGCAGCTCGGCGCCGGTGGGCAGCAGCTGCGCGCGCCACAGCAGGCGCCGGGCCTGGGGGAGGCTCTCGGCGAGGCCGTCGGCGAAGGCCGCCCGGGCGCGCTCGGCCGTGGCGTGGGCTTCGACGTTGCGCCGGGGGTTGGGGGCGAGGCCCTCCCCGACGCAGCGCAGCGCGTGATGGACCGAGGCCACAGCGGCGCGCGAGCGGGCGGTGTCGAGGTCGTCGAGCCCAGTGTCGTCGAGGGCCTCGCGCACGGCGAGGGCGCGGCCGTGGGCGTCGGCCAAGGTCGTCGGCGCGAGCCCGGCCGCGCGCTCGCGCAGGGCCGCCCGGGCACCGACGAGGGCCGTCCGCAGCATGCTCCGGTGCGGATCGAGTCCGCGCAGGTCTGCGCCCAGGGAGCGCCCGGCGCAGTCGAGGGCCCAGCGCTCGAGGGCGCCCGCGGGGACCCGCTCCCGCGCGCTGGTCAGCTCGACCAGGACGAGGAGGTCTCCGAGGACGTCGGGCTGGGCGCCCATGGCTTGCTAGCTCTTCCGGCTCACACCAGCTTGTCCATCACGTCGATGGCGAGCTCGTCGTAGGGGTCGATGTCGAGGGCGCGCTGGGCCGCGTCCTGGGCCGCGGCGTTGTCCCCCTGGGCCACGTAGACCGCGCTGCGGTAGGCGTAGACCATGGCCAGGTTGGGGTTCATCTCCTCGGCGTAGGCCAGCAGCTCGAGGGCGTGGTTGGCCATGTCGGGGGTCTCGCCGCTGGCCTGGAAGCGGGCCCAGGCGAGCATGGTGTGCAGCTCGGCGACGTCGATGCCGAACTCGTAGGCGGCCTCGAAGTGGGCGACGGCGTCGTCCCAGCGAGACTCGGCGATGGCGCCCTCGCCATCGGAGAAGCGCTTGGCTCCGCGCACCTCGGGGGTCTCGCCCGAGTCGTCGTCGTCGCGGTGGGCCATGGTCAGCTCGGCCTCGGAGTAGTCGCTGCCCTCGGCCAGGTCGCCGAGGTCGAGGTTGACGTCGTCGAGGTCGTCGAGGCCGACGAGGGCCTCGCCGTCGCCGCCGTCGCCGTCGAGGGCGAGGTCGTCGTCGATGTCGCCGAGGTCCGCGGCGAGGTCGGCCAGCTCCGAGCCCTCGCCCTCGTCGTCGAGGGCGAGATCGCCGAGGTCGGCGTCGAGGTCGAGGTCGTCGAGGGCCGCGTCGGCGCCGTCGAGGTCGAGGTCGTCGCCCAGGTCGCCGTCGAGGGCGAGGTCGCCGACGTCGTCGTCGAGGCCCTCGGCCAGGGCCGCGAGGCCGTCGCCGCCGTCGAGGGCCGCGGGGGCGGGCTCGCCCTCTTCCTCGATCTCCTCGAGCTCTTCGATCTCCTCGAGCTCTTCGATCTCCTCGATCTCTTCGATCTCCTCGAGGTCTTCGGCGTCGTCCTCGGCCGCGGCCTCGAGCGCTGGGGGCTCGGGCTCGGGCTCGGGGGCCGGAGGCTCGGGCTCGGGCGGGAGCGCGTCGTCGTCGTCGTCCTCGAGCACGGCCGCGAACACGCCCGACTCCGCCGGGTCGGCGACGAGGGAGCTCTGCTCTTGGCCGTGGACCTCCTCGAGGCCGGCGAGGGCGGCCTCGGCCTCCTCGAAGGTCTCCTCGGGGGCGTCGACCTCGGCCGCGCTCAGCAGCGAGGAGACCTCGAGGGGAGCCGCCGCAGGCACGCCCGCGTCGAGCTCGGTCCCGATGTCGTCGCCGGCGTCGTCGTCGTCGTCCTCGTCGAACTCGTCGCCGAAGTCGACCTCCGGGCCCTTGGGCAGCTCGCCCGGCAGGGGCGTGTCCTCGAAGGTGGTGATGGTCAGCTGCGCGGCGTAGCCGGGCTCGAGGGTGGCGTTGGTCGTGCGCCGGCCGTCGGCGGGCTTTTCGGGGTGCTCCCGGCTCTTGCGCGAGTTCTTGGCCAGCTTGGCCACGCCGGCTTGGATGGCGGCGTAGAGCAGCAGGGCCGGGGAGGGGACGGGCGGGTCGGCCTCGGCCTCGAGCAGCTCGGCGATGGTCGACGAGCCGTCGAGGCAGCCGAGGAAGTAGGCCTCCTCGGTCATCACGTCGAGCTGCAGGCCGTGGTTGGGATCGACCAGGGGGTAGCGCTCGAGGTAGGGCTCGAGGGCCTTGAGGGCCCGCTCCTCCGGGGTGGTCTCGATCAGCGCGTTGACGATGATGCCCTGGGCCGAGGTCGGGAAGCGCAGGCCGTAGTCCTCACCCTCGACGTCGGGCTTGAACTGGTAGCGCGCGTCGTCCCACGCGAAGATGTCGTAGAGCTTGTGGCGCAGCTGGGCCTCGAGGCCGTAGCGCAGGTTGCCCTCGCTGAGGATGCCCATCTCGACGAGGAGCTCGCCCTGCTTCTTGCCGGTCCGGCGGATCGACTCGAGGGTCTGGTCGCACTGCGACTGGGTGATGAGGCCCTCGCGGGCGAGGATCTGACCGAGGCACTCGGCGGTCACGTTGGAGCGCACCGAGATGGGCTCGCCGCCGTTGAAGAACACGACTTTCTTGGTCTTGCCGTTGAGCAGGAACAGGCTGCCGGTGGTCTTGGTGCGGGCGATCTGTCGGACGATCTTGGGGAAGGGGCTGCGGCGCAGCGTGCCCTTGAGCGGGAAGCCGAGGCTGGTTTCAGTGTTCTCCGGCATGGGCGTCGGGGGGGTCGGCGAGGTGGCGGTCGAAAGTATCGCGTACCTCGCTGCGGTGGCGGTCGAGGTTTGCGAGGAGCTCGTCGCGATCCGGGAGGCCCATCCTACGCGCTAGGGCGGTCAGACGGGGAGAATTCACAGCCAGGCGGTCCCCCTGACCGCGGCCGCTCGCCCGCGTCATTCGCAGTCGGTTGAGCAGAAGTCGCAAAAAGCGGTAGGCGCGGTCGAGTGCCTGGGCCTCGGCAAGGCCGATCGCGCCTGCTTCGGAGAGCGCGCGCAGGGCCGCTGGGATCTCGCGCGCGCGCAGCTCGGAGCTGCCGGCCCGGCCATGCCGAAGCTGGAGGGCCGAGACGAGTAGTTCGAGCTCGAGGCAGCCGCCGCGACCGGTCTTGACGTCGATCACTTCGCGGCTTTCCCGCGCGAGCTCGACCGCGATCCGCTCGCGCAGTCGGAGGGTCTCGCGGGCGATGGCTTCGGGCTCTTCGTCCGCAGGCCACAGCGATCCGGGCACGACCTCGTCGACGATGCGCTGGCACAGCCTGTCGGGCGCGCCGGGGGCAGTGTTGGAATTGGGCTCTTTCGTGGTCTTGCCGAAGTGATGCTCGGCGACACCGCGCATGCGGACCAGGGCGAGGCGCTCCCAGACCGCGACGGGGCGGGCGTGGTAGCCGAGAAAACCGTCTAGAGAAGACACCAGCAGGCCCTGGCCGCCCGAGGGGCGCAGGCGCATGTCGACCTCGTAGAGCCGGGCCCCGCGGATCCGGGCCTCGAGCCGGGCGATGAGCTGGCGGCTGACTTTTTGTGCAGCGTCCCGGGCCGCCGTGGCCGAGATGCCGGGGTCCGGCTCGTAGACGAACATCAGGTCGAGGTCCGAGCCGTAGTCCATGGCCTGCATCCCGAACTTGCCGAGGGCGAGGACGGCGAGGCGGAAGCTGGGCTCGTCGCTGCTGCTCTCGCGCCTGCGCTGGGCGAGGTCGCCGACGAGCTCGCGGACGAGGAGCTCGGCGAGGTCCGAGAGGGCGCGCCCGATGATCAGGGGATCGGGGCGGCGAGCGAGATCGTGGAGGCCGATGCGGACGAACTCGCGGTGCTTGAACACGACGAGGCGGGCGTCGAAATCGTCGATCTCGGAGTTCGTGCAAAAGTCGAGGAGGCGCTCGCGGAGCTCCGCGGCCCGGGCCAGCTCGCTGGCCGCGAAGGCCTCGAGCAGCAGGGTCAGCCCGCCGTCGCCGGCCATCGCCCCGGTGCCCGGGAAGCCGATGAGCCCCCGGGACAGGGGCTCGCTGGCGCCGAAGAGTTCGGCGACCTGGCGCACGAGGGTGCCGTGCTCGGGGGCGCCGAGGACCCGCCAGACGCCGAAGTGCGCCGGTCGCTGCTCGGCGAATTCGATGTAGCGGCGCACGGCCTCCACCGGGTTGGCGCTGTCGAGGCAGGCGAGCAGCAAGGCCCGGGCGCCGACGCGAGCGGGCGCGGTGGCGGGCCCCGAGGCGGTGACCGCAGCGCCCGGGCGACCGAGGAGATGTTCGAGCATGGCCCCGACCTCGTCGACGGCCCCGGGCCACAGGCCGAGGCTGACCAGGGCCTCGCGCCGGGCCGAAGCGGACGCGCCTGGATCGAGGGCGAGGTCCTGGGCGAGGGCGCGCTGGCCCTCCTCGCTGGTGTCGGCGAGCTCGGACTCCCCCGTGAGCGTGCCGGTGATCGCCTGGACCTGCCCGCGCAGCTCGGTCAGCGTGGCCTCGAAGCTGGTCCGGTCGCCGGGGATGCGCGGGGCCGTGGCGGCGCTCGAGCCCTGGCGCAGGTGCAGCCAGGTCGCGGGCGCGCCCACGGCCAGGCGCCGGGCGAGGCCCTCGCGGCCTTCGGGGGTCACGGGCACGAGGTGGGTCTGCTGCCCGTCGGCGAGCTGGACCCGGTGCTCGATGCGACGCAGCACCCGGTAGGCCCCGCCGAGCACGTCGTGCTCGCGGTCGCTGATGAAGCCCCCGGCCGCCAGGCGATCGAGGGCGCGCAGGGTGGCGCGCTCGCGCACGGCGGGGTTGCGGCCGCCGTTGAGCAGCTGGAGGGCCTGGACGAAGAACTCGATCTCGCGGATGCCCCCGGCGTCGTGCTTGAGGTCGAGGGCGCCGGGCTCCGCGGGCTCGCGCGAGGGCGGCGGGGAGGCCGGGGAGGTCGCTACCGGCGTCGGAGCGGGGCTCGAGGCGGCGAATTTGCTCGGGGCCCGGCGGCGGTGCGTCGCCTTGGGGCGTCGAGCGCTGCGTCGCGGCGCGCCGAAGGGGCCGAGGGCGGCGGGCTCGGGCTCGGCCTTGGGTTGCCCGAGCTGCGCCCGCGCGGCGACTCCGGTCGCGCCCAGCCCCCGGTGCGCCTGCGCTCGAGCCCGCTTCATGACCTCGGCGATCTCGCTGAACACCTCGGGGCCGAGGCTGCGCGGCCACACGAAGGGCTCGAGGCGGGCGAGCAGCGCCTCGCCGAGGCCGACGGCGCCGGCGATGGGCCGGGCGCGCAGCCAGGCCTGGCGCTCCCAGCCGCGGCCGTGGCGATCGAAGTAGCGCTCGAGCGCCGAGGCCGAGATCGAGAGGGGCCCGCGGGTGCCGAAGGGGCGCAGGCGCAGGTCGACGTGGAACACGGGCCGCCACGCGCCGCTGCCCTCGAGCAGGCGCAGCACGGCGCGGAGCTGGTCGTGCAGGCGAGCGCGCTGGCGGTGGGCCTGGACCTCGTCGGGGGCGTCGATGGCCCCGTCGGCGTGC
Organism: Plesiocystis pacifica SIR-1; assembly: GCF_000170895.1. GTDB lineage: Bacteria > Myxococcota_A > Polyangia > Nannocystales > Nannocystaceae > Plesiocystis > Plesiocystis pacifica. The sequence goes on along the minus strand of NZ_ABCS01000144.1, from coordinate 3,751 downwards.
ACGAACACCAGATCGATGTCGGACAGGAAGTTGAGCTCGGACCCGCCGAGCTTGCCCATGCCAAACACGACCACGGCCGCGCGCAGGCTGGGGTCGACGGCGTCCATGGCCGCGTCGACGCAGGCCGCCGCGAGGGTCGAGAGGGCGCCGCCGACCTCTTCGAGGGGGGCGTGGTCGAGCTCGCGCAGGCACAGGCGCAGGTACTCGCGGGTGCGCACGAAGGCGATGCCCTCGGCGGGGCCGCGCTCGGCGACGGCGCGGACGAGGGCTTCGCCGAGGGCCGCCCGGTGGTCGGCGGGGGTCTCGGTCGCGCGCGCGAGCTCGCGGCTGGCTGCGCTGCCGAGCAGGCGGATCAGTCGGGGCGGGTAGCTGCCCTGGTGGAGCAGCGCGGCGAGGCGCGTGACCGCGTCCGCTTCGGCTGCATCCCCTGCTTGGGCCCACAGCGACTCGGGCAGGGACAGGGCGCCCTGCAGCGCGGTGTCGGGGTCGGGGCCGTCGACGAGGGCCTCGAGGGTGTCGCGCCAGGTCGACGGTGGCAGGAGCTCGAGGGCGCCGCGGCGGGCCGCGTCGGGCAGATCGTGGAGGCGCGCGAGGGCGGCCCGGGGATCGTTCACGGCGAGCGCGGACGCGTCGAGGGAGGGGGGCTCGGCCACGGTCGGAGGATAGCGTTTTAGTCCGCGCTCGAGCCGAGCTGGCTCCGCGCGGCCTCGACCTGGGTGAGGGCGCGGAGCCGGGCCTGCTTGGCGGCGCGCTCGGGATCGTCGGCGTCGTCGAGCTCTCCGTCGGGGACGCGCGCGCGGACCTCCGCGCAAGCTCGGGTCGCGCGCGCGCTCGCCCGGCTGACCAGGGCGTCGATGGCCGCCCGGGCGGGTCCCTCGCTGGGCCCGTGGCGCTCGAGCCCGGCGGCGTAGCGCAGGCCCGTGTGGGCCAGGCCGAGGGCGAGCAGATCGCCGCCGACCGAGCTGCCTGCGTGGGGGTCGAGGCCGTGTCCTGCGCAGCGCGACCACATGGCCTCGCGGCAGCCCGCGGCTCGGGGCGCGGGGGCGGGTCCTTCGAGCGCGGCGCAGGTCGTCGCGGCGAGCTCGAGGCAGGCGGTGAGCTCGGCGAAGGGCAGCTCCTCTGGCAGGGGCAGCTCGTGCAGCAAGCTGGGCCCGACCAGGGCCGGCGCCCGCGCGGCTGCGTCGCCCGCCGCCGCGTAGGACTGCAGCGCCTCGTCGCCCATGGCCAGGGCGAGGGCGTCGGTCTCGACGAGCAGCACCCAGTCCGTGGGCCGCAGGAAGTCGGCGGGGGCCAGGCCCGCGACGCTGGTCTCGAGGGCGAAGGCGGCCTCGCCCTCGCGGCGCAACACCTCGACGCGCAGCTCGATGGGGGCGGCGTCGGGGCTCGCCTGGGCCGGCTCGACGAGGACCCAGGGCCCCGCGAAGCTCAGGCGCAGCTCGGGGCCGGTCCACGTGCCCCAAAAGGGGAGCGCGGCCCCGTGCTCGATGGGCGGGGCGTCGGCGGCCGCGTGCTCGGGCTCCGCACCGCGCCCGGAACCGGTCACGCAGGCACAGCCGAGGAACACGAGCACGAGCGGGGCGAGGCGGGGGCGGGGGGGCACGTCAGCAGCTGGCGCCTTCGGCCGCGCCCGGGTGGGGGAAGGCGTCGCTGTCCTCCTCGCCCGCCCGGGGCGCGAGGCACTGGAAGTCCTTCTCGATCAGCAGGCGGAGGCTCGCGCCGGCCTCGGGCAGGGCCTGCTCGTGCTCGATGCCGACCTGCTCGCTCGTCGCCCAGGCCTGAGCCATCGCCGCGGGCAACAGCACCTCGACGCGGTCGCCCTCGAAGCGGGCGCAGGGCTGGTCGATCGCGCCGACGGCGAGGGCGTACTCGAGGGCCCGGGGCCCAAAGCGGCAGGCCGCGTCGACTCGGCCGCGCTCGGCGAGCTGGCGGACCTCGCCCTGGGTCAGGCGCAGGCGCAGGGAGTCGGCTCGGATCCGGAGCTTCACGGGCGCAGCTTAGCAGTTGCTAAGCTGTGCGGGTGCGAGGCGCGGTGATCCTCGCGGGCGGGGGCTCGCGGCGCATGGGGGAGGACAAGGCCTGGCTGCCCGTCGCTGGCGTCCCGTGCCTGCGCCGAGTGGCCGAGGCCGTCGCGGGACCCTGCCCGGCGCTCGTGATCAGCGCGCGCCCCAACCAGCGCCTCCCCGAGCTGCCGCCGGGCTGCGTGCGCGTGGATGATCCGCAGGTCGACGCGGGCCCCCTCGTGGGCGTGGGCCTGGGCCTCGATCATCTCGCCGAGGCCGGCGTCGAGCTGGCCTACCTCACGAGCTGCGACGCGGCCGCGCTCTCGCCCGACCACGTCGCGTTCATGCTCGAGGGCCTGCGCGCCCGGCCCGAGCGCGCGGCTTGGGTCCCCGTGGACGCCGAGGGTCGGCGCCACCCCCTGGCCGCGGCGGTGCGCGTCCCGATCATCGCGGCCCGGGTTCGGGGCCTGCTCGCGTCGGGGGTCGGCCGGCTGCAGGCCGCGGTCGCGGGGCCGGACTGCCCGGGCGTGGACGCCTCGGACTTGCCCGATCCGGCGGTGCTGTGGCCGGCGAACACCCCCGAGCAGTGGCGGGCCCTCGAGCGCCACGTGCAGGGGCGCTAGTCGGCGGACTCCGCCAGCGCGTCGAGCTCGGCCGTGGCGAGGGCGAGCTCCCGACTCGCGGACACGCGCCGGGGGTCCTCGGCGGGGAGCGTGGCGAGGATGGTCGCGGCCGCGTCGAGGAGGGGGCGGGCGGCCTCGGCCTCGCCCTCGCGCAGGGCCACGGTCGCGAGCAGGAAGAGGTTGGGGAGCTGCTCGGGCGCGTCCGGGGCGAAGCGCTGGGCCTGGAGCTGGGCGAGGGCCAGGGCGTGGCCGCGGGCGCGCTCGAGCGAACCCTCGGCCAGGGCCGCGCGGGCCAGGGTCTCCTCGATGGTCGACAGGGCGCCGGTGTCCCGGGTCGAGGGCGGCCCCTGGCGCCACAGCGCCGCGGCGCGCTCGAGCTGCCGTTCGACCGCGGGGTTGAGCGCGGAGGGGTCCGCGGGGTCGGAGGCCTCGCGGGTCGTGGCGAGGGCGAACACGAGGGGCGCGAGGGCGGGGTGCTCGGGGCCGAGGGCGGCCTCGGCCTCGGTGAGGGCCCGCTCGCGCAGGCTCCGTGCGCGCTCGAGCTCTCCGGCGTCGAGGCGGTCGCGGGCCAGGGCCTCGAGGTAGATCCAGCGCGCCGTGCCCGGGCTCCCCTCGCTCGCTTCGACGGCGGCGTGGAGGGCTCGGCTCGCGGCCTCGCCCTCGCCGAGCTGGAGCTGGGCGCGCAGGAAGGCCCGGGCCGCGCGCGCTCGGGGGCTGGCGCGGGGGTCCAGGGTCTGGCGGCCGACATCGTCGGCGAAGGCCTGGGTCCCCGCCCACATGCTCGAGGGCCCGGCCGCGCGCAGGCGCAGGGCGAGCTCGAGCTCGACGGTGGCGCGGAGCGAGGCGGCCTCGGGCGAGGGGAGCCCGCGCCAGGCCTGCATCAGCGCGTCGAGGGCGACCGCTCGGGCGTCGGCGCTGGCGTGGGGCCCGTTGGCCTGGGCGCGGGCGAGGGCGAGCACGGCTCGGGCCTGGGGGCGGTCGTCCTCGTCGCCGTCGTCGAGCAGCGAGCGGGCGAGGGCGTGGGCGCGCTCGCCCTCTCCGAGGCTGAGGAGCGCGAGGGCGAGCTCGACGGGCTCGGACTGACTTGGCGCGACGGAGGGGTCGGTGCAGCGCGCCGGCGGGGGCAGG
>NZ_ABCS01000145.1 GCF_000170895.1 Plesiocystis pacifica SIR-1 | reverse complement strand
CGCTACCGCAAGCACCTGGGGATGATCATCTTGCCGCCCATCGACCCGAAGGTGGTCGGCGTCGCGGAGGCGTGCAGGCAGCTCGAGGCGGTGATCCGCGAGACCTACGAGGCGCGGCGCGACGAATTCGGCGGCGACGCCAAGGACGGCAACACCGTCCTGCGCGAGCTGAGCTTCGTGCCGAGCGGCGCGCAGGGTGAGGGAGCACCCGAAGGCGACGGCGGGGATGGGGGCGCGACGTCGGGGGAAGTCGGGTAGGGTCCCGACCATGTCCGCCGCCTCGGAGCGCGCCGCCTCCTTTCAGATCGAGACCAAGGGCCTGGAGCTGGTCACCGTCGAGCCCCCGCCCGCGGACCAGCGCCGTGCTCGGGACGCCCGCTTCGCGCTCCCGGGCGAGAAGCGCTCGCGCTACTCCCTGCCCACGGCCCTCGAGTCGGGCTCGCCGGTGGGTTACCGCAGCCGCGTGGGTCTGAGCCGGGAAGAGGGCGAGGCCGCGCTGCAGCTGCTCTCGCTCAAGCCGCCCACGGGCTTCGCCGAGGCCGGGGCCCACTCGAGCGCCGTGCGCGAGGCCGAGCTGTTCGAGGAGAGCGCGCTCGGGATCATGTGCGCGCGCCAGTCGACGAACTACCGCGGCCACCGACAGCTCAGCTTCGGCCCCGAGGACAGCGTGCGCATCGCCGCGCTCTTGCGCCGCCTCCAGGGCCTCGAGGTCCCGGTGCTCGACGGCGCGGCCTACACCCACTTGGTCCTGTCTCGGCCCTACCGCACGCCCTTCACCCTGCTGCTGACCTTCATCGGCCACAAGCCCGTGCGCAGCCTGCTGAGCGTGCCCAAGCGCGCCTACGACAAGCGCATGCGCGGGGCGACGGACATCCCGACCATCGGCTACCTCCAGGATCTGCACCTGGGCATCCTCGCCGACACCCTCGAGCGCGCCGTGGTCGTGGCCAGCGAGGGCCAGCGCCGCGCGCAGATCTTCCAGGCGCCCTTTTGCGCGGCCCAGGCCGAGGCCAACCGCAGCGTCATCCGGGAGCTCGAGGGCCTGTGCAAGCTCAGCGGCGAGGACCGGCGCGCGGGCTGGCGCATCGCGATGGTCGCCCAGGTCGGCCAGGCGCTGCCCGAGGAGGCGATCACGCTGCCGCCGGCGCTCGAGCAGGGCGGGCTGTGGCGCAAGCTCGGCGCCAACCTGCTCGCCTTTCGCAGCGAGCGCATCCAGCCGGGGGTCAACTTCGAGCCCAAGGCGCCGCCGCCCTACCGCGAGCGCCAGGACATGGACGTGCCCGAGGAGTTCACCGTCCAGGCCGGGCGCGCGGCCTACAACGCCTTTTCGCGTTGGACCGGGTGCGAGCGCGAGCGGGCCAAGGAGCTGCTGCTCCTCGACCGCGTCGACGTGCTGACCCCCGACGGCAAGACCCGGCTCCGCAAGATCCGCGACAAGCTCGAGCTGATCACCGACCGGGTCGTGGCCGAGATTCCCAAGTGGGCGGACGTGCCCCTGGGCAAGGCGCTGTCGCGCAATGCCGAGCGCGGGCGCAAGGCCTTCGCCCTCGCCGGGCAGCGCATCTACATCGCCGGCCTGTCCAAGGACGAGGTCGCCTCGGCGGGACTCGACTGGCAGCTCGCGGTCCGCGGGGTCGGGGCGGCATCGTGCCGCAGCGGGCTCTACGCGGAGCTCATGGGCATCGTCGAGCTGCCCGAGGGCTGCGACCTGCTCGCCGGGATCTGCATGATGGCGGGGCCGGTCAACCAAGACGACATCGGCAAGACCCACTTCGGCATGCCCGACATGCTCCTCGACAACCCCGCCTTCGACGGCCGCGACCCGACCTCGCTGCTGGTCTGGACCCTCAAGGCCAAGACCGTCGCCGATCCCGTTGGCAACGAGGAGCAGCTGCTCAACGCCGCGCGCAAGGGCGCCCTCGTCGACCTGCGACCCGCGCCCCACGAGGTCGTGAGCGTCTCGCGGGGCGGGCACCTCAAGCCCATGCGAGCCCGCGACGGCAAGCACAACCGCGAGCGCGCGTTCGCGGACATCGACAACTTCGTGCGCGATCACGAGGGCGTCGAGATCCCCGGTAACCGCGGCGAGGCCTGGCCGCAGGCCTGGAGCGACGAGACCGTCTGGTAGGGGCTGGCTGCTCGCTCAGCTGGCTTCCTGCTCGCGCAGCTCACCGGCCAGCAGGCGCTGGATGTGGGACGCGAGGGCCTCCGGGATCGGCGGCGTGAACTCGATTCCGACCATCCCCGGGAGCACCGTCGAGGTCCACACCACCGACGCGTCGACCTTCACCTTGCCGCGCTCGGGGAGGTCGAACTCGACCTCGATGGCCTCGCCGCTGATCAAGGGCGGATCGATGTCCGTGGACAGCATGGCGCCGCGTTCGCTGACGTTCTCCGTCGACCCGCCACCTTCGCGTTGGTCGTTCCGCAAGGTCAGCCGATAATGGACGGCCACCCGCGGACGAGTGCGCAACTCAGCCACCGATGCAGTCTACGCGTCGATCCCTCAGTGCCCCATTTTTCGGGCTTTTCGTCCCGGCGCACGCCATTGAAGTCACGGCTCCTCGCAGCCTCTCGATGACGCTCGGGCGAGCGGGGGACGACTCGGACGCGCGCCGTGGATAGCTTGGGGACGAGGGGTGGATGAGCTGTGGATGGCCTGTCGATGGCGCTCCGCGGGCACACAGGGGCGCTGAGAGCGGATCACGGCCCAGCGGCCGGAATCTCTCGGAGGCCTCGGTGGGGCCCGGCGCCTTCTGCACAGAACCGCGGCCGCGATATTCGCGCCGCTTTGAGGGGGGATCCGCGCGGACAGCGAAAAGCGATCCAATACCGTTCGAAGCCCGGTTGACGGGACTCCTGAACGAGTGTTAGTCACCATCATCTGTTCAGTGCAGGCGAGAATCTTCGTTCGATGCTAGAGCACCCATCAGGCTTTCCCCGCGCACGGACCCTCCTTCCAGAAACACCGGATCCTCCTTCAATTTCAGGTGTTTCTGCGTGCGCGGGGAAGCCTGATGTTTTTTCTGGGAGCTCCAGTTCGACGGATTCGATGGGAGCGGTCGTCGACTCGATCGGCGCCCTCGAGTCCCTCGAGCTCGTCGCGCTGCGTCGCTCGCCGGCACGGCCGGCACAATTCTCCGACTGGCCCGACTGGGTCGATGCGCGAGTGCGCGAGCGCTTCGCGTCGAAGGGGATCGCGCGTCCGTGGTCGCACCAAGCTCGCGCCGTCGAGCTCCTGGGCCAGGGGCGAGATCTCGTTTTGGCAACGGCGACGGCTTCTGGAAAGTCGCTGTGCTACCAGGCGCCGGTGATGCAGGCGGTCCTCGAGGACCCCCGCTCGCGCGCGCTCTTTCTCTTTCCCACCAAAGCTCTCGCGCGGGATCAGGTCGAGGCCATGCGCGCGCTGGTGGGCGAGGCCGTGGGTGTCGGGACCTACGACGGCGACACGCCGCCGGACCAACGTCGCGCCGCACGCGCGCGCGCCCACGTCATCGCCACCAACCCGGACATGCTGCACCGCGGCCTGTTGCCCCACCACGACCGCTGGGCGCCCGTTTTGGCTGGGCTGCGCTACGTCGTCATCGACGAGCTGCACACCTACCGCGGGGTGTTCGGCAGCCACGTCGCCAACGTCCTGCGTCGGTTGTGGCGGGCCTGCAGCTTTCACGGATCGCGGCCGCAGATCATCGCTTGCTCCGCGACCATCGCCAACCCGGTGGAGCTGGCGAGCACCCTTTGCGCCCGCTCGAACTTCGCCCTCGTCGACGAGAGCACGGCGCCCGCGGGTGCCCGGACCTTCGCGGTGTTCAACCCGGCAGTGGTCGATCCACTCATCGGCGTTCGCCGGGATTACTTGAAGGCCAGCCGCGCGGCGCTGGCCGAGCTCCGCGCGGCCGAGGTCACGACCCTCGCCTTTTGCCGGACCCGCAAGGCCGTCGAGCTGCTCACCCGCTACCTGCGCGAGGACGAGGCCGGGGTCCGCGAGGGCGGGCGATCGCCCATGGCGGAGTCGACGGCCTCGCCCGGGGGTCTCGTGGGTTCCGCGTCGGTGCCTCGGGCCGCCCGCGGGGTGGGTCCGTGGGCGCGGATGCAGGACAAGCCCAAGCCCGGATCCAAGGGATCCAAGGGAGGCCGTCCGCGCTTTCAGCGGGAGGCGGAGCTGTCTGGTCCCGTCGACGCCGGGGCCATGGCGCGGGCGCGCCGGAAGATCCGCGGCTACCGCGGGGGCTACCTGCCCGAGCACCGCCGCGAGATCGAGGACGCCCTGCGCCGGGGCGAGGTCGAGGTCGTCACGGCGACCAACGCCCTCGAGCTCGGCATGGACATCGGGGGCCTCGACGCCGTGGTCCTCGCGGGCTACCCGGGCACGCGCGCCGCGACCTGGCAGCGCTCGGGCCGGGCGGGCCGTCGGCAGGCGCCGGCGCTGACCGTGATGATCTTGTCTTCGCGGCCGCTCGATCAATTCATCGCCGCCGATCCGGAGTTCTTGTTCGCCGAGCCTCCGGAGCACGCCCGGGTCGATCCCCTCAACCCCGAGATCCTCGTCCCGCACCTGCGCTGCGCCGCCTACGAGCTGCCCTTTGGGTTCCCGCTCGACGAGGCAGTGGCAGATCGATCGGGAGAAGGGGAGGGCGCGGAGGACCCGAGCTGGTGGCGCAGCTGGGGCGACCTGCCCGAGCTCGACCTCGCCAGCGCCCTGACCTATCTGTCGGATCACGGCGCGCTCTTGCGCGAGGTCGACGAGGCGGGCTGTCCGCGCTTTTACGCCATCGGCTCGGCCTTCCCCGCCGACGGCGTCGATCTGCGGGGCAGCATCGAGGAGAACTTCGCGGTCATCGAGGAGCGCCCCGGGACGGCGGAGCACGGCCGCATCCTCGCCGAGGTCGACTTCGAGGACGGCCCGCTCTACCTGCACCCAGGGGCGATCTACCCGCTCGAGGGGGCCATCTACGAGGTCCGCCGCCTCGACTGGGACGAGCGCAAGGCCTACGTGCGCGAGGCGACAGTCAGCTACTACACCGAGGCGATCTGCAAGCTGAAGGTGCGCATGCTCGAAGGCTCAAAGGCGCCGCCGGTGCACGAGCGGGCGCTCTCGGAGGTGGTCTCGGGCACCGGCTACGCCCACGTGGTCCGGGCCGTCCCGGGCTTCAAGAAGCTCCGCTTTCGGACCCACGAGAACATCGGCTTTGGCCCGGTCAGGCTGCCGGACCTCGAGCTGCACACCGTCGCAGCCTACTGGTCCATGCCCGACGCGCTGATGGCCGAGCTCGCCGATCCCTACCGCCGGGCCAACGCCGCCCTGGCCGCGGCCCACGCCATCCAGCACATCGCGGCCATGGTCTTGATGTGCGAGCCCAGCGACCTGCGCCACGCGGTGACCTCGGGCCCGCCGGGTCCGGAGGGCGTCGCGGCCTGGGCCCCGGTGGGCAAGGGCCAGCCGAGCGCCGAGGCGCGCCTGGCCGCGAGCGGGCGCCCGACGATCTATCTATATGATGATCTCCCGGGCGGGGCCGGGCTGGCCACGCGGGTGCACGCCATGGGCCGGGCCTTCTTCGAGCGGGTGCTCGGGGCCGTCCGCGGCTGTCGCTGCGGGACGGGCTGCCCGACCTGCATCGGCACCGAGGTCTCCCTGGACACGGCGGAGCTGGGCAGCGTTCGCGGAGCCCCGCTGCCGGACCCGCGCATGGCGGGCGTCGGCGACGAGCTCCGGGCGCGGCAGCACGCGCGCGCCGACACCCTGGCGACCCTCGAGGCGCTGTGTGAAGGAGTGGGGGCGTGAGCGGCTTGATGGCTCGACTCGGGCACGCGCGGGTGCTGCACGGCAACGCCGCGCCGACGCAGCCCGCCGCGCCCATGCTCGAGCGCGCGACGGCCGAGCCCGCCCGCGAGCGGGGCTTTCGCGTCCACGGGCTGACGGTGGGGGCGGAGGGCGTGCAGCCCGAAGCGAGCGAGGGGGGGCCCGGTGGAGCAGACGCTCCCTTCGTGGGCCCCGGCGCCGCGAACACCCGCCGCTTCATCGCGCGGACGCCCCGGTGCGCCGAGCCTGCGCTGGCTCGGGCGCTGGTCTGCCTCGGGGCGCAGCTGCCCGGCGCCGGTCGAGCGCGCCCCGTGTTCCTGGACACCGAGACCACCGGGCTCGGCGGCGGGGGCAGCTTGGCCTTCGTCATTGGCCTGGCCTGGTACGGCGACGACGGGCGGCTGCGCGTGCGCCAGTGGGTCCTCGAGCGCCTCGGCGCCGAGGCGGCGATGCTTCGCGCGGTGCTCGACACCCTGCGCGCCCTGGGCCCGGCGCCCCTGGTCACCTACAACGGCGCGAGCTTCGACTTGCCGCTGTTGCGCATGCGGGCTGGGCGGCACCGCTTGGCCGCGGCGGAGCTCGACGGCGAGACCCTCGAGCACCTCGATCTGCTCCACCCCACGCGCCGGCTGTGGCAAGGCCGCGCGCCGGACTGTCGCCTCGGCACCCTCGAAGAGCTCGCCCTGGGCCAGCGGCGCCGGGGCGACATCCCCTCGGCCGAGATCCCCGAGGTGTTTTGGGACTGGCTGCGCGCCCGCGACGAGGGGCGGGTCGAGGCCCGGACGCAGCGGCGGCTGTGCGCCGTGCTCGAGCACAACTGCGCCGATCTGGTCAGCCTCCCGGCCCTCGCCGCGTCCCTCGCCCGGGAGATCCATCGGCCCAGCGACCTCGATCGCGCCCGTCGGGCCGCGCGTCACCTCGCCCGCATCGGCGTCGAGGAGCAGGCGCGGACCTTGCTGGCGAGCTGGCTCGACGAGGTCCTGGATCCGCGCGACCTCAGCGGCGCCCAGTCCCTCGTCGAGACGCTGCAGCTGCGCGACGCGGCCCTCGAGCTCGCGACCTTGCACCGACGAGCGGGGGAGCGGGAGCGGGCGGCTCGGCTGTGGCGCTGGGCGTGGTCCGTCGATCCGCGCAGCCCGATCGCCGCGGAGGCGTGGGCCAAGCACCTCGAGCACCACGCGCGCGACTACGAGGGAGCCCTGCGCGTGGCCGAGGGCTCTCGGGTGCCCTGCAGCCGTCGTCTCAGCCGACTTCGGGCCCGGGTCGCGCGGGCGTGTCCGGCTCCGGCCACAAAGCCGGCTCCAGCTCCGTTTCCTGCTCCTGTTCCTGCCGAGCCCCGCCACGTCGCCGAGCCCGAGCCGAAGCGCAGCCCAACGCCTGCGGCAACCAGCGTGTCGCAGCCGCCGGCAGCCTCGCCGCGTCTGCAAGGCAGGTCCTTCGGCAGCCCGATCCCGTCCCCACGCGGCGTGCGGAGCTTCACGGATCGCAGCGTCCCCCGGGCGCGCAAGGGTGAACTGCTCGAGCGCAGCGAGTCCGAGGATGGAGCGCCGCGGCTGCGCTATCGCCTGCTGCGTCGGGGCTGACACCGGGCGCGACGCGTAAGCGAGGAGCGGGGGCCCCGTTGGCCCGAGCGGCAATCTCGCCGTGCTAACCTCCGGCCACTGGTGCAGCGCGCTCTCCGATCTCCCTCTCCGTTCTCGTCCCTGGTGGCGGGCTCGCTCGCGCTGAGCCTGGTCGCGAGCACGGGCTGCGTGAGCCTGACTCCGCAGCTGCACCCCACGGAGGTCGAGAGGCTCGAGCGCATCGAAGATCGGGAGGAGCGGGAGGCGGCCTACGCCGCGAACGCGATCTACCGCCAGGACGACGCCCGCGGCACGCGCTACGTCAAGGGCGAGCGCCTCGGGGCGCGATCGCGGAGCTGGCAGTCCCTCGATCTCGTGCTCCGCTCCGACCGCCACTCCTCGGCCGCGCTGCCCGAGAAGAAGCTGCGCCGCGCCCGGGTGCTCACCGGCCTCGTCGGGGCCAGCGCGCTGATCCTCGTGGGCGGCTTCGCGGCCTCGGCCCGCGACGGCCTGGACCTGATGCGCCTCAACGGCACGGGCGCGGTCTTGCTCGCCGGCGGCGTCATGACCCTGGGCTTCGGCATCGCCACGGGCGTCACCTGGGGGCAGGCGCGGGCTGGCTACGAGGGCGCCGTCGACGTCTACAACGACAGCCTGGGCATGCGCCTGGGCATCTACGACGCCGACGGCAACTACGTCCCGCCGGACGGGGTGATGGTCGACGAGGAGGGCTTCATCATCCTCGACCAGCGCGAGATCCTCGTCCCCGAGGTTCAGGGGCCCAAGCCGCCGCCCGAGCCCGTGGTCAACCCGCCGCTGGTCTTCCCCGAGCAGCAGCCGGAGCCCTCATCCGAGCCCGCGGCGCAGCCCGAGGCCGCAGCGAAGCCGGCTCCCGAGGCCTCTGAATCGGCCGCTGATCCGGCCCCCGAGGCACCTGAGCCCGCTCCTGCACCCGAGTAGGCAGGCCGGCCCTTGACGCGCGCCCTCGCTGCGCAATCATCCCCCGACGTGGCTGCCCTCGCCCAGCTCGGCCTCTCCGACGCCTCCGCCTCGCGCGGGGCTCGTCGCGCGCGCTCCTTTGGCCTGGGCCTGACGGTGATCCTCGGCGTCGCGTCGGCCTTCGGCTCGACGGGCTGTCAGGGCGCGGCCGGGCCCGTGGAGGAGCTCTCGGGCAAGCAGGTCTACGACCGGCACTGCGCGCGCTGCCACGGCTTCGACGGTCGCCCAACCAAGGCCTCGCCCGGCGCCCGCGACCTGACCAACCGCAGCTACGTCGACAGCCTCGGCGACAAGAAGATCCGCGCCGCGGTCATGCAGGGCCGCCCGCCCATGGGCCCGGGCCAGCCCATGGCGATGCCGGCCTTCGGCACCCAGTTCTCCGAGCCCGAGTACAAGGTGCTCATCGGCTACGTGCGCAGCCTGTCCAACCCCGAGCTCGGCCCAGCGCGCCTGTCCGCCTCGGAGTCGGAGCCAGGGTCAGAGCCAAAGTCAGAGCCAGGGCCAAAGCCGGAGTGAGCGGGGCCGGAGACCGGGGCGGGCGCGCCGACGGCATCGAGCTGATCTGGCCGGGCAAGTACGTCGACGGTGAGCGCGCCCCGCTCCTCGACCGGGGCGCGAAGCTCGAGCTGCGCGAGCGCTTGGGCGGGTCCACGCCCGACGACCCCCTCGACGGCGACGCGCTGATCCTCGGCGACAACCTGCTCGCCCTCGAGGCCCTCGCGCGGGATCGGCCAGGCAGCGCCGATCTCATCTACATCGATCCGCCCTTCGCCACCGGCTCGCGCTTTTCGCTGATCCGCCGGGTCGGCAGCAAGCGCGAGGGCGACGAGGCCGAGCTGCGCCTGCCCGCCTTCGACGACGCCTGGGAGGGCGGCCCCGCCGGCCTGCTGCGCATGCTCGACCCGCGCCTGCGCCTGCTCCATCGCCTGCTCGCCCCGACCGGCAGCCTCTACGTGCACGTCGACCCCACCGTGGGTCACGCGGTCAAGCTGCTGCTCGACGAGATCTTTGGGCCCGAGTGCTTCCAGCGCGAGATCGTGTGGCGCATCGGCTGGCTCTCGGGCTTCAAGACCAAGGCCCGCAACTGGATCCGCAACCACGATCTCATCTTCTTTTACGTCAAGGACCCGCGCGCCTTCACCTTCAACAAGCGCTACGTGCCGCACCCTCCGGGCTACAAGCGCCGCGACGGCAAGCCGAGCAAGGCCCCGGGCGTGGCCATCGAGGACGTGTGGAACGCCAACGCCGTGGAGGCCGAGCTGAGCGGGCGCGAGTCCCTGGACTCGATCCAGATCAAGAGCTTCTCGAAGGAGAAGACGGGCTGGGCGACGCAAAAAAACGAGAGCCTGCTGCGGCGGATCATCGAGGCCTCGAGCAACCCCGGCGACCGCGTCGTCGACGTGTTCGCGGGCTCGGGGACCGCCGCCGTCGTCGCGGCCGAGCTCGGGCGGCGCTTTTGGGCCTGTGACCGCGCCGAGGCGGCGGTGCAGATCGGCCGTGGGCGGCTGCTCGAGGCGGCGCGAGGGGGCTTTTGCGTGCTCGAGCTCGACGCGCGCGAGGCTGAGCTGGAACTGGCGGGGCTCGACGCGGGCGCGCTCGAGACCTGGGTGCTCGAGCAGCTCGAGGCCGAGCCGGCCGCCGACGAGCGCCACCCGTGGATCGTGGGCCGACGCGGCGAGGTCACGGTCGCGCTCGCGCCCTCGACCGAGCTCGTGACCGCGGCGGCGATCGAAGGGCTGGAGCGCGCCCTCGCCGGGCAGCGCTTCGAGCTCGCGGCGCTGTGCTGGGCTGCGGGGGCCTGCGCGAGCGGGGTCTCGCTGCAGATCACCCGCGGGATGTTCGAGGCGAGCGGCCGGGCGACGACCTGGGCCGCGGGCGGGCAGGCCTTGCGCGAGCGCCCGCAGATTTTGGCGCGGGTCGTGGCGGGGGAGTCCGGGGTGCACGTCGAGCTCGACGGCGTCACCTGGCGGGGCGCCGAGGCCTTGCCCGAGGGTCTGCGCGACCGTGGCCCCCGCGAGACCGTGCTCGGGTGGAGCGTCGCGTCACAGCGCGCGCCCGAGCGACCGCTGTGGGTCTGCTGGCGCGCGCGCGGACGGGGCGAGCTGGCCAGCGTCAGCGCCGTGCTACCCCGAGGGTCCGGCCCGTGGCGCGTGGTCGTCGAGGACCTGCTCGGCGGTCGCACGAGCCTGCTCCTCGATGCCCCAGTCTCGAAGGAAGGCTGAGCGCGTGCAGCCGGATCGGCGGGCGAGGGCCGGTCGGCGTCAGTAGGGCGCGCGGCCGCGGATGTTGCCGGGCGGATCGTAGTGACAGACCCACAACATCCACTCTTCGTAGCCGCCGCGGTACACGAAGGGGCTGTTCGCGTCGCAGCGCTGCACGGCGCAGCCGACCTGCCGAGAGTCGCGCCAGACCAGCTGGGTGTAGTGCCCGCAGATCTTGCCTTCGGCGCACTGGCCGGAGACCCGGGTCCAGTCGTCGACCTCTCCCGCCCACGCGTGCACGACGGACTCGGGCGAGGTCGCGGCGGCGCGGGCGTAGAGGTTCTCGCCGTGGGGCCCGTAGCTGTGCTCAAAGCGACACTCGGCGGCCACCTCGGCGGCGCTGTGGCTGAGCGCGTCGGACCAGCGCAGGGGCGGGAGGTCCGCGGAGCCTGGGGTGTCGACCTCGCGGCGGACCTCGTTGTGGGTGGCCAGCATGTCTGTGGCGAAGGCGCCGGGATCTTCGACGTGGGCGGGGTCGCCGAGGCTGGCGAGGGCGGGGATGCACAGCAGCGCGGCGGACACGAGCACGCTGCCGAAGGTCAGGCGGCGGGCTCTCTGGGCGCGGAGTTGGTTGCGCAGCCCGTGGTGATCGTCCTCGTCGAGCAGCAGGGTGTCCAGGTCGTCGTCGTCGTCAGAGAGCCAGCCATCGAGCACGCGGATCCCAACTGCTGGCGGGCGGGGAAGTTCCCGACAATTTCAGGCGCCGTCGCGCAGCGCCATGAGCATGCGGCCGAGCCGGTTCTCGCCCTGGGCCTGGCCGGTGTCGCGGTGGAGGCTCCCGCCCCAAAACGAGCGCGCGCCCGAGCGCTCGAAGTGCAACAGCGCAAAGCCGGCGGTGGCCTCGAGCACGGCGCGAAACAGCGGCTGCTGCTGCCATCGAGCCGCGAGCGCGCGCTCCATCGCGCCCTCGCGCGCCTTCGCCCAGGCCTCGACGTCGAGGCTCGCCCCCGCCTTGGCGTAGGCCCCCCGACCGCCGGCGCGCTTGGCCGCCGCCGGATCCGAGCCGACCGCCGAGGGCCCCGTCGCGCCGAGGCGAAAGCCGCGGGCGAGCTCCGGCCGATCCGAGCACGAGGCCTTGGCGGCTTGAAAGCAGTGCTCGACGCTGGCGTAGTCGTGGCCGTCGACGCGCACCGGCGCCGGGTGGAAGTTGGACAGCACGCGGCGCCAGCTCGGGGGCAGCCCCGGCGCCGGGGCGGGGACGTCCCGGGACTTCGAGAAGAACACGACGGTGAACAGGGCGACGCGAACGGCCGGATCCAGCTCACCGAGCTCGCGTTGACCCCAGCGCCCGCCGAGGGCCTCGCACGCCGCTCGCGTCGCCTCGGGCAGCGCGCTCGGATCGTCGACGCGCGGGTGCACGAGCAGCCCGCGGGCGCCGTCGGGGCGCGCCCGAACCCGGGACCACGCCTTTGGCAGCCGCTTTCCGCCGCCGTAGTCGTGGATGGCGAAGGGGGCGAGCGCAGCCTGGGCTGCGGCCGTGTGTTCCGGGGTGACCTCGAGGGTCAGAGCCACGCGCGCGCTGCCTCGCTCAGTCATGGGTGTTGTTTTTACACTATGGCTGGGCGGGCGCAAGCGAGGGCGCGAAGGACCGCTCGCGCGCCGTTTAGCCCTTCTTTTGGGCGACGGGCACGAACTTGCGCTTGAAGATCCACTTGTCCGCCGTCGAGCGCCGCTTGTCGAAGCGGTAGCGATCGACGGCGAAGTCCTTGAGCCCCTCGGCGCGATCGATGCGCTCGGTGATCAAGTAGCGCGCCATGGCCCCGCGCGCGACCTTGGCCATGAAGCTGAGCACCTTGCCCTCGTTGGGGTCCTGCTTCCAGTCCTCGAACACGCAGGCGACGACGCGGCGCCCGTCCTTGGCCAGCTGCTTGGCCTGGGCGGCCTTGAAGTACTCGTTGCTGGCCAGGTTGACGAGGGTCGGATCGGCGTGGCCCTCGAGGGTCGCGTCGAGCTGCTCGCGGATGCGCCCGCCCCAGAACTCGTAGAGGTTCTTGCCCCGCCGCGTGGCCAGCTTGGTGCCCATCTCGAGGCGGTAGGGCTGAATCAGATCGAGGGGGCGCAGCAGCCCGAACATGCCCGAGAGGATCAGCACCCGGTCCGCGGCCCACTCGAGGTCGGCGGCGGACAGGCTGCGCGCGTCGAGGCCCCGGTAGACGTCGCCGGCGAAGGCGAGGCTCGCCGGCAGCGCGTTGTCGTCCGTAAACGGGAGCTCGAAGCTGCGGAAGCGATCGTAGTTGAGCTTGGCCAGGTCCTCGCTGAGCTTCATGAGCTCGCGGAGCTTCTTTTGGCTCAGGTTGCGCGTCGTCTTCATCAGCGCCTGCGCGTCGTCCATGAGCGCGGGCGTCGAGGTCTCGAGGGGGATCGAGGCGGGCGAGAGGTCGAGGCTCTTGGCGGGGGACAGGACGGCGAGCATGGGCGCGTCGACAGTACTCGATCACCCCGGGGGGCTCGACGGGCTCGACGGCCTCGACGGGGGCGCCTCGGGGATGGCCCAGCGCTGACCGGCGACGATCAGCTCGGGGCGGGCGTCGTCGTCTCCGCCCTCGGGCCAGACCATGTGGTTCGAGAGATCCATGGTCGCGGCGTTGAGCAGGCGGACGCCCAGGGGACGGCCGCTGTCCCGCGCGGGGACGGTGCAGCGCAGCCCGGCGTCGGGCTCCTCCCACAGCGTCGCGGGGTCGAGGGGGAGCCGCCGGGCGTCGTCGAGGATCAGGTGGGGCGCGCGCTCGTCTCCCCGGGGGCGATCGACGCGCAGCGCCCGGAGCGGGAGATCGGCGAGCTTCAGGTACACCCACTTGCCCTCGAGTCCCAGGGTGACCTCGCCGCCCTCGGTCGCGTCGAGGTTGGCGCGGAACAGGGCGACGATCCCCGGGTGGGTGATCGCGTCGCCCTCGAAGCTGAAGTTCCCCTGGCGATCCATGTGCAGCGGGAAGCCCCGGCGGAGCTTCTCGAGGGTCTGGGGGTCGAGGCCTTCGATCGCCATCGCGGGGACCTTAGCAGGCCCTGGGGGCCCCGCCACGCCCGCGAGAGGGGGCGCGGCGGCGTCGCGTTTCAAGGCGCGCCGTCCTCTGCTATCACCCGCCCCCGTGAGCCTCGTCGTATTCGAGAAAGTCTCCCTGGGCTTCGGCAAGAAGACGATCGTCGACGAGCTGGATCTGCGCATCGGCAACGGCGAGCGCATCGGCCTCATCGGCCCCAACGGCTCGGGCAAGTCGACGCTGCTCAAGCTGCTGTCCGGGGACATGAGCCCGGACTCGGGCAAGATCACCAGCGCCCGGGGCATGCGCCTGGGCTGGCTGCCCCAGGACATCGCCCTGACCGGCGGGCGCTCGCTCATCGAGTTCGTGCGCGCGAGCGTGCCCGGGCGCGAGTCCCTCGACGGGGACATCGCGGCGACGGAGTCCGCCCTCGCCGAGGTTCAGGCCGCCGTCGAGTCCGGCGCGCGCCCCCTCGACGACCCGGAGCTCATGACCCTGGCGACGCGCATCGCCGACCTGCACGAGCGCCGCACCCACTTCGAGACCCACTACTCGGACCACGAGGCCTACAAGATCCTCAGCGGCCTGGGCTTCGCCGACGCCGACCGCGACCGCGACATCGGGGAGCTCAGCGGCGGCTGGAAGATGCGCGCGGTGCTGGCCTCGCTGCTCTTCCAGCGCCCGGACTTGCTGCTCATGGACGAGCCCACCAACCACCTCGACATGCCCTCGGTCGCGTGGTTGGGCAGCTTCCTGCAACGCTACGGCCGCAGCTTCATCCTCATCTGCCACGACCGCGAGTTCCTCGACGAGCAGATCGAGCGGGTGGTCAGCTTCGAGCCCGAGGGCGTGCGCCAGTACCGGGGCAACTACGTCGCCTACCGCAAGCAGCGCGAGGAAGAGGAGATCATCCTCGAGAACAAGGCCCGCAACCTCGAGCGCGAGCGCGAGAAGGCCGAGCAGTTCATCGAGCGCTTCCGGGCCCAGGCCAACAAGGCCAAGGCGGTCCAGAGCCGGGTCAAGCAGCTCGCCAAGATGGGCGAGGTGGCGACCTTCCAAAAGCGCCGGATCATGCGCTTTAGCTTCCCGCCCACGGGGCGCACGGGCGCCGAGGTCCTCGAGATCCGCGGGGTCAAAAAGGCCTACGGCGAGCACGTGGTGTTCCCCGGCCTCGACCTGCGCGTGCCCAAGGGCGAGAAGATCGGCATCATCGGCATCAACGGCGCCGGCAAGACCACGCTGCTGCGGATGATCGCCGGCGAGATCCCCCACGACGGCGGCACCCTCGAGCTCGGCCACAAGGTCGAGGCCGGCTACTACGCCCAGCACCACGCCGAGTCCCTCAACCGCGAGATGACCGTGTTTCAGGAGGTCAGCTCGGCGGACCCCGAGGCCGGCCAGACCCGGGTGCGGACGGTGCTCGGCGCCTTCTTGTACTCTGGCGACGACGTCGACAAGAAGGTCAGCGTGCTGTCCGGCGGCGAGCGGGCGCGGGTGGCCCTGGCCAAGCTGCTGATCAAGCCGGGCAACTTGCTGCTCATGGACGAGCCGACCAACCACCTCGACCTCGAGTCGAGCGAGAGCCTGGCCGAGTCGCTCTCGACCTACGACGGCACCTTGCTGTTCGTCAGCCACAACCGCGCCTTCGTGCGCCGCCTGGCGACGACGATCTGGAACGTGCACGACGGCACGGTGGAGACCTACCCGGGCACCCTCGACGAGTACCTGCACAGCGCGGCGCTGCGCGGCGAGTCCCTCGAGGCCGTCGCCGACGGCAAGGCCGGGGGCGACCGGCCGACGCAGCAGCCCAAGTCCGCCGGGGACGCGGCGAAGCCCGAACAGGGCAAGGGCAAGCAGGCCGCGCAGGCCCCCGCGTCCAAGCGCGACCGGGCGGCGGAGAAGGAGCGCAAGCGTCGCGAGGCCCAAGAGCGCGCGCGTCGGTCCAAGCGGCTCAAGCCCCTCGAGCGCAAGGTCGCCGAGCTCGAGTCGCGCATCGGGGAGCTCGAGGACGCCCAGAAGCAGCGCTCCGTCGAGCTCGCCGATCCGGCGGTGTACGACGACGAGGCGCGTCGCCGGGAGCTCCTCGACGCTTACCAAAAAGCCGCGGAGAAGCTCGAGGAGCTCAACGGGCGCTGGGAGATGACGACCCTCGAGCTCGAAGAGGTCCGCGAAGAGCTCGAGGGTTGAGGCGGCCGAAGCTCAGGGGCTCCTCAGCCCAACGCGGCTGGGCTCGCGGGTCTCGCCGCTGGGCATCAGCGTGATCGGAGGTCTGCGGCGATGGGCCTTGGCGAACTGAAATCGCGCGCAGCTTTGGAACTCGGCGAGGCAGTATTGGTCGAGGCAGCTGCGCAGGGCTCTCTCCGAGTGCATCTTCGGGAACAGCTCGCAGCGCTCGACGTTGGGGCACTTCCAGTCGGCGTCATCCACCCATGTAGAATTGCGCGAATCACGCGACTCGGCCACGAGGGCGCTCAAATCGATGATTCCCGCGCCTTCACGCGGCTCCAGGCGCAGGAGTTTCCGATCCTCCAGGGTGAAAGCTGGAGTGGGGCGATGCTGGCGCGGTCAGGCGACGCGCTGGGCTCCATGCTCGCGCGCGTCGTCGCATCGGCGGCGGGCCTCGACCTGAGCTCGCTCAGGGCACGGGCAGGGCCGTGGGCTCGAGGTAGACCCGGCTCGGCAGGCGCCCGAGTTGGCCTTGAATGTCCTCGCCCCAGCAGGTCACCCGGCCGTCGCGGTGGCGGGCGCACACGTGCTCGGTGCCCGCGGCGAGCTCGGCGATGTCGTCGAGCTCCGGCGTCTCGAGCCAGGTGATGTCGTCGTTGTAGGTGTTGTCGCTCCAGCAGCGCGGCTTGCCCGAGCGCTCGAGCGCGCAGATCCGGTTGCCGCCCGCGGTGATCTGCGTGGGGTCGTCGAGGGGGATGGTCGTCATGCGATCGGCCGCGTAGCGCACGTGCTTGGGCCCGCTCCCGTCGCTGCGCCACTCCGTATCGACGCGCCCGTACCAGCACTGGACCTTGCCCGGGCTCAGGGCGCAGTCGTGGCTGTTGGCGCTGGCCAGGGCCTTGGCCCCGCGCACCGCGTCGATCTTGGCGATCTCCCGGGGCGGGCGGCCATTGTCGTTCCAGTAGTGGACCTCCCCGAAGCAGCTGACCTTTCCGCCCGAGTGGATCACGCACGCGCGCATGTTCGACGCGGACAGCTGCGTGGGCCGGGGCAGGGACTTCTCCGGGGCCGCGTTGGGGAGCTCGGCGGTGGCCGCAGCGCAGCGCAGCGCGGTCTTGTTGGCGCCCATCAGGGCGCACATCGGCGGCGGCCCGGCGGCGAAGTCTCGGACGTGATCGTGGGTGTCCATGAGATTGAAGCTCAGCTCGGGATCGTCGCCGCCGGTGCTGTCCCAGCGGCCGCAGGACAGCTTGCCGTTGGCCCCGAGCACGCAAAACTCCCAGCTGGCGAGCATGCCCGCGAGGCCCTTGCCGAGGTCGACGCCAGCCAGGGCTGCGGGCGTGGAGCTGAGCACGACGCCGTGCTGGCTGGCCGCGTCCGAGCCCCAGCAGCGGGCCACGCCGGCGTCATCGAGGGCGCAGGTGCTCCGCCCCGACGCGTGGATGGAGCGCGCGCGCAGACCCTCGAGGGTGTGCACGTGCATGGTCTCGCGGTGGATGGCCTCGCCCTGGTCGAAGCCCCAGCACAGGATCTCGTCGGACTCGGTCAAGGCGCAGCTCTGGTCGGGGCTGAGCGCGAGGGTGGTCACGCCTTCGAGGCCCGCGACGCTCACGGCCTCGGAGCGCGCCGTGGTCGTGCCGTCGCCGAGCTGGCCGTGGTTGTTGACGCCCCAGCAGCGAGCGCCGCCCTCGCGGGTGCGCACGCAGCTGTGTTGGCGCGAGGACGCGAGCTCGCGGCCCTCGGACACGCCCTGGACGGGCTCGAACTGGAGCTTGCCCTCGCTGCTTGGGTACAGCAGGCTGCGCTCGGAGCAGCGCACGCTGCCGTCCCCGTGGAGCACGCACAGGCCCCCGGCGTCGGTGAGCTCGAGGGCGACCACGCCCGCTTCGGGCAGCGGCCCGAAGTTGATGAAGTCCGGGTAGCGGCTGGGGTCGTCCTCCGCGAGGCCGTTGGTCGGGGGCGGGGCGGGAGCCGGCGGAGCCTGGCCCTGCGTCCGTCCCGAGCCGGGGTTGCGGACGGTGAGCTGGCCGTAGCGGTAGGCGTCGCGCACGGACCGGCCCCAGCAGGCCAGGTCGCCCTGGGCCCCGAGGGCGCAGGCGAAGCCGTGGGTGACGTCGTAGGCGACGGTCTGCTCGAGGCGCAGGCGGGGCATGCCGTAGGCCTCCTCGCCCCAGCACCACAGCGAGCCGCCCTCCTCGAGCACGCAGGACTCGCCATCAGAGATGGCCAGGTCCGTGGCGTGGGCGATGCGGGGCACGTCGAAGACCATCGGCGAGCCCCAGCGCACCGAGCCCCAGCAGCGCACCCGGCCGTCTTCGACGATCGCGCAGGCGAGGTTGGTGGCGGTCGAGAGGGCGGTCGCGTCGTCGACGCCTTCGACCCGGGAGGCGGGGCCCCACTTGATGGTCGAGCGGTAGTCGAGGGGGTTGGGCGGCGGTTGCGGCGGCAGCTCGCGCAGCTGCATGCTCGCGGCCGGGCCCTGGCCCCAGCAGTAGATCGCGCCCGTCGACTCCACGGCGCAGCCGAAGGTCTGCTCGATCGACAGGGAGACCCACCGGGGCAGGTCCTCCTCGGGGCTCTCGGCCTGCTCGGGAGCCACCACCGTGGGCTCGCTGCCGCCCTGTGGGACGGCGCTGAGGTTCGCCGTGGGCCTGGGGCCGCACCCGAGGCCTGCGAGCACCGTCAGCGCGACGAGGGAGCAGCGAGCGTACATGGCTGAACCGTAGCAAAAGCGAGCACAGGGAGAGCGGTCTGGGCCTCACCGGGGTGTCGGTGGTCGAGTCACCGATATTTCGATGAGCTCGGGCATCGATGCTACAACCGTGGGGGCATGCGCGACTTGGCCGAAGTGCTCCTCGACATATCGGTGGTATTCGCAGACAGCGAGGACTTCCAGGAGCTATTGCCTCGCCTCGCGCGCCGCCTCGAGCGGCACCTCCCCGTCGCCGAGGTGGAGATCGCCGAGTACGTCGAGCGTGAGGACAGCGTGCTCATCGCCACCTACTCGCCCGACTCGGGGCGTCGATGGCGCGGGACCCGTTCGAGGCGCTACTTGAGTCGTCGAGACGGGAGCGAGCCCCGAGTCGTCGACCTCGAGAGCGGCGAGCTGTCTCGGATCGACTACAGCGAAATATCCGTGGCGATGGAGCTACCCATCGGCGGGCGCGTGCTGGTGTCGATTCGGTTCACCGAAATGCCAGTGGATATCGAAGGGGCTGCGCTCGAGCGCCTGTTGGCCTTTCTCGATGCCCAGCTGCGGTGCTTCGAGCAGGTCGTGCTGGCGGAGCTGCGCTGCCGCGATCTGGAAGCGAAGCTGGCCGAGAGAGCTGCTCTCCCGACTCCAGAGGCCGAACCCGAGCCTAAAACCGAAATGTCAGTGGAGTCTGTTGACCCTCCCGAGAGCCTCGACCGCGCGATCGCCGAGCACCTCCGCCGCGCGCTGGCCCACACCGGAGGCAAGATCTACGGCGAAGGCGGCGCCGCCGAGCTGCTGGGCCTGAAGCCGAGCACGCTCCAGAGCAAGCTGCGAAAGCACGGCATCGAGCGGAGCGACTTCGTCGAAGCGCCCACGAGCCCGCCGCCTTCGGTGCGTCCCATGGGCGGTAGCACCGAAAAGCCGGTGCCGTCCGCCAGCGCGCACTAGCGAGACTGCAGACGAAGCCCACGCCCCCGCTCGCGGGGCCGACCACCGGCCTTCTCGAAGGCACGAAGCCCATCGCTCACCAAACCAAAGTGGAGGAGCGGATAGCGAGGAAGCGCCCCCGGTCCCCAAGCGCCTGTGGGGGTAGAGCAGAGTTCAGGTCTGGAAGCCCAGGTCGTCGTCGAGGCGGTGCTTGGCCGCGTCGATCTGCCGCTGGCGCTCGGTGTGGTCCCAGGCCAGGGCCTCGGCCATCGCGTTGGCCAGGGGCTCGATGGCGGCGTAGGAGTCGAGGCCGTAGAGCGGTAGGCGCGTGCGGCGGTAGAGCATGTCCTCGAGGGTGACGGCGCCCTCGACCTCGACGGCCCAGCGGACCTCGCCGACGACGCAGCGCGAGCCGGGGAACAGCGGCTGGGCTCCGAGGGCGAGGACCTGGTCGGCCTCGACCCCGAACAGCCGGGCCACGCGGGCGGCCGTGGTCTCGTCGACGCCGTGGCGCTGCTGCAGGCCCGCGGCCAGGGGCTCGAGCTCGCCGTCGAAGTCGCCGCCGGGCAGCGGCGGCTCTTCGCCGCGCTCGGGGATGTCGCGCCCGAGCTGCTCGGCCACGGACTCGAGCACCCGCCGGGCCATGCCGCGGTAGCCCGTCAGCTTGCCGCCCGCGACGGACAGCACGCCCAGCGGGCCGCGCAGGAGCTCGTCGCGGCGCGAGAGCTCCGAGGGGTTCTTCTTGGTCGGGTCGGCGATCAGCGGGCGCAGGCCGGCCCACGCCCCGCACACGTCGCTGAGCTGGAAGTCGCCGCAGGTGAAGTGCCGCGACAGGGGCTCGAGCAGGTACTCGACGTCGGCGCGCTCGATGGTCGGCCAGACCTCGGCCCCGGGCTCGTAGGTGGTGTCCGTGGTCCCGACGTAGACGACGTCGCCGCGGCGGATGGCGAAGATGCGCCGCTTGTCCTGGGTCCCGAGGACCAGCAGGTT
>NZ_ABCS01000146.1 GCF_000170895.1 Plesiocystis pacifica SIR-1 | reverse complement strand
CGCGCCCCCCGAGCCCGACCCCGAAGCCCTCAGCTGGCTCGACAAGGGCGAGCTCAGCCCCTGCGAGGGCGTGTGCGCCCAGGTCCACGCCTGCCTGATCGTCGGCGCTGATCGAGACCTCTCCCCCCGAAGGCTCGAGCGCGACGCGGCCCAGCTCGAGCTCGCCTGCCTGCGCACCTGCGTGATCCAGCCCGCCCGCTTCGAGGGCTGCGGGGACACCCTCGCGCGCCCCGAAGAGCCCGCCAACGCCCCCTTTTCCCCCCCCGGGCGGACCCGTCGCGGGGCCCTCTCCCCTCTACCCCCTTCGAACCCAACCCACCGAGATCGCTGCTGTTTCGCATGTGGTGGGGGTTCTGGGCCAGTTTGGCGCTTCCTTGAAAGTGCTCCTCAGTCTCTCTCGTCCCGCCTGATCCCGGCGAGTCAGTGGAGACATCCTGGAGACGACCATCGGGTCGACTTGGCACGGTTCTCCGTGGCCATGTCGGCCCGTTTTCGTCTCCAGGAACCCAACCACGACGACGAGCCAGGCCCATCCCAGGGCCCAGCTCGCTCGCGTTGAGCTCACGCCATCAGGCGGAGATCTCGAAGTTCCAGCGCCCGATCAACACTTTCCCCATCTCGGGGTCGTTGTCGATCGCGCGCAGCGTCACCGACCCGCGCGCCGCGTCCTCGCAGAACATGATCTGCTCGTTCAGCCCGTGCTCACCCACGCGCATGAACTTCACGTTCTCCCGGTTGGTCGTCCAGACCATCTCGTCGGTGCGGTAGGGCATGATGAGGTCATAGGGCGTCTCCGGGTTGACCTTGTAGACGGCGGTCAAGTCCGGCTTGAGCCGGCCCTCGGGATGCCCCTTGCTGCCGTAGCCCGTCGCCTGCTCGCCAGACTCGCGCGCAGCCACGAGGATCTTGTCTCGCGGCACCGTCAGCCGCTCGCCCGCGCGGTGGCCATGGCCGGCGAAGGTCCCGAAGTGCTCTGCCAGCATCACCGCTGGCCGGATCCGCGTCTCGACCGTCTCTTCGCCGACCTCCAGCACCGTGACCTCCATGAGCTCGACCTGCGTCCGCTCGAAGGGTCCATTGGGGTCGCTCTGCACGGCCACGACGAGCACGTCTTTGGGCTCGAGGTTGTCGATCACCTCGTCCGTCGGCGGCCAGCCGTCGGGGAAGCGCTCATCCAGCTTGGCCCGGAGCTCGGGGTCGAGCTCGTCGACGCCGAGCAGATGCCCCGTCGCCGGCCGAGGGGATACCTCGTCATCGACCACCCGCCTGCTCGGCTTGGTCTTCGGCTTGGCCTGTGTCTCCGCCTCGCCCTCCGCGGCCGCGTCCCCCGAGTCGGCATCCGCGTTCCGCTTTGCCAAGTGACGCTTGAGGAACCACCAGATCCCCGCGCTGACGCCCAGGCCCGTTGCCGCAACCAGTCCGATGATCTGCCAGGTCTTCATTCTCTGCTCTTCTCCGGTCAGACGACGACGAAGCGCCACCGCCCCAGCGAGAGGCCCTCGCCCAGCTCCGTGTCTCCGTGGAGCTCGCACTCCACCCGCCCGCGCTGGGCTCGACGGAGGGCGATCGTCGTCGCCCGGTCCCGTCGGCCGAGCTCCACGACCTCCGCCGCTCCCCGGGGCTCGATCGTCCAGGCCTTGGGCGTCGCCGCGCCAAAGCTCAGCTGGATCGGCTCGCCCTCCCGCACGTAGCGGACCCGCGCCGCTCCCTCCCAGTGCTCGAGCTCCCCATCCTGCTCGGGGTCTTCGGGCCTCGCCCACCCAACGACCGTGCGCCGAGGGACGAGCGTGAGGCTCTGGCAGGTGATCCCGTGGCGCTCGCTCTCCCGCGGCGAGCAGCTGGGCGCGACGATGAGGTCGTCGCCGTCGACGGCGATCACCGTGGCGGTGAGCAGCTCTCGGGTCGTCGTTCCAGGCTGGCTGCCCACTTCGAGCACGACCCCCACGCGATCGCCCTCGCCGATCCTCGACTGCCCGAGCTCCCGGAGCATCGGCCAGCGCTTGGACAGCACGGCCGCGACCTCGCGCACCTGGAAGTCGCCGAGCTCGGCCCGAGACACGCAGCTGTAGCCCACGCACCGGTCAGCCTGGCAACGCGTGAACACGTCGGCGAGCTCGTCCTCCGCGGCGCTCCGCTCGGCCCGGGCGGCCTCGTCCTTGCGATCGCGCTCGTCGGCGAGGCGATCGCCGTAGCGCTGCACGAGCACGACCCCGACGGCCACGAGGGCCCCAACCACGGCGAGCTTCCCCAACCAGCCCATCACGCCACCTTGGCCAGGTCGAACTTCCAACTACACAGCGCCCGCTCGCGGTCGCCCTTGGGCACGAGCAGCGCCACGTTCACCTCGCCGGCGACGCCTTCGAGGCTGATCACCGCCCGCGTGCCGTCGACCTCGATGATGCGCATCTCCACGTCATCGCGGGACACTCGCAGCGTCGAGCCGCGTGGCAGCGTCGCCATCTTGTCCGGCCGAAGCTCGATCTGCCCGCCGGGCATGACCCGGTAGCGCTTGCGCCGGTTCTTAGGCACGACCATGGCAGGCGGCTCGGCCTTCAAAGGTGGGGCAGCTGCCGGGAGAGCTCGGGGAGCCGGGAAAGCGGTGGGGCTCGGGGAAGCCGGGGGATCCGATTCGGCCTGAGCGGGCTCAGGTGTCGCCGGCGGCTCTTCCTGCTCGTCGTCCGCACTCGCCTTCGCCGGGATCTTGATCACCCGAAGCACGCACAGCGGGTGGACCACGAGCTTGTCGCCCACGCTCACCCAACACCCCGGGGAGTCCTGGTGGCGCGCGCCCTTGGTGTCGAGGCGGGCGAGGACGTCGAGCACGACCTCCCCTTCCTCGAAGCCCTGGATCTCGGCGGCGAAGTAGTGGGGCTTCGCCCGCTCAGCCCCGACCAGCTTGGACGCGGACGCGAGCAGGACTTGATCGCCGATCTCCGGCTCGTACTGGAGTCCGTGCGTGTAGCCGGGGAACGCGTCCTCGACCAACAGGCCCAGGGCGTGAAGCACGTCCGCGTCGAGCTGGCGCCGCTCGTACATGCCCGTCTCCGCGAACTCTTCACCGCCCTGGGCTTGTGGCTCCGTGGCGGGCTCAGGCTCGGGCGCCTCGGCTTTCGGCTCGGCCGCCTGCGCCTGCGTCTTCGCCCCAGTTTCCTTCAGTGGTGCGGCGGGCGTCGTTCGCTCCTTCGGCGTCGAGCTCGTCTCTTGCTTGCTCGTCTCCGACGGAGCACCCGCCCCCCGCTCGCGCTCAGCCAGGAAGCTCTCCGCGTCGATCCGCGACCCCGTCAGCGTCGACTCATCGATGTCGAGGTGGACGGGACCGTCCGGCATCTTCGGCGTGTGCACGGCCCGTTGAGGCTCGCTGAGAAGCCCCTCGAGGTAGAGCCCCCCGAGGATCAGAGCGCCCCCCACGAGGACGACTCCCCCCAGCGCCAGCAGGACCTCCCTCTTCATCATCACCTGTAAGTCTGACGCGCTTTCCGGGCCCCAGCCAAGCTCGCCGCGCGGACGGCCACCGCACGAACAGGTCGTCGGGTGAGCCCTCCGTCGCGCTGCCTCGACGATGGGGCCGCCTCGCGGCCGGCACCAAAACAGCCCTCGCGCCCGGCGACGTCAGAAAAAATCGAAGCTAGCTTGAGCGCCGTAGCACTGTCATTTGCATGGCCGAATTGCACTGCCATTTCGGGCTGAGCTCCGCCTCATTCCGCGGCGAGCACTGCCCCACGTCCGCCAAGAAAGCCTCGACGATGTCCAAGCGAGCCAAGAAGCGAGCCCCCACGCAAACCCCTCCCGAGTGGCCCGAGTTCTTCCGCCAACACGACACGGAGCTCACCCGAGTCCGCATGCTCTGGCGTCGAGGCGGCGGTCGATACCGTCCACTCGTGCCGGTCAACCTCGCCCTCGAAGACCTCGAGCAAGCCGACTTCGAGACCTGGGAAGAGCTCGAACTGCCCGAGACCCACTTCGAGTGGGCGCTCGTCGAGGACATCCAGCCCGAACAGCGCGCCAGGCAGCTCGAAGATGTCGCCCGCGACCTGTGGAGCGTCGCCGTCCT
Organism: Plesiocystis pacifica SIR-1; assembly: GCF_000170895.1. GTDB lineage: Bacteria > Myxococcota_A > Polyangia > Nannocystales > Nannocystaceae > Plesiocystis > Plesiocystis pacifica. The sequence goes on along the minus strand of NZ_ABCS01000146.1, from coordinate 16,073 downwards.
CTGGACCAGGGCCAAGGGGCCCGTGTGCGACTTCCAGATCCGCGGCTACGGCAGCGAGGACACGATCCTCTTCGAGGACGGCAAGCGCTGCAACCTCAGCGGCGAGCGCTCGCGCTACGACGACGGCGAGACCCGCGAGCGCGCCCCGATCGACGAGGCCATCCGCGGGATGATCGGTGACGAGCGCGCCGCCTGGCTACAGCTCGACCGTGTCAAGGACACCCTGATCGACAGGCTCAACGGAGACCGCGAGAAGCTCTTCGAGCACCTCGAGCGCGTGAACCGGGCTGCCCCGGAGACGATCGAGAACGCCCACGGCATCCTCGACCGCGCGCTCCAGTTCCAGCAGCGCGCCTTCGACAACCTGGTGAGCCAGGAGGATCACACCCTGGAGATCCGGCTCCACGCGATCACCGAGCACAACCGGACCCAGCGGGTTGAGTCCTTCTTCAAGTTCGTCAAGGACGTGGGCGACTCCGCCGTGGGAGCGTTACCGACGATCCAGAGCACCTTGGAAGGCGTCGTCACGGGAGCTCGCACCTTGCCCCGCTTCCGCGTGGCCCAAGACGCGCTCCGCTACCTGAAGATCAGCCTGGAGCCCGAGCGACTGGCGATGTGCTTCCACGGGATGCCCTCGGAGAAGCGCAAGGCCGCCGACGAGGTCATGACAACGCTCAAGCGGCTGAGTAAGACCGAGGACGAGAACACCGCGCTGGCCGGCTGCGGGCCGCTCGTCGACAAGCTGTTCAAGACCCGGATCTTTCGCGAGGTTGCGACCCGTCAAGAGCAGTTCGCGGCCGAGTTCATCATGGGCAAGCTCGCCACCGAGCGCATCATACTGGACGACTACTAGCCGTCGCTCTTGTACACTCGCGCCATGCAGTCGGAGGAGCACACTCTAACCACTGTGGCTGTTATCGGAAGCATCGCTTTCGTACCAATCGCAGCCTACATGTCATACTCGAACGCTATCGTCGGGTACATCATCATGGCTGTGGTTAGTCTGGTTGGGCTGGTAGCTTGGCGCGAGTTGAGACGAGAGGGAGGCGGAGTTGCTCTACCCGTCGTTTGCGTGGGAGTCGTTGTTGGGGCCTCGACTTGTGGAATCCGATGTCAAAGTGAGGCGGCCAAGGATGAGAAGGTGCGTCGAGCACAAGCTGCAAACCTCAAGCGGCAGGAGGCTAGAGAACGCGAGAACGAGCGTGTTGAGAACCTCGCGCGTGAGCACGAACGAGCCCAGGCCATTGAGGCCAAACTGAACGCGCCGAAAGAGCTCGCAGTGGAGGCTACTGGACGACTTCGGGGGGCGAGCGGGCGTCTTGAAGTCGCCGACGCGATCTGCTTCGCAGACTTTGTGCTCTCGCTACCGGATGTTCATGGCTCGGCATTCGACACCCTGAGTGGAGCAAGGGAAGCGGCGGCGAAGAGCCTCCTCAAGACCGTCAGACAAGAAGAAAAGTCTGGGCGCACCTTGGTCTGTCGAGACGGCGCAAGCTCTGACTGCTTGTGCTCAGAGTCCCATCGCGGCTGCTGTTCAAATCATCGCGGGGTTGCTCGATGTCAGCCGGTCCCCAAGATCGAAATCAGCTGCGCTAAAGAAGACCAGAAAACGCTCGTTGAGCGTCACCTCGCTGCGATTGGAGAGCCAATCCCTCCAGCGCCGGGGCTCCCTTCTCGGAGTCCGCCACACCCACCACAACAACTCAGTATCCTCGATGCAGACGGGTAGACCCAACCCAAGTCCCAGTCCCCACGCTAGTCCAAAAATAAGCGTGTTCGGAGCAAAGCGAGCCCCCCGCACGAGTCCGAGTAGGTCGACGAGCTCGAGTTCGACCACCTTGACGTCGAGTTCGAGCCTCTCGAGCTCAATCAGCAGCACGATCAGCCGCGCGACCGACTCGGACTGGGCGTGAGGGCGCACGTGTCCCGAAGCCGACGCTCCTCGTAGCGCTGATGTCACTGAAGTTCAGACCTGCAGGCAGGCGTGGGCGGAGAGAAACTCGTTGATGTAGCGATGTGTCCCAAGCACCCGGACCCGCAGCTGGCGAGCTGTGCGTATGACCTGGGCTGGGATGTCGACGAAGGCTCGGCGAAAGCGCTTCCATTCCCACCGGGTGACTTCTTTGGGCAGCGCGAGCTGAGCTGTCCATTTGCCGAGGTTCCAAGCCAGTCGGGCGATCTCCAGCCACGCAGCGTTTCCCCGCAGCTGAGCGACCGGCATCCTCCACGCGGCGATCCCCGTGTGAAGACCAGCCATGATGTTCTCTTGATCACAGCGCTTGTAAGTCTCGTCGATCACATCTTCAGCCGACCAGCTGCTCGGGAGATTCGTGACCACGTAGCGATACCGGACCTCTTTCCACATCTCGCGCTGCGGCGACTTGCCCTTGGAGACGTCGAGTATTTGTCGGCGAATGATGAGCCGTGTGCCGCCGGGACCTTCAGTCTCAGCGACCGCTTGCCTGGCAAGCTTCAGCTCCTTGTAGCCTCGCTGCCGAGCTCGGCGCTTGCGACGGTTTCGCTTCTTCTTTCGACGCTTGAAGCTTGGCTTGGCTTCGCGCTCGGCCGCTGCTCGCTTGGCTCGAGTTTGGAAAGGAGCGCCACATTCGGGGTTGCTCGGCGATTGCTGGCCGATCAGGCGTCTCCCGCCCCACGAACGCGAAGTAGCAGCCATGCCCTTCGCAGGCGTGACGGAGATCGGCGCGATCGTAGTCGCTGTCTGCGAGCACGAGGACGGTCTCGAATTGTTTGAGCAGACGCGGGAGTACGTCATCGAGGAGCTCGGCAGCCCCATCACTGGAGCGGACATTCCCGCCACGAAGCCGCAGCCCGACACACTCGCCATCGGCCAAAGATGCGACCAAGATGCTGTAGGACCACTTGCCCTTGTAGTTGAAGTCTGCGCCCTCGCGGGTCGAAGACGTCTGCTCGAGATGACCATCGAGATGCAAGACCGCGAGCGGCTTGCGCTTGCGCTTGCGCGACCACGACCAGCGCTTTGGATTCTTCCACATCGTCTCTTGCACCTCATCGATGCCCGCACGCAGGCTCTCGAGTTTGCCCCTCGGGACGAAGCGCCTGAGGAAATCTCCCGAGGTCGTCGGGTCAGGCGTGCGTTCAGCGCCCAGGATCTTGAGCAACGCCTGGTCTTGCTGCAGCATCGCCATGTCTTCCAGACATGAGCCGCCTGCGTAGAGCATCAAGGCCTGACAGATGACGTGATCGGACTCGTGGTAGGGGAGGTAGCGCTTGAATACGTCGACGTTGGCGTCCAAGGTCTGCGCCGCCTTCAAGCGCCGCAGCAATGCCAGCGGCAACGCCAGCCCACCAAGGCTCGTGATATCGGGTCGAGCGTCATGCTCGACGTGGATCTTGTGATGCCGCAGGACCGGCCCTGGGCGGCTGGGCCAGGGCAGCTCCTCGTGAGGAATCGACGTCCCGGAGTTGACGTGACTGGCGCGGGGGAGCGGTGTAGGCTTCTTCACTTGGAGTCCTCGAGGTTGGCTGTTGAGGTGGTTGGCACTTCCTCTGACAACTGCTCTCTGCGGGACTCCAGCTATGGTTTTGGATCTCACTCACGCGTCGGACTGACCAACGCGCTTACTTCAGGGCTAGTTCTCCCTTCAGTCGAGCCCCGCCAAACTTGAGGGATGCTCCTGCGTCCTGACGTGATTCACCAGGATCCAGCCACCAAGCAACTGGCGCGGGTCTTCCCCGAGAGCACCGGCTGGCTTCAGTTCAAGTCCCACCTCCCCGGCAAGGAGGTCTTCGCCAACTCGGTCCTCGACCCCTCGATCGGCATCGACGGCGAGCTCGCGCTGGAGACCTTCGCCAAGGCCGACTGGATGAACTGGATCTCGACGACCCAGATCAGCCTGTACGAGGTCGGGACCCGCGTCGGCCTCACGCCCACGGTCGGCCGCCCCCTGACCAGCGCGCTCGCGGATGTCTACAAGAACATCCAGTTCACCCTCGACGCCTACAACCGAGGCGCGGCGCCCGAGGAGCTCGTCGCCGACCTCCTCAAGAACGCGGGCCTGCAAGCGCTCCAGCAGATCGCCGGCCAGTCCAACATGATCGCGCAGACCGTCGCTCAGGTGATCGCCGCCGCGGTCTGGGCAGCGGATGTCGTGGCCGCGCATCGCAACTCTGAGCTCGCCAAGAACGTCAGCCTTCCGCCCTTGCAGTCGGAGGAGCCGGCCACGGACAGCTGGCAGGTGAACCGGGTGTTTGAGTTCATTCGTCGTGCGGGCTCCGGCGGCGTGGTCTTTCCAGACGGGAAGATCGAAGCGGCCTCGAACGCCGACTATACGAACTTGTACCTGCCCGCCTACCGACACTCGCGGGCATGGAAGATCCAGTATCGCAGCGGCGGGGTCGCGGCTCAGCAGGGCGACCCCAGCAAGGCCCGAGGACCTCGGGGGGAGACCGAGTTCCAGTTCGACCCGGGCGATGGCTCGACCTTCGGGTTCATGCCGGGGACAACGACGAGTCTGCGAGTCCTACAAGCCTCACACCGCTTCTACCAGAGCGTCAGGGGCACCCCCGTGGATCGCTACGCGCTCCGATGCCGCGGGATCGACAAACCTTGCTGGCAGTCCCCAAAGGCCTTTGACGGAACCAAGGACTGCCGCCAGTGCGTGGCGGCAGAATCCGTGTGGCCAACCAAGGGCGTGGGCTGGGCCTACGGTGGGGCACCGCTGAATGCGACGACTCCTGGGGAGAACGTGGGCGCCTTCTACCCGTCCATGAACAAGCTCCTGCTCAACCTACTGGGGATGATCGTCCAACCCGGCCCCCTCCTGTTCACGGTCGACTTCGCCCTCGTCTATGACTCGTGGCGAGCCTGCTTCGAGCGGTTTTGGGACTTCATCCGCCGCGAGTGGTCCCGCTACTCGGGCTCGGGCTGGAGGGGAGTTCTCTCGCGCCTGGCGACGTTGATGACCGCGTACACGAGTGACAGCGGGCTCGTAGTTGGCGGTCGAGACCCGGGCCACCCGCTCGCGTTGATCCAGAACCCGCGCGAGGGCGAGTTCCAGGTGCCATTCGAGGCCTCGATCTTCGCTCAGATCATCGCGCCCTACTGCCGCGACGCCTACGCCATGCAAGCCCACTACCTCGACACGCTCGAGATCGCCTACATCCCGCCCGGAGCTGGGGCGCTCTACCAAAAGTCTGGGAAGCTCAAGACGGACGCGCTCGGGAGCAAGTTCGTCAAGGCGCGGAAAGAGCTCCTGTCGAGTACCAAGCGCATGAGCGTCAACCTCCGGCAGGTGACCGACCCCGAGTATCGCGCGGCTCTGCTCAGCTCGGGCGTGAAGCTCCCCAAGACGAACCCTATCCTCGACGGCAGCCCTGGTATTGGACACGAACTGCTCGTGCCACAGACGAAGCCCGCCCGAGCTCCGAAGCGACCGAAGATCATGACTGAGCCCGCACTCGCAGGTCTCAACGAGCTCGCAACTCGGGCACCTAAGCCCGCTCGTGGTGGTCTGGGAAGCACCGCTCACCAGTGGTCGTCTCGAAAACGGGCTGGGGTTGCCGTCGCCGTGGGGCTGGGTGCTGTCACCATCGCTGGAGTCGCTGGGGCCGCTGCGCTCCGACGGGCGACGCCCCACGAGGAGGAGTGATACAGTGCCGCCGATGCGCAGGAAGCTCCTCGCCGTGGTGCTCTTGGCCCTCACCGGAGCATGCTCCGAACCTGACATCTCGCAGGAAGTGGAGGACTACGCGGACGCACTCGGGGACGCCGAGGCCCTGGCCTGCCAGTGTCCGGCTGCGCTGGGCTTTGACAACGTCGCAGACTGTGGAGCGGCGTTTGGGATCGTCGGATCCGAGCGACAGAGCTGCATGACGGAGGCCCTCCGTGGGGAAGAGGACCCCCAAGCCTTCGTGGCCTGTGCGAGCGACGCGGCGCGAGAGTATTCGGCCTGTCTCATGTCGAGCATCGATGATGGGTGCGAGCAGAGTCAGCACCTGTCATGCGTCGATGCGTTCGAGGACGCGGCGCTGCAATGCCCCGGCGCATCGTCAGCAGCAGCCGCCGACTTTCTAACCTGCGAGAACGACTGAGCCTCAGCTCGCCAGCTGGACCACGCGACGGAGCCGCTCCATCGCCCGGAACACCCCGCCCCTCACCGCGGCCGGTGAGCGGGTCTGCTCATCAGCCATCTCGACGGCTCGCTTGCCGCCGAGGTAGCGCTCCTCGATCAGCTCCCGGTCTTGGGTAGCGAGCTTGTCCAGAGCTCGTCGCACCTTCTGATACTTGTCGTAGTGGTGGAGGGCCGTCTGTAGCCCCGGCCCCGACTGCGGGAACGAGTGCACCATCGGCGCGAAGCGGCCCTGCTTGAGCAGGCTGATGCATATCCGGTCGTAGATCTTGACGCAGAGGATCGCGCGCATCGGGATCCCGCGCTCGATCGCGGCGATCGGCGGCTTTTCGAGCACGGCCATGAGCGCATCGTGGGCGATGTCCTCCGACTCGGCCTTCGCTCCCTGCCGCCTCGCCTCGACGATCGACCATACCCTGTACTTACGGACAAGCCAGTCATGGACGACCGGATCCTTGCGCTGTAGCCCATCCACGAACAACTGCGGGTACATCTCGTAGTTCATGGGCATACGGTCGTTTACCATGGCGATCGCGTCATGTGGAGCCCCTCGTCCTCCGAGCCGACACCGCCGTCGTCGACCATCGTCGACGACCCAGCGTTGCATGAGTTCGCGAAGGATGAGGGCGTACCCATGGAGCTCATTCAAGGGGCGCTGGGTCAGCAGACGGAGCTCTCAATCTTCCTCACCTTCCTGCGCTCGACGCCCGAGACGCGGCCGTGGATCAACGAGCGCTTCGAGCTCCTCGAGGCTGTGGGGGAAGGTAGCTACGGGCAGGTCTACCGGGCACTCGACCACGTACTCGCCCGAGAGGTCGCTATCAAGATCATGCGCCTGGGCGATCCGGAGACGGCAGACCGCGAGGCGAGGGCTCTTGCTGCACTCGTGCACCCCAACGTCGTGCGGATCTACGATCAGGGGCGCGAGGACGACTACCGCTGGATCGTCATGGAGTGGCTCAGCGGCCCGACCTTGCACGCGTGGTGCGCGGACAAGGAGCCGGCCGAGATCTTGGCGCGCTACGTCGAGGCCGGTCACGGTCTCGCGGCGGCGCACCGTCAGGGCCTGGTCCATCGTGACTTCAAGGCCAACAACGCGATGCTCGACGGCGCAGGCAAGGCGATGCTCGTCGACTTTGGACTCGCCCGCACCGTCGAGGCCCTGAACGCGCGGCCGAACGAGGAGCGCATCGTCGGGGCCCTTCCATACCTGGCCCCCGAGCGCTTGCGCGGGCAAGCCGGTGACGCGCGCAGCGATCAGTTCGCGTTCTGCTCGGCGCTCTGGGAGGCGCTCGCTGGGGCGAACCCGTTCTTCCTTGGGGAGGACATCGAGACCCGCCTGGAGGCGATGGCGTTGCCACCTCGGGACCGAGACCGGGTACCGCGGCGAGCCCGAGCTGCGTTGGAGCGCGGGCTCGCCAAAGAGCCAGCAGATCGCTGGCCGAGCATGGAGGAGCTTCTCGACGCTCTGACGGTTACACCGAGACGAATTCGGCTTGGTGCGGCGGGCGTGCTCCTCGTTGTCGCCGCGATGCTCATTCTTGGGGTCGTCCAGCTGAGGGTGACCGCGACAACAGCCCCAGACATCGAGCTCCCTGAGCTCTCAAGCCCCACGCATGCAGCCCTCTTGGCCATGCGAACCAACGACCATGGAGCGGCGATCGAGGCTATTCGCACCGGAGCCTACCTACCTGGCCAGCCTGAGCCCGATATCAACTTCCTGACGGTGGCAGAGGCCACCGCGAACTGGTTGGAGGGGGCGAACAAGCAGGCCTTTGCAGGCGAAGCCTGGCTGGCCATCGCACGTTTGCGTCATGATGCCGGCGATGAGAAAGGCGAACAGGCGGCCATCGCCAAGATGCTAAGCCTGTTGCCCGCCGAATGAGCTCGGGATTCTTATAGCGGAACCTCATACCCTTCAAAGCAGGTCACGGTGCCGTCCTCGTTGCAAACGCCGTCGTCACACCACATCAGAGTTCCTCCACAGTCATAGAAGCCTGGCCAGCAGACCCCGTTCACACAGCAGATCGCTTGCGCCGTGCTCGTGCCAGAACTGTACTCCTTCGCTTCGCACAGCCCTGGAACCGAGCACGCGTTCTTCAACGGGATGTACGCGACCACGAGCTGCATCACCGGATCCACGACTTCACCGAAGCGAACGTGGAAGGGGATGGATCCCGTAGAGCAAGGGCTCATGCCCTTGAGCTTGACCTCCCCGGTCGGGTCGAGGCACACGTCGGCGTCGAGAGTCGGGGCGGTCGGGCCGGTGTACTCGCAGACTCGCGAGCTGTCGCAGAGATCACGGTACTCCGCGCTCGCGGATAGCGGCGCGAAAACGAGCGCGAGACCGACTAGCCCCAGGATTGGGAAGGTGATTTTCCTCGGCATCCCAAGATTTTACTCAGGCGCTCATGTAGCCACAGCTGCGACAACAAAGGGGGCCGCCGAGGCCGCTCTGGCCTACCTAGCGGCCTGTTCGGCCCTCGTTCATCAGCGGGGCGCGGACGGTGTTGAGGGGGTCCTCTAAGAAATTCGGCCCTGGGACTCAAAAAACCCCGAACGTTTCACCTCGTCGATGGAGATAGGGAGTAGATGCCCGTCTCCGCCCGCCCCCAAGAGCGGCGGTGGCCCTTGGAGCTCACACCTGGAGTTCTCCGACAGCTCGACCGCGAGCTGCTGAGCTACTTCTTGCATCGCACTGGCTCGAGCGAGGTCGCCCGAGAGCTGCGGCAGGAGGTTTGGGTCGCTGCCCATGGCTACCGCGGCGAGTCTTCGCTACGCCACTACCTGTTCGCCATCGCTCGCCGACAACTCGCCAGCCACTACCGGATCAAGCGCCGCTCCCTCGTGCCCTTGCCCGAGCTCCGTGACGAACTCGACGTCGAGCACGTGGTGCTGTGCCGCGAGGTGGCCGCGGCTGTCGATCGCGTTCCCGAGCCTTTTCGAGCTGCGCTGAGGCAGTTGCTCGCTGGTCGAGACGGGAGTGAGAGCGCCGCGAAGCTGGGTTGCCAAGAGCCGACGCTGCGCTCACGCCTTCACCGAGGGCGCCAGGCCCTTCGAGCTGAGTTGAGGGCGGGCATATGAGTGTCTTGGCGACGCTCTTCCTTGCGGAGCCACCAGAGGCCATACAACGAGTGGACCCGAAACAGTTTGGCCGACATCTCTGGAGTCTCCGAAAGGCCCGTAATCTGACTCAAGAAGTCCTTGCCGAGCGCAGTGAGCTCTCGTCGGACACCATCCGCCGACTCGAAGCGGGGACTTTCTCGCCAAGCCTCAACACCTTGACGGGTGTTGCTGGTGGCCTTCAGCTTCGGTTGTCTGGTCTTGCCCCAAAAATTCGGACACCTGGTTTTATGCGGCTTGACTCGCAGTTAACTCCGCGTAGTAGTTCCGCTCGTACTCGACCGGCGAGCAGTACCCAATGGTCGAATGCCTACGTTGGCCATTGTAGAAAATCCCGATCCATTCTGCAATGGAAATCATTGCCTCGTCTTGGGTGAGAAAGATCGTTCGGTAGACGTGTTCGCGTTTCAGCGTGGCGAAGAAGGCCTCGGCCACGGCGTTGTCCCAGCAGTTGCCTCGGCGGCTCATGCTGCATGTGATCCCCTCGGCGTCGAGGGTCTCGCGGACGCGTGTCGCCTTGTACTGGGCGCCCTGGTCCGAGTGAAAGAGTAAGCCGGCGTCGGAAGGCTTGCGGCTTCCGAGCGCAACCTCGAGGGCTTCGAGGACGAGCTCGGCGCGCATGTGATCGGCCATCGCCCAGCCGACGACTCGGCGCGAGTACAGGTCGATCACGACGGCCAGGTACAGCCAGCCGGCAGCGGTCCAAATGTACGTGATGTCCGAGACCCAGACTCGGTCGGGCTCGTCGACGTCGAACTGACGGTCGAGGACGTTGGCCGCGAGCTCGGCGGTCGGCTCCGTGTCGACCGCCCGGTACTTCGGCTTCAGGTCCGCGCTGAGGCCCATCTTGGCCATGAGCCGGGCGACTCGCTTGCGGTCGACCTCGAAGCCTTGGGCCTCGAGTTCCTCGGTCACCCGGGGGCTGCCGTAGGTACCGCGGCTATCGTCGAAGATCTCGACGATAGCCGCGCTCAGCTCCTCGTTCGCCTTGGCCCGCTGGGACGGCTCTCGCTTCAGCCAGGCGTAGTAGCCCGACCTCGACACCCCGAGGGTCTTGCACATGATCTTGATCGGGAAGTTGGCCTTCTCCGCCTCGATGACCTCGTAGGCCTTGGCTGCTACGAGCTCTCCCTGGCGAAGAAGGCCGCGGCTTTTTTTAGGAAGTCGCGCTCCATCTGCAGGTCGCGATTTTCCCTCCGAAGGCGCTTGAGCTCTTCTCGCTCTTCGCTGGTTAGCGGGCCGTCTTCGCTGGGACCTCCCTCGTCGATCTTGGCTTGCCTCACCCAGTTCCTCAGCGAGTTCTCGGGTAGATCGAGATCTCGTGCGACCTGGGCGATCGACTTGCTTGACCGGAGGCAGATCTTGACGGCCTGCTCCTTCTGGCTCGTTGAAAATGTCCTGCGCTTCTTGCGTGGCACGTGGTTGTCCTCCAGTTTCCCTCTTCTGGAGGTGTCCTTCAAACTGGGGCAGATCTAGTCTACGCTGTTCATGAGTTACGAGGATGGTGAACTCACGCTGGAGCAGCAAATCGCGGAGATGCTCGTAGGGCGCACCACGGAGGAAATAGAGATCCTCGTGAAAGTGCTGCGTGTACTTCTAGATATCGACTGAGCGACACACCCTCTGAAGAGAGTGCTGCGTGTACTGCGCGCAGGTGCCTGCCCGGCGGCGCACTTCACACAAGTGGTTGCCTATCTGCTCGAATTCGTGAATTTACGATCGTGATCGGAAGGCGTGACGTGCTTTCTTGAGCTAAGTCGTGCTCATGAACAAACGCGACTTGGCAATTCCGCGTCTGGGTGACCAGACTTTCATCTCAAATGGTCTCGACGCTGAAGTCGCTTATCTCCATCGAGGCGGTAGTTTCTGGGGTTATGCGCTAGGGTTCAAGAGCGCCGCAGACATCCTCGTACAACAGGCAGTCGACGGAGGTGCAGTGATCGACTCAGTTGTATATCCAATCTGTTTTCTCTATCGACACTACATCGAACTAACTCTCAAGGCACTTGCAAAACAAGCTGCGCAGCTCAGCTCTACCCCTGGGCGCGAACCTGATCATAAGATCATACCTCTTTGGAAAACGATACGTAAGGCTGTTGACACGGGAGGTGATACCGCCGATCTAGATGCTGTAGAAGAGACCTTAAGGGAGTGGGACCGCTACGATCGAGGCTCATTGACGTTCCGGTACCCCACAAAAAAGGGGAGTGAGGAAACTACGATCCCCGAGGACCTAACGAATATTAACCTCGCGCATATCGCCGACCAAGTCGCCAAGCTAGACAACTTCTTCGCAGGCCTAGATGGATATTTTGACGATCTGCTGAGCCCGTAGAGAGTTGCTGCCCCTAGCCCGTCGGTAGGACAGCTTGTACCCAAACCTGTCCCTGAGTCACGGTCCAGGAACAACCCCAACCCCTGTCGCGTCACGGCGTCCCATCCTCTAGGATGGACCCCGCGAAGCAGCAGCGGCTCGTGGTTGAGAAAGCGACCCACGATGACCGTGAAAATCCGCCCCTACCGCAACGGGGGCTACGAAGTCGACATCATGACCCGCCTGCCCAACGGCAAGAGCCACCGAGAGCGCCGCAAGTCGCCGCACTCGTCCAAGGCTGCGTCGTTGCGCTGGGGCAGGGAGCGCGAGCGCTACCTGCTGGTTCATGGTCCGATGCGCCGTGCCTCGGGAGAGGACACGGCCCAACCCAAGAAGGAGGTCCCGACCTTCGCCGAGTTCGCGCCCCGCTACGTGGAGGGACAGGTCAAGGGCAACGGCGCCAAGCCGAGCCACGTCGAGTCGATCGAGCGGCACCTGCGGATCCACATCCTCCCAGCCTTCGGGGACAAGCGCCTCGACGAGCTCGAGCAAGAGGATCTGGAGCGCTTCAAGGCGAAGCTCGGGGAGACCCGCAAGAACAAGACGATCAACAACATCCAGACGACCCTCAGCACCCTGCTCAAGGCGGCGGTGGCGTGGAAGGTGATCGAGGAGGTCCCGGTGGAGATCAAGCGCTTGCGTGTGGTCCGCAAGAAGATGGACTTCTTCGACTTCGACGAGTTCGCGCGGCTGCGCGAGTTCGCGGCCAAGGCCCCGAGCGACGCGACGGACCTTGCGATCGTGCTGCTCGGCGGAGACGCGGGGCTGCGCGCGGGTGAGATCCGCGGCCTGCACTGGAACTCCCTCGACTTCCAGCGCAACCGGCTGACGGTCGAGTGGGCCGAGTGGCGCGGTCAGATCACGACGCCCAAGCACGACAAGATCCGCGTGCTGCCCATGACGCAGCGGCTGCAGAAGGCGCTCCGCCAGCTCCCTCGGGACCGCAAGCTGGTGCTCGCGCAGCCCTCGGGGGATCCGCTGACGGTGGGTCTGCTGTCGAAGCGTCTGCGCCGAGTCGAGAAGCGGGCAGGGCTGCGGGACAAGGGACCGCACACGCTCCGGCACACCTTCTGTAGCCACCTGGCCATGCGCGGCATCCCGGCGCGCGTGATCCAGCAGCTCGCCGGCCACTCCAGCCTGGTCACCACTGAGCGCTACATGCACCTGTCGCCCGGCGCGACAACGGCCGCGATCGCGGCTCTGGAGGCCCCTCCGCCCCATCAGGAGATCCCCAAGCCGGGCGAGTAGGACCGCCGCGCGTGGAGAAATGGTGGAGACGGCTCTCCACCTGACCAAAAAAACTTAGTAAAATCAACGAACTAAAGCCGACTGGTCCAGGGCCCTCTCCCCTTGCCCGGCCCTGGCGGGCCGTTGGTTTGGGGCTCCGACGGTGGGCTTCACTCGAAGCGGGGTGGGCTTCACTCGAAGCGGGGTGGGCTTCACTCGAAGCGGAAGGAGTCGAGGAAGGCGTCCGCCTTGGGCTCATCCGCGGACGTGTTGGCGATGGCGTAGTGGACGGTAACGAGGCAAGCGAAGTCCTCGGTCTCGAAGGAGCGAGCCTTTCACCACAGCTGCTCCCCCGAGGGCCCCTCCCCCTCGAGCCCAGCGACGCCCTGAAGCTCGACCTTCCCCGTGACGCTCGTGCCCGCTCCCCGCAGCTGCTCGGTCACGATGTCGATCTCCTCGGGCAGCTCGAAGCCCGGCGGAAAGAGGACACAGCTCAGGTCGTAGCGGAGCCCCTCGTGATCGAGCAAAAAGGCGTGGACGTCGAGGATCGTGCCGCCTCCGGGACGGGACTGGAGCTTCGAGGCCTCGGGGCGCGCGGGGAACACAGCCGAGAAGCCGCCCTCTGGCGAGGCGTAGCGAACCCCGCCGTCCTCCTCGCCTCGCTCGACCACGCCCTCGTGGCTGGAGTCTGCGGGCTTGCAGGCGAGCGCCGAGACGAGCAAGCAGGCGCAAACCAGGGTCCGAAGGTGGGAGCGAGCGATCACGAGGTTGATGTTCCAGCCGAGCCTCGCTGGTTTCAACGACCGGCTCGGGGTTTTAGAGTAACGGTCGCCATGCGCCATGACGCTCTGCTCCTCGACGCCGCGGGCACGCTGCTGCACGCGACCGAGCCCGTGCCCGAGGTCTACGCCCGCGTCGCGCGGAGCCACGGGATCGAGCTCGACGCGGCGACGGTGAAGGGCCGCTTCGGCGCGGCGATGGCCGAGGCCGCGCCGCTGCGCCTGCGCTCGCCGGACTGGCGAGAGTTTTGGGCCACGGTCGTCCACCGCTGCACCGGCAGCGAGAGCCCGGCCCTGCTCGACGCGCTCGTGGCTCACTTTCGCCAACCCAGCGCGTGGCGTGTGGCCGAGGGCGCCCGGGCTTGCTGCGAGGCCGCCCGCGCGAAGGGCATGAAGCTCGCGGTGGTCTCCAACTGGGACCACAACCTCCGCGGGGTGCTCGAGGGGCTCGGCGTGCTCGGCTGGGTCGACGTCGCGGTGATCTCCGGGGAGGAGGGCGTGGAAAAGCCCGACCCGGCGATCTTCGAGCGGACCCTGGCGCGCCTGGGCGTGCCCGCCGAGCGAGCGGTGCACGTCGGCGACAGCGAGCGGGCAGACGTCGAGGGGGCCCGCGCGGCTGGGTGCACGGGCTGGTTGATCGGCCGCGACGTCGCCGACTTCGAGGCCCTCGCGGCCGCGCTACTCGCCAAAGATTGACGCGCCCAGCTTCACGAGCGCCGGCAGGGTGTCCGGCGGCTCGGGGTAGCGCGGCGCGGCCCAGATGCGCACGCCGGGGCGCTGGGCGGCGATGGTCGCCACGGCCGCCTCGCTGGCTCGGCCCTGGGCCTGCGCGCCGTCGTAGACTGACCAGGCTCGGGCCTGGGCCCGCGCGTCGAGGCCCGCGGAGTCGAGGGCGGCCTCGACCGCGTCGCGCTGCGGCGGCGCGGGCAGCTTGGGCTCGAGGCGGTTGAGCACGACGGCGTCGATGTTGAGGCCGTAGTCGTCGAGCTGATCGAGGAACACCCCGGCCTCGCGCACGGAGAAGGTGGTCGCGGCCGTCACCAGCAGCACCCCCGTGGACGGGCTGCGCAGGGCCTGCTCGAAGTCGCCGCCGCGGCGGGTGAACTCCTGCAGCACCCCCGAGATCTCGCGCAGGAAGGTGCCCAGGTCGCGGATGAAGGCGCCGCCGCCCATGGCCTCGAGGGTCCGGGTGAGCACGGAGGTGCCCAGGCCGAGGATGCGCGCGCCGATCCGACCGGTGCCCGCGAGCAAGCGCGCGCCGGGGTTGTCGATGAGCTCGCGGATCCGGCTGGGGGCCTCGAGGAAGTCCATGGCGTTGGCCGTGGGCGGGGTGTCGAGGACGATGAGGTCGTGCTCGCCGGCGTCGAGCAGCATCTGCACCCGGGCCATGGCGGCGAACTCGAGGGCGCCGGACAGGCGCTCGGCCATGGCCTGGTAGATGCGGCTGTCGAGGATCGACTGGGCCGAGGCGGCATCGCTGGCGCACTCGCGGACGATGGTGTCGAACACCCGGCCGCCGTCGAGGATCAGCGCGTCGAGGCGCGCCCCCTCGGGCAGGCCGAGGTCCTCGCTCGAGAGCGCGACCAGATCGCTCGCGCGGCTTTCGCTGCCCTGGGCCTGCTCGACCGGATCGATACCCAGAGCCTGCGCCAGGCGGCGCGCGGGGTCGATGGTCACCACGGCGACCTTGCGCCCGTGGACCTTGGCGGCGTGCAGGGCCAGGGCCGCGGCGTTGGTGGTCTTGCCCACGCCGCCTGGGCCGACGCACAGCACCAGACGTCGGCGCGCGAACACGGCGGCGCTAGACGGCGAGTCGGCCATGCCTTAGCCTCCCTCCCCAATGGCAGGCCCTCGGAAAGACCAGCGCTCGGCTTTCAACGTCCGCGTCGGCGAACGCGAGCACGCCGTCGAGGTCCACGTCGGGGCCGACGGTTCGCGCACGGTCACCGTCGACGGTGAGCCCTTCGAGGTCTCCGGCGCCGGCGCGGGCACGGTCCGGGTCTCGCCCGGAGAGGCCGGCGGCGGTCGTCAGCTCGAGGTCACCCTCGCCCAGGGCGAGGACGGCCGGCCGACGGAGGCCTGGCTCGCCGGCGGCGGTCGGAGCCGCGTCACGGTCCAGACCCAGGCCGAGGCTCGCCTCGCCGCGGCCCTGGGCAAGAGCGCCGGCGGGGCCGGCAGCGGCACCCTGACCGCGCCCATGCCCGGGCGCATCGTCAAGGTCCTGATCACCCCCGGCGAGTCCGTCGAGCGCGGCGCCCCGGTGATCATCATGGAGGCCATGAAGATGGAGAACGAGCTCCAGGCTCCGGTCTCCGGCGTCGTCCAGAGCGTCGCCGTGGCCGAGGGCGACACCGTCGACGCTGGCGCGGCGCTGTGCGAGATCGAAGCCCCCGAGGGCGACGAGAACGCCTAGTACCGCGTGTCCGAAGTCCGCGCCGGGTTTGGGGTGGAGCTGGGACC
>NZ_ABCS01000147.1 GCF_000170895.1 Plesiocystis pacifica SIR-1 | reverse complement strand
GCGTCGAGTGCGAGGAGGCCTTCCCCACGGGCGACACTCCCTTCCAGCTCCAGGCCACCAGCACCACCTTGCGCATCGGCTGGGGCGAAGGCGGCAGCCAGGACGAGGGCTGGTTCCCGTGGTGGTCGGGCGTGATCTTCGTCCGCTGATCGCCCGGGCGCGCGAGCGCCTACGATGAAGCCGAGCTCCAGCGCGCCCACGCGCGCTGGAGCTCGCGCGGTTGCGCCTCCCCAGGCTCGGGGCGCCAATAGAGCATCTCCACGCTGTCCTTGCGATCCAGCGCGAACGCGGGGGCATCTTCGCAGCGGTGGACGATGATCCAACGCGAAGCCGGGTAGTCCCACAGGGCCAGCCGGGCGGCCTTGCGGACCTCGCCCCAGTCGCGCCCATGGTTCACGAGCGTCCCCGCCCCCATCGAAGCCCAGATCCATCATGTTCCACGTGGAACACCCGGAGCCGCTCCGCCCTCAGCTCCCCAATGTTCCACGTGGAACACCCGCGACGATCGCCCATCGGCCTCGCTCCAAGCGGCCCTGCTCGTCGAGCCCAGCAGGCGCGACCTGACCTGCGCCGAGATGGGTGAAGAGCAGCCCGCCTGGCCGGAGCCAGGGTCCGCCTTCCCGAACCCAGCGCTCTGGCTCAAACACGGCCCTCGCCGAGCAGGCGTCAAAGCCCGGCTCCAAGGGTCCACCCTCGATGCCTCGCCACTGGCCTCCATCGATTCGCCCACGCAGGACCTCGCAGTCCGCCCGCCCGAGCTTGCGGAGTCCGAGGGTCAGGAGGTCGGCGCGCTTCTCTCGGGGCTCGACGAGGGTGAGCTGGAGGTCGAGGCCGATGGCGAGGACGAGGCCAGGGAAGCCTCCGCCGCTGCCAATGTCGAGCCAGCGCCCCTGGACGCCGAGCTGCCGTGCAAGAGCGACGAGCTGCAAACCCTCGATCACATGCGCGTCGAGGTCTGCATCCGCGAGGCTCCCGGTGAGGTTCGCGGCGCGTCCGTAGAACTTTAGAAAATCTTTTAATATCAACACCTTATCGAGATCAACGGCCTCCTCGGGGAGGCCGAGATCCTCGGCCGCTCGGGCGATCTCGTCTGCGCTCACGGCCGTCATCTTGCCATGATGCGTCGTCCCGGTTTGGATGGCCCCCGTGACCCGCCGCGTCCCAGCGCCGGCCTCGGGCAACCGAGAACTCGACAGCCGCCTCTTGGAGCGCCTCGACGACGAGGCCCAGCGCAGCCTGACCCGCCGCTGTCCGCCAATTCGCGGGCGTGAGGGCCTGGCTTACGCGCTCGACGGCCGCGAGGTCGTCTCCTATTGCAGCAACGACTACCTGGGCCTGAGCCAGATGCCCATCGAGGCCGCCGACGCCACGGGCTCGGGCGCGTCGCGGCTGGTGTGTGGGGACCTCGAGGTGCACCGCCGGGTCGAGGCTCGATTTGCCGAGTGGCTCGGCCACGAGGACGCGGTGCTGTTCCCCAGCGGCTTTCAGGCCAACGCCTCGGTGCTGCCCTGCCTGCTCTCGAAGGACGATCGGGTCCACAGCGATCGCCTCAACCACGCGAGCTTGATCGACGGCATGCGCCTGAGCGCGGCGCCTCGGAGCCTGCTCGAGCACCTCCAGCCGCCCAAGCTCGGAAGCCGCGAGGCGGCCCCGCGGGACTGGTGGGTGTGCGAGTCGGTGTTCTCCATGGACGGCGACGGGCCGAGCCTCGGGGACCTCGAGGGGCACCTCGCCGGCGGCGGCTGCCTCTACCTCGACGAGGCCCACGGCCTGGGCCTGTTCGCGGGCGGGCGCGGCCGCGGGGCGCTATTGCGGGCTCGGCCGACGATCACGGTCGCGCCCCTGGGCAAGGCCTTTGGCTGCGCGGGGGCCTTCGTCGCGGGCTCCAAGGTCGCGTGCGCGTGGATCCGCAGCCACGCCCGGGGCTTCGTGTTCTCGACCGGCGTCTCGCCCATGCTCGCGGCGGCGATCGAGGTCCAGCTCGAGCGCGTGCGCGGACCCGAGGGCGAGGCGCTGCGTGGTCAACTGTGGCGAAAGGTGGACCGCTTCCGTACCCGCCTCGGGGCGAGCCACGGCCAGGCCTTCCCGGCGCTGCGCTCGCCCATCCACCCCATCGTCGTCGGCAGCAACGCCCGCGCGCTGGCCATCTCGGCCCGGCTCCTCGACGCCGGCTGGCACGTCCAGGCGATCCGTCCCCCCACCGTGCCCGAGGGCTCGGCCCGGCTGCGGGTGACGATCTGCGCCGGCCACTCCCTCGAGCAGGTCGACGCCTTCGCCGATGACCTGCTGCGCTGCCTGGAAGACGCATGATCGAAGCCGGCACGAGCTACTCCCCCAGCCGCATCTTCGTCGTCGGCACGGACACGGACGCGGGCAAGACGGTGGTCACCTGCGCCCTGCTCCAGGCCGCAGCGCGTGCAAGCGTCACCGCGATCCCCTTCAAGCCGGCGGTGTCCGGACCCGAGGGGCCGCGCAGCGATCACGCTCGCTTGATGGCGGCGTCGATCCTCGATCCCTCGGAGCTCGACGAGCTCGCGCCGATGCGCTGGCCGACCCCCGTCGCGCCGGGCCTGGCCGAGGACGAGGCGCCCTTCCTCGGCGAGGGCGTGAGCCGCAGCGACCCCGAGTCGCTCATCGGCCGGGCGCGCTGGGCCCTCGCGCGCATCGAGCAGCGCCACGGCGCGCAGCTGTCGTTGATCGAGGGCGCCGGCGGTCTGCTCGTGCCCATGCCCGGCGGGACCTGGCTGCCCGAGTGGATCACGGCCCTGCGCGCGCGCCCGCTGATCGTCGCCCGGGCCGGGCTCGGGACGATCAACCACACCTTGCTGACCATCGAGGCCCTGCGCGCCCGGGAGCTCGAGCCCGTGGGCTTCATCTTCACCCAGCTCCTCCCCCGCCACGACCCCTCCCGCGGCCACAACGCCGAGGTCATCGCCACGCGCAGCGGCCTGCCCTGCCTGGGTCGCCTACCCTTCCTGGGGCGACCGCCCGTCTACCCCGACGACTCGAGCTGGCTGCAGCCCGAGATCTGGTCGCGCCTGCTCGCCCGCACCTGAGCCCTGCCATGCCTCGGTCTTCTCGGTCCTCGCGCTTCGCCCTTCCCCTCCTCGCGCTCGCTGGTCTCGCGAGCCTGGCCGGCTGCCGGGGCGAGGCCCCCTATCCGCCCTCGGCTCGCCCCGGGGACGACGTGTTCATGGCCGCGACGGCGCCGACCCTCGACGCGGTCCAGGTGCCGCGGGCGAAGATCCGCCAGGGCGGCGGACCGGGGGCGAACCTCATGCTCGTCGCCCAGGCCCCCGAGCGCTTCGCCGGGACGATCCAGGTCGCCGGCAACGAGCTCGTCAGCCTCGCCGTCAACGAGGACCAGTACGGGCTGCGCTGGGTCGGCGGGCGCGAGGGCGCGAGCTTGCCTCCGGGCTACTACTCCGGGCCGCCGACGGCCTGCGCCGTCGAGAGCTTGCTCGGCCTGCGCCTGGACCCCGAGGCCTTCGTCGGGATGATCCTCGGGGGCGCGCCGCTCATCGACGGGCCCCACGAGGTCCTCGACCGCCGCTGGGATCGCAAGGCGCGGCGCGAGCTGATCACGATCACCAACGGCGCCTACGAACAACAGCTGCGCTTCGCCTGGTTCGAAGAGCAGTGGGTGTTCGCGGGCGCGACCTCGTGGCGCATCGAAGGCGGGGGCAAGGACGACGGCAAGCAGTGGCTGTGGACGATCCGCCACGACGAGCTGCACGTCGTCGCCGGCAAGATCGTGCCCAAGAAGACCGTCATCAAGCAGCCCAAGCCCAACGGTCGCGGGTCCCAGAGCTTGACCGTCAGCTTTCAAAAGCAGGTCCCCAACCCGCCCGCGCTCGCCCGCGGGGCCGAGGTCGATCCCGACTCCCTCGGCGAGGACCCGCCCAAGGAGCTCATCGAGGGTGACGGCGGCGACGACGGCAACCACGGCGACAGCTGGGACGGCGACGACTGGGGGGACGACGACGACGATTGGGAGAACGCCGACGGCAGCGCGTCGAGCCCGAGCCCGAGCCCGTCGAGCCCGGCGACCTCCGCGAGCGCGCCCGCAGAAGAAGCCGAGC
The DNA here is from genome assembly GCF_000170895.1 of Plesiocystis pacifica SIR-1. Lineage (GTDB taxonomy): Bacteria > Myxococcota_A > Polyangia > Nannocystales > Nannocystaceae > Plesiocystis > Plesiocystis pacifica. The sequence continues at coordinate 15,958 of NZ_ABCS01000147.1, read as the reverse complement.
CCGTCGAGCCCGACCCAATCCCGCCGCAGTTCCTCGGCAACCCGACCGGCCTGCAAGCGCGCGGCGACCTGTGCGGCCCGAGGTAGGCCTCCCGTGACAAAGCACCCGATCCGCCCGTCCGTCTCCGGCCTCTACGCGATCCTCGACTGGCCCTTCGCCCACGCCCTCGAGCCCGATGTCCTCGCGGCCGCGCTCCTCGACGGGGGCGCCCGCGTCCTCCAGCTCCGGGCCAAGCACGCGAGCCGAGACGAGCGCACCGCCCTCGCCCGACGCATCGCGCCGGTCTGCGTCGCCGCCGAGGTCCCCTTCGTGCTCAACGACGACCTCGAGCTCGCCCTCGAGCTCCTCGACGCTGGCGTTGCCGTCGCCGCGGTGCACCTCGGTCAAGAAGACCTCGCGGCGGTGGCCGAGCCCGCGCGCGCCCTCGAGCGTGTGCGCGACGCCGGCCTCGGCCTGGGCCTCTCGACCCACTCCCGCGCCCAGGTCGAAGCCCTCGCCGCCCTCCCCTGGCTGCCGGACTACATCGGCCTCGGCCCCGTGTTCCCAACCCGGACCAAGGCCAAGGCCGACCCCGCAGTCGGCCTCGAGCGCCTGGCCACGATCCGCCGCGAGGTCGCGCCGCCGCAGCTGCCGATCGTTGCCATCGGCGGGATTGACCACGAGCGCGCGCCCCTCGTGGCGCAAACGAAGGTCGAGTCGCTGGCCGCGATCGGTGCGCTGACGGCCGACGACCCCGACGCGATCCGCGATCGCACCCGAGCGATGGTCGCTGCCTTTTCGCCATGACATCGAAGTCGCGGTCGACAGCCAACGACCTTCGATCCTCGCCTTGGTCAACTCGGTCTGAACACCCTGTAGTTCAGCCCGTCTGATCTCGAGGCGATCAACCGTCACAACCGCCCTCGCTCTGCGTCAAAAATTTGCCTTGCTGCGCAGCGCGGCGAACACTCGATCCATGGATGTTTTGCGTAGCTCGAATACTGGCCAAAGGGCCACGCGGCGGAGCCTCCCGGCTCGCCGACTCCGGACTGGACCTCTACCTTCCGTTCCCTGGCGCGACCTCAGCCGCCGCTCCGGCGTCGAGTCGCACCTGACCACGATGATCCTGCTCGCCTTTGGCTGCCTCGCGCTGATTCAGCTGCTGCTGCGCGGCTGAACTCCACGCACCTCTTCGCTCGAGCACGCAAACAAAAAAACGCACCGACGGCCCAGGCCGCTCGGTGCGTTTTTGTTGGTTCAGCGCAGCTAGTTGCTGGCTCGGTGCGCGTCGACCTCGGCCATGATCTCGGCGTCGGTGAGGATGTGGCTCGTCGACTTGGCCTTGGCGAAGATGCGCTTGACCAGGGCCTCCTCGACCTCGATGTCGCGGCTGCTGAGCCAGTAGCGGACGTTGGACTCGCCGGACATGAAGCCGACCTCGATGGCCTGCTGCTTGCCGAACCAGTTGGCGGGCACGCCCGAGTAGATGCGGTCGGCCAGGTCGACGTCGCCGGTCTTGATCGCCTTGATGACCGCGGACGCGTGCACGCCCGTGGCGGTCCGGAAGGCGTCGGCGCCGACCAGCGGGTACTGCTGGTGGATCGGCACCTCGCAGGCCTTGGCCACGGCCTCGCACCAGGGCACGAGGTTGGTCAGGTCGTAGTCGATCTCCCCGAGCAGCTTGAGGTTCATCAAGGTCTGGTCGAGGGAGGCGTTGCCGACCCGCTCGCCGATGCCCAGGGCCGTGCCGTGGATGCGGTCGGCCCCGTTCTCGAGCGCGATGATGTTGTTGGTCACCCCGAGCCCGCGGTCGTTGTGGCCGTGCCAGTCGATGCCCACGTGGGTCATGTCGATGGCCTCGAGCAACATGCGGGTGAAGGTGACCAGGTCGCGGACGCCGTCGGGCGTGGCGTGGCCGACGGTGTCGCACAGGCACAGGCGCGTGACCCCGTGCTCGACGGCGCAGCTGAACAGCTGGTTGAGCACCTGCGGCGTCGAGCGGGTCGTGTCCTCGGTGACGAAGCACATCTCGAGGCCCCGCTTGCGGCACAGCTCGGCGGAGCTGCGCGTGCGGTCGAGGAGGGTCTGGATCGACCAGTTCTCCGTGAACAGCCGGATCGGGCTCGAGCCGAGGAAGGCGTAGACCATGATCGGCTTGCCGGTCTTGTCGGCGATGTCGGCGACGGCGTTGATGTCCTTTTCGTGGGTCCGGGCCGCGCACGCGTACTCGATGCCGAGCTTCTCCCGCTCGGCGTACTCGATCAGCGCGGTCACGTCCTCGACCGCCCGCGCCCCGGCCCCGGGCAGGCCCAGGTCCACGGACTGAATGCCCAGCGAGGCGGTCAGCCGCAGGATCTCCTGCTTCTCCTCGAGGGAGGGGTCGCGGACCGAGGGCGACTGGATGCCGTCGCGCAGGGTCTCGTCGAAGAAGGTCAGCTGCTTGTCCTTGAGCGGGCTCAAGGACCACCGACGGTTGCGCGAATTCCAGTCGAAGACCAGCTCGCTCGCGCTGCGTTCCGTGGACTCGTCTCGTTGCAGGTCAGCCATCTCGCTCTCGGTCCTGTGTTTGCGTTCGCTGGAGGTTCAGGCCCGCTCGAGCACCAGGGCGATGCCCTGACCGCCGCCGATGCACGCCGAGCCGACGGCGTAGCGAGCCTCGCGGCGGCGCAGCTCGTGGACGAGGTGCGCCGTGATCCGGGTGCCCGAGGCGCCCAGGGGGTGACCCAGGGAGATCGCGCCGCCGTTGACGTTGACCTTGGCCCGATCGAGCTCGAGCTCTTTTTCGCAGGCGAGGTACTGGGGCGCGAAGGCCTCGTTGATCTCGACCAGGTCCATGTCGCCCAGGCCCAGGCCCGCGCGCTCGAGGGCGCCGCGGATCGCCGGCACGGGGCCGATGCCCATGAACTTGGGATCGACGCCGGCGACCTTGTACTGGACCAGGCGCGCGAGCGGGGTCAGGCCGTGCTGCTTCACGGCCGCTTCGCTGGCGAGGATGATCGCCCCGGCGCCGTCGCAGATGCCCGAGGCGTTGCCCGCCGTGACCACGCCGGTCTTGCTGAACGAGGGCCGCAGCTTGGCCAGGCCCTCCATGCTCGAGTCGGCGCGCGGGTGCTCGTCGGTGTCGACGAGGATCTCCTTGCGCCGCTTGGTCACGGTCACCGGCGCCATCTCGGCGTCGAAGTAGCCGCCCTGCTTGGCCGCGGCCCAGGCCTGCTGGCTGCGCAGGGCGTACGCGTCGGCCTGCTCCCGGGTGATGCCGTGCTTCTCGGCCAGGTTCTCGGCGGTCACGCCCATGGCGCAGCCGGCGTAGCTGTCGGTCAGCGAGGCCCACAGCGTGTCCTCGAGCTCCGGGCTCTTGCCCAGGCGCGTGCCCCAGCGAAGGCCGCGGGCCGCGTGGGGGGCCTGGCTCATGCTCTCGGTCCCGCCGGTCAGCACGATCTCGGCGTCGCCGACGAGGATCTCGTGGGCGCCGTTGATGACGGACTGGAAGCCCGAGCCGCACAGGCGGTTGACGGTCAGGGCCGGGGTGGCCTCGGGGCAGCCGGCGCGCAGGCCCACGTGGCGCGCGAGGTAGATGGCGTCGGCCGAGGTCTGGGCGACGTTGCCGAACACGACGTGGTCGACGGCCGCCGGGTCGACCTCGCCAGCCGCGAGGGCAGCCTTGGCCGCCTCGACGGCGAGGTCCGTGGCGCTGAGGTCCTTGAACGCGCCGCCGAAGGCCCCAAAGGGGGTGCGCTTGGCGGCCACCAGGTAGATCGAACGGGAGAGAGCTTTCTGAGTCACTGCGCTTGTCCAGAGCCAGCTGGGCTCGGGATCCATCCGCGAGCCGTTGGCTGGAGGTAGTATGCCACGCAGGCCACGGGGCCTTCGCCGGGGCTTACTCACGGTTGCGACCACGACGATGAGCCTCTCCCTCGTGACCTTCGCCCTGGCCTCGATCCTCGCCGCGCCTGCGCCCGTCGACCTCGACGCGCCCGCCGGGGACACCCGGGAAGATGGGCAGGAGGAAGACGGGCAGGGAGGGCTGCGCGCCTGGCTGCAGCGGCCCGTCCCGGTGAGCGCCCGGTTCCTGGATCACGGTGTCGTCGCGGTCGGAGCGGCCGGCGGGGTGCCGCACCGCTACCGCGTCGAGGTCCTCGTCGGCGTCCTCGATCACCTGACGATCGGCGCCACCGCGCACTGGCTCCCGGGCCAGACGCGCCCCCAAGTGTGGCCCGTGGTCGCGCTCGCGGCTTACCGCGGGCGCGTGCTCGAGCTCGGCGCCCACTACCGCCCCGTGCTCCATCCCCCCGTCGGCGCCGTGCCGACCTTCGTGCCCCGCACCCACCTGGGCCTGGGCAGCGTCGTGCTCAGCGCGGGCTACTTCTCCGCGGGCCTCGACGCGGGCGTGGCCCACGTGCGCGCGGCCCTGACCGACCCCCAGCGCGCCACGGCCTTTGGCCGACGCACGGTGTTCGGCGGCGGCGTGACCACGCGCGTCGGCACCCGCCGCTGGGGCGTGCGCGTCGACCTGCTCGCGGCGCTCACCGAGTCACCCCTGCTCATCGCCGAGCTCGGCTTCGACTGGCGCTTTGGCGCCTTCGAGCTCCGGCCGCGCTGAGCCCGAGGCCTCCGGCCGAGGCGCCCGCGCGGAGCTGACCCACCAGCGCTGCCCGGCGATCGACTTCATCCCGGGCAGCTCGCTGTCCGAGCGCTCGAGCTCGATCTCGAAGTCGCTGGTCTCGTCGCCAAACAAGAACACCCAGCGCCCTGGGGAGGCCACGCGCAGCCCCTTCCAGCGCGACTCCGGGGCGTAGCGCAGCGCCTCGTCCTGGGCCTCGGCGTAGAGCAGCACGGCCAGGTCCTCGAAGCTCGGGGGCGAGGGCGCGAGGAGGGCCGCCACGCCGACGCCCTCGACCTCGTCGACGGGCCCCGGGTTCACGAGCGCCCCCGACCGACCCGAGGACCCCGCGGTGCTGCCCACGATCACCCCGAGGGCGGCCAGGGCCACGACGTTGACCGCGGCCAGGACCACGCCGCCGCTGCGCCGCAGTCGCGACGGGCGGGCGAAGGGCTCGAGGCGCTCGAGCAATTCTTCCATCGACGACCAGCGCTGGTTTGGGCCTTCCTCCAGGCCGCGCGCGAGGATCTTGGCGAGGGCCCGGGGTCGCGGCCGTCGGGTCTGCTCGTAGCTGGGGTGGACCTCGAACAGCGCCTCCCACAGCGCCACGCAAAAGGCGTACTGATCGCTCGCCGCCGTGGCGATCTCGCCCTGGCGCTGCTCCGGCGCCATGTACCGCGGCGTGCCGGCGCCGGGCATGCTCTGGCGACTCTCGCGGCTGTCGTTGTTGCTCTCGTAGAGCGGCGTGCCGCGCTCGGGCGCCGGCAGGGCCAGGCCAAAGTCGAGCACCTGCGCGCGGCCGTCGGTGTCGACGATGACGTTGCTGGGCTTGAAGTCGCGGTGCACGAGCCCGGCCGCGTGCGCGGCCGCGAGGCCCCGGCCGGCGTCGATGAACACCTCGAGCGTCCTGCGCAAGCGCGCGTCGGAGCTCGCCTGGGCCGTGCGCTCGAGCCAGTGATCGAGGCGCCGACCCTCGACGTACTCCATGACCAACACGACCTGCTCGTCGACGAGCTCGACGTCGTGCACGGGGACCACGTTGGGGTGGCTCAGCTGCGCCTGGCTCCGACCCTCGCGCATCAACCGGGCTTGCTCGAGGGCCCGGGCCTCCCCGGTCTTGCCGCGGCTGCGCACCAGCTTGATCGCCACGCGCCGCTCGAGCTGAAGATCGAAGGCCAAGTGGACCACGCCCATGCCCCCGGCACCCAGGCGCTGGAGCGCGAGGTAGCGGCCGAGCTTGAGGTAGCGCGAGACGTCGCTCGAGGTCGCCGGGCGACCGAGCTGTGGCGGCGCGCTGCGGAGCGAACCCGACGCGCTGTTGTGCGCGCGCGCCGTGCCGGTCGAGGTCGACGTCGAGGTCGACGCGCCAGTCACCGCGATCGAAGGCCCGAGCAAGCCCGCCTTGACCTTGGCCAGGGCGCGCGCGCGACCGATCGGATCGGTCTCCAGGGCCAGCTCATCGCCGAAGCGACGCATCGCGTCGGGGTCGATCCCCGGCCCGGAGACCGAGTCCGCACCCGACTCCGACTCGGGCCCAGCGTCCGCTGCCTCACCGGGGCTGTGCGCGTCCGAGCCGACCACCGCGCGATGATGCCCGAGGGCGGCGAAGCGAGAAAGCGACCCCACCCGCGCAAAGCTGAGTTACCTTTCCCCCGTGAGCTCCTCGACGCGTGACGCGCTCCGCGATACCCCGGACGAGGCGCTCCTCGATGCCTGGCGCGAGGGTGATCGTGAAGCGGGCAGCGTGCTCATCGAGCGCCACTTCGACGCCCTGTACCGCTTCTTCCGCACCAAGGTCCCCAACCACGCCGAGGATCTCGTGCAAGAGACGCTCACCGCCTGCGTCCACGGCCTCGAGGCCTTCCGCGGGCAGGCCAGCTTCCGCACCTACCTGTTCGCCATCGCGCGCAAGCGCGCCTTGATGTACTGGCGCTCGCGCTCGCGCCGGGGCGACGCCATCGACTTCGACACGATCAGCGTCGAAGACCTGGGCGACAACGCCTTGAGCCTCGTGAACCAGGCCCAAGAAGAGCGCCTGTTGCTCCGGGCGCTCCGGCGCCTGCCCGTCGAGCTCCAGATTCTGCTCGAGCTCTTTTATTGGGAGGGCCTGTCCGGCGCCGCGCTGGCCGAGGTCTACGACATCCCCGAGGGCACGATCCGTGGACGCTTGCGCAAGGCCCGTGCCCTCCTCGACCAGCGCGTCGAGGAGCTCGCCAAGGATCCGCGCATGGTCCGCTCGACCCTGGACAACTTCGAGCGCTGGGTCGCGTCGATGCGCGGGCACCTCGGTCCGAGCGACTCCAGCTCCTCGCCGGCTTGAGATCCCCAGGCATCTACGTTGCTTTAGGGTGCTTTCGGGCGCTTTTGACCCCCGCTCGGCGGTGAGGACGCGAGCGCGGCGCCTCCCAACCCCTGCGTTGGGAGCGCGCAGGCAAAAGATCCGAGAAAGATCCGAGAAAGATCTGAGAAAGATCGAGATTGCCGTGATCGACTTTGGGTGATCGGCAACCAACCCGACCGACCGGGAGGCGCACCCGTGCGCAACCCGACCGACCGGGAGGCGCACCCACGAGCGCACGACACTGCCGAATTCACCCCATCGGCATCCGCGTCCCCTGGTCAAGGCAGAGCCGCCTCCTCCCTCGGAGTCGCGCTTTCGCCCGCGACGCCGGCCCCGGATTCACCGACGCGACCTCGCGCCGGGGTCGGCCGTCGCCCACCTCCCCCGCCTCTCCCCAGGCCCACCCGTGACTCTGTCTGGTCCCAACCCCTCCGGGGGTATCGTCCGATCCATGCCTACGCGCCGCACCGCGAGCTCCGCCGAAGAGGCCTGGATCGACGAGCACCAAGAAGTCGACGAAGCCGAGCTCGGCTGGGACCTCGACAACCCCGTTCGACCCACGATCGCGGCCGACCGCCCCTTCACCCTGGTGAGCGAGTTCGAGCCTCGGGGCTCGCAGCCCAACGCCATCGCCGAGCTCGTCTCGGGCCTCGACAACGGCGACGCCGACCAGGTCCTGCTGGGCATCACCGGCTCAGGCAAGACCTTCACCATCGCCAACGTGATCGCCAAGACCCAGCGCCCGACGCTGATCCTGGCCCACAACAAGACCCTCGCGGCCCAGCTCTACGGCGAGTTCAAGGCGCTGTTCCCCGACAACGCCGTCGAGTACTTCGTCAGCTACTACGACTACTACCAGCCCGAGGCCTACGTCCCCTCGACGGACACCTACATCGAGAAGGACTCGAACATCAACGAGCAGATCGACCGCATGCGTCACGCGGCGACCTTCTCGCTGCTGTCGCGCCGGGACGTGATCATCGTCGCCTCGGTCTCGTGCATCTTCGGCATCGGCTCGGCCGAGGCCTACTACGGCATGATCGCGCCGATCGCCGTGGGCGAGGAGCTCGAGCGCGACGTGCTGCTGCGCCGCCTCGTGGCCATGCAGTACGAGCGCAACGACGTCGACTTCCACCGCGGGACCTTCCGGGTGCGCGGCGACGTCGTCGAGGTGTTCCCGGCCTACGAGGACGACACCGCCGTGCGCGTCGAGTTCTTCGGCGACGAGGTCGAGGCCATCCGCGAGATCGACCCCCTGCGCGGCGTGACCCGGGGGCACATGAAGCGGGTCACCATCTTCCCCGCGAGCCACTACGTGACCCCCGCGAGCAAGCTGCGCGCGGCCATCGAGCGCATCCGCGGCGAGCTCCAGGAGCGGCTGCAAGAGCTGCGCGCCAACGAGCGCCTCGTCGAGGCCCAGCGCCTCGAGCAGCGCTGCATGTTCGACCTCGAGATGCTCGAGGAGATGGGCCGCTGCTCGGGCATCGAGAACTACTCGCGCCACCTGACCGGGCGCGAGGCGGGCCAGGCCCCGCCGACCCTGCTCGACTACTTCCCCAAGGACTTCATGCTCGTCGTCGACGAGTCGCACGTGACCCTTCCCCAGGTCCGCGCGATGTACAAGGGCGACCGGGCCCGCAAGTCGACCCTCGTCGAGCACGGCTTTCGCCTGCCCTCGGCCCTCGACAACCGGCCCCTGCAGTTCGACGAGTTCGACGAGCGCATCGCCCAGGCCATCTACGTCTCGGCGACCCCGGGCAACTACGAGCTCGAGCGCACCTCGGGCGTGGTCACCGAGCAGATCATTCGGCCCACGGGGCTGCTCGATCCGCCCATCGAGATGCGCCCCACCGCCGGACAGGTCGACGACCTCCTCGACGAGATCCGCGTCCGCGCCGACAAGGACGAGCGCGTGCTGGTCACGACCCTGACCAAGCGCATGGCCGAGGACCTGACCGAGTACTACGCCGACCTCGGCGTCCGCGTTCGCTACCTGCACGCCGACGTCGACACCCTCGAGCGCGTGGCGATCATCCGCGACCTGCGCCTGGGCGAGTTCGACGTGCTCGTCGGCATCAACTTGCTGCGCGAGGGCCTCGACATCCCCGAGGTCTCCCTGGTGGCGATCCTCGACGCCGACAAGGAGGGCTTCCTCCGGGCCAGGCGCAGCCTCGTCCAGACCTGCGGTCGAGCCGCGCGCAACGTCGACGGTCGGGTCATCATGTACGCCGACCGCGTGACCGACTCGATGCGCGCGGCGATGGACGAGACCGAGCGCCGACGGACCATCCAGTCGGCCTACAACGCCAAACACGGGATCACCCCGCGCTCGACGCGGGCCAAGATCACGCCCCTCGAGCAAGAGCGGGCGGCCCCCGGGAGCGCCGGGGGCAGCGCGGGCAAGCGCGGGTCGAAGGCGGCGGCCAAGCAGCTGCCCGTCGGCCTCGATCGCGCCCGCGACCAAGACCTACTACCCAGTGAACTGCCCGAGCGTATCCGCGAGCTCGAGCAGGAGATGCGAGCCCTGGCCAAGGGGCTACGATACGAGGAGGCGGCGACTTTGCGCGACCGCATCCGAGTGCTCGAGGCCAAGCAGCTCGCCTACGGCGGAGGACAGTGAGAAGTGACCGACATGCAGCAGGTATTTGAAGAGCGAACCCGCCCGACCCCCGAGCTGAACGTCGAGCCCCTGCGCGTGGCTCGTCCGGAGCCCCGCAAGGAGACTCGTCCCGACCCGCGTCGAGGTCGTGAGGTTGGCGAGCGTCGCTACATGGTCGCCCTGGGCCAGCGCATCCGCAGCGCCCGCGAGCAGCGCGGCATGACCCAAAAGCAAGCCGCGCTCGCGGCGGGCATCGCCACCGACATGATCTCCCGGCTCGAGAACGGCCGCTACCAGAGCCCCGGCCTGCGGACGCTGCTGCGCATCGCCGAAGGCCTCGGCATCGCCCTGTCGGAGCTGCTCCCCGACACCAACCTCGAGCAGCGGGCCAGCCCCGTCGAGCTCTCCCACCGCGCCCGCCTCATCGCGCTGGCCCACCGCGCCGAGCCCCGCGACCTCGAGCTGATCGTCGACATCGCCGCGACGATCGTGAACCGCCCCTGACTACTTTGCCCCCGCAGGCGTTGGAGACTGGGGGCGCTGCGTCGCTCCGCTCCTTCGCTTGGGCTGGTGGGCAATGGCGTTTGTACCTCTGCATCGGCTTTCTTCGCCCCCTGAAGGGGGCGAGCGGCTGGCGATCGCCGGACTCTGAGAGGTCGAGCTGCCAGCGGTCGCCGAACTCTGAGAGGTCGAGCTGCCAGCGGTCGCCGAACCGGTAGGCTCCTGGTGAGCCATAGAGGTCGAGCTGCCCTCGAGTAGCCGCAATGGCTTTGTCTGCTCCTCCGCTTGGGGTCGGGCAGTCCTAAAAACGTAGCTGTAGTCCGCCTGGGGCCAGGCGCAGTTCGAGCGTTGCGCGCTCTCGCGTGAGCGCCTCGCGCTGTTGCCGATGGAGCTCACGCAAGCGCGTGAGCTTGGCCTTGCGGTTCGCGGTGACCAGGGCCAGCACGCCCGTTGCGATGGTCAGGCCCACGGTCACCGCGGCGGCGGAGATGAACACCGGCTGGTAGATGTTGTAGCGCTCGTAGTGGGTCTGCGGGTCGCCGACCTCCTTGCCCTCCGGGCAGGCGCCGTCGCAGATGTCGGCGAGGTAGGCCCGGCGCTCGCGGTCCGCGAGCAGGCCCATGGTCAGCGTGGCCACGCCGGCGCCCGCGGTGAACCCGAGGCTGGTGTAGGTCGCCAGCCGCATGCTGTGCACGCGCTCGCTCTGGGCCCGCTCTTCCCGGGCGGCGAGGCGCTCGAGGGTCTCGAGCTCGGCGCTGCGATCAACCACCGTCGGTGCGGGCGGCGTCTCCACGCTCGGACGCAGCAAGTTGCGCACGTCGAGGACCTCTTCCTCGCCCGCGTAGAGCACGTAGCGCTCTTCCCCGCCCTCGCCCTCGGCGTCGCGGACCTCGACGGTGATGTCGCCGGGCTCGACGACCACGGGGAAGTCGTCGAGGCCGTACTCGACCCCGTTGATCAACAGGCGCGCCGGCGGACGATCGACGGCGTAGCGGACCCCCTTGAGCACGACGACCTGGGTGGCGAGGACCTCGAGGGAGGCCTCCGCCTTGCGGACCTGCTCGGGGCTCGCGCCCGGCTCGGACACGAAGCGCGCGTAGGTCCGCACGGCCAGCACCGCCTCGCCCGCGCTCTCGTAGGCGTAGGCCGCGTTGAACAGCGCCGCCGAGGTCGGCTGGAGTTCGTAGGAGCGCAGGAAGGCCTCGGCCGAGGCGACGTAGTTCTTGGCCTGCGCTTCGGCGATGCCGACCTCGTACCAGTCGAGGGCCGTCTGCGGCTCGAGGCCCGGCTCCGCGTCCGGTGCGTCCCCTGCAGCAGGTGCGTCCGTCGCAGCAGGTGCGTCCGCGCCCTGTGCGGGCGGGCCCGCCCACGCGACGCGCCACGGCAACGCGAGCGTCACGATCAACGCGACACTCAGCGCACGAGCGCGCTGCCGGGAGCCCTCGCCCTTCACCGCGCCATGGTATCGCCCCGCGCGAGCGCGCGCGGCTCAGCGCCTCATTTGCCCTTGGTGAGCTCGTCCGGGGGCGGCAGGAAAGGCCCGCCGTCGGTGGAGCCAGCCGGGTCCTTGGTCTTGCCGACCTTCTTCGTGGGCCGCGGTCGCTTGCCGCCCTCGCCCTTGTCTCCGCTCTCGGAGTCCGGCAGCGGCTCCAGGCGACGGTCGAAGTTCTGGTCGCTCAGCGGCTTGGGCCGCAGCACCTGGCTGCGGTGCCCCGGGAGGCTCAGCTCGACCTCCACCGCCTCGTTCCCGGCGGGCAGGGTGATGGTCGTCGGCGTCGGCTCGTCCCAGACCTCGCCGTTGACCGTGACCGTCGCCCCCTCGGGCTGGCTGGTGAACTGCCACTGGACCTCTCGCGCGGGCGGCGGGGCGTACTCCGTCGCGGGCGGCAGGCGCTCTCGGGGCGCCTCCACGCCCGGCTCGACCTCACCTCGCGGAGGCTCCACGGGCCTGTCGGCGTCGCGCTTGGGCGGGTTGATGACCATCATCGCCGCGACGGCGATCGCCGCTCCGAGCATCGGCAAGATCACCCACTGCGCCCACGACCCGCCCGTCGGCGCGACCAGGCTCGGGTGCGAGCCCGTCGGCAGCACGGGCGGAGGCGGAGGCGTCTGCGTGGGCGTCCCGCGCTCGACGAGGGCCGTCGCGTCGCCATGGCTCACCGCCCCGCGCCCCTGGCCGACCTTGACCGTGGGCTCGACGGCCCAGCCACCGCTGGGCGATCGCCGACGCTCCCCCGCCCAGCGCCCCGACGAGGAGCTCTCGCTCGCCAGCGCCAGGCCCAGGGCCTCGTACTCCCCGGTCCGCCGCAGCGCCGCCCGGGCGTAGTCGACCCGGGTCTTGAAGAAGCGAGTCATCAGCGCGCCCAGGTAGTTGCGCGGCTCGGGGCTGTCCTCGAGGTCTTCGGCCAGGCGAGCTAGCCGCCGGACCTCGCCCAGCATCTCGCCCGCCGATCCAAAGCGTTCCTCCGGATTCGCCGCCAGGCTGCGCGCGATCAAATTCTTCAGGCCCTCGACGAGCTCGGGCGCCTCGGCCAGCTCGCTGCGATCGCCCTCGGGGCCAAAGTCGATGTCCGGCACGCGGCAGGCGATGACCCGCTCGAGGGTCGCCGCGTCGGACTCGCAAGCGAACAGACGCCTCCCGGTCAGCAGCTCCCAGGTGATCACCCCGACCGCGAACAGGTCCGTGCGCAGGTCCAGGTCGGTCCCCCGCGCCTGCTCCGGGGACATGTAGGCCAGCTTCCCGCGCAGCTCCCCCGTCCGCGTGTTCGAGGTCTTGCCCGCCGCCTTCATGATCCCGAAGTCGCCGACCTTGGCCCAGCCGTCGAGGTTGATCAGGATGTTGTGCGGCGACACGTCGCGGTGCACCAGGCGGTAGAGGTCGCCCTCGACGTCGCGCAGATCATGGGCCGCGCCCAGGCCCTCGAGGGTGTCGCTGAGCAGACACAAGATCACCGAGAGCGGCAGCTGCTCCCCGTCGAGGGCGCGCACGAGGGCCGACAAGTTGTCGCCCTCGATGAACTCCATGACCATGAAGTGGACGCCCTCGACCTCGCCCAGATCGAGGATCTCGACCACGTGCGGGTGGTGCAGGCGCGCCGCGATGCGAGCCTCGTCGAGGAACATCCGCACGAACTGCGACTCGCTCGCGAGGTGCGCGTGGATGATCTTGACCGCGACGACCTTCTCGAAGCCCGCCTTGCCCTTGGCCCGGGCCAGGTAGACCGTCGCCATGCCGCCGTGGGCCAGACGGTGGATCAGCTCGTAGCGCCCGACCCAACGTCGCGCCGCGCCTAGCTCGCGATCGCCCACGCCGACCCCCCGAGGAGGGGCGTCTCGTGCGCCTGCCGAGCCTTGGCCCGGGGGCGAGACGATCTGCGTATCCGCCTCGACCTGCATGAAGCTGACCGCTGATCACCATACGCAAAACCAGACCCCTGGTCACCCGAGCGATGGCGCACCTCACGCGGACTCCGGCCCGCCCCCGACTCCAGTCGGGCCGGTGGCGCTCTCAGCCAGCTGTGGAAAATCCACCCATCCTGTGGAGATCTCTCGAGAGATCTTCTCCACAGCCTAAAATTTATTGAATCAGTCTAGTCGAATCATGGTGAAAAATGCTACACGAGCGCACACCTTCAGGACTGAATTTCTGCAATGTTCTCGATCACTTGGATCAGTTCATCCACAGGATATTGTGCAGGCGTACCAAGCGCACCACAACATCTTGTGGAATGACCCTTGCGTGCGAGATCGCCTTGGCGTAGGAGTCGAAGAACGGGGAGCGACGAGAGAGAACATGGCCAAGCGACAGACCCGCCGAAGCATTTCCGTCAAAGGCATCACCTACCAGCGCCTCAAGGACTACTGCGACGCCAATGGCCGCAGCGTGAGCGGCTACCTCGAGGACATCATCGCGGAGAAGCTCGACGCCGCGGGCGTCCCGGTGCCGACGGTCCTCAAGGCCCGTCCTCAGCGCAAGGTTGAGGACGAGCCCGAAGAGATCGTCTCGCAGCACTTCACCTTTTGAGCGCGCTGCGCGAACCCGAGAGCGATCGTTTCCCGACGGTCGCTCTCCGCTTTGGTTGCCGCCGCCAGCGCAGCGGGCTCGAGACCGACCCGGCCCGGCGGCCGCTGTAGGATCGCCGCGCCCATGAGCAAGAAACATCTCGACTCGGTCCGAAGGTTGTTATCCCGCCGTCGCGCCCTTCAGGGCGTGGGCGCCGTACTGGGTACCGCCGTCGTCGCCTGTGCCGACGATGGCGCGGCCGAGGGCGCGAGCCAGGGCAGCGAGACCGACGACGAGGTCGGCGAGTCGAGCACGGACACCGACGACAGCGAGTCGGGCGACACGGGCTCGACCGAAGGCACGGGCAACGAAGACAGCTCGACCGAGTCCGACACCGACACCGACACCAGCACCACCGAGGGCGAGTCGGACACCACCGACACCGGGGAGGGCGACGCCTGCGTCGACGACACCAACCTCAGCGCCGCCGAGGCCCTCGCCGAGGTCGAGCACATCGTCGTGCTGTGCATGGAGAACCGCTCCTTCGACCACTACTTCGGCGCGCGCCAGCTCGTCGAGGGGCAGACCGACCTCGACGGCCTCAGCGGCGACGAGACCAACCCCGACGGCCTCGGCAACGAGGTCGGCGTCTACCACTCGACCAACTACGAGCCCGCCGATCCGCCCCACCAGTGGGACGAGGTCCACGCCCAGTGGAACGGCGGAGCCCTCGACGGCTTCGTCACCGAGCAGATCAAGATCCACGGCGAGGGGCTCAAGGACGAGGTCATGGGCTACCACGTCCGCGAGGACCTGCCCGTGCTGTGGGAGCTCGCCGACCACTTCACCCTCTGCGACCAGTGGTACTGCTCGCTGCTCGGCGGCACCTGGCCCAACCGCTACTACCTGCACTGCGGCACCTCCAACGGCCGCACCTCCAACGCCCCCGCCCTGCCCCTGCCGACCACCATCCAGGACGTGTGCGGCGACGCGGGCATCAGCCACAACAACTACTACGGCGACGTCGCGTGGAAGTGGGGCGCGTTCCCGGGCTTTGGCTTCGGCGGCACGGACAGCTTCGACGAGTTCTTCGACGCGATCGACGACGGCACCCTCGAGCAGGTCGTGATCATCGACCCGAGCTTCACCTCGAACGACGACCACCCCTCGCACGACATCACCCTCGGGCAGGCGCTGATCGCCTCGGTCTACACGGCCCTGGCCCAGTCGAGCTACTGGGACAAGTGCCTGCTGATCATCACCTACGACGAGCACGGCGGCTTCTACGACCACGTCGCCCCGCCGACGACCCCGGACACCGAAGGCCCGGACTTCCAGCAGCAGGGCTTTCGCGTGCCCGCCGTCGTCGTCGGGCCCCACGTGCGCAGCGGCTGCGTCAACCACACCCCCTTCGACCACGCGAGCTTCCCGGCGACGGTGACCCGCAAGTTTGGGCTCTCGGAGATGACGGAGCGGACGGCTGGGGTCAACGACCTCGCGAGCTGCATCGACCCGGACAAGCTCGGCAATCCTTCGCCTCCGCCGCCGCCTTCGATGCCGAGGCTACGCGTGGATGTGGAGGCGGTGATGAAGCAAGTCGGGGTGACGAGCTCGCAAGAGGAGCTGATGGTCGCGACGGGGAACTGGCCGATCACGCCAGAGTTCACGGCGCGGGAGCGGGCTCGGGTGATGCGCTGGCTGGAGCGGGCGCGCTCGCTCGGGGTCGTGGAACTGGTCTGAGCTCTTTGCTTTCGGAGAAGATCGTGGGTTTGGGCCTGACTGAGGAGGCTGTGGGTTTGGGCCTGACTGAGGGGGCTGTGGGTTTGGGCCTGCGGTGCCTGGGTGGCTTCGACGGTGCACCGCGGCCTATTCGGCGGGCGCCTCCCCACTCCTGCGCTCGAGCCGGGCCACGCCTTCGGCTCTTCCAAGAATGTA
>NZ_ABCS01000148.1 GCF_000170895.1 Plesiocystis pacifica SIR-1 | reverse complement strand
ACAGGCGACAGCGGGAAATCCGACCCTCCCGCCCCGTGCCCGACCCCATCGAAGCCCAGCTCCCCGCCAACCCATCTTCCGCCCCCCAAGCGAAACCACCGAACCCTTCGCAAACGCAGCGGGCACAACAAGGGCGGGAGGGTCGGATTTCCCAGCGTTAGGAGCCGTTCCAACGACCGCCGAAGCCCAACCCCACACTAACGACTTCGCCCAAAACCGCGACACCCCTCTCCCACAGGCGACAGCGGGAAATCCGACCCTCCCGCCCCGTGCCCGACCCCATCGAAGCCCGGATCCCCGCGAACCGACCCTCCCGCCCCGTGCCCGACCCCATCGAAGCCCGGATCCCCGCGAACAGAGTCTCCACCAAGCGAGACCACCCGGCTCCCTGCAACCCCGCTATCAATCAACCCGATGAGGCCGCAACGCCCGACCAATCACCGCAACCAGAGACTCCGGACAACGACAAAAAGCCGCCGCCCTCCGCCCCACCTCGAGCACCTCGACCCCCGTCTCGCACCCCTCGATCCCCTCACGGCTCAAAAAATCATCGAGGTGCACCCGAAAGTGCTCCGCCGTGCCCTCGGCGTCGCCGCCAAAATAGTCCCACCACAGCTCGTGGTGCGGATCGATGAAGTGCTCGATCGCCGCCGCCTGGATCGCCTCGAGGCTGCCCGCGAGGGAGTGGTCGTCGTCGACCTCGATGAGCCGGACCCGACCGGCGTGGGCCGCCGCGTACTCCCGCGAGCCCTCGATGGGCACGATCGGGTCGTTGCGACCGTGGATGATCAAGGTCGGGCAAGGCACCACCGGGCGGTTGGGATGGTTGGACGCCGCGTCCGCGAACAGCTCGAAGTGCACGGGCTCGAGGGCCCCCGTGGGCCCCGGCATGTCGAGGGTGCCCTCCGCCTTCCAGCGCGCGAACGCAGCCTCGCCGAGCATCGTCGGCCAGCGCTCGGCGAAGTCGAAGGCCGGGCACAGCAAGATCAGCCGATCGACCCGCTCGGGGTTGAGCTCGGCCCAGCGCGCGGCCGTGTAGCCGCCCATGCTCGAGCCAAACAAGCGCCACGGTCGGGGCTCCCTGGGACCGTGCTCGGCGTCCATGTCGTCGAGGACCGAGAGCATGGTCGTATAGGTCTGCCGACCAAAGCGCGGGCGGTTGAGGTCGAGGGTCATCAGGTCCAGGCTGCGCTCGGCGTAGAAGCGGCGCATGGCCTGGCCCTTGGTCGACAGCGCCGACGATGCGAAGCCGTGGAGGTAGGCGTGGCGGAAGCTCATGGTGTCTCCGAGAGTCTAGTACCGCCGCTGTTTCCCAGATCACAGCGCGTGTGAATCCCGGGGTGAATCCCCCCTGGCCCCCCGCGGCCCGGGCCTCTATCCCACCTTGGCCATGCTCACGGCCCGCCGCGCAGTCCCACTCTCCCTGGCACTCACCGCACTCTCGGCCACAGGCTGCACCTCCCTCGACTACGAGGTCATCCCCGCGCTGCGATCGGCCGAGATCCACATCGACAGCCAGGCGCCGGACGACGTCGCCGAGATCGAATTCGAGATCGAGCTGCAGTCGGGACGCCTGGCCGATCGCTGCATCGACACGCAGCTCGCCCTGCGCCCTCCGAGCTTCGTGGGCGAGGAGGTCATCCTGGAGCTCGAGGCCGACGCGGACTTCGACCCCTGCTTCGACGGCGAGCAGACCCGGACGCTGACGCTGACCAACGTCGA
Source organism: Plesiocystis pacifica SIR-1 (assembly GCF_000170895.1). Taxonomy (GTDB): domain Bacteria; phylum Myxococcota_A; class Polyangia; order Nannocystales; family Nannocystaceae; genus Plesiocystis; species Plesiocystis pacifica. The sequence continues at coordinate 17,768 of NZ_ABCS01000148.1, read as the reverse complement.
GATGACCAACGCGGCGCTGTCCGAGCTGTGCGTGCCCGGTACGAGCTGGGCGCCGACCTTCTACACCGAGGTCGAGGACAACGAGAAGACCGGGTGGGGGCTGACGAACAACGAGCCCCTAAGCATCAGCTGCACGTAGCTCGAGGATCACCGAGCCCCACTCGCCGCTGGCGTCGAGCTCGGGGGCCCAGGCCAGGACCTCGCGCTGGTCGGACTCGCGGCACCACGCCAGCAGCGCGCGCTTGAGCACGGGCTCGTCCTCGCTGGAGATGCCCTTGCCCGGGATGACCCGACAGTAGCGCTGCCCCTGGTCCCGGCAGGTCGCGACGAAGACCGCGAGGTGATGCAGCGCGGGCGCGCGGGTCATGTGGCGGAGGTTGCAGGTGCACATCGGCCGGCGCTCGGCGTGGGCGCGGCGCAACAGGGCGCGCTCGGCCTCGGTCAGCGTGGGTCGATCGAAGGCCTCGAGGGCGACGGGGCGCAGGTCGTCGGTCCAGCTCCCGCCGACCCACTCGCCAGGGTCGAGGCGGGCGACCTCGGCCTCCCAGCGCCAGCTCGCAGTGGTCGAGGCGGGCGCGGGCTCGGGCGCGTCGCTCGAGGGCGCCGCCGCAGCCTCGACAGCAGGCTCGGGGCTCGACACGATCACGATCGCCAGGCGGTCGAAGTCGAGGGTCGCGACCCGCGGGTTGTCCGGGTCGAGGTTGTCGTAGATGAGCTGCATGAACTGGCCCTCGTCGAGGCGCCGGATCTTCGCCTGGCGCTCGGCCTCGGCCCGCGCCGCCGCCTCTCGAGACTCCCGCGCGGCGGCTGCCTCGGCGAGCTCACCGGCGTGGGGCTCGAGCAGCTCGCCCAGCGTGCCCGGCTCTGGCCCTTTGCCTCCCCTCGACTTGGCCATGGCGTTCAGGGAGCGACGCGCAAGGTCGCGGCGAGGCCCTCGGGGGAGCAGGCGGACGCGTCTGCGCCGAGCAGGGCGTGGGCCCGCGCGATCGCCCCGGGCGCGACCGCCACGGGCTCGCCGCCTTCGGGGCGCAGGCCCACGCGCAAGGACTGAGCGTCGGCGCCGAGCACCAAGGCCGTGCGTCCGAGGCGTTGGCTGCGGATCTGCTCCGAGGCGTCGAGCACCAGGGCGAGGCAGGCCTCGCCGCGCGGACCGGGCGCGAGGGCGAAGCCGTCGATGGTCGCCGTGTCCCGCTCGATGGTCACCCGCAGCCGCTCGAGGCGCGGGCCGAGCAGGCCGACGATCTGGTCGAGCAGGTCGCCCCAGGTCCCCGACTTGCGCCCGTCGAGGAGCGTCCGCAGCCCGCTCGAGCGGTGGATCAATTCGCGCAGCCGCTGCGTCGCGTCGAGGGCCTTGGCCAGGCGCTGCGCCTCGCGCTCGACCCCGCCCGCCTCGTCCGGGCCGCGCGCGGCGAGGCTGTCGTGGGCCAGCTCGACGAGCACGGCGACGCTCTGCAAGGGGTTGCCGAACTCGTGGACGAGCACGCCCTGGAGCTCGCGGGCGAGGGCCAAAGAAGCGGCGAGACGGCGCGCGTCAGCCCCAACATCCGGGCTTGGGTCCAGGCTCGAGTCGGGGTCCACCATGAATTCCAGACTGAACCTCCGCCCGGCGCTTGTCCAGGGCCGCAGGTTTGCTAAGCACGCGGCTCATGAGGGGTGTCCGCCAGCACGTCAACCCCCTCGGGGGCACCTACCTCGAGGCCCGGGCCGAGCCGGTGGTCCTGCCCGCCGGCCCGAAGTCCGTCGAGGTCGAGCTCGGCTGCGCCGACGCCAAGTTCAGCTTCGAGCTCGCCGAGCGCCAGCCCGAATCCTTCGTCGTCGGCCTGGAGATCCGCGAGGCCCTCGTCGATCGCAACGCCGCCATGGCCCGAGAGCGCGGCCTGGACAACCTGCGCTTTGGCTACGTGAACATGAACGTCGACCTCGACCGGGTCTTCCCCGAGCGCAGCGTCGACTGCTTCCACGTGCTCTTTCCCGACCCCTGGTTCAAGGCCCGGCACCGCAAGCGGCGGGTGGTCGAGCCCGGGCTGCTGCGCGTGATCGCCCGGCAGCTTCGACCCGGCGGCGAGCTGCACTTCGCCAGCGACGTCTGGGAGCTCGCCCTCGCGGCCATGGCCGAGCTCGAGGAGCCCCTCGCGGCCGAGCTCGGCTTTCGCAACCTGCTCGGTGAGTGGTCGTTTTGGCGCGGCAACCCGTGGCCCGCGAGCTCGCGCCGCGAAGACACCACCCTCGCCCGGGGCCAACGAGTCTGGCGCATGCGCTACCGACTGGAGCGCGCGCCGTGACCCAGACCCAAACCCAAACCCGGCGCGAGTGGTTGGCCGCCGAGCCCTTCACCCTGGTGCTCAGCGCGGGCTTCTTCGGCTTCTTCGCCCACACCGGCGTGCTCGCGGCCCTCGAAGAGGCCGGCCTCGCGCCGCGTCGAGTCGTCGGCACCTCCGCGGGGGCGATCGCCGGCGGCATGTGGGCCAGCGGCGTGCCCACGCGCGAGCTCATCGAGCGCCTCGTCGCCCTGCGCCTGCCCGACTTTTGGGATCCCGTGTGGCGCTGGCCCGCGCGCCGAGCCGCCGACCCCGACCCGGGCACGCCCCTGGGGCTCCTGCGCGGGCGCAAGTTCGACGCGATCTTGGGCGAGATCCTCGACGGCCGACCCGACACCATCGAGGCCTGCCCCACGCCCTTCGCCGCGGTGACCCACGACCTGGGCCGCAACGCGACGACGGTCCACGAGCGCGGGCCGCTGCGCCCGGTGATCCGCGCGAGCGCGGCCTTGCCCGTGATGTTCGGGCCGGTGCGCATCGACGGGCGGCTGCACGCCGACGGGGGCATCCGAGATCGCCCCGGCTTTCGGGCCCTGGCGCCCGGCGAGCGCTGCCTCTACCACCACCTGCCCCACTCCACGCCGTGGCCCCGCGCCCACGGCCAGGCCGGCGAGGAGCTCGAGCGCATGGACACGCCCACGCGCACGGTGCTGGCCATCGACACCCTCCCGCGCGTCGGGCCCATGGCCCTCGATCAGGGCCGCCGCGCCCTCGAGCTCGCCCGCCGCGAGTGCCGGGCGTGGCTCGAGCAGCCGCGCTGACGCGAGCTCGAAGACAGACCTCGAAATTGACAAAACCCCGCCCTCCGAAGAGGCGCGGGGTTTTGTGCTCGGCGCAAGCGAAGCGCTGTGTCAGCCCAGCGGATCGCCGCTGCCGCCGATCTCGAGCTTCTTCTTTTTCTTCTCGGTCTTCTTCTTCTTCTTGCCACCGCCGCCGCTGCCGGCCTTGGTGCCGCCGCCGGCCGTGGGCGAGACCGTCGCGTCGCCACCTTGGACCGCGTTGGGCTCCTCGGTGTCGTCGGGGATCGCCGAGGCCTCGATGCGCTTGGTCGGCCCCTTCTCGGGCTCGGGCGCGGGCTGGTTGGCGACCATGTTCTGGTAGGCGAACCAGCCGCTGACGCCGACGCCGGCGACGAGCACGAGGGCGATGAACACCCACTTGCTGCTGTTGCCGACCTTCAGGTCGTCGTCGCCCACGGGCAGGGGCGGGCTGGTGTCGAAGGGACTGTCGGCAGCGGCGGCAGGGGCCGCGCCGAAGGGGCTCTCAGCGGCCGCTGCGACCGGCTCCGCGAGGGGTGCCGCCGCAGCGACGGGCGGGGCGACCTCGACGGGGCGCGAGATCTCGTCGTCGCCCATGGTCTCGGACGGCGCGTCCGCTTCGTCCTCGTCCTCCCCGGCGACGGCTTCGAGCTGGGCGTAGAGACCCTTGAGCTCCTCGTCGAGACGCTGGAGCTCCGCGGTGTGCTTTTGGAGCTCCGCGGGGTCCGTCGCGGTCTCGAGCGCGGCCTCGTGCTCGCCTTGTTGCCGCTCGAGCTCTTCGAGGCGGGCGAGAGAGGACTCAATCCATTCCGGGGAACCAACTTCCATTTTCGGCGGGGTCTCCTTGCTCGGCTCCAGGGGCTAGAGCCGGGGCGGCGGCATCATACACAGGCAAAGGCAATCCGTGCATGGCGAATTCGATCACGCAATCGGCGCAGGCGCCATGCGCGTGACTCGGAGCGCAAAGACTCTGGTGGCGATCGCAACTACGCGTCCGCCGATGCTTCGGTTTAGGCTGATCCCGCGATGTCGGGCCAGCCTGCCAGTGATGCGCATGCAGCGAGGAAGCGCCCTGCGCTCATCGGTCCCGCTTTCGATAGCCTGACCCTCGCGTGGGCTTGGCTGCCCTTTTATCTGTTCGTGGTCTTCGCGCTCGGCATCGACGGTGATTGGTCCGCCGGCGGACGCGATGGCAACGGCACGGAACCGGGTTTGGGGCTGGCGACCTTGCTCGCCCTCGGCGTTAGCTACGTGCACCGCCACTACACCTTCTTGCTGGTCTACGGCGACGCCGAGGTCTTCTCTCGGCGAGCGCGCGCGTACACGATCACGCCGGCGCTGCTGTTCATCGGCCTCGCCCTGGTCCTGCGCCTGGGTGGCGATCTGCGCATTCCCCTTGGCGCGCGCTCGATCCACCCGTGGATGATCGTGCTCGGGATCACCGGGGCGTGGAACATGTGGCACACGCTCATGCAGCGCTACGGCATCGCGCGCGCCTACGCCGGCCGCGTCGGCGCCGGGCTCGAGACGCGCGAACACGGGCGCCGCGATCTCGCGCTGTTGTGGTCCGGCGCGGCGCTCACGGCCGTGGTCACCTTGCTGTTTCGAGCGCAGACCTTCGGGGGCATCGGCAACGCGCGCAAGGTGCTCGCCGCGGCCGCCCCGATCCTGGACGGGCCGGTCGGCTGGGGCGCGCTGATCGTCGCGGCCAGCGTGTTCGCGCAGATCGCCTTTGGGTGGATCAGGCACGAGCGCGCCGCGGACTTGAGCTGGCGTGAGCGCTTCCCTCGGCTCAACTTCGTGGCCTCGACCGCCGCGCTCTTGCTCGTCTTCGTCGCCCACGGGCCGATCGTCGGCTACCTGTGCTTCGGGGTCGCCCACGCCCTCGAGTACATCGTCTTCTTCCACGTCTTCGGCCACGCCAAGTACGCCCGCCAAGCCAGGGACAGCCGGAGCTTCGCCGGGTCCGTGCTCGCCCGCCCGGCGATCTCCGGGCCCGCGATCGCCCTGGCCCTGACCGCGCTGTTCTTCGTGCTCGCCGACTACCGCAAGACCGAGGCCTACATGGCCTACTACACGGCGACCTCGCTGCTGCACTTCCTCTACGACGGGTGGATCTGGAAGCGGCCCAAGCCCAAGTAAACGCAAAGAGGGAGCCCCGCGGGACCCCCTCTCGCTGACGGCGGAGGCCGGACTCAGGTCCGCTGCTTCTTGATGACCAAGCGGGCCAGACCCTTGAGGGTCTCGAACACGCCGGTGCCGTCGATGGCGACGGCCTCGAACTGCGGCACGCCGGTGGGGTTGAGCTGAGCCTGGAGCTCATCGATGCTCATCACCTCGGGCATGTCCCGCTTGTTGTACTGGATGACGTAGGGCAGCACGTCGAGGTCGAAGCCCTGCTCCTCGAGGTTGTGGCGCAGGTTCTCGAGGCTCTCGAGGTTGGCGTCCATGCGCGCTTCCTGGGAGTCGGCGACGAAGCAGACTCCGTCGACGCCGCGCAGGATCAGCTTTCGGCTGGCGTCATAGAACACCTGACCGGGGACCGTGTAGAGGTGGAAGCGCGTCTTGAAGCCGCGGATCTCACCGAGGTCGAGGGGCAGGAAGTCGAAGAACAGCGTGCGCTCGGTCTCCGTCGCCAGCGAGACCATCTTGCCCTTCGCGTCGGGCTTCGACTTCGCGTAGATCCACTCGAGGTTGGTCGTCTTTCCACACAGCCCGGGGCCGTAGTAGACGAGCTTGAAGTTGATCTCGCGAGCGCTGTAGTTGATGAAGGACATGGTGCCGGCGCTCAGCTGAACAGGTTGTCGATGTCCTCGTCCGAGATGTGGTCGAAGATGTTCTGCCGTTGCGTGTCGTTGGCGCTCTTCTCAGCCAGACGCTCGAAGATGTCGGTCAACGCTTCGTTGGCCTTCTTGACGCGCAAGCGAACCAGGCCGTGGGTGGTGTTCTTGTCGAAGAGAACCACGAGGATGATCCGCCGAGCCACGATGGTCATGTGGACGGAGATGTCCTTGCCTTCGTGGAACTGACCTGTGAACTCTTCCTCCTCGATCAGCTTGGCGATGCCACCAGTGGCCGCGACGTTGCCGGCGACCAATGAACTGAGCGAGGTGGTGTCGAGATCCGCTCCCACGCCCGACGCGGCGATCATCTGACCGTTCTTGTCGACGATCAGGATCGTGCGGGCCCGGGAATCCTGGTGCAGCCTGTCGGCGACCCCTCGGATCTCCGACAGCTCCTCTTCGTACAACGAGAGCTGCGGGTTAAACATGTTCAACGCGGGACTCCTGACCGAACTGTGCCCGTTTGGGCCCGGGTCACACCTACGCTGAGCTGCCGGTCCAAGCCGCAGCGCAGGCTCACACGCAAGGGGGCGCGCTCCACCACAGAGCCCTCGATCCACCGCGACGCATCGACGCCGATGTCAGCACCGACATGCGGAGCCTCGAACATCGAGTCCCGCATGGGCTGCGAGCGGACTGAGGACGGGAGGAACACGGCGCGTGACAGGCCGCCAAGTTAACAGACTCGGCCCGGCAAGTCCATGCACTCGGCGCGAGGATCGCCCGCTTTGATCGTAGAGGCGAGCATCCCCGCGCTCTCGACCGGCCCGAGCGGCTCGCGGCCTGGCAAAAGGTCCGCTGGCCGACGGTCCGAGGCCCGTGTTGCCCTCGATATCGAGGTTTGGGTGTGTCACCGGTGACGAACTGCGTCACCACAAAGATGCGCCCTCATGCCAAGGTTCGCCTTGACAATCGCCGCGGGCCTGGGGCCCCTGCCCCTTGGGACGTTCTGCCCCAGCCGATTTCCCAGCCGAACTCGAAGGCAATTCCCCGGCAATCGCCCGCTTCAGCTGATGCTGCGGCGGTCTTCGAGGGCCCGGTGCAGGGTCGTCATGTCGGCGTACTCGAGCTCCCCGCCCACGGCCACGCCGGACGCGATGCGGGTGACGGAGACGCCGAGGGGTTCGAGCAGCTTGGCCAGATACAAGGCCGTGGCGTCGCCTTCGACGTTGGGGCTGGTCGCGACGATGACCTCGCGGACCGGCGACTTCTCCCTCTCCTTTGGCTCCCCTTCCTTTGGCTCCCCCTCCTTTGGCTGCAAGCGCGCGAGCAGGGACGCGACCTTGAGCTCGTTGGGGCCGACGCCGGCGAGGGGGTCGAGGACGCCGTGGAGCACGTGGTAGCGCCCGCGGAACACCCCGGCGCGCTCGAAGGCCATGCGATCTTGGGGCTGCGAGACGACGCAGATCAGCCCGGCGTCGCGGCGTGGGTCCGAGCAGATCTCACACACCGGCGTCGAGGTCAGGTCGCAGCACACCGAGCACAGCCGCATGTGCTGGTGGACGTCCGAGATCGCCTGGGACAGGGCCCGGCAGTAGTCGTCGTTGCTGCGCACGATGGCCAGGGCCAGGCGCAGGGCCGACTTCTCCCCGATGCCGGGGAGCCGAGCGAGCAGGCTCGACAATTTGCGGATCGGGTCAGCCATCGACGAAGGAGGGGCGATCTCGTGCGCTCACAGCCCCGGGATGCCGCCCGGGAGCATGCCCGGCGGGAGCATCGAGCCCAGGCTCTCTTGGGCCAGGGCCTTGGACTTCTCGATCGCGCTGTTGGTCGCGGCGACGATCAGGTCCTGAAGCATCTCGAGGTCCTCGTCACGCACGGCCGGGTCGATCTTCACGCCGAGGACCTGCTGCGTCCCGGTCATCTCGACCTTGACCATGCCGCCGCCGGCGGAGCCTTCGACGCGCTGATCGGCGAGTCCCTTTTGCAGGTACTCCATCCGCTCGCGCATTTGTTGGGCCTGCTGCATGAGCTGGGAAAGGTCGAAGTCGGACATGGTCCCGGGACTATAGGCTGGTCCGCGGGGCCGTTCCAGACCCCACCCACGAAGCCCGCGAACGGATCGCCCCCTTCAGGGGGCGACCACATGCTGTCTGAGGGGGCACGAACCACATTGCCCACCGGCCAAAGCGGAGGAGCGGAAGCGACGAAGCGTCCCCCCTCCCCGAGACCCCTGCGGGGGCAAAGCAGTTCAGCTCGGTAGGCCGCGCTCGCCTAGCGGCGGCAGCTCCGGCGGCGCGAGGATGTCGACCTTCTCGACCTCCCCGCCGAAGGCGTGGAGCAGGGCGCGGATCCGCGGGTGGCTGTGAGCGTCGTGCTCGATCTGCTCCCGGTGCTTGCGCTGGCGCTCCTTGTAGACCAAGAGCATGCTCGGCGCGTCGGGCAGGCTGGGCACGATGTCGACGAGCTCGAGGTGCATGTTCTCGCCGAAGTAGGCGGCGGCGAGGGCCTCGAAGGCGGCCTCGATCTCCGGGTTCTCGCGCAGCTGGGTCCGCGCGAAGCCGTTGGCGGGCGCGGCCAGCTCGACGTGGCCCTCGGTCAGCGACAGCAGGCCGAGGTTGTCGAGGACCGCCGAGAGCAGGTCGTTCTCCTGGCGGACCCGGGACAGGAAGGTCTCCCACGCGTCCCAGGACCCGAGCTGGCGCCACTGGATGGGCTCGCGGGGGGTGCAGCGCGAGCTCGGGCACGCGGCCTGGGGATCTTTGGCGACCTCGGAGGAGGGCTCGACGGGCCGGAGCCGATCGTTGGTCAGGGCGAAACCCTGCCCCTGGGGACTGCGGGGATCGTTGGCGGCGGGGACCGGCCAGGGCGGCTCGTCCCGAGGCGGCGGCCCGTCCTGATACTGGGGCGGCGCGTTGCGCTGCGGGGCCGCGTTGGACTGGGGCGGTGCGCTGCGCTGGGCTGCGGCGCTGCGCTGCGGCGCTGCGTTGCGCTGCGGCGTGCGGGCCTGAGCCGGCTCGGGCTTGCCCCCGAGCAAACCCGCCTCCCGAGCCATGCGCTCGAGCATGTCTGCCGAGGCGTTTCCGCTGCCGCCTCCGCCGGCGGGAGCCGTGGCGCGCTTGGGCGCTTGGGTCTGCGCCGGCGGGCGGTGAACCACCGGGCTGGGGTTCGGCGCAGGCGTGGGCGCGGGCATGGGCGCCGCGCTGGCGGGGGGCCCAGCTCGCATGGGCGCGGCCTGGGCAGGCGCGGCCTGACGCGGCGCGGGGCCGCGGGGACGACCACCGCCGCCTCCCCCCGAACCTCGGCGACCTCCTCCACCACCTCCTCCGCCTCCGCGGGGCGTCGGCCGCCCCTTGCTCAGGGCGTCCAGACGCGTGACCAGATCGCCCAGGGGCATGAGCGGCTCGGCGCTGACCAGCTCGAGCAGACCCATCTCGATGACCAGGCGCGGCACCCGGCTGTGCTCGATGCTGTCGACGACCCGGGCGAAGCGATCGAAGTGCTGGGCGACGACCGTCGGGCTGGTCGCCCCGGCCTGGCGCTGGAGCTGCTCGAACAGGTCGTCGTTCATGTCGAGCAGCGCCGCGCGGCTCTTGGTCAGGGACAGCACGGTCAGGTCGCGCAGGTGCTGCAAGATCGCCACGGCCAGCTGCATCAGGTCGCTGCCGCTCGAGGTGATCTGCTCGAAGCGCTGGAGCACGCTGGCCGCGTCGCGGTCGAGGATGGCCTGGACGAGCTCGGCGACGGCGTAGCGGCTGGCCTGGCCGAGGACCGTGAGCACCTCTTCGCCGGTGATCGCCTTGGGGTCGTGGGCGAAGGCGATGACCTTGTCGAGCAGGGTCAGGGAGTCGCGGACCGAGCCGTCGCCGCAGCGCGCGATGACGTACAGGCCCTCGGGCTCCACGGCGAAGCCCTCCTGCTCGAGGATGAACTGCAGGTAGGGGACCAAGGTCGCGGCCCGGACCCGGCGGTAGTCCAGGCGCGAGACCCGGGACAGGATCGTGGGCAGGACCTTGTGCGGGTCGGTGGTCGCAAACAGGAAGGTGACGTGGGGCGGCGGCTCCTCGAGGGTCTTGAGCAGGGCGTTGAAGGCCGCCTGCGTCAGCATGTGGACCTCGTCGATGATGTAGATCTTGCGCCGGGCGATCTGCGGCAGGTAGTGGACCTGGTCGCGGAGCGAGCGGATGTCGTCGACGGAGTTGTTGCTGGCGCCGTCGATCTCGATCACGTCGACGGAGCGGCCCTCGTTGATGCCCACGCAGTGGACGCACTGGTTGCAGGGCTCGGGCGTGGGCCCGTGCTCGCAGACCAGGCACTTGGCGAGGATGCGCGCGGCCGTGGTCTTGCCCAGGCCGCGGACCCCACAAAAGAGGTAGGCGTGGTGGACACGGTCGGACTTGATCGCGTTCTCGAGCGTCCGCGTGACGTGCTCCTGACCGATCATGTCGGCGAAGCGCTGCGGTCGGTACTTGCGCGCGAGGGCGAGGTAAGCCACGGGTTGGCGACTCTATCAGTCTCGGGCGTCTCGGGCTACGCTCGCGGCACCTTGGATCGGCTCCGGATCAATCGCCACAGCGCCGTCGCCGGCACCGCGATCTGGATCCTCTGGCAGTTCCTCGCCGGGCCCAGCACCCCGGCGGTGTTGATGGCGCTGTCCCCCCTGGTGCTCGTCCCGCTGTTGCTGGGCCCGCTGCTCGACGCGGCACCGGGGAGCCTCGACGACTCGAAGCTGCTGCGCGGCCTGAGCTTCGCCCAGCTGCCCTGCGCCCTGCCGCTGACCTTTGCGACGAGCCTCTCGCCGGGGGGCCTTGCGATGCTCGCCGCGCTGCCGTGGGCGGCGTGGACGGCCGTCGCCGCCGTCGAGGGCACCCGGCGGGTGGTCGCACGGCTGCGCGCCCACGGACCGCGTGATCTCCTCCTCGGGCGCGGCGCGGGTGAGCTGGCCATCGCCGGCGGCCTGGGCTTTCCCATCGTCGGCAGCCTCTGGCTCATCGCCCACACCCTCGGCCTCCAACCCCTGGGTTTCTCCAAGCTCATCGTCATCCTCACGGCGGCGCACTTTCACCACGCCGGCTTCACCCTCCCGATCATGGCGGGGTACCTGGTCCGCACCGAGCCCGAGTCGCGCGTGTGGCGAGTCACCGCCGCCGCCCTGGTCCTCGCCGTGCCCCTGGTCGCGATCGGGATCACGGCCTCGCCGCTGCTCGAGGTCGCGTCCTCGTGGCTGACCGCCGGCTGCGGCCTCGCCGTGGGCGTGGGCATGCTCCGGCGCGCGCGCGAGCTCCCGACCTTGCCGGCGATGCTCTCGGCCCTCGCCGGCGCGAGCTTGTTCGCGGCCATGACCTTCGCCGGCAGCTACGCGGTCAGCGAGTTCCTCGGCACCCCCGTGCCCGACATCCGGACCATGGTCGAGGTCCACGGGGCGGTCAACGCCCTGGGCTTTGGGCTGCTCGGCGCGTGGAGCTGGAAGCTGACGGGCCTCGGCCAGCCCGCGCCCGAAGCCGAAGACACGGACGCGGACTGACGGGCCCGGGAGGATCCCCGAGCCCGTCGGCGACGCCTCTACTGGATCTCCTGCACCTGCATCACCAGCTCGTTCCAGTTGCGCTGGTTCTCGATGTCGTGCTCGAGGCCCCGCTCGTCGGCGACGGTGAAGCCCTTGATCGCTGGCGTCTTGCTGGTCGCCTGGTAGAGCCAGTAGGCCTCGGCCCGGAGCGCCTCGTCGATGGGCTTGTCGATCGACTCGTAGACCGCGCGCTTGCAGGCGGTGATCGACTCGGCGGGGAACTGCGCGACGCGCCGGGCCAGCTCGTCGACGTAGGGCCCGATGGCCTCGGGGTCCAGCGCCTTGTTGACCGTCCCGAGGCCTCGGCCTCGTCCGCGTCGAAGTCCCGCGCGCTGAGGATGATCTCGAGGGCCCGGCCCAGGCCCGTCTGGCGAGCCATCCGCGACGCCCCGCCGCCGCACGGCAAGATCCCCATGCCGACCTCCATCTGCATGAACTCGAACTTGCCCCGGGCCGCGAAGCGCATGTCCAGCGCCAGGGCCAGCTCGTGCCCGCCGCCCCGGCGAAGCCCTCGAGCTTGCCGATGAGGCCCAGCTTTTCATGCGCGCGCGGGCCAACCAGCCCACCTCGGGGAGCTCAGGACCGCTTACAGGCCAAAGGCCTTGCGGGTGTCGGCGATGAAGGTCTTCTCGGCCTCGATCACCTCACCGTCCGCGGCGGCGAGCTCCTCGAGATCGGCGAGCACCTTGCCGAGCTGCTCCTTGTCGAGGGCGCCCTCGAGGGAGCCGGTGATCGTGCGCGCCTCGCCGAGCTTGTCCGCGGCGCCCTTGTAGCGCGCGACCGTGGACTTGAGCAGCTCGCCCAGCTCGCCCAGCTCGACGCTGGGCGCCCACTCGCGCAGCTTGGCCGCGAGCGCCTTCATCTCGTCGCCCGAGACCTCGCCATCGGTGGAGTGGCTGAAGGTCAGGTACAAAAACGCGAGGGACTCGAGCACGGACTTGTCGGCGGCCATCGGCGCCGAGGGTACACCAAAGTGACCTGCCCCTACTCAGGCCGCTGCTTCGACGCTTGGAAGACCCTCGAACCAGGCCTGCACGCCCTCGGCGATCGGCTCGGGGACGATCACGCCGGGGCGGGCGATGTTGGGCGTGAGGTCGCCGTGGAAATCGCTGCCGGCGGTGGCGACCAGCTCGTACTTTCGAGCCAGGCGCAACCACGGCTCGGCGCGGGTCGGGCTGACCACGCCGGAGTAGGCCTCGATGCCCTCGAGGCCGAGCGCTCGGTGCTCGCGATAGATCTCTTCGACCAGGGCGAAGTTGCCCAGGGAGTGCGGGTGCGCCAGGGCCATGCGCGCGCCGACCGAGCGACCGAGGGCGAGGCCGTCGGCGAGGCTGAGGCTGTCGACGACCACGTGGGCCGGGCCGCCGTCTTTCAAGAAGCGATCGAAGGCCTCGCGGAAGGAGGTGCACACGCCGGCCGCGACCAGGGCCTTGGCGACGTCGGGGCGGCCGGGGGTGCCGTGGCAGTTGGCCAGGATCGCGTCGGCGTCGAGGCGCACCCCGAGCTCGGCCAGGCGCGCACAAATCGCGTGGATCCGCAGACGTCGAACTTCGCGCAGCTCGGCCAGGCGCGCCTCGAAGGCCTCGGCGTGAGCGGGTACGCCCCAGATCAGCAAGTGCACGGTGCGACGCTGGTGTTTGCAGCTGAGCTCGAGACCCCGCAGCACCCGCGCGTTTGGGAGCAGAGCCTGGGTCTGCTCACATCCGTCGAGGGTGTCGTGGTCGGTGAGGCAAAACAACTCCACCTCGAAGTCCGCGGCCGCAGACGCGATCTCAACCGGCGTCCAGCTCCCGTCGGAGCACGTCGAGTGGCAGTGGAGCTCCAGTCGCACGGGCGCAGCCTAGCAGGCCGGGGGACAGGGGGGCCGCTCCCCCGGTATGCTCCCCCGACCCCGTGAGTCCCGAGCAAGTCGCCCAAGCCCTCGATGGAGACCGTCAGGCCATGCGTGCCTTGGTCGATCGGCTTTTGCCCGTGATCCAGGCCGAGGTCGGCTTCGCCTTGCTCCGCGGCGCCCGCATCGAAGGCCGAGACCCGCGCCAGGAGGTCCGCGACTTCAGCCAGGAGGTGTTCGTGCACCTGCTGAGCCAGGGGGGCAAGACCCTGCGGAGCTGGGACCCCGAGCGCGGGCGCAGCCTCGACAGCTTCGTGCGCCTCGTCGCCCGCCGGCAGGTCGCGGCGATCCTGCGCAGCGGCCGGCGCAACCCGTGGAGCGACAAGCCCACGGCCGACGAGGATCTCGAGCGGGGCATGGAGGCCCAGACCAGCCACGGGGCGCGGCTCGAGTCCCGCGAGCGCCTCGATCGACTGCTCGGCTGGCTGCACGAGCGCCTCGACGACCGGGGCATGCTGCTGTTTCAGATGCTCTACGTCGAAGAGCGGGGCGTCGACGAGGTCATGGCGGCGACGGGCATGACCCGCGACGCCGTCTACGCCTGGCGCTCGCGCTTTCGCAAGCTCGTCGCCAAGCTCGCGGCGGAAGAGGGCGAGCTCGGCTCGAAAAAATCCGACGCTCAGCGTCAGATCCCCGACAGCCCCGATCAAAGGACACACTGAGGACGACTGCCGTGGAATCAGAAGATCCAGAGATCGACGCCCTCGTCGCTGCGATCGGCGAGCGCGCCCGCGACTACGACCGCGAGCTGGAGGACAGCCCGTGGGCTGCGCTCGCGCGCGGAGACCTGGACGCCGACGCGGCCGACGAGCGCGCCCTCGAGGCCGGCATGAGCGAGGCGGAGCGCGAGTGGGCGCGGGCCGCCTTCGCGCCCCTCGACGAAGACGAGCGCGGCGGCTTGGTCGACGCGCTGCTCGCCGGGCTCGACGACCAGCCAGGTGAGGACGAGGGCGACGCGGAGGCGAACGACGGCAAGGTCGTGCCCTTCCGCGCCAAGACCGAGGCCGAGACCGAGGCCGAGACCAAGACTCGGGACAGCGCCGCGAACCGGGCCCACGACCCGGGCAGCAGCCCGCGCTGGTGGGTCCCCGGGGGCATGATCGCCGCGGCCGCCGCCGCGATCCTCTTGTGGGTCGCGTGGCCCGGCGACGCGCCCGGCCCCGAGCTCGACCTCGGGGGCGACGCGCCCACCGTCGCCGTCGCCGATCCGGTCCCGACCTTCGTGCTCGAGACCGACGGCGGCCTCAAGCAGATGCGCGGCGCCGAGGACGAGCAGCCCAAGGTCGCCGCGCACCGCTACCAGCGTGACACCGAGTTCGAGTGGATCTTGCGGCCCAAGCTGGAGGTCGAGGGTGACATCAGCGTGCGTGCCTTCGCCCTGGTCGGCAGCTCGGGTCTGCCCCTGGCCATCGAGGACCTGACCAAGCAGTCGAAGTCCGGGTCCATCCGCGTGGCCGGGACGATCGGCGACCTCGACCTCGAGCCCGGGCGGTATACCATCGCCCTCGTCGTCGGGCGCCCCGAGGCCCTGCCCACCCAGGCCTCCGAGGTGCTCGCCGACGGCGAGGATTCGGGCCCGTGGCAGGTGCGGCGAGTGGACATCGTCATCGAGGACTGAAGCGCGCGGCCCTGCCCCTGGTCGCCCTCGCGCTGGCCTCGGCGCAGGCTTGCTCGGGGGAGCGCGCTCCCGAGGCCAGCGCCGACGCACGTCTGGACCCCGACCCTCCGGCGACGCAGGCCCTTGCCGAGGCGCCCCCAGCCTCGGGTCCGAGCACCCTGGGCGTACACGGCTGCCGGGACCTCGTGGTCGACGAAGACCCTGGTCCCGACGCGCCCCGACGCGCGCGCTGCCTGCTGACCAAGGCTCGACGGGTGAGCCTGTGGCTCGAGGGCGAGCAGGCCGGGGCTCGCTACGCCCTGACCCTCGACGGGGCGGCCGTCGACGCGGTCGTGGATCAGCGACCCGAGGGCGCGCTCTTCCACCTCGACCTCGAGACCACCGAAGGCACCGTCGCGCTCGCCGATGCGAACGCCCCCGAGCGCGAGTGGACCGTGGAGCTCGCCGCCCTGTCATCGGCCTACTCGGACGCGCGCGAGCGGGCGATCCAGGCCCTGCACGCTCCGGACACGACGGCCGCGGACGCGCTGCCCGAGGCCCTGGGGATCCTCGCGGCCGCCGACGAGGCCGTCGAGGCGCACGAGCGGCCGCTGCTCGCGTGCATGGCCAGCCAGCTCGCCTACGAAGCGGGCGACTACGCGGCCGTCGGCGAGGGGCCCGAGGCCGTGAAGGCAGCGGCCCGCTCGGCCGGCGCCCGACCGCTGCGCTGCCTGGGCGCGGCGCGCTCCCAGGCGGCCTACCTGCACCTCTACGTCGAGCCCGACTTCAACGCGAGCGAGGCCCAGCTCGCGGCGGCCATCGCCGAGCTCGACGGGCCCTTCGTGCACATGCTCGCCGAGCTCGACCTGCGCTACTTCCAGGGCACCCTCGAGTTCCGCCTCGGCCACCTCGACGAGGCCCTCGTCGCCCTCGGCCGCACCGGCGCCCTCGCGGAGGCCCTCGACGCCGAAAAGCGCGTGGCCGCGGCGCGGGTGATGGAGGCGACGACCCTCGCCCGCCTGGGCCGCTTCGACGAGGCGCAGGTCCTCGCGGACGCCCTGGCGACGCGCTGGCGACCCGAGCTCGACCAAGCGGAGCCTCCGGCCCACGCCCTCGACGTGCTCTCGGATCTGGCCTGGGTCGCGCTGCTGCGCCGCGAGGTCGACCCCGGCACGCCCGACCCCTCGCCCCAGCTGCGCGCCCTGGCCAAGGCCTACGCGGCCCGAGGTGACCGCCGCAACGCCTCGCACATGCACCTCAACCTGGCCCTGGCGGCGATCCAGGGCGGCGAGCTGGGCACGGCCGAGCGCGAGCTGGAGGCCATCGATCCGGCGACCCTCGACGCCCACTACCTGATCTGGCGCGAGCTCCTGGGCGCCCAGGCGGCCCTGGGGCGGGGTCGGTCCACGCTCGCCCTCGAGCACCTCGAGCGCGCCGGCGCCTACGCCGAGCTGACCCACGACCGCGAGCACGACTGGCAGCTGTGGGCCCTGCGCGCGGCGACCCTGCACGAGCGCGGCGACACCGAAGGAGCCATCGCCGCCTACGAGCGGGCCAACGCGATCGCGGGCGAGCTGGCCCTGGCGATCCCCGGCGACGCGGGCCGCAGCCTCTTCGTCACCTCCCACGCCCGCGCCGACGCTCGCCACCTCGAGCTGCTGGTCGAGACGGGCGACACCCGCGGCGCCTTTTGTACGGCCGTGGGCGCCCGAGCTCGCCACCTCCGCGCGCAGTGGGCCCGAGCCCGCCCGCGCCTGCCCCCAGAGCGCCGCCGCGAATACCAGCGCCTGCTCAGCGAGCATCAGGCCCTCGAGGCCAGCCTCGCCGCCCGCAGCGAGGACGCGTGGGAGCTGTCCACCTCCGAGCTCGAGGTGCTGCAGCGCGCGCTCGCCAGCGAGGGGGCCCGGGCCGAGGCGCTCTTGGCCCAGGCGACGGCGATCCTCGAGGAGGCCGCGCCGAGCTGGACCTGCGACCAGCTGTGGCCCCGGGACCCGAGCCGCGGGGTGATGACCATGGCGCCCGCCGCCCGATCCACCGGGTCCACCCGATCTGAAGCGAGCTGGCGCTTTTTCCTGGCCACCGCCGACGCGCCCGTCGAGCTCGTCGAGCTGCGCGGCGCCCTCGAGCCCGAGGCCCTGATCACCGCGGCCGTCGAGCGCTTCGCCGCGAAGCCCGAGGGCGCCTGGTCGACCCTGGACAGCCTCGACGTCATCGCCACCCACGAGCTCGTCGCCGTCGACATCCACGGGCTGCTCGCCGCCCGAGACGGCCCCGGGCCCAGGGTGGTCCACTACTCCCTCGGCCTCGGCCGCGAGCCCACCGCCAAAGCCCCCGCGGCCCCTGCCCTGGCCGGCCTCGACGTCGCCGTGATCGCCAGCGCCAAGGACCTCGCCGCGGCCCGCGAAGAGGCCAAGGCCGTGTCCGCGCGCCTGACCCAGCTCGGCGCCGCCGTGTCCCCGAGCTGGTCCCCCCTCGACGCCGAGCAGCCGACCCTGATGCACTACAGCGGCCACGGCTACCACGAGGGCCTGCTCGGCTGGGGGAGCTACCTCGTCCTCGACGGCCAGACCGTCCGCGCCGCGCAGATCGTCGCAGGCCAGCGCGCCCCGCAGATCGTCGTGCTCGGGGCCTGCAGCGCCGGCACCCCCAGCCCCGAGGCCATCGACGGTGGCATGAACCTCGCCTCCGCCTTCCTCCTCGCCGGCGCCCAGCTGGTCATCGCCCCGACCCGCCCCGTCGACGACGCCGTCGCCCGCCGCCTCGCCGCCGAGCTCTACGCCAGCGATCCCCTCGAGCTCAGCCCAACAGCCCTCGCCGCCCGCCTCGCGGAAGTTCAACGCGCCGAAGTCGAAGCT
>NZ_ABCS01000149.1 GCF_000170895.1 Plesiocystis pacifica SIR-1 | reverse complement strand
GCGCAAGCCCGCGGCCCCGGCCCGCCCCGCAGCGGCGGCCCGACCTGCAGCCGCGGCGAGCCCGGGCGCAGCCCCCGGTTCCATCCCGATCGCGGTCCCGATCCCCTTCACCTCGGCCGACGCTCCAACTTCGGGCATGGTCGAGCGCATCAAGGCGGCGGCTTCTGGCAGCGCCGCGGCGTCGGGTCTCGATCCCGCCGCGGTCCAGGCTCTGATCAAGATCACCGAAGAGGTGGTCGAGGCGGTGGTCTGGGAGGTCGTCCCGGACCTGGCCGAAGAGCTCATCAACCAGAAAATCCCCCGCTGAGTCGTCCGTCGACTCGCCGCTAGCGAAGGCTCGCCCCTCTTTGAGGTGCGAGCTTTCGCACGTCATGGCGCCAGCGCGCGGGCCCGGGGAGGGGAGCGAGCCGTGTGCATCGCTACCGCCCCTGTGGCAGGTTCAGCGTCCGATGACGAGTTCGAGCGAGTTCGCCAAGGTCTACGACCCCGCGCAGGTCGAGGCTCCCCTCTACGCCCACTGGCGCGACCAAGGTTACTTCCAGCCGGCCGATGGCGACGCGCCGCACTTCACCGTCGTTTTGCCCCCGCCCAACGTCACGGGCCGCCTGCACATGGGCCACGCCCTGACCGCGACCATCGAGGACACGCTGGTCCGCTGGCACCGCATGCGCGGCCACCGGGCGCTGTGGCTCCCGGGCACGGACCACGCCGGCATCGCCACCCAGGTGATGGTCGAGCGCCAGCTGGCCAAGGAGGGCAAGACCCGCCAGGGCGTGGGTCGGGAGGCCTTCCTCGACAAGGTGTGGGAGTGGAAGGAAGAGCACGGCGGCATCATCGACGAGCAGCACGAGCGCCTCGGCGCCTCGCTGGACTGGAGCCGCTACCGCTTCACCATGGACGAGGTCTCGTCCCGGGCCGTGCGCGAGGCCTTCGTGCGCCTCCACGAGCAGGGCCTGATCTACCGCGACTACCGGCTGATCAACTGGGACCACGGATCTCAGACCGCGCTCTCGGACCTCGAGGTCGAGCACACCGAGACCGACGGCAAGCTGTGGCACATCGCCTACCCCGTCGCCGACTCCGAGACCGGCGAGCGCCTGACCGTCGCGACCACCCGCCCCGAGACCATGCTCGGCGACACGGCCGTGGCGGTGCACCCCGACGACGAGCGCTACCAGCACCTGATCGGCGAGCACATCGAGCTGCCGCTGACCGGCCGGAAGATCCCGATCATCGCCGACGACATCCTGGTCAAGATGGGCTTCGGGACCGGGGCCGTGAAGGTGACCCCGGCCCACGACCCCAACGACTTCGCCACGGGCAAGCGCCACGACCTCGAGCTCATCCAGGTCATCGGCTTCGACAACGAGTTCATCGAGCCCGCGCCCGCGAAGTACGTCGGCCTGACCGTGCAAGCGGCCCGCAAGGCCGTGCTCGCGGACCTCGAGGCCGCGGGCCTGTTGGTCGAGACCAAGGACCACAAGCTCAGCATCGGCCGGAGCCAGCGCTCGGGGGTGATCGTCGAGCCGCTGCCCTCGACGCAGTGGTTCGTCAAGGTCGGGCCCCTGGCCGAGAAGGCCCTGGCCGCGGTCGAGCAGGGCGACACCGTCATCTACCCCCAGCACCGCACCGCCGACTACTACCGGTGGATGGAGAACATCCGCGACTGGTGCATCTCTCGCCAGCTGTGGTGGGGGCACCGGATCCCGGCGTGGCACTGCGAGAGCTGCGGGGCCATCACTGTCGCCCGTGAGGATCCCAGCGCGTGCAGCGAGTGCGGCGGCGCGGACATCCACCAGGACGAGGACGTGCTCGACACCTGGTTCAGCTCGGGCCTGTGGCCGCTGACCACCCTGGGCTGGCCGGCCGAGGACAACGAGCTGCCGCGCTTTTACTCGACCTCGCTGATGGAGACGGGCTGGGACATCCTGTTCTTTTGGGTCGCGCGGATGATGATGTTCGGCCTGCACTTCACCGGCGAGGTGCCCTTCAAGACCATCTTCTTGCACTCCATGGTCCTCGGCGAGGACAAGCGCAAGATGTCCAAGACCAAGGGCAACGTGGTCGATCCGGTCAGCTTGATCGACACCTACGGCACGGACGCGCTGCGCTTTTACCTGTGCACCATGGCCGGGCAGGACGCGGGCATCGTGTTCTCCAAGGCCCGGGTCGAGGGCTACCGGAACTTCTGCAACAAGCTGTGGAACGCCGCCCGCTTCGCGAGCATGAAGCTCGACGGCCTCGAGCTCGAGCGCTGGCGGGCCGAGATCCTCGACGACCCGGCGACCGGCCTCGAGCGCTTGTCGACGGCCGACCGCTGGATCCTCGGGCGCGCCCTGGCCCTGGCGGAGGACTTCGCCCAAAAGCTCGGCGACTGGCGCCTGGACCTGGCCGCCCACGCGGCCTACCAGTTCGTGTGGCACGAGCTGTGCGACTGGTACCTCGAGCTGTCCAAGCGGCGGCTGAGCGCGGACGCGGACCCGGCCGAGCGCCACGCCACCCAGGGCACGCTGGCGACGGTCTTTGACCTGGTGCTGCGCGTGCTCCACCCGATGATCCCCTTCATCACGGAGACCATCTGGCAGCGCCTGCCCCGGCCCGCCGGCTCGGGCGACAGCCTGATGCTCGCGGCCTGGCCGTGCGCGCCTGAAGCGGGCGCGGGCGAGGGCGACGCGCGGACCCTGGCCGGGCCCGTGGCCCAGGTCGGCGCGCTGCTGGCCGACGCCCGCGTGGTCGAGGCCGGCCACGACATCGAGCGGCTCATCGCCGTCGTCACCAACCACCGCATGCTCAAGGCCGAGTCGAAGGTCTCGCCGGCGCAGCCCGTGGACGTGGTCGTGCGCACCGACGACGCCGCGGTCGCGGCCTCCCTGGCCCGCGTGGCCGAGTCGGCGCAGTTCGTCGGCCGGATGAAGTCGCTGACCATCCTCGGCGCCGACGACCAGCTGCCCAAGGCCTGCTCCGTGGCCGTGGTCGGGGGCGTGGAGATCGGCCTGCCCCTCGAGGGCCTGGTCGACCTCGACGAGGAGCGCAAGCGCCTGGGCAAGGAGGTCGCCAAGAAGGAGAAGGCGCTCGGCGGGCTCGAGAAGAAGCTCGGCAACGAAAAGTTCGTGGCCAAGGCGCCGCCCGAGGTGGTCGCCAAGGAGCGCGAGCGCCTCGTCGCGCTCAAGGACAGCCTGGCCAAGCAGCGCGCGCTGCTCGAGCGGATCAGCCAATGAGCCGGGCGGGCTCGGGCTCGGTCTCGGTCTGCTTCGTCTGCTTGGGCAACATCTGTCGGTCGCCCACGGCCGAGGGGGTGTTCCTCGCGCTGGTCGAGGAGGCCGGGCTCGGCGGGGCGATCGCGGTCGACAGCTCGGGCACGGGGGCCTGGCACGCCGGCGAGCGGGCCGACCCGCGCTCCCGGGAAGAGGCGCGGCGCCGGGGCTTCGAGCTGCCCTCGATCGCCCGCCAGGCCGTGGTCGAGGACTTCGAGCGCTTCGACCTGCTGCTGGCCATGGACCGCCGCAACCAGGCGGACCTGCTGGCCCTCGCCCCCGACGAGGCGGCGCGGGCCAAGGTCGTGCTGTTCCGCAGCTTCGACCCCGAGGCGCCCGCGGGCGCGAGCGTGCCCGACCCCTACTACGGCGGCGAGGACGGCTTTAGCGAGGTCTTCGACATCTGCGCCCGGGGCAGCGCCGGCTTGCTCGCGCACCTGCGCGAGGAGTACGGGCTGTGATCCGCGAGCTGTGGGCGCGGGTCGAGGCCACCCTCGGCAGCCCGGTGCGGACGCGGACGATGGTCGGCGGGGGCTCGATCAACGAGGCCCGGGCCCTGCGCCTCGAGGACGGGCGCCGGGCCTTTCTCAAGTTCAAGCTGCGCGCCCCCGAGGGCATGTTCGCCGACGAGGCCCACGGCCTGCGGTGGCTGGCCGAGGGCGTCGCCGCGGGTCAGGCCGCCGAGGGCGTGGGCCTGGTCATCCCCGAGGTCCTGGCCGTGGACCGCTCGGGCGAGTTCCTGTTGCTCGAGGATCTGAGCCCCGACCTGGGCGAGGACAGCTCCGAGGTCGTGCTGTCCCAGATCGAGCACGACGAGCAGCTCGGGTGGGGGCTGGCGGCGCTGCACCGCAGCGCGCCCGCCGGCGCGGGCCCGGGGCTCGAGCGCGACAACTACCTGGCGACCTTGCGCCAGACCAACGCGGCGGCGGGCTCGTGGCCCGAGTTCTACGCGGCGCGCCGGCTCGAGCCGATGTTTCGCGTCGTCGTCGACGCGGGCCTGGCCTCGGAGGCCCTGCGGGCGCGCTTTGACGCGGTGCTGGCTCGCTTGCCCGAGCTGTGCGGACCGAGCGAGCCCCTCGCCCGCCTGCACGGCGATCTGTGGGCCGGCAACGCGATGACCGACGCCCTGGGGCGCCCGGCGCTGGTCGACCCCGCGGTGTACGTCGGCCACCGAGAGGTCGACTTGGCGATGATGCAGCTGTTCGGCGGCTTCTCGCCCCGGGTGTTCGACGCCTACGCGGAGGCCTGGCCCCTCGCGCCAGGGGCCGAGGCGCGCGTCAACCTCTACCAGCTCTACCCGATCCTGGTCCACGTCGCGCTGCTCGGCGCGAGCTACCTCGGTCAGCTCGAGGCCGCGCTGGCGCGCCTGGGCTGAAGCCGGCGACGGCGACGGCGACGGCGACGGCGACGGTAGAGCGCGGCCAGGCCGATCAGGGCGAGGCCCGCCCCTGCGCGGTGAGGGCTGTCGGAGCTCGCGCCGGTCGAGGTGCAGGCGCAGCCCGGCGGCGGGTCGCACAGCGGGAGCTCGGTGGTCTCGGGATCGATGTCTCCGGGCAGGGCCGTCCACTCGAAGGTCGCGGTCTCGATCAGCGCGCCGACGCGGACCTCGACCTCCACGGTGCGCGCCTGGGCTTCGTCGGTGGGCTCGACGCAGCTCGCGCCCAGCTGGAGGATGTCGGCGGACGGCGACGCGGCCGCTCGCTGGTGCCCGCGGGTGACGGTCCAGCTCGTGGGCAGGCCGTAGACGCGGCGGCCCTCGGCGTCGAAGCCCGTGGCCAGCAGCCCGGCGGGTGCGCCCCAGGGCCGGCGGTCGTCGGGGCTCCGGAAGTAGGCCGGGACGAGCTCGAGGCGCTCGACGCTGGCGAGGGGGACGGCCTCGATCGCGGGCAGGGGGAGCTCTTGATCGAAGACGAGCACGCTCGACTCGACGCTGTCTCCCTCGACCAGGGCCCCCTCGATGCGCAGCCGCGGGGTGCCGTCGGGGTTGCGCAGGCGCAGGCTCTCGTCGTGGGGCTCGAGCTCGAGCTGGAGCGAGTCGCTGTCGTGGCGCAGCTCGACGAGGCCGTCGGCGCCAGCCAGGGCGAGGGTCGGGGAGAAGCTAAAGGGGCTGCCGGCGACGACGGGGATCGGGCCCTCGTCGACGCCGCGGAGCTGGCCGAGGGCCTCGGGGAAGGTGAGCGCGGGGCCGGGCGAGAGGCTGCCCGCGAGGTCGTCGTCGCCAAAGGCCCACACCGCGCTGGCTTCGTCGAGGGTGTGGGCGTGGACGGTCCACCGGTCGGGCTCGGCGCCCTGGAACTCCGGCGCGTTGGTGCAGGTGGTGAGGACGGTCAGGATCTCGAGGGTCCCCTCGCCGGGCTCGAGGGCGACGAAGCGCTCGTCCTCGACCGCGGACAGCACCCCGGTGGCCTCGAGGGGGGCGCAGCCCGAGGGGATCCACAGGTCGGGGTTGCTGACGAAGCCCCCGAACTGGGCGGAGAAGGGGCTGTCGACGAGCACGGCCGTGGACCGCTGGGGCTGGTTGGAGCGCAGGCTCGTGGCCACGAGGTAGCGCCCCGCGTCCGAGCGATCGCCATCGTCGCACGCGCTCAGGCTGGCCAGGCACAGAGCCAGGCCCAGGCCCAGAGCCCAGTCCAGACACGCGGCGCGAGAGCGGGGTCTAGCGCGCCGGTTCGCAGCTCGTCGCGGACTCACGGGCTCAGGCTAGCACGAGCCCGCGATTGTCGAGCGCAGCCAGCTGTGGTGCTCTCGACCCGTGCACGCCCCCACGCCGCCGCTGTTGTTCCTGCGTGACGCCGAGCTCTTCGACCCCCAGGCGCGCGGGCGCAAGGACCTGCTGATCGCGGACGCTCGGGTCGCGGCGATCGTCGAGCCGGGCGAGCTCGACGCGCAGCTGAGCGGGCTCGGCAGCGCGCTCGTCGAGACCGTCGAGCTCGACGGCGCCCTGGTCACCCCGGGCCTCGTCGACGCCCACGTGCACGTCACCGGCGGCGGCGGGGAAGGGGGCTACACCTCGCGCGTGCCCTCGCTGACGCTGACCGAGCTCAGCGCCGCCGGGGTGACCTCCGTGGTCGGCTTGCTGGGCACGGACGCGACCACCCGGACCATGCGCGAGCTCGTCGCCCGGACTCTCGCGCTGCGGGAGGAGGGCCTGAGCGCGTGGTGCTGGACGGGCAACTACGAGGTCCCGGTCAAGACCCTCACGGGCTCGGTGCGCGACGACATGGCCTTCGTCGATCCGATCATCGGCGTCGGCGAGCTGGCGATCAGCGACCACCGCTCCTCCCAGCCGAGCTTCGACGAGTTCCTGCGCGTGGCCTCGGACGTGCACGTGGGCGGGATGATCAGCGGCAAGGCCGGGGTGCTGCACTTGCACCTCGGCGACGGCGCGCGGGGCCTCGAGCTCGTGCGCCGGGCCCTCGACGAGACCGAGCTGCCGGCGCGGGTCTTTCACCCCACCCACCTCAACCGGCGGCGCGAGCTGTTCGCCGAGGCCTGCACCCTCGCGGGCGAGCGGGGCGAGCGAGCGCCGGTGATGGACGTGACGGCCTTCCCGGCGGACGACGTGGGCGACGGGCTGTCGGCCGCCGAGGCGATCGCGGCCTGGCTCGGCGCGGGCCTGGACCCCGCCCGCTTGACCTGCTCGTCCGACGGCGGCGGCTGCATGCCGCACTTTGGCGACGACGGCCAGCTCAGCCACTACGGCGTCGGCCAGTCCGCGACCTTGCTCGAGACCCTGCGCGCGCTCACGGGGGAGTTTGGCCGCGGCCTCGCCGAGGTCTTGCCGATGTTCACGGCCAACGTCGCGCAGCAGCTGCGGCTGCGCGGCAAGGGGCGCGTGGCCGTCGGCGCCGACGCGGACTTGCTGGTGCTCCGGGGCGCGCAGGACCTCGAACTCGACGCCGTCCTCGCCCGCGGCCAGTGGATGGTGCGCGCCGGCACAGTCCTGCGGAGGGGGCCCTTCGAGGGGCCCTGATGGGGGAGGCTCGGCCAGGCAGCCGCGGCGGAAGGTGTGGTAGGTAGGGGCCCATGTCCACCGTCCGCGCCTCTCACATCCTGCTCATGTACCAGGGCTCCGCCCGGTCCACGGCCACCCGCAGCAAGGCCGAGGCCGAGCAGCAGATCAACGCGCTCGCCGAGCAGATCCGCGGCGGGGCCGACTTTGGCGATCTGGCCAAGGCCAACTCGGACTGCCCCTCGGGCGCCAAGGGGGGCGACCTGGGCTCCTTCGGCAAGGGCCAGATGGTCAAGCCCTTCGAGGTCGCGGCCTTCGGCATGGACGTGGGCCAGGTCAGCGGCGTGATCGAGACCGACTTCGGCTACCACATCATCAAGCGCACCGGCTGAGCGGGGACGCGACACAGCCCAAAGCAAAGCGCCTCCGAAAGGAGGCGCTTTGCTTTGCTTCGAGCCAGGCGGAAGGGCTGTTCAGCCGGCGACGCCGGGGAGGGGCTCGCCCTCGCGGGCCAGGAAGGTCACCGCGGTCACCGGGCCGCCGTCCTCACCGTCGACGATCGAGGTGAACATCGGGCCGCGCCAGGAGAAGCTGTCGCTGTCCCCAAGCAGCCCGTCCTCGGCGAAGCCGCGGAAGCTGGCGAGGTCGTCGTGGTCGCTCTCGACGCGGCACAGGCTCGCGCTGCACTCGATGGTGGCGACGGCGCTGCGCTCGTCGAGGGTGGCGAAGAAGCTGTCGCGGAGCGCGGCCTCGGTCGGCCGGGACCACGAGGGGTCGTCGCTGCTGTCCTCGAACACCTGCTCGAGGCTGAGCTGCATCTGCTCGGTGCTCGGGGCGGCGGGTGCGGGCGCCTGTTGGCGCTCCTGGTCCATGAGCGCCTCGCCAGAGGCAGGCGCATCGAGGGGGCCGGCTTGGGGGAGCCGCGACGTCGCCCTGCTCGGAGAGGCCGAGAGGGGCCTGCGCTCGCTCCAGTCCAGAGCGCGCTGGCGTTCGCGGGTCTGGGCGCGCTCGGCTGCCAGCGCCTGGCCTCGCTCGT
This sequence comes from Plesiocystis pacifica SIR-1, assembly GCF_000170895.1. Classification (GTDB taxonomy): domain Bacteria; phylum Myxococcota_A; class Polyangia; order Nannocystales; family Nannocystaceae; genus Plesiocystis; species Plesiocystis pacifica. The sequence goes on along the minus strand of NZ_ABCS01000149.1, from coordinate 10,352 downwards.
CGAGGGCCTCGCTGTGTGTCTCGAGCTCGGCGAGGCGACGCTCGAGCTCGCGGCTCTGCGGGGTGCCGATCAGGCGGTCGGCCGCGAGGAGGCCCCCGAGGATGAGGGACAGGGCGACGAGGATTCCGGTGCTGAGCTTGGACATGGGGATGTTTGGGTGGCTGGGGAGGGGAAGGGGACGGCGAGGGGCCGTCCCCTGGGAGGTCAGGGCAGGGCGCTCGGGCTCACTGCTCCCACTCGACGGACAGCAAGCTGGCCCCGTCGTCGACCTTGCAGCGCATGTAGGCGGCTCCCTCGTCGCCCACGTAGAGGCTGCCCATGGAGACATCCTCGACGCTGCCGAAGGCGGGCATGCCGGTCCAGCCAGTGGACCAGTAGCCCGAGTTGTTGTCGGTCATCGCCTGGCCGCGACACTCGACGTCGTTGTCGCTGGTGGCTCCCTTGCCGCGGAAGGACAGGGCCTTGCTGCCCGCGCTCTCGACGGCCAGGGGGATGGTGTGGGTGACCCGGCTGCCGCAGTCGTTGGTCAGGGCGGCGTAGGAGAGGCTGGTGCAGGCCGCGTGGGCGCTGTCGTGGAGGGCCGCGTGGCCGCCGATGCGCAGGGCGTGGGCCGTGTCGCTGGCTCCGAACAGGCAGGCGAGGCCGGCGAGGGTGGCGATGGCGAGGGCGGTCTTGGTCTTGGTCTTGGTCGACATGATGAATCCGGTCGGTGCTCGGCGGCGTCGTTGGCCGCGTTTGCCCAGGAGTCGTCGGCCCGCTGTGAATTCATTCGCGCTCGCACTGAGGGTCGCGTCGCGGCGGAGACGTGAAAGGGCGCGCCAGAGCACCTCTCGCGGCTGAATTTGCCGATTTAGGTCGATGGCGTAAGCGATGACGACACGGCCGCTTCGGCCCGAAAGCTCGTCGGCGCGCCGAGCAAGAACCACACGGCGATCACCGCATCCATGATCGCGCAGCCGTGGGAGGAGCTGGCCACGAAGGGCCACAGCGGGTTGCCGTAGAGGTGGTGGACCACGTCCCAGCCGGTGTGCATCGCCCAGGCCACGCCGATCCATCGGATGTCGCGCAGGCCCAGGTAGGCGACGGCCGTGGCCGGGACCACGTAGGCCAGCTCCCACGGCCCGAAGCCGCCGCCGCTGAGGTAGGCCGCCCCGGCCCCGCCGACGAACACGGCGTTGAAGCGCTGGCGCGCGGGCATGGGCACCCGGGACATCAAGGCGATGAACACCAGCCCGGCGAGGGCGGGGCCGAGGTAGTCGAGCACGGTCATGGCGCGAGGCTAGCGAGCGTGGGAGAATCCACCAGTGGCAAGAAAGACAATGTCCGCAGGATTCTCGCCAATGCGTCGGGTCGCCGTCGTCGCCTTCGACGGCGTGGTCCTCGGCGACCTGGGGATCCCCTGCGAGGTGTTCGGGCGCGCCGGCTACGAGCTGCGCGTGTGCAGCCCCGGCGCCCAGGTCCGCGGCCGCCACCTCGCGCTGAGCCCGGCCTACCGCCTGGCCTCGCTGCGGTGGGCGGACACCGTCGTGGTCCCCGGCGTCGAGGACCTCGACCAGCCCCTGCCGCCCGCGCTGCTTCGGGCCTTGGTTGCGGCGGCCGAGCGGGGCGCTCGCGTGGCCTCGATCTGTACGGGCGCCTTCGTGCTCGCGGCCGCCGGCTTGCTCGACGGGCGCCGGGCGACCACGCACTGGCAGGCGGCGGCGGAGCTCGAGCGCCGCTTCCCGGCGATCACCGTGGAGCCCGAGGTGCTCCACGTCGACGGCGGGGACGGTCGCTACAGCTCGGCGGGGGCGGCCGCGGCGTTTGATCTGTGCCTGCACTTGATCCGCCTCGACCGCGGGGCCGAGGCGGCGGCCCGCGTCGCGCGAGCTTGCGTGATGCCCCTCGAGCGCGCCGGCGGTCAGGCGCAGTTCATCGACCACCGCCCCCCGCGGGTGGGCGACGGTTCACTCGCGCAGCTGCTCGCGTGGATCGAGGGCGACCTGACCCGCGATCTCTCCCTCGAGGCCCTCGCGCGGGCGGCGGGGACGAGCCCGCGCACGCTCAGCCGCCGCTTCCGCGAGCAGACCGGGACGACCCCGGCGCGGTGGGTGAACCAGGCCCGGGTCCGTCGCGCCCAGCGTCTGCTCGAGACCACGGGCCTGAGCGTGGAGCAGGTTGCGAGCGAGGCGGGCTTTGGCTCGGCGGCGGTGCTCCGCGCCCGTTTTCGGGACCACGCCGGGACCACGCCGCTGGCCTATCGCCGGGCCTTTCGGGCTCCGTGCCGCGCTGAAGCTCCCAAGTCGACCAAGGCGAAGAAGCCGCTCGGGGGACAGGGGCGAGATGGTGCGGGTTGCGCTGTGCGCACGGGGTCTTGCCCTGAGCGGTGACATCGGCGACACATCGCGTCTCCATGCCTGCCAAGGTTCCAGACTCCCACCGCCGCGGGTGGATCGTCCCCGTGGGCGGCGCCGAGGACAAGGACAGCAACCCCGTCATCCTCGAGCGCTTCATCGCGGTCTGCGGCGGGGCCGAGTCCCGCATCGCGGTCATCCCCACGGCCTCGCGCCTCGACGACACCGGCGAGCGCTACGTCCGACTGTTCACCGAGCTCGGGGCCGGCCACGCGGCCTCGCTCGAGTACAAAGAGCGCGAGGACGCCGCGCGCCCGGACTGGCTGGCCTACCTGCGCGAGGCCACGGGCGTGTTCCTCACCGGCGGCAACCAGCTGCGCATCTCGACGATCCTGGGCGGCACCGACGTGGCCCGGACGATCCGCACCGCCAACGCCCGGGGCGTGCCCGTGGGCGGGACCTCGGCCGGGGCGGCGATCCTCAGCGAGCACATGATCGCCTTCGGCCGGTCCGGCGCGACCCCGCGGGCCGGGATGGTCTCTTTGGCCCCGGGCCTCGGCTTGACCAACCGCGTGGTCATCGACCAACACTTTCGCCAGCGCGACCGCATCGGTCGGCTGCTCGCGGCCCTGGCCTACAACCCCTTCGCCGTCGGCGTCGGCCTCGACGAGGACACCGCGGCCTTCATCAACGCCGACGACGTCGTCGAGGTCTGCGGCAGCGGAGCGATCACGGTCGTCGACGCCAGCCACATCGAGCACTCGTCCATGGACGAGGCCAGCGAGGGCGACAGCATCTGCATGACGGGGATCCGCCTGCACGTGCTCACCGAGGGCGGGCGCTTCGACCTGCACCGGCGCATCGCCACGCCGCCCGGGCGCGAGCCCGTCGACTGACGGGCTGAGCGGCACGCAAGACCCCTGAAGACCCGGCCAGCGGCGCCGGGCTGAACGGTCTTTGGATCGGCTTGGGTCGGGCAGCAGCGCGCGCCCCCGGGCGAATCTTCGCGGGAATGTCGACATCGAGGACTCGACGCAGTGGCCGTTGCGCAGGCATGCTGCGCGGGTCGGTGTCGACATGAAGATCCTCGAGCAACGCATCTACCGCGGCCCCAACCTCTACGCCCACTTCCCGGTCATCCGCCTGCGCCTCGACCTCGGCGAGCTCGAGCAGTGGCCGAGCGACAAGATCCCCGGCTTCGTCGACGGCCTGGTCGCGGCGCTCCCGAGCCTCGATCAGCACGGCTGCTCCTACGGCCACGAGGGCGGCTTCGTCAAGCGCCTGCGCGAGGGCACGTGGATGGGCCACATCCTCGAGCACGCCGCCCTGGAGATCCAGAGCCTCGCGGGCGCCGGGGTGACCTTCGGCAAGACCCGCGGCGTGGGCGAACAGGGCGTCTACCACGTCATCTACCAGTACGCCGAGGAGCGCGTGGGCGAGGCCGCGGGCAAGCTGGCGCTGCGCCTGCTGCACTCGCTGCTGCCCGAGAAGCTCCAGCCTGAGGACGCCAAGAAGGACGCCGACTTCGACTTCGCCGCCGAGCTCGAGGACCTCATCGGCTACGCCCAGCGCCGCCAGCTCGGGCCCTCGACGGCCTCGCTGGTCCGCGCGGCCGAACAGCGCGACATCCCCTGGCTGCGCCTCAACGACTACTCGCTGGTGCAGTTCGGCCACGGCCGCTACCAAAAGCGGATCCAGGCCACGGTGACCTCGGAGACCCGGCACATCGCCGTCGAGATCGCGTCGGACAAGGAGGAGACCAACCAGATCCTCGCCGACCTCGGCCTGCCCGTGCCGCGCCAGTACCTGGTGCGCAGCGCCGAGCGGGCCGCGACGGTCGCCCGGCGCCTGGGCTACCCCGTGGTCGTCAAGCCCCTCAACGCCAACCACGGCCGCGGCGTGTCCATCAACCTCGGCGACGCCGAGGCGGTGCGCGTGGCCTTCGACAAGGCCCGGGAGCACTCGCGCACGGTCATCGTCGAGACCTACATCGAGGGCTTCGACCACCGCATGCTGGTCGTCGACGGCAAGCTCGTCGCCGTGGCCAAGCGCGTGCCCGGGCACGTCGTCGGCGACGGCGAGCACAGCGTCGAGGAGCTGGTCGCGATCATCAACGCCGACCCGCGCCGCGGCATCGGCCACGAGAAGGTGCTGACCCGCATCGAGCTCGACCACCAGGCCACGCGCCTGCTCGAGCTCGCCGGCAAGTCGAAGGACACCGTGCTCGAGGCCGGCGAGGTGTTCTACCTGCGCTCGACGGGCAACCTGTCCACGGGCGGCACGGCCGTCGACCAGACCGACGTGGTCCACCCCGACAACCGCGAGATGGCCCAGCGCGCGGCCCAGGCCATCGGCCTCGACGTCGCCGGCATCGACTTCATCACCCCGGACATCTCCCGCTCCTTCCGCGAGGTCGGCGGGGCCATCTGCGAGGTCAACGCGGCGCCGGGCTTCCGCATGCACGTCGCGCCCACCGAGGGCACGCCCCGCGACGTCGCCGGCCCGGTCATGGACATGCTGTTCGAGCCCGGCGCGCCCACGCGCATCCCCATCGCCTCGGTGACCGGGACCAACGGCAAGACCACGGTCAGCCGCATGCTCGCCCACATCCTCAAGATGTCGGGCAAGACCGTGGGCCTGACGACCACCGACGGCGTCTACATCGACGGCGAGCGCACGGTGTCCGGGGACATGACCGGCCCGGTCTCGGCGCGCATGGTCCTGCGCGACCCCAGCGTCGACGCGGCCGTGCTCGAGACGGCGCGGGGCGGGCTGCTGCGCGCGGGCCTGGGCTACCGGGCCAACAACGTGGGCGCGGTGCTCAACGTCCAGGCCGACCACCTCGGCCTCGGGGGCATCGACACCATCGAGCAGCTCGCGGCGGTCAAGCGCATCGTCGTCGAGGTCAGCCGGGACTGCGCGGTGCTCAACGCCGACGACGAGCAGTGCCTCAAGATGGCCGACTACACCAAGGCCGAGCGCATCGCCTACGTGACCCGCAACCCCAAGCACGCGCTGGTCCGCGAGCACATCCGCGCCGGCGGGGCGGCCTGCGTGCTCGAGGAGGGCATCAACGGCCAGATGATCACCCTCTACGACCGGGGCAGCCACATCCCGCTGCTGTGGACCCACCTGATCCCCGCGACCCTCGAGGGCAAGGCGCTGTTCAACGTGCAAAACGCGATGTTCGCCGCGCTCATGGCCCGGGTCATGAAGGTCAAGATCGACAACATCCGCGTGGGCCTGCGGACCTTCGACACGACCTTCTTCCAGGCCCCGGGCCGGCTCAACGTGTTCGACGACCTGCCCTTCAAGGTCATCCTCGACTACGGCCACAACCCGGCCGCGGTCGGGGCCATGGCCGAGACCGCGGCGAGCATGGAGGTCAACGGCCGGCGGCTGTGCGTGCTCGCGGCCCCGGGCGACCGCCGCGACGAGGACATCGTCGCCATCGCCAAGCAGGCCGCGCCGCACTTCGACGCCTTCATCGTCCGCCGCGACGACTCCCTGCGCGGGCGCAAGGTCGGCGAGGTCACGGGCATCTTGATGGGCGCGCTGATCGGCGCCGGGGTCAGCCCGTCCAAGGTCGAGGTCATCGAGGACGAGCAGGCCGCGATCCAGGCCGCCCTCGAGCGCGGCGAGCGGGGCGACCTGCTGGTGATCTTCGGCGACAACATCTCGCGCTGCTGGAAGCAGATCGTGCACTTCAACGACGCGAGCGCGGACGAGGGCGAGGTCCGCTCGACCATCGGGGATCTGGCTTCGGAGGTCTCGATCGTCGACGAGACGCCGCTGCCGTCGAGCTCGGGCCTGGTCGCCGGCCCCGAGAGCCGCGACGACGACGAGATCGAGCCGGTCAAGGATGACCGCAGCCGGGCCACGGTCGTCGGGGGCAAGGACGTGATCGTCGACGAGCGCGGCGTTCGCCTGGCCCGCGAGGAGAACGACTAGCGGTGGAGCTCGTCGACTCGCGCCGTCTGACGGGCCCCAACATCCACGCGACGGAGGCGGGCGCGGTCGCGGAGGTCCGCCTCGGCGACGCGCCGGCCGAGCCCTTCATCGCCCGCTGGCGCGCGGCGGTCGAGGAGGCCCTCGACGGCCTCGCGGCGCGGGGTCAGGACTGGCGCCGCGAGCTCGCCGCTGGCGGCCACCCGCTCATCGTGGGCGCGCGCAGCTTCGTCGACGCCGAGGGCTCCGCGGGCGCACAGCTCATGCTCTCGGCCCCCGTCGATCGCCTCTACGTCGCGACCGAGGTCAACGAGTGGGCCATCGCGGCCGTCGCTGGTGAGGATCCGGCGTTCGACCTCGACGCCCTCGCCGAGCGAGCCGCGGCGGAGGCCCGCGAGCGCCTCGGCGCCATGGAGCTGATCGCGGCCGCCCGCGCCCGCGGCCTGCCCTGGCTGCTCGACGACGACTGCCTGTCCCTGGGCTACTACGCGGGCGTTCGCAGCCTCCGCTTCGAGGACCACCCCGAGGGCCTGCCGGCGCCCGGTGAGCTCGACTGGTCGGGGCTGGCCGGCGGCGCGCTGGCGGTGATCACCGGGACCAACGGCAAGACCACGACGACGCGCATGTTGACCCGCATCGCCAAGGGCGCGGGGCATCGGGTCGGCAACACCTCGACGGACGGCCTGTTCATCGACGAGCGCCTCGTCGACGCCGGGGACTGGACCGGCCCGGGCGGGGCGCGGACCTTGCTGCGCGATCCTTCGGTGAGCCTCGCGGTGCTCGAGGCCGCCCGGGGCGGGCTGCTGCGTCGAGGGCTCGGGGTCCGGCGCTGCGACGTCTCGGTGATCACCAACGTCGACCGCGACCACCTCGGCGAGTACGGCGTCTTCGACCTCGAGGGCATGGCCGCGGCCAAGGGGGTCATCGCCCACGCGACCCTCGGCGGCGGGCGCATCGTGCTCGGGGCGGACAGCGAGGCGCTCGTGGCCTGGGCGCGACGCACCGCGCTCCCGGCCCCGGTGGTGTGGTTCTCGCCGGCCCTCGACAACCCGGTGCTCGTCGAGCACCGCGCCCGCGGGGGCACGAGCTGGAGCGTGCGCGGAGGGGCGCTCACGCGCTTCGAGGGCGAGGTCGGCGAGGCCGTCATGCCCGTCGCCGACATCCCGGCGTGCTTCGGCGGCCGCGCCCGACACAACGTCGCCAACGCCCTCGCGGCCGCGGCCGCGGCCACCGCGCTGGGCATGGGCCCCGAGGCCGTCGCGGCGGGCCTGCGCGACTTTGGTCGGCGGCCCGAGGACAACCCCGGGCGGGCGCACCTTTGGTCCGTGCCCCTCGATCCCGAGCGTCCGGAGGCGGGGGCGGCCCGCTTGCTCGTCGACTTCGCCCACAACGACGCCGGGCTCTCGGCCCTCGCCGAGCTCGTCGCCGGGCTGAGCGAGGGGGGCGCGGCCCCGGTGATCTGCTTTGGCATGGCGGGGGATCGCAGCGACGCCGATCTGCTCCTCCTCGGCGCCGCGCTGCGCCGCTACCAACCCCGCGTGGTGGTGCTGCGCGAGCAGACCGAGTACCTCCGCGGCCGGGCCGCGGGCGAGGTCCCCGAGCAGCTCGCCGCGGGCTTTCGCGGCGCCGGAGATGGTGAAACGCCCATCGAGTTCGCCGCCGACGAGCCGAGCTCCGTGGACCGGGCGCTGGCGCACTGCGGGGATGGGGACCTCGTCGTCTTGCTCGTGCACACCGAGCGCGCGGCCCTGCGCGAGTGGCTGTCGCGGCGTGGCGCTCGCTGATTGCGTGTCTGATTCAGGAGTGGCGCAGGCCTCGGCGAGGCCCTGGCGAGGCTTTTTGCCGCGATCCATGAATTGTTTCACCGAGCCGTGGACACTTCGCGGACTCATGACACTTTCGAGGAGAGGCACCATGAGCGGCGAGACGAAATTTCTGGACGGCTACGGCCTCGCGGCCCTGGCTCTGATCGCGATCATGGCGACCGGTGTCTTGCCCTGGCAAGACAGCGTGATCCTCCATACCGCGGCGCGCGTGCTGGGCCTCGAGATGCCCACGACGGGCTGCGGCGACATTGAGGATCCGGCGGACGCCAAGGCGCTGCCGGGGGTCGAAGGCGAGCGCGACCGACCGGTTTCGAGCTGAGGGGCTCCCGAGTCAGATTGGCTTCCAGGCCCGCAGGAGCGGGCTCTGAGCCAGCAATTTCCAGCCGTCACCGCGCATTGCGGTGGCGGCTGCGCAGTTTTCGCTGGTACAAGCGAGCCATGTCGCAGATTCGAGTCGTCGAGTTCAACGCCTTGCCCAAGGCCACGCGGGAGCGCTTCGTCGCGTCCGCGAGCGGCCAGGCCGAGCCTGGGCCGGTCTTCGAGGACACGAACTCTCCCGGCTGGGGAGCCGTCGGCTGGTTCATCGTCCTGGCCATGGGCGCCGGCACGCTCTACGGCGTGAGCACGGCGAGCTTCGGCGAGGGCGTCGACGGCCCGGGCTTCATCGCCCTCTACGCGATCGGGGCCGTTTTGGTCCTGGGTGGATTCCTGGCGATGATCCGCTCGATCGTCACGGCCAAGAACATGCCCTACAAGCTGGGCACCTACCTGTTCCCCGTGGACATCGTGACCGCCGAGGACGACGTGCTGAGCATCCAGCCGCTGTCCGAGGTCAGCCACGTCAACGTCATCCACAACCACGAGAACGGGGCCTACCAAAACTCGACGCTGCGCCTGGTGTTCTCCAGCGGGCTGCAGCAGGAGCTGACCATCTTTGGCCAGACCGAGGCTCAGAACGTCGCCCACCAGATGCACCAGTGGCGGGTCCGCGCCGCCCAGATCGTCGAGAGCGGGGACTACGGACAGTTCGCCGCCCTCGATCCCTTCTTCGAGGCGCGCGCCGGCGACTGGGACATGATCTGCGCGACCAAGAACGCCAAGGTCAGCGACGGCGGGCCCGCGGCCAAGGCCAGCCCGGCGCTGCTGCAAAAGGCCTGGCTCATCGGGCTCATCGTCGGCGCCTTGCTCGGCGGCGGGAGCTGGTACCTGCGCAACACCATGAGCGACGACGCCATGTTCGAGGCCGTCAAGGACACCAACGACACCTACCTGCTCAACGACTACGTCTACGCCGGCTGCACGCGCCACCTCGACGAGGTCCAGAACGTGCTCATCCCCAAGGCCGAGTTCGAGGAGGCCAAGGCCGAGGGCTCGGTCACGGCGCTGCGCCAGTTCATCGAGACCCACCCCGGCTCGGTCCACGAGCCCGACGCCCGGGCGGCCATCCACGAGCTCTTCGCCAAGGCCCTCGCCGACTTCCAGGCCACGGCCTCGGACGCGAACCCGAACATCCTGACCACGGTCACGGCCATGCTCAACTGGCTCGAGGCCGCCGACTCGCCCCCGGTCGCGGTCCGCTTCCGGGCCCCGGACCCGAGCATCCTCCACGACGTCGACGAGGTCGTGAAGTCCATGACCCTCGAGGAGACCGGCGGCCTGCCGATCGCCGCGATCTCGCCCAGCTTTGACGACCAGCGCACGCGGGTGCGCGAGTCCTACATCGTCAACGAGCTCGAGGCCGGCTTCCTGCGCGTCATCCCGGCCGACATCCTCGACCTCGAGCTCGGCGAGCGCATCCCCGAGGACCTCGACCTCGAGGCCAACCGCCCCGACGCGCCGACCATCGCCGTCGCCTACACCGTCGACGCCTCGGGCTCGATCTACGCCAACGAGCTCAACACTCAAGGCTACGTCGGCATCGAGATCTACTTCATCGTCAGCATGCTGATCCCCGGCACCGACGGCGCCGAGCCGCCGCCGACCCTGACCTTCGTCCTCGACGTCGAGCCGCCCTCGGAGTTCTCCGTGTCGACCGACGGCATCGCTCTGACCCCGAGCGACTTCCTGGTCTACGACGTCATGGCCAAGAAGGCCTTCGAGAACCTCTCGACCTCGCTCAAGGGCGCGTTCTTCTCGACCGGCGACGCGAGCTCCCTGCAGATCGTGACCGGCGAGATTCCCGAGCTGCCGGCCCTCGACCTGGCCGAAGGCGAAGAGGCCGGCGAAGAGGATTGAGCCTGGGGTC
>NZ_ABCS01000150.1 GCF_000170895.1 Plesiocystis pacifica SIR-1 | reverse complement strand
CCCGGGTCGACGGCTTGGCGCCTCCGGCTGCGGGAGCGGGCGCGGCGGGCTTCGGCGCAGGCACGGGCGCCGCCGCGGCGGGTGCCGGGGACGGAGCGGGCGCTGCAGGCGCTGGCGCGGCGTCGGCGGCCCCCTCCTCCGCCTCCATGAACATGGTCCAGCCCCGCGTCGACGGCTTCGACCCGGCGGGAGCGGGCGCAGGCGCGGCAGGCTTCGGCGCAGGCACGGGGGCCACGGCAGGCTTCGGCGCCGCCGGTGCGGGCGAAGCCGGAACGGGCGCGTCCTGGGCGTCGTCTGCCTCCATGAACATGGTCCAACCCCGCGTCGACGGCTTGGCGCCGGCCGGCGCGGGCGCGGGCGCGGGCTTGGCGGGCGCCGCGGGTTTGGACGCCGCGAAAGCCGGCGCGGTGGGCTTGGGCGCAGCCACGGGAGCGGGCGCGGGTTTGGGGGCCGGCGCAGCGGGCTTGGGCGCGTCCTCCTGCGCAGCCTCCATGAACATGGTCCAGCCCCGCGTCGACGGCTTCGAGGCCGCCGGCGCGGCCGCCGGTGCTGCCGGAGCCGCCGAGCCGCCGATCTTCGCCAGATCGTTGAGGAACTGCTTGAGCATCATCGGACGCATGCGCGCGTCCTTGCTCAGGGCCCGCTTGAGCGCGCCCTCCTCCACAGCCGCCTCGCGGTTGGCGTGCAGATCGAGCTTCTCGGCGGGCGTCCCGGGGAACAGCGGCGCCCCAGACAGCAGCTCCTGGGCGATCGCGGCGAGGTTGTAGATGAGCGTGCGCTGATCGACGACCTTGCCGGCGACCTGCTCGGGCGCGATGCTGTCGATCGGGCCGAACGCGGGGCCCCCCTGGGGCTCTCCGACGGCGAAGCCCGTGACCTTGAAGCCCGCCGGGGTGCCGTAGACCATGTGCGCGCCGAGGTTGCGGTGCATGACGCCGACTTTTTGGGCGGCGAGCAGGGCCCGGCCGATGGCCCCCATGGCCTGCGAGACGTCTGGGCGGCTGAGCTGGCCCACGCCGGACAGGTTTTCCCCGCCGACGACCTCGGTGACCTCGTAGATCCCGCCGTCGTCGAGCTTGCCGCAGCCTTTGACCTTGGCGATCTCGGGCGCCGTCACGCCCTGGAGCTGGCGCAGCTCACGAAGGGAGCGCTCGCGCACGAGGGTCGAGGCAAAGCACGCACCGGCGTAGACGGTGAGGTGGACGTCTCCGCCCTGGGCGTCTTTTGCCGCATAAGTCGCCGCACCCGATCGCTCGCGAACCTTCGCGCCGATGGTGTAGCTATCGATCGTACTTCCAGGGGAGAGCTGAGGCGCAGCTGTCGTCATGATTGCTCCACCAACCGGCGGTACCGGCGGGTTGCGCGAGCAGACTACGCGTTCGCGGACCGGCGGATCAAGCGGATTACCGGCGCAGCCCAAACCAACGCAAAAACCCGCTCTAGCGGGTCTTCATGGCGATCTCATTGGTGGCTACGGGGCCAGGGTCAGGCCACGCCCGGGCTTTTGCCGTCACGCGAGGCCTCGGGCGCGGGCAGGCTGGACTCCCAGGCACCGGAGAGCAAGCCCGCGGCGGGCGGCCTACTCGGCCTTGGGCGCCGGCTTCCCGGGGTCGCCGCAAGCAGCGAAGAGCTCGTCGTAGGAAGCGGTGCTCTTCTTGGACTGGACCAGCTTGCGCTTGCGACCGGCCTTCTTGTGACGGAGGGTGCGCTTGCGACGGGTGATCTGCGTGAAGGAAGCCATCGTCCGAATCTTTCTTGGCCTCGCGGGCCGCGAGGGGTCGGACTGATAGCCGTGCTCCCCGTCCTTGTCAACCCTGACCCAGGCCTGCTCAGCCCTTGGTGGCCTTCGCCCCCTCGAACACGCGCTCGACGCTGGTCACGCCCGAAATCCCGCGCAGGTGCTCGAGCAGCGCTTCGAGGCGCGCGAGGCTGTCGACGGTGGCGTGGAAGGTGTTCAGCGCGGACTTCCCGTCGTCGTAGGCCCGGCAGTTGGCCTGCTTGATGTTCAGCTCGTGCTCCGAGAAGGCGCGGCTCATCTCGGCGAGGAGGCCCACGGTGTTGGCCGTGCGGACCCGCACGGTCACGGGCCGCTCCAGCAGCAGCGCGCTGCTCCAGCTCAGGAAGATCCGCTCGTGGATCGCCCGCTCGACGGCCACGGGGCAGCCCTCGACGTGGGTCTCGATGCCGCCGCGGCCCGGAACGCGGAAGCCGACGACGGGATCGCCAGGCAAGGGCGAGCAGCACGGCGCCAGCACGATGAGCCCAGACTCGAGGTTGGTCGCGCTGATCTGCAGGGGCTTGCCAGCCTCGCCCTCGCCGACCGACCGACCCGTCCGCTCCCCCTTGCGGCGGAAGGTCTTGCGCAGCAGCCGACCGAGCATGCTCTCGCTCGGCGAGGCCGACTCCGGATCGATGATCGCTACCACGTCGCCCAGGCGCAGCTCGTTGTCGCCGATGAGCTCGTAGAGGCGATCGACGCCGCGCTCGGGGGAGATGCCCAGGGGCTCGAGGCTCGAGCCGATGATGCCCAGGGCGACGAACTCGTCGAGGTCGCGGCCGCGCTGCTCGAGGCGCTGGCGCAGGAGCTGGCGCCCGGTCTCGATGGCCAGGCTGCGCCCGCGCTGACGCAGGTAGTGCTTGATCCGCGCCCGCGCCCGCGAGGTCTGGACCAGGCCCAGCCACTCCTCCCGGGGCTCGACCCGCGGGTCGGTGATGACCTCCACGGTGTCGCCCTGGCGCAGCTTGTAGCGCAGCGGCACGACCTGGCCGTTGACCCGGGCGCCCGCGGCCTGGAGGCCCAGATCGGTGTGCACGGCGAAGGCGAAGTCGATGGGCGTGGCCCCCTTGGCGAAGGTCTTGAGGTCGCCCTCGGGGGTGAACACGAACACCTGATCGGCGAACAGCTCGCGCTTGACGGCCTCGATGAACTCGGTCGGATCCTCGACCTGATCTTGCCAGCCCATCATCTCGCGCAGCCAGCCGAGCTCGCTGGCCTGGAGCCCGTGCTCGAGCTGCTCGAGCACGCCGCGCTCGGCCACGGCGTCCATGGCCTTCGAGCGGATCTCGACGTGCAAGCGCACGCCCGCGCGGTCGAGGACCTGGGTGTGCAGGCCCTGGTAGCGGTTCGCCCGGGGGATCGCCACGTAGTCGCGGATCTGCCCGGGGATGGGCTTGAAGTTGCCGTGCACGTGGCCGAGGGCGAGGTAGCAGGCCCCGCGGTCCTCGGTGATGACCTGGTAGGTCACCATGTCGCGCAGGGTCTCGATGTTCCGCCCGCGCTCGCGCTGGTCGTAGACCTCCTGGGGGGTCAGCACCGTGGCCCGGAAGCGGACCCCGCCGAAGGTCTCGCCGTCCCACACCGGCGGCGGGGCGATGAGCACGTGGAAGGGCTCGGCCTCCCCTCCCCCGCTCACCTGCGGCGCCGCCTCGCCGTCCTCCTCGCCCGCTCGAGAGCGGCCCTCGAAGGCGTCCTGGAGCAGCTCGATGCCGCGATCGATGTGCGTGGGGTCCTCGGTCAGCAGGCCGACCATCTCCTTGCGGATGGTCTGGGCGGCGACGGGCTCGAGGTAGCGAAAGGACAGATCGGCGAGCTCGCGGCGCAGCCAGTCGACGCCGAGCAGGCGCGCGAGCGGGGCGTAGATGTCGGCCGTCTCCCGGGCGATGCGCCGCTGCTTGTTGGCCGGCATCGCCTCGAGGGTGCGCATGTTGTCGAGGCGGTCGCAGAGCTTGACCAGCAGCACGCGGATGTCCCGGCTCATGGCCACGAGCATCTTGCGGAAGCTCTCGGCCTGGTTCTCCCGCCGCGACAGGTAGGGCACCTTGCCCAGCTTGGTCACGCCGTCGACGAGCAGGGCGACCTCGCGGCCGAAGCCCTCCTCGAGCTCGAGCACGGTCAGCTCCGAGTCCTCGACGGTGTCATGGAGGATGCCGGCGACCACCGAGGGCACGTCGAGGCCCATGCCCGCGAGGGTCCGAGACACGCGCAGGGGGTGGACCAGGTAGGGGTCGCCGCTCTTGCGCATCTGGCCCTCGTGGCAGCTCAGGGCCAGGTCGAAGGCCTCGCGCACGGGCGCCAGGGCGTCTTCGCCGAGGCGCCGGCGGACCTCCTCGATGAGCAGCTCGAACTCCCGGAGCAGGAGCACGTTGGCGACCTCGGCCCCGACGTGGGGGTCCTCCGCGGCCTCCGGGCTCGACGGGGAGGCCGACGGGGCCGCGTCCGCCTCGGCGTCGAGGGGCACCGGCTCGCCCTCGGGGTTGTTGGGATCGAAGCTCCAGTTGGGCTGGCTCTCGAGCTCGACCCGGGCGACGTCGAGGACGTCCCGCTGGCTCAGGCGGGTGCCCGAGCGCGAGGCCTCGACGAGGGCGGGCTTGCGAGCGTTGCGGCTCACCAGGGAAGCGCCTCCTGGCCCTCGAGCAGCGCGCGCGCGCGGTGGGCCAGCCGCGGGCGCTGGTGCAGCGCCGCGACGTAGATCGCCCGGAGGGCGTCGTAGGCCGTGTCGAGGTCGTCGTTCACGATCAGGTAATCATACTCATCGTAGTGGGCCATCTCCGAGCGGGCCACCTTGAGGCGCCGCGCGATCACCTCATCGGCGTCCGTCGCCCGCCGGCGCAGACGCTGCTCCAGCTCGCGCAGGGAGGGCGGGAGGATGAACACCAGCACGACCGAGTCCGGGAAGCGCTGCCGCAGCTGACGCCCCCCCTGAAAGTCGATGTCGAACAGCAGATCGCGGCCGGCCGCGAGGGCGTCCCCGACCTGCCGCGCCGCGGTCCCGTACATGTTGCCGTGGACCAGGGCGTACTCGGCGAACTCGTCGTCCGCGGCCATCTCCTGGAAGCGGTCCTTGGTGACGAAGTGGTAGTGCACCCCGTCCTCCTCCCCGGGGCGGGGGGGCCGGGTGGTGTAGCTGACGGAGAAGCCAATGCTCGGGAACTCGGCCCGCAGCTTGGTGCACAGCGTGGTCTTGCCCGCGCCCGAGGGCGAGCTGACGATCAGCAGGGTTCCGGTACCGCGCGGGGCTTCACTCGACATTCTGAATCTGCTCGCGGAGGCGCTCGATGGTCCGCTTGGCGGCGATCACCAGGGCGCTGCCGCGGTGGCTGGTGATCTTGCTTCCGATGGTGGTGACCTCGCGGAGCAGCTCCTGCCCCAGGAAGTCGAGAGTCTTGCCCTGGCCGACGCTGGCCTCGGCCGCGAGCACGCCGCGGGCCTGCTCGAGGTGGCTGGCGATGCGCGCGAGCTCCTCGCTGACGTCGCCGCGCTGGATCAGCACCGCGACCTCGGCGGCCACGCGCTCGCCGTCGATGGCTTCGGCGGCCACGTCCGCGCCGCCGAGGAGCTCCGCCAGGCGCTCGCGGTGCTGGATCATCAGCCGCTCGCCCTCTCCTTCCAGGCTCTCGCGCAGGCCGGCGACCTGGGCCTCGAGCTCGTCGTAGAGCCGGCCGAGCTCCGCGGTCAAGGCGGCGCCCTCGCGCTCGCGCATGGCCGTGAGCCCGGCGAGGGCCTCGTCGACGACGGCGGTCAGGAACTCCGGCGGCGTCGGGGCCTCGGCGGCGCCGCTGTTGCGGGCCGAGGCGCTCACGAACTTGAGCAGGTCCAGGGTCGTCGGCGGGCTCAGGGCCACGCCGGCGTCCCGGCCCTTGGCCTCGAGCGCCGCGAGCCCGGCGAGCACCTGGGACACGCGCTCGCCCTCGATGCCCCCCTCGACGCCGAGGGCGGCCAGCGGGTCGGCGGCCTCGTCGAAGCTCCCGCCCTCGAGGCGCACGGCGAGGTCGACCCGACCCCGGCCCAGGCGCGCCTCGAGCTGCTTGCGCAGCCCGTGCTCGACCCCGACGTTGAAGGGCTGACGGATCTTGACCTCGAGGTAGCGCGAGTTGACCGAGCGCAGCTCCACGCGGAGCCGGGCACCCCGCTCCGCCCCCCCTCGGTCGGCCAGGCCAAAGCCGGTCATGCTCCGCAACGGCACCCACGAGTCCTATCTGGTTTTCGACCCCGCACGCAACGACGCCGGCCAAGTGGCCGCGAGGGACCCCTCGTCGGCCTTCGTGCCTGGGTTGGCGGCCCGCGTGGGGGCCACGCGCGGGCGTCAGCCGACGAGCGCGGCGAAAGCCTGGAGCATGGCAGACCAATGCACCATCGAGGCCTTGCGTGCATCGACGGGCTGACCGTCGAGCCAGGACATCAAAAAGCCGGCTCGCGTCTCAGCGCGGCCGGCTCTTCGTGTCGAGAGGTCTCCACCGCGGGCTCGGCAGAAAACACCATCGATCGGCTAGTCCAGGGGGATCGGAGGGCGTAGCCCGACGGCCTGGGAGGGCCTGCGAAGGCCCTCCATCAAGCCTAATACAGACCAGTGTTGAAGCGCTCGAGGGCCTGCTCGACCTCGTACTCGGCGTCGTACTTGGCGAGCATGCGCGCGATCGCGTCGCTGTAGGGCTCGGTGGTCTCGGGCTGCGAGAGCTCGCTCGCAGCGTCTTCGAAGGTGGGAGCCAAGAGGGTGAACATGAGGATGACGCTGGACATGATGGGATACCTCGCTGGGGTGCCACCGCCGGGGTCCATCGGGGTGGGTTTGGGGGGTCGCATGTGCGCCCCGTCGCTGCCCTCCGCTTGTACGAGGACCCAGGCACGCCCGAAAGAAAACGGCAACTTTCGGGGCCTCAGGGACTGTGAATATTCACAGTCCCTGTCCGTTTTAGCCGTCGCGGACGACGCCACGCCCTCCCTGCCCCACGTCCGCGACTCGCCCACGAATTCACCAGTTGTTCAGGGTAGCCGCGTTCAGCCTGCGTCGCCGTTCAGGGCCGACCGCTCCGCGCCCCAGTCGATGTCGCCGGGGGTCAGCGAGAGGGTCGTCAGGCGCGGCATGTCGTCGACGAACTCGACCCCCTGCAGGCGCCGCGACGCGAGCACGACGTGGGTCGGGGCGTAGAGCACGGACACCACCCGCAGCTCGGCGAGGCGCTGGGCGACCCGGGCCTTGGCGGCGTCCCGGGCCGCGCGGTCGGGGGCCCCGCGGTAGTCGCTCAGGGCCGCGTCGAGGAGCTCGTCGTCGACGCGGGAGTAGTTGATGGCCCCGCGCGAGTGGAACAGGTGGTAGAGGTCCTCGTCGCTGTGGCCGCCCAGGTGGACCATGGCGACGCGGAAGTCCCCCTTTTGGATCACCGAGAGGAGGAAGCGCCACGAGGTCGTCGACTGCGGCGCGGCGACCCCGACGCTCCGCCAGGCCTCGCGGATGAGCTCGGCCGTCTGGCCCGCGCGGCCCTCGGTCCCGTCCCAGGCGAGGATGAAGCGCAGCGGACCGCCCGGTCGGCGGCGCAGCCCCTGGGCCTCGACGGGCCACTCGAGGGCGTCGAGGGCCATGGACGCCCCGACCTGGGCGCGCGCGTCGGCCTCGAAGTCGGGCAGCGGGAGCAGGCCGCCGCGCACGGGCTCGCCGGCCTTGATGTCGGCGAGGGCGTCGAGGTCGATGGCCACGGGCGCGTGCAGATCGACGGGCGCGTCCACGCCCAGCCCCGGGCTCTGGTGGACGTCCCGGGTGATCGCCGACAGCGGCAGGGCGTCGTGCAGGGCCTGGCGCAGGCCCGAGTCCGCCGACAGCCCCTTGCCCAGGTTCCACAGCAGCATGTCGTACTGTGCCGGGCTCACCACCCAGCCGCGGAAGCGGCCCGCCATGCCCGGCTTGCCGAGCTCGACGGGCACGTGGATGGGGCGACCTCGGCGAGGAAGTGGACCTCCCCGCGGCGCAGGCCGTGAGCGCGTCGGCGCCGTCGCTGACCGCTCGAAAGGCGATGGTCCCCGGGGCCGGCACGCGCTCGGACTCGGGCCCTCGCGGTAGCCCTCGAAGCGCTCGAGCACGATGCGCTCGCCGTCCATGGACTCGAGGCGCATGGGGCCGGTGCCGATGGGCTGCTGGGAGAAGCGGGTCGAGCGTCCGCGGTGCGCCGCCTTGGGCACGATCTTGATCGCGGTCAGGGCCTCGAGGGCCAGGGGCTCGCGCTTGTCGAAGCCCAGGCGGATCCACCGACCGGGATCCCGCTCGCGGCCGGGGGCGCCCCGGGGGCCGTCGACGATCTCCACGCGATCGAGGGTCGCCAGGCCGCTGCGCTCGCGCAGCCAGCTGCGCTGGGGCAGGACCCACAGGCGCACGGAGTACTCGACGTCCTCCATGGTCACCTCGCTGCCGTCGTGGAAGCGGATCCCCTCGGGGATGTGGCAGGTCACCGAGGCCACGGCGTACTCGCGGTCGACCTCGCAGCGGTCGGCCAGGCCCGGCTCGACCCAGGGGTAGCGGTCCCCCCCCCGGCGGACCAGGCCCTCGAAGAGCAGGTCGTCGCCGATGCGCTCGGCCCACGGCTCGAGGTCGTCGTGGGGGTCGAACTTGCGGGGCAGCTGCGGCAGGGCCAGGACCACGGCCTCGTTGAGCGCGGGATCCGCTGCTTGGGCCGCGGCCCGCTCGACGCCCTCGGGATCGTCTTTGCCTGCGCTCTCCTCGACCTCGCCGGCCGCCTCGGCCGCCTCGCCGGGCTCCGATCCGCAGCCCGCGGCCGCCCAGGCGAGGGCCGCCGAGATCCCCAAAGACCGCGCCCAGACCCGCCCCAGACCACGCCAGGGGCGAAACCCGCGCTGCGCGCTCGGGCCCCGGGGTCGCTGCGCTCGACGCATCATCGCCACCTTGTTCGATGATGCGACGGGTCCCGTCAAGCCGGCGTGGGGGCTGACCCAAACTCCGGGATGAGGACTAGGCATGGACTTTTCGCTCCAGGCCGTGATAAACGACGCAACGCGGAAAGTCCGCCAGTGCTCCCGACGCCTTTATCGGCGCGTCGTCCCGGAGGCCACTCTTCGATGAAGCTGATCAACACCTTCGCCCCGCTCGCCCTCACCTGCTGCGTCGCGCTGCCGCTGGTCCTCGCCGGCTGCACCAAGAAGCAGGAGCAACCCGCCCAGGAGGAAGAGGTCATCCCCGACGTCCAGGTCGAGCTGCCCCCCTCCCCCAACTTCGAGGAGGCCAAGGCGCCGCTCCAGTACGAGGACGACGCCGACAAGCCGTTCTCGATCTTCGGTCTGCGCAAGGACATCGACGAGAACCTCAAGAAGGGCGAGGCCGGCGAGACCACCATCGTCAAGGGCTGGGTCCAGGAGATCTACGTGCCCCCAGAGTGCCCCGAGGGCGAGCTGTGCCCCCCCGGCAAGCAGCCCCACTTTTGGATCACCGACTCCGCCGACAGCAAGGGCAAGAAGCGGGCGATGATGGTCGTCAACTACTACTTCCCCATCCCCGAGTGGGACACGGACACGCAGAAGCTGTGGGAGGAAGAGCCCCTCGTCGTCATCGAGGTCGGCAAGGAGTACACCATCAAGGGCAAGTTCAAGCGCTTCTCCGACACCGGCTTCGCCCACGACAACGGCCTGCTGGAGTTCCACTCCTACAAGGCCAAGGACGAGGAGACCGGCGAGGTCAAGTGGGTCGCGCCGCCCAACTCGGACTGGCACCCCAAGATGATCGCCATGACCGAGGAGCAAAACCGCGAGATGCAAGAGCGGATGCAAAAAGAGGCCGAGGCGCTCAAGAAGAAGAAAGAGGGCGGCTGAGGCCGAGCCCCCAGCTTCGACTCCGAAAGAGGCAGCGCTGCGACGCTGCCTCTTTTCTTTGGTTGGGCTGGCTCGCCCGTCAGAGCTCGACGGCGCCCGGGTCGAAGTCGCCGTCCTCGGGGCCCGTCTCCCCGCCCTCGGCCGTCTCCTCGTCGTCCGTGGCCTCAGCCTCGGCGTAGTACCAGTCCGAGCCCTGGATGCGGACCCAGCCCTCGCCCACGTCGACGCGCAGGTCCACGCCGGTGTCGCGGCGGATGTCGAGGACCCAGGCGCTCGGCGTGGGCGGCTCGCCCGAGCGGATGCCCGCCGAGCGCCAGTCGAGCCACGCGGCCAGGCGCGCCTCGATGGCCGGATCTGCGATCGCGCCCCCGTCGTCCCGGACGAAGCGCTCGCGCTGCCGATCGCGGCGCAGGAAGGTGCCCTGGCTGTCCCCTGTCTGGCGCAGCTCGAAGCTGCGGGCGCGCTCGAGCCAAAAGCGCAGCGGATCGACGAACAGCAGGTCGCCGGCGAGGGCCTCGCACTGCGAGCGGGGGATCAGGGCCCGGCGGTGGCCCGGGACCGCGACCTCGCAGTTGGGGTAGAGCTCGGCCTCGACCACGCGCTCGCTGCCCTGGACGGGCAAGATCGTGGCGACGACGCGGCGCAGGGGCTCCTCGGCGCTCGCCGACTCGGCGTCGACCCAGCGCTCGGCCCGGAGCTGGCTCAGGCCCCACAGCAGGGTCTCGACGCGGACCTCGTCGATGGCCCCGGCGTCGTCGGCGTGCAGCGGCGCGGTCAGGGACCACGCGCCGACGTCCAGGCGGGCGCTCTGGCGCACCGTGGTCGAGCCCGGGCCGCCGGGCAGGACCTCGACGGCCCGGGCCTCGCCGGTGGTGAACTCGACGAGGCGGCGCTCGGCGAAGGTCTCGGCCTCGAAGCGAAGGTCCGGGGGGAGCTCGCTGAGCACCCGGAGCACGGGGCCGTCGTCGCGGACGCACAGCACCGGCTCGCTCTGGGTGTGGCAGCTGATGTGCAGGGTCTCGTTGGTGTCGGCGTGCACGACGAGCTCGAGGTCGGCCTCGAAGGCGACGCCCTCGAAGGCTCCGACCCCCGAGGGCCCTTCGCCCGACTCGGGGTTCTTTGCCTCGGGGTCCTCGCCGCCCACGTCGGGGCGGCCGGGCGCCCCCTCGCCCTCGACGTCGCCAGCGCCCTCGTCCGGGGGCTCGCCGGCGCTCAGCAGCGCGACCTCCACCCGCGACAGCCCGGCGTACCAGCGCCGGACCTCGTCGTCGGACACGGCCTCGACCCGCCCGCCCTGGCTCAGCGACCAGCTCCCGGCCCGCCGAATCAACGAGCGCCGGGCCGGCTCGCCCAGGTCGATCTGCACGATGCGCCCGTAGCGGTGCGGCACCAGGCGCGACTCGACCATGCCCGCGCGCGGGTCGTGGAGCGGCCAGGGCTCGAGCTCTTCCGCCGGCAGGCAGCCGACCAGGCCCGCGCCGCGATCGACCACCCGGCGCTC
Organism: Plesiocystis pacifica SIR-1; assembly: GCF_000170895.1. Lineage (GTDB taxonomy): Bacteria > Myxococcota_A > Polyangia > Nannocystales > Nannocystaceae > Plesiocystis > Plesiocystis pacifica. The sequence continues at coordinate 7,419 of NZ_ABCS01000150.1, read as the reverse complement.
GGGGTGATCGGGGCACTCGCCGCCGACCAGCAAGGTCCGGGCGCCGCGGTCGAAGGTGGTCAGCGACAGCCACGGGCGCACGGACTCGGGCTGGATGGCGTCGCGCGGGAGCAGCGGATCGAGCTGGGCCCGGAGCAGGCGCTTGAGCCGGAAGTCCACGGCCTCGTTGGACAAAAGCGCCGGAGCAGCGCCGCTGCGCACCCGCCAAAAGCCGTCGTCGCCCAGGCCGATGCCGACCTCCTCGCCGCCAGCCCAGACCAGGGCCGTGACCGAGCTGGGCTCGAGGTCGACGAGGCCCTTGGACAGCCACTTCTCGGCGGACTGCTCGACGAGCCAGGCGACGTTGTCCTCGACCACCAGGGGCCCGCCGTCGTCGAGGGCCGCGTACACGCCCCCGTTGGGCACGACGTCGCCCAGGGCCAGGGTGAAGCTCGCGTCGGGCAGGCTGACCCGCACGACGCCGCGCTGGCCGATGTGCCGGGACGCGTCGCCCCCGCTCGCGTCGCCCTCGGCCCCGCCCCCCTTGTCCTTGCCGAGGGCCTTGCGCACCCGCCCAGGCTCGCGCAGCACCGTGGCCATGCGCAGCGAGGACCACAGCGCCTCGAACTCGTCGGCGTTGGCCGGGCCGAGCAGCTCGTCGCCGCGCATGACCTGGTGGCCCTCGGGGCTGGGCACCAGGCGCACCGGCGGCCGATCGGGGCCCTGCAGCTCGACCGTGGCCCGGCTCGGGTCGGCGTCGACGAGGGTCGGGAACAGCCGCCGCGCCCCGGTCTTGGACGAGACGATCACCTGGCTGTTGTCTGGATCTTCGAAGGGATCGAACCAGGTGAGGCCCACGCACACCAGCGCCAGCGCCAGCGTCACGAAGGTCCCCGGCCGCGGCTTGAGGTGGACCCGGCCGCGCTCGATGGCGGCGTTGACCGCCGTCGAGGGGCGCCGCTCGACGGTCTGCGGGGCGTCGGCGTCGCTCATGTCCGCCGCCTCCACAGCACGAGCAGGCCCACGGCGATGGCGAAGCCCGGGAGCCCGAGCAGGCACACCAAGGTCATGCGCCGGAGCTGCTCGGGGTGCAGGACCAGCTTGACGTGCTCCCGGTCGCGCGGGCGAATGCCGAGCAGCACCTCCCGCTGGGTCAGCCAGCCGATCAGGTTCAGGATCAGGTCGCGCCCCCGGGAGTAGGCCACGTCCTCGCGCAGCCAGGCGTTGAGGGCGATCTCGTCGGAGCCGACCACGACCAGGCGCGAGGCCCCGCGCTCGGCGGCTGCGATCACCGGCACGGGCCCGCGACGATCGACCTCCTCGTCGTAGCCGACCATGCCCCCGACCTGCAGGGCCTCGATGCCCGCCTCGGCCCAGCCCCGCTCGGTGGTCGAGAGCAGCACCTGTGCGCCCGCCCCTGCCCCCGAGTCGACCCGCAGCTCGCGGACGTGGAACAGCGCCAGGGGCTGGTGGACCAGGCTGCGCACCGCCGGGTGATCGGCCCAGCCGGTGTTGAGCGTGAACGCCGTCATGTCCGAGGCACCGGGCACCGGCGTGGTGTCGACGACCACGCGATCGCCCAGGTAGATGCCGTAGCTGGCGGTCAGCGGCTCGAGGCCGTGGGGCGCGAGGGCGGGCTTGCCCCGGGCGAACACGGCCCCGGTCATCAGCAGCAGGTCCCCGCCGCGCTCGGCGAAGCGCTCGATGGCCGCGACGTGGGTGGCCGGGAGCGCGCCGCTGGGGCCGGCGACGAGCAGCAGGTCGCAGTCGTCGAGGCCCCGCTCGTCGTCGAGATCGGCCGCCTTGGTGTCGAGGTTGGCCTCGCGCAGCAGGTCGCGGAGGTGGGCGTAGCCGTTGAAGGGCTCGAGGTCGTCGAACGCCGGCTCGCCGTGGCCGCGGGTGTAGCAGACCGTCAGCTTGACCGGCTCGGACACCTCGAGGAACTTGGCCAGCAGCGCCTCCTCGCCGCGGAAGGACTTGACCCGCGGGCCGTTGGCCTGGACCTCCGGGCCCGTGGCGTAGGTGACCAGGTCCGAGGGCAGCAGGTGGGCGCGCCGCAGCTTGCTCCCCTGCCCCGCGCGGATCAGCACGACGCCGTCGGGGAGGTCCCGGGCGCTGAGCCCAAAGTCGTCGATGAGCCGCTCGGCCTCCTGGCGGTCGACGTCGGGGTCGACGAGGTTGACGCGCAGGTTCGGAGCCACCGCCGCCATCCGCATCAACACCTCGCGCAGCTCCCCGCGGATCGGGTTGGGCCGCCCGTTGCCGATCGTGGTCGGCGCCAGCACGGTCACGTCGATGGGCTCGGCGAGCTGCTCGAGCACGCTCTGGGCCCGCTCGGACAGGGTGTAGACCTGCCCGCGCGTCCAGTCTCCGCGCTCCGCGTGGCGCCCCCCGAGGACCGCGAGGTGCCCGGCCGCGACCACCAAGAGCGCCGCCTGGGCCACGCTCTGCCAGTCCCGCCGCGGGTTGACCGCGACCACGGCGATGGCCAGCGAGGCGACCACCACGCCGCCGTGCAGCCACAGCCAGTGCCCGTCGACGATGCCCTGGGCCAGCTCCTGCATCATCGACAGCAGCGACATCCAGCCGAGGATCTTGGCCAGCCAGACCTCGACCTGGTCGGTCAGCAAGCCGGCGAGCAGCACGATCGTGCAGGTCACGAAGGTGCCGATGGCCGCGGCGAGCTGGCTGCGGGAAAACGCAGAGAACAGCAGGCCGATGGCCAGAAAGCTCGCCCCGCACAGGAAGGTGCCCAGGTAGCCCGAGGCGATGGGGCCCACGTCCGGGGCCATCACCGGGCCCGACGCCCCGCGCAAGAGCAGGTAAAAGGCGCCCGTCGGCAGCCACAGGGCGACGTAGAACACCAGCGCGCCCAGGTACTTGCCGATCACCACCTGCGAGGGGCTCAGCGGCGCGGTCAGCAGGGCCTCGAGGGTCCCCGAGCGCCGCTCTTCGGCGATCAAGCGCATGCTGATCGCCGAGCAGATGAAGATGACCGGGAGCCAGAAGATGAAGATGCTCCCGCCGAAGTAGAACTGCATCACCGGGCCGCGGGCGGCCAGCGGGTCGTTGAGCACCTTGAGCAGGACCGAGAAGTTCCAGCCCTGGTTGAGCAGGAACAAGGTCCCGACCAGGTAGGCCAAGGGCGTGACGAAGAGCGAGAGCAGCTCCCGGCGGGCGAGGGACAGGGTGCCCGTGAGCCAGTGCCGGAGGGCCCGGGCGACCAGGGCGAGCAGACCCACCTTGGCCGGAGCTGGGGTCGACTCGGGGGCCGACTCAGCCTTGGGCTTGGGCTCGGGCTCGGGTTTCTCGCTCACGACCGCCCCCCCTTCGCACGTTCCGGCGCCTCGCGAAAGCCCGTGACCACGGCGAAGCGCTCCTCGAGGCGCCGGCGCCCGGGCTCGAGGCGGACCAGCGGCAAGCCGGCGGCCAGGCTCTCGGCGCCGATCGCCGCCGCGAGCTCGTCGAGAGCCACGGGGCCGCTGACCACGGTGGCTTGGACCCGATCCCCGACCACGCTCAGCTCGACCTCGAGGGGACCGGCGGCGTCGAAGCGCGACCAGGCCTGCTCGAGGCAAGCCTGGACCGCCGCGCCACGGATGGCGTCCCCCTCGCCTCCGCCCCCGCTGCTGGGCCGGCCCCACTCGATGCTCAGGGTGTCACTGGCCAGCGCCGCGCTCACCGTCTCGTCGGCGACCACCGCCCCGCGGGACAGGATGATGATGCGATCGCACAGCGCCTCGACCTCGGCGAGGATGTGCGAGGAGAAGATCAGCGTCTGGGCGCCGCCGAGGTTCTTGAGCATGGTCCGGATGCCCTGAACCTGGTTGGGGTCGAGGCCCACGGTCGGCTCGTCGAGGACGACCAGAGGCGGCGATCCGAGCAGCGCGTCCGCGATGCCCACGCGCTGGCGGTACCCCCGGCTGAGCCGCCCGATCGGCGTTTCGAGCATGTCTTCGAGGCCCGCCAGGCCGGCGACGCGCTCGACCTCGGCCCGCCGCGCGCGTCGACGCACCCGCTTGACCGCGGCCCGAAACTCGAGGTGCTCGCGCACCCGCAGCTCCTGGTAGAGCGGCACCTGCTCGGGCAGGTAGCCGACCTGCTCGCGCACGGCCAGGGACTGGGTCGCGACGTCCAGGCCGGCGACCCGAACCTTGGTCCCGCGGCGGCGCGGCACCGGCAGGTAGCCGCACGCGATCCGCATCATCGTGGACTTGCCCGCGCCGTTGGGCCCGAGCAGACCCAGGCGCTCGCCAGGTCGCACGCGAAAGGCGACCTCGCGCAGGGCCGGATCTTCGGCGCCAGGGTAGTGAAAGGTCAGGCCTTCGACCTCGACGGAGGCGGGTGCACGGGCGTCGCTCATGCGCGGGGCAGGTGTACCGCGAAGCGGCGCTACCCCCAACGCCCCGCGCTCGACTCTGAGCGCTGCAACCCCGCGGGAGGCGCGGGCGCCCCCTCACCCAGCTTTTGGATCGGCTCCAGGCTTCGACTCGGGCTTCGAATCTGGCTTCGAATCTGGCTTCGACTCGGGCTTCGCCTCAGGGCCGCTCTCCCCTGCCGCATCCCCGGCAGGCTGTTCAGCAGCCTCCTCGCCCGCGTCTGCGCCAGGCTCCCCGGCAGCCTCCTCGGCCGCCTCGGCCGCGAGCTCCTTCTCCCGAGCCGTGACCGCGTCCTGAATGTCCTTGGGCACGGCCCCGGGCGTGGTGTCCACGGGATCCCGCTCGATCTCCGAGATCGCCCACTCGAGCGCCTCCTTGACATCCGCGTCCTGCTCCGTGGCGACGTGCTTGGTCAGGAATTCCTTGTAGCCGACGAGCCGCTGCTCCCCCATGACCGCGGCCAGGTTGGCGCGCACGATCGCCTCGGGGTCGGACTCGAAGGCGTACATGAGCGCGAGCGCGGTGCCGTTGTCGGCCGCCGGCGCGAGGGCCTCGGCGCAGGCCGCCCGGTGCTCCGGATCCTTGACGTAGGCCCCCTCCAGCTTGGCCGTGAGGCCCTCGAGCAGCCCGTGACGGCGCAGCTCGTAGGCCGCGTAGGCGTTGGGCGCCTCGTCCATCTTCCCGGCCTTGATGTACATCTCGCCGAGCAGCAGCCAGCCGGTCAGGTCGTCCGGGGCCAGCTCGACGACGGCGAGCTGCTCGGTGATCGCCTCGTCCCAGCGCTCGAGATCGGCGAGGGTGAAGGCGAGCACCGCGTGGGTGCTGGGGTCGTCGGGGACGAGCTCCTTGGCCTGGCGGTAAAATGACAGCGCCGCCCGGCGATCGCCCTTTTCGTCGTGGAGCGAGCCGAGCAGCAAGCTCGCGTTGGCGCGCAGGTGGGCGTCCTCGGCCTCGTTGGCCACGCGCTGCAGATCGCCGGAGATCTTCGTGAAGCTCTCCGGCGTCAGGGCCCCCTCTCGCTCCAGACGCGACTTGACGCCGAGGTAGAGGGCCTCCGCCTCCTCCATGGTCAGGGGCGCGGGCTTGGCCTCGGCCGGATCGGTGGTCCCCGCGTCGGCCGCTTTGGTTTTTGCCCCAGCGGAGTCGGCGGTTCCTGCGCTAGCTTGGGGATCGCCCGGGCTGGATGGGCAGCCCGTGGACAGCCCCACGAACGAGAACAGACAGACCAGGGAAAGGGACAACGAGCGCGGGCGTGGCATGGCGGTTCAGGCGAGCTTGCAGACAGGGCCGACCCGCGAAGGTTGCCATAAGCGCCGAGAATTGGTGTACTTTTGCTTCGGTGGGTTTCAGAGGATTCGCGCGCCTTGGCTTCGCGACACTCGCATGTGTCGGCGCCTTCGCGTGCGCGGCCGACCCCCAAGCCTGCGGCGAGCTCGACATGAGCGAAGCCTCGTGGCGCAGCGACCTCGACGCGCACAAAGGATCGCGGACGCTGCTCGTCGCCAGCGCGGGCAGTGAGGCGCACATCGTCCGCGAGTGCCCGCCCGGGAGCTGCAACGTCGGCGAGCTGCAGGTCGAGCGCCTCACCCTCGAGGCGCCCCCCAACCAGATCCTGCTCACCGGTTCCGGGCGCTGGCTCACCTACCGCCTCGGCTCGCAGATCATCAGCCGGGATCTCGACGCGGCCGACAGCCACGCGGCCAACGTCATCGGTGGTCCGGGCGCGGTCGACCAGCTCATCGGCGCGCTCCGGGGCGGCGACTGGATCATCTACCGCAGCTGGGGCGGCCTCGGCATGCCCGGCGAGAACGACGACGAGGACGGGGAGAGCACCCCGCCCGCCCGCGAGAGCGAGCTGTGGGCCTGGTACGCGGGCGAGCTGCCCCCCGAGCAGAGCGAGCGCCCCCACTTCCGCATCGGCGGCGACCTCAAGCTCAGCGTCGCGGCCATCGGCTACCGCCACATCGTCGCCCGGCGCCTGCTCGACGGCGAGCGCGAGGAGCTCTACCTGGTCCGCATCGCCGGCGCCAAGCAGACCGACTTCGCCGTCGGCGACCGAGCCAACGGCGAGCCCGTGCTCCTGGCCCAGCGCGACCAGAGCTTCAGCCGCGTGGTGCTCACCGACGGCCCCTCCCCCGCCCAGCGCGGCGAGCTAGACACCTGGCCCGAGCTGCCCACGGACGTCGAGGTCGTCGCGACCGTCGGCGATCCTGGCAAGAGCCGCGCCGACCTCAGCACCCTGGTCTTCGACGTCGCCCGGGCCGAGGTGCTCAGCGAGTTCCCCGGGGCCGTCTACACCTCCCGCGTCCCCCTGGACAACGTCGCCGGCCTCGACCCCGTGTCGCCCAACCGGCGCCTGCTCAGCTACGTCACCCGCCGGGGCTCGCTGGCCATCCACGACCTCGAGCTCCACTCCGAGTGCACGCTGCGCTCGTCTGGCGCGGGGGTCGAGCACGCCGTCAGCGGCTTCAGCCGCGCGGGCAGCCTGTACTTCGAGGCCGTCAGCTCCGGCCGCGACGACGACGCGCGCTCCCACGATCGCGTGCAGGTCCTCGACCTCGATCTGGGCACGCTCGAGACCCTCGGCGAGGGCTTCCCCAACGACGCGCGCCTCAAGGCCGTGCCGAGCGAGCGCTACGTCGACGAAGACGGCTACGAGCACCCCTGGGCCGTGATCGTCAACGACAAGAACTACTACGCCGTCAGCGAGGGCGACTACTCGAACGAGCGCCTCTACGAGACCGCCTCCTTCCTGCCCCGCTCCGACGAGACCCTGTGGGTCGTCGAGGGCCGCGAGGACGTGGACGACGGCAACTCCAACCCGCACCGCCTCGAGCTCCACCGCGTCCAGCCCTTCGGCGGCGCGAACGGCCTCGACTTCGACGGTGAGGCCGACCCCGTCCAGAACATGCGGGACCCCGAGCCCTTCGACCTGGGCTTCCCGAACAGCTCCAAGGTCTGCGTCAGCGTCTCGCAATCGCGGAGCTGGACGACCCCCTGGGCGCACTCGTGCTCGACCTCCGACCGCCCGACGCTGTTCGTCAAGAACGGGGTCCCGGCC
>NZ_ABCS01000151.1 GCF_000170895.1 Plesiocystis pacifica SIR-1 | reverse complement strand
GCCTCGTCGCGCACGTCCGCCGGCGCGTCGATGGCCCCGCCGATCTCGGCCTGGCAGCTGCCGCACCGTGCCGTCTGCCCGAGCTTGGCGAAGGGGATGCGGTTGACCTTGGCGCAGCGGGGGCAGGGCTGGCGCACGCCCTTGGCGTCGACTTGCAGTGCGGCCATGCAGCCATGCTGCGCACGGTCGCGGGCTCGGCAAGGCGGGGCGCAAAATTAAAGGGACCCCAACGGGGTGTTATCCTCACCCGGCGGGGTCCAAACCGGTGGTCTCGAGCACCGGCACAGAGGTTGTTCCGCTCAACGGCAGTTGTTGGCGCTGAAATTGAAAGCTCGCGTCATTCCACTAGACCACGGATTCATGGGTGTAGAGAATCCGCCGGGGTATGATCCCGGGCCTCGAGCCATGGGCGCCAAAGGGAGAGATGAGCGGGGCCGCTGTCCTGAGCTTGGGAGCGAGATTGAGCTTGAAGGCTGCCTTGGGGTCAGCGCGTGAGCGCCTGCGTCTGCCGTTTCGCCACCTCGACCCATGGAGTGTCGAGGGAGGGATTCGAACCCCCATACCCGTCGGTTGTCGCCAGTCACGATGAGCTTGAGCTCGAGCTTGGCTCCCTTTCGGAATTCGTTTTGATTAGAGGTCCGCGAACACGAAGTCGAGCAGGGCGCTGGGGCTGTGGCGCTCGCACTCGCGGGTGTTGGCCTCCTCGCGGGCGCTCTTGACCGCGTTGGACAGGGTCTCGATGCGGCGCAGGAGCTTGCGCTTGTGCTCCTTGGGCAGGGCGCCCGAGCGCTTGACCGTGGTCACGTAGCCGACGATCTGATCCTCGGTGATCAGCTGGGTCTGCGCCGGGTGCTCCTCGGTGGCCGGGTAGAGCACGATGCCCTTTTGCAGCTTCTTGGTCCGGTGGCGCTTGCTCGGGGCCGAGACGTGCACGCCGCGGTCGTTCTCGTCGGCGCGCCACTCCTCGGCGGCGTCGAGCTCGGCCATGCGCTCGACCATGGTCCCGAGGTCCTTGAGCTGCTTTTCGAGGAAGAGCAGGAAGGTCGTGGGCGCCTCGGCGACGAGCACCTCGCCGTCGACGACGACGTCGGCGCGGGCCTCGGTGTTGGCGAAGTCCTTGGTCGCCTCGACGGCGAACAGCTCGGCCAGGCTGTGGTGGATGGTCCGCAGGACCTCGCGGGCGTTGTATTGGACCCGCTTTTGTTCGGGGGGGAAGTGCTCGCCGTCTTCAGCCACGGGGGCGTAGGTGGACACGAAGCCGTTGAGCAGCTCGGGCTTGCGGCAAGCCTTGTCGAGGGCGGTGACTTCGGCGTAGACGCGCTTTTTGAGCTCGCTCTCGATGGCCAGGAGTTGATTCAGTCGCATGGGGGTACTCGCAATCGACGGCGACTCCGGCAGCGAGGGCGGCGGCTGGGGCATCCAGCGCGGCGTCGCCTCTCGACCTCGGCTCGCGGTCGATCGGGGTGTAGCGCGGGCGCCCGCGGGGGCAAGGCGAGGCGGCGAGGGGTCCCGCGGGGTCTGGCCGCGACACGAGCGAGGCTCGGCGTCCCCAGCCGCTCGGCCTCGCGCGCTTCAGGTCCCGGGCAGGTCGAGCTGATCGCAGACCGGGCAGGGCTGGGTCTCGGCCTTGCGCCAACCACAGCCCGAGCAGTTCGTGACCTTCACGGGGGCGCCGAGGCGCTTGGTCGAGCGAGACTTGACCCGCGCCTCGGCCCGGGCGGCCTCGCCCGGGGAGGCGATCTCCACCCCAAAGTGCGCGAAGAGATCCCCAGAGATGGCCTTGGGCTTGGCGGCTTTTCGACCTCGGCGGCCCTTGGTAGCCTTGACGACTGGCCGCGCACGGGTGAGCGCCGGCTCGCTGAGCTCGAGCAGTGGCCGACCGCTCGCGGCTGCGCCCACGCGCTCGGTGATGCGCGGCGGGGCGAGGCGTCGGGTGCGTGCCATGGCCGAGATCATAGCGCCCTCGCCAAAAAAGTTGCGGATCGAGACCATCCGGCGGATCCAATCCGGATCGGGCAGTCCAGCCGACCTGCTCTCCGGTCGGGCCTCGCCCATGCGCCCGCAGCTGCAGACTGATCTCGCGGGCGACTCGCGGCGCGGGGCTGGACCGCGCTGGCCATGGGTCGGGTGTGCGTGGCGCTCGCGGGCGCCAGCGCCTACGGGCTGCTCGAGGAGGCTACGCCATCGGCCTGGTGTCGCTGCTGCGCCGCGCTTGCCCTGGTGGCTCATGCCGCGACGGCGCGCGTCGAGGAGCGCCCAAGGCCATCGCTGTGAGGGCGTGTCCGCGCGCTCAGGTGAGCAGACTTTCGCGCGCTGCGAAGGCGTGAGTGACTCAGTCTGCCCACAGCGCGCGAGGTCTACGCTAGTCTGTGCCCATGCTCGAAATCATCGTCGTCATCGCCCTCGGGCGGAAGCTTGGAGAAATGGCGGAGCAAAGAGGCCACGGCAAGGGCTGGATCGCGCTGGTCCTGCTGTGGTTCGTGGGCGAGCTCCTCGGGGGCATCGTCGGCTTCCTCGTCATGGGCGACGAGGGCCTGGCGCCCTACTTGTTCGCGCTGGTCGGCGCCGCCCTGGGTGGCGGGGCGGCCTACGCCATCGTCGCCAACCTGGCGCCCAAGCCCGGCAGCATGCTCGACATGGACGGCGGCGGCGAGGTTTACAGCCACGCCGATCCGAACAACCCCTACAGCCCCTCGGGCTTCGGCCAGAACAACAACAACGGCCCCAGCTGAGCCAGGCCGGCGGATCGGGGGACGCCTCGTCCAGCATGCGCGGGCCTGGCTCGCTACCATGGCGGCGTGTCTGCTCCAAGCGACGCCAACTTGCTCGAGGCCTGGCGCGGCGGTGATGACCGCGCTGGCGAGCTGCTGTTCAACCGGCACGGCGCCGCGATCGCGCGCTTTTTCGAGAACAAGGTCCGGGTCGGCGCCGAGGACCTGGTCCAGGCGACCTTCCTGGCGATGATCGAAAAGCGCGAGGTCGTGACCATCGACTTTCGCGCGTACATGTTCGCCATTGCCCGGAACGTGCTGCGCAGCCACGTCCGCCGGCTCGCGCGGGATCGGGGCGTCGACCCGGACGTCAGCTCGATGGCGACCATGGATCCGGGGCCGAGCACGCTGGCGGGTCAACGTCGGGAGCACCGCCTGCTGCTCGAGGGCCTGCGCCACCTCCCCCTCGACAGCCAGGTCCTGCTCGAGCTGCACTACTGGGAGGGCCTCGACGCGGGGACCATCGCCAAGATCACGGGCGGGCAGGCCTCCTCGGCGCGCCAACGCCTGACGCGTGCTCGACGCAAGCTCGACGAGGTCATGGCGCAGCTGACCGCGACCCCCGAGCTGCTCGCGACCACGCTGCAGGACCTCGAGGGCTGGGCCGCGCAGATCCGCGGGATGCTCGGCGGCGAAAAGGGCGGCTCAGGGCCCGATTTAGAGGGGGGAGGCCCGGCTTGAAAAAAAAGTTGCCCGTCGACGTCGCGATCATCGGGCTCGCGCACTTGTACGTCGAAGCGAGGCGAACGAGTGGCACGAGCACACAGCGACATGGCGGGGGTCATCCCGCTCCGGCCGGAGACCCGACGCCTCGGCGAGCGCGCGGATGACAACGCGTGCACGGAGCCGGGAGGAGCCATGGCCATGGCCGAGGTGACGGACGAGCGAGGGCCCATCGAGCCGACCTTGGACGACCCCCTCGTCGACAGCGCGCCCGGGGAGGGCTGCTTCGAGCACGAGCGGGTGCTCAACGAGGTCCGCCGGCGCCTGTTCGGCCGCGGACCCACGACCCGCATCGGCCGCTACCGGGTGCTGCGCAGCCTCGGCGCCGGGGGCATGGGCGAGGTCTACCTCGGCCGCGACGAGGAGCTCGGCCGCGAGGTGGCGATCAAGCGGGTGCGCACCGGGGAGCTGCGCGGCGCCGAGCAAGAGCGCCTGCGCCGTGAAGCCCGGGCCCTCGCGCGCCTGTCCCACCCCAACGTCGTCCAGGTCTACGAGGTCGGGACCGAGGGGGGCCGGACCTTCGTGGCGATGGAGTTCGTCGACGGGGCGACCCTCGGGCAGTGGCTGAGCGCGGAGCCGCGCTCGTGGCGGGAGATCCTCGAGGTCTTCCTCGCCGCCGGTCGAGGCCTGGCGGCGGCGCACGGGGCCGGGCTCATCCACCGGGACTTCAAGCCAGACAACGTGCTGCTCAGCGACGCCGGAGAGGTCCGCGTGGCCGACTTCGGCCTGGTCCTCGAGGGGGACGAGGTCGCGGCGAGGCGAAGCGAGCGGAGCGAGGGCGCATCGCTCGGTCTGGGCCTGGCTGCGGCGCCGAGCCGCGGCAGCGACCTGGGCCTGCGGGTCAGCGCCCACGGGGCCATCCTCGGGACCATCCGCTACATGGCCCTCGAGCAGCTGTGCGGCCTCGAGGTCGACGCCCGGAGCGATCAGTTTTCCTTTTGCGTCGCGCTCTACGAGGCGCTCTACGACGCGCCGCCCTTCGTGTGCAGCAGCGCCCTGGCGCGCCTCGAGGCGCTGCGCGACGACGACCCGCGGGTCCCACAGTCCGGCCGCGGGCGGGCGCCGAGGGGCCTGTGGCGGGTGCTTTGCCGCGGGCTGGCCCGCGAGCCCGAGGCGCGCTGGTCGAGCATGGAGGAGCTCCTCGGGCAGCTCGAGCGGGCGGCCGGGCGTCGCCGTCGGGCGTGGCTGGGCGCGGCCGGCGTGGCCACGGGCTTCGCCGCGGCCCTCGCCCTGGTCCTGCTCCCGGGCGCCGATGAGACCGATGAGACCGAAGACCGCTGCGCCCTCGTCGAGCGCGAGCTCCACGGGGTCTGGGACGCGGACGCCCGCACGGGCCTCGAGGCTCGCTACGCCGGGCTCGAGGCCGAGCACGCCGCCGACAGCGTCGCGCGGGTCAGCCAGGGCCTCGAGCGGTGGTCGGGGGCGTGGGTCGAGGCGCGCGGGGAGCTGTGCGTGGCCCAGCGAGACCACGCCGTGGCGCCGGAGCTCGCCCGCGCCCAGGGCCTGTGCCTCGAGCGTCAGCGCCGGGCGGTCGGGGAGCTGGTCGAGCTGTTGCTCGAGCCCGCGAGCGTCGACCCGGCGCGTCGAGGGGACGAGCTGGCGCGCGCCGTGGAGTTCATCGCGGCCCAGCCGAGCCCCGAAGCCTGCCAGACGCAGCTCGCGCTCTTGGGTCTCGAGCCCCCTCCGGCCGAAGCGGTCGAGGCGGTCGAGGGAGTCCGCCTCGACATCGAGCGCGCCCACCAGCTGCGCGTCCTCGGACGCCTCGAGCGCGGGGCCGAGCTCGCCGAGGCCAGCGACCTCGCGGCCGTCGAGCTGGGCTACGGCCCGCTGATGGCCGAGGCTCGGGCCGAGCGGGGCAAGGCCGAGCTGGCCACTGGTTCGCTGACGCGCGGGCGGGAGCTCGTGCAGGAGGCCATCGATCTGGCGGAGCGCCACGGCCACGACGCCCTCGCCGCGGAGCTGTGGCTGGCGCAGGCGCTGCGGACGGTGTCGGACTTTCGGGAGCTCGAGCGCGGGCGCTGGGAGCTGCGCCGGGCGACGGTGGCGGACTCTCGGCTCGAGCCTTCTACGCGACGACAGGCGAGGTTGGCGGACGCGAGGGCACAGCTCGCTCACGTCTCGGGTGACCGCCTCGACGCGGAGCGGGCGTACGTGGAGGCTCTGGAGTTGAGCGCCGAAGATCCCCTGGCGGCGCTGGACCGTCCGACCTATCTCGGGAACTTGGCGGATCTGATCGCCAGTGAAGATGCCGAGCGGGCGCTCGAGTATCGACGCGAGGCGGTGTTCGAAGCGGAGGAGCTGTTCGGTCCGGGACACCCCGAGGTGGGGATGCCGCTGTACAAGCTCGGCAATGCGCTGCTCGACGTGGCCGGGGAAGATGAGCAGGCGAAGCTCGCGCTGCAGCGTGCCGTTGCGATCTGGAGCTCTTCTCACTCGCGGCCCCACGAGGAGCTGGTGTTGGCCAAGCTCGTATTGGGGACCTTGGCATTGCGAGCAGGGCGATCCAAGCTCGCCGAGAGCTACGCTGACGCCGCAGAGCGCGAGCAGCGTGAGACCTTGCCCGACGCCCACCCGAGTCGAGTCGTGACCGAGCACCTTCGGGTCGCCATTCATGCGGCGCGAGGCGAGCACCACAAAGCGCTGGTCCATACCCGCCGGGCCTTGTCGATGCTCGAGCAGAGGTTCTCGTTGGAGCATCCCCACGCGCAGCAGATGCAGCTCGACGCCGTGGCTTCGCTCTTGGCTCTGGGCCACCTCGATGAGGCGATGCGCCTGCTCGAGACGGTCCAGACGCCTTCTCCGCGATCGCCATTGGCGGCCCCCCATCACCTGAATTGGTGCGAAGTCCACCTGCGCCGCGGAGAGCTGGACGCGGCCTTGGAGGACTTGCAGGCCCTCGACGGGGCCTATCTGGGGAGCTACGCGTTCAGCCACGCCTTCTTGTCGGCGCTGGTCGAGGTGCGCCGCGGGGGCGCGTCCCGAGCTTCGCTCGATCGCTTGTCGGAGCTCCGCCGCGAGTCGGCGTTGTCTCAGGCGCAGGTGCTCGGGTGGTGGGCGGACCTCGGGGTCACGAAGCTCGAACTCGCCGAGCTGGGCATCGACGCGCCAGATCTCTGGCCGCCGCCGAAGTGAATTGATCTTGGGCAGCCCGAGGCTTCGGGTTGTCGACATTGTCGTGAATCGAGAGGGGCACATGCATGCCCCGAATGAAAGGAAGTACCATCATGGTAAACATCAAAAGTAAACTGAGTAGTCGTGGTCTCATTCGCAGCGGGCTCCTGATGGGGATGCTGGCGATCCTCGGGGTGCCGAGCGTGGCGTCGGCGACCGATGACGACAACCCCGATTGCGAGGAGTCGGTCCTGGCCCTCGAGATCGATACGCTCACGGGCGAGGTGTTCGTGCTCAACGGCGCCACGGGCCAGCCGGTGCTGTCAGACAACGACATCACCCTCCACTTGGGCTCGCTCAGCCGCGTGCTCGTCGACGTCCAGCTCTCCGACGGGGAGTGGCAAGTCGACGTGACTCCGGACGGTGAGGCCACGGAGCAGCACCTGACCCGCGGCGGAGCCATGCGCTACGTCGTCGAGGAGGGCTCCGACTACGTGTTCGAGTTTGCGCCCATCGGCCAGACCAACATGGTCCCGATCCCGCCGATCGTCATCCGCCCCGATCCGCCCTGCCCCCCGGAGGATTGATCGCTTCGGCCCGCCCCACCCCCCATGAAACGTGCCGGGGCGGAGAGCATTCTCCGCCCCGGCGTCCTCTTGCTAGCCGGAGCACGCGCCGAGCGTGCTCGGAAGAGTGAACCCATGTCGAATGAAAGATCATGTTGTGAACGGTCGGGCGAGGACTTGGAGCCCGCCCAAGTCATGAGTAGGACGCGGTCGCAGCGTCAAGTGCGCACACTCTTGTCGGCTGCGCTTGGCCTCTCCTCGGGCCTGGTGCTGAGCGCTTGTGGAGCGCCCGCGGCGTCCGATTGCGCCTTCGGGACCTTGGGCTGCGCGTGCTTTGAGGGCGAGCTTTGCCTGGAAGGGCTCAGCTGTTACTCGGGTATCTGCGTCGATGTCGAGGCGGGCGAGGACGAGAGCTCGGGCCTGGACGAGGTGAGCGACACGGATGACTCGACCGGGGCGGATTCGGACGGCTCGACCACGAGCGAGGACACCGGACCGGGCGCCGATCCGTGTGGCTCTGGAAGCGAGTTGATCCTCTACGCGCAGGGCTCGATCAGTTCGAGCGATGTGGGCATCTTTTCCGGGATCGCCACCGACTACGGCGACGCCAGGGTCGAACTCGCCGACGACTTTGTCATCCCGCCGACAGAGCAGTGCTGGTGCATCACTCGCGTGCGCGCCGTGGGCTTTTATGGCAACGGCGCGGCCCCGCCGAGTCCGCCCATGGTGGCCATCGAGTTTTTCTCGCACCACGAGGTCGGAGTTCCGCAGGCTGAGCCGAGTCATGGCGCGACGGTCCAGGCCATGGATCCCATGAACGATGGAGTGTTGGACATGACGCTCAGCCCAGGTGTGGTGCTGGAGGCCGGGACCCACTGGCTGAGCGTTGGGGCGATCGTACCGATCGACACGCATCGGTGGCACTGGAGGCTCTACGACTCCCCCTTTGGGTTCATGGCCGCAGCTAGGGACGCGCAGCAGCTGTTCTTTCAAGGGTCTTGTCAGTCGTGGACGCCCGCTTCGGGTTGCTACAACAATCTCGACGACGCCCACATGCAGTTCCAGATCCACGGGATCATCGGCGGAGAGGGGTGTCGTTGATGCCGATCTCGAAGGTGTGGCGTAGGCGAGCCTGGTGCCTGGCGCTCGTGGTGATCGCGGGGGCCTGTGGCGATGGCAGCCAAGGCGGGGACTGCGTGGCTGGGACCGAGGCCTGCGCGTGCGTCGAGGGGGCCTGCGCGACGGGCCTGAGCTGCGTCTCGAACTACTGCGTCGCCCTCGGGGGGCCCGAGAGCGACACCTACGGAGGCGACTCGGATGATGAAGCGAGCGCGGGTGATTCGGGCGGCTCCGATTCGGGCGGAGCCGGTGAGGATCTGTGCGCGCACTTCCTCGACTGCGTCAAGCAGGTCCAGCCCGAGGGGCTCTCGGCTTACGCCTTGCTCTACGGGCCTGGTGGAGAGTGCTACGGCATCCCAGGGCTGACGGATGAAGACTGCTGGGCGGAGTGCGACGCCCTCCGCGAGGGCTTCGCGCAGCTGCACCCCAACGAGTCGGCTTGCGGCCCGGTCGACTGCGGAGATGGGGCCCTCAGCGCAGGGGAGATGTGTGACGGAGGCCCGAATTGCACCGAGGCCTGCCGCTGGGCATGGTCTTCGCTCAACGAGTGCGGTCTCGCCACGCAAGTGGGCTGCGACCCGAGCGAGGAGCGGTGCACGGTCATGTCCGGCCAAGTCAGCAACTACTTTGGCTGCCAACCACACATCCTCCCGCCCGACACGAGCACCGGCCCCAACGCTCCGTGCCTGGTCACGTCGGAGTGTGCGTACGCGCCAAACGCCATTTGCATCGGTCGGCCCGACTGCATCGATCAAGGCTGTTGTACCGAGGTCTGTTACCTCGGCCCGACGGATCTCGGGGGATGCTCGGCTGGGTTCACTTGTACCTCCGTCGAGAGCCTCTACAGCAAGGACTTCCCGAACGGCTCGGAGCTGTTCGGGCTGTGCTGGCCGAGCTGAGCCCGCGCTCGGCAGCTTGCCAAAATGGCCCGGGGGCCGGAAACCATTCTCCGCCCCGGCATGCGTTGCTGGCTGTGAGATGCGTGTGTTGGACGACTAAGTCAAGTCAGGGGGGGGAGAAGCGAGCGAGAACTCAGGGGATGGGGATCGTGGTCGGCGGGCTGCCGCCCTCGCAGCCCCACTGGAAGTTGTCGAGGAAGACGAAGCTGTCGAGCACCGAGTCGCTCTGGTCGAAGATCGCGAACACCATCGTGATCTCCTCGCCAGGCACCGCCGAGGCCGTGGTGGTCAGCCACTTGGTCCCGGCGTGACCTTGCATGCAGGTGCCGTGGAGCTCCTCGGCGGTGCAGCCCTGGGCGCACTCGGGGTCGGGGAAATTGGGGTCGTCCTGGGGCGGGAAGGGCCCGGAGCTCGGGTCCTTGAAGTCGAGGTAGCCGGCGTTGAGGGAGATGGGGTTGCCCATCTCGTCAAAGGACACGTTGCCGGTCCAGCTCTCGGACTCGAGCCAGCCCACGAACATGTCGTTGTACTGCGAGCCGAAGTAGTCGGGGTACTCGTAGCTGAAGAAGGCCAGGTCGAAGCTGAACGAGTAGACCTCGGAGGGCACCGCGGTGGTGAAGCGCAGCTCGGTGTAGTCGTAGGCGCCCATGCCCGCGTTGACCTGCTCGGCGATGCTGTTCGAGCAGTCGCCGGTGCCGACCAGGCTCGGATCTTCGGAGCAGTCGACCGCGCCCACGTTCTGGGGGACGATCGGCGCGGGCAAGGTGATCGGGTCGTAGGGCCCCTCGGGCTCGAAGTTGTCGATGCCGTCGAGGTCGGCGCTGCACGGCTCGTACTCGAGGATCGGGCCGTCGGGGTCGTTCCAGTCGTCGTACTGGTCGAGGTGGGCGACGTAGCCGCTGCCGAGCACGACGTAGCGCGAGCCCTCGCGGGGGGCGAAGGCGTCGGTGTCGCCGAAGCTCTCGCGCAGGCCCATGCCCTCGGGGTTGCCGGTCATCGCCGTGTCGACGCCGAGCTCGTCGGGGCAGTTGAGGCCCAGGGCCTCGAACAGGCCCGCGTCGGGGGCGTCGTCGCAGGGCTGGTGCGGCGGGATGTTGCACTCGCACTCGCCCCCCTCTTCGCCGCAGGGGTTGCCCATCTCCTCGCCGCCGCCGAGGTCGAGGAGCGGCCCGGTGTCCTCGGTCGTCTCCTCCTCTTCGTCGTCGTCATCGTCGCCGGCCTCGTCGCCGTCGTTGCCGTCGGCGTAGGTGTCGAGCACGCCGACTTGCTCCTCATCGGTGCACGCGCTGGCGCCGAGGAGAGCGAGCGCCGTCGAGAGGGCGCGCGCGCGAGGGGGTTCGAGCTTGACCATCATTCCCACGAACATGACCACTGGTGTCGTTTGAGCGCGCGAGCCGTCATGTCCTTCGAGGTGTGCAGATTGCGGACACTCACGGTGCCGCGTCGACATCGGGGGTGAACACCGACCCCACGCAGGTGTTGGCCAGGCGCGCCTCGAGGGTGGAGCTGGGCCAGCGGCGGTGGAAGCTGCGGGCGCGCTGCGTGGCCTTGGACTCGCGACCGAGGGCACACAGGGCGAGCAGCTCGGCGCCGAGGACCTCCTGGCTCAGGGCCGGTTGCTCGCAGTCGCGGCGCCAGGTCTGGATGGTGTCGAGGGCTGCGCGGGCGTCGTCGTCGCGCAGCTGGGTGTGGATCGTGGCGAGCAGCTGGGCCTCGGCGGCGAGGTCGGGGCAGCGCGAGGGCGCGGGCGGGCTCGGCTTGGCCGGCGCGTCCTTGGGCGTCGGCGCGGGGGAGCTCGGCTCGGCCGGCGCGGGAGCGAGCTGTGGTTCTGGCTCTGGCTCTGGCTTTGGCTCGGGCTCGGGCGCGTCGCTGGGAAGCTCCGCGCTCGGGGTCTCGACCGGCGTGGCCGGGAGCGCCTCGGGCTCGGGCTGCTCGTGTGTCCGCGAGGCCGTGGCGGGCTCTGGGCGCACCTCGGCCTCGGGCGGGGTCGCGGGTCGGGGGAAAAAAATGGCCACCGCGAGCGCACCGCCAGCGAGGAGCGTCAGGCCCCCCAGAGCGACTCCTTTTGTCGGTGCGCTCGCAGCAGCCCCCCTTCCGCTGGGGTGGCTCGCTTCGAGAGGTCGTGGTGAGCCCGCGTCGGCGCTGGGCGATGGAGCGTCGGTGGCTTCGCTGCCCGGAGGCGGCGGCGGTGCGATGCGAGCCTGGAGCGCGGCCCAGCTCGCGTCGACGGTCCCGGGCGGGGGTCGATCCGCGCGGGCGGCCTCGAGCAGGCGGGCCAGATCGGGATCGGGGCTGTGGTCGTGGGTCATGGCGGTGGCTCTCAGACGGACTTGCAAGCCAGGCGACGCAGGGCCCGGGCCATCTTGGCGCGGGCCAGTCGCAGCCGTGAGTAGGCGGTGTTGAGCTCGATGCCCAGCATTCGGGCGATCTCGGGGCCGCTGTGCCCTTCGATCTCGGCGAGCACGTAGACGGCCCGCTGCTCGGTGTCGAGGCTGTCGAGCAGGGCGTCGAGCAGGCGCAGGGCCTCGCGACGCTCGAGCTTCTCGGTCAGGCTGCCCTGGGGGATGAGCAGCTCGGCTTGGTTGTCGCGTTGGCTGCGTCGCTGGTGGCTCATGGCGACGTTCATGCAGATGCGGAACAGCCAGGTGCGCAGCGAGGCGCGGAACTCGAATTCGTCGAGGCGCTCGTGGACGACGAGGAAGACGTCCTGGACGGCGTCGTCGACCTGGTCCTCGCCCAAGCCCAAGCGTCGCAGGCTGCGCCACACGTAGTCGTGGTGCTCGCGAAAGACGGCCTCGAGGGTGGGTCGAGAACGCGCCATTGGCTGGCTCAGGGGCGGCAACGCATCCCCTCGTGTCGCGGCCGTTCGCTTTCCGTCACTCAAAATGCAACTCGAAGCCAACTTGGCCCTGGATGCTGAAAAACGGCGTCTCGTAGAGGGGTTGCGCGAGTCCCCCGGCCGAGAAGGCGGCGCTGAGGAACGAGAGATTGCTCTCGATCCCGAGCCACAGCGCGGCGCGGGGGCTGGGCTTCCAGCTGAGGGCGGGGGCGAGCTGAGCGGCTCCCCATGCCGCCGTCGCGGCGCGGGGTTGCTCGAGGCCGATGGGCTCGTTGCGGACCCCACCAAAGGCCACGCCGACACACAGCGGCGCCGAGAGGGTCGAGCGCTTTTGGATCAGCCGCACCGTCGGGCACGCGCGGGCGCTGGCGTAGCCCATGGTGTAGCGGCCACCGACGGCGGCGTTGATGTCGAGGCCGCCGAGCTTGGCGAACTCCGTGCGCTGGGGGGAGAAGGTCCCCGCCAGCTCCACGCGGAGGCTGGGGAGCTCCACGCCGATGGCGGCCGAGAGGGTGGGGATGGCCCCGGGGAGCAGGCCCGAGGCCAGGCCGATGCGCGGGGATACGAAGGCGGTGGGGCGGACTTTGGTGGGTTCGGGCTCGGGCTCGGGCAGGGGCTCGGGCTCGGGCGGCGGTTCAGGTTCAGGTTCAGGTTCAGGCTCGGGCGGCGGTTCAGGCCTTGGCTCCGTCGCCCGGGCGACGGCGAGGGGATCGACGGCCAGCGCGAGGATCAACGCCGCGACCTCGCCGAGGTCGGCGCAGGCCTCGGCCGTGACCGCCCGCGTCGGTACACCCTCGCCGAGCTCGAGCTCGAGCTGCCAGCGCGCGTCGCCTTCCTCGATGGCGATCACCCGGGCGTTCGCGTGGACCAGCGCCTCGGGGATGACCATGTCGGGCGCGAGCAGCTGGGCCACGCGCGCGCGCACGGCCTCGCCCTGGGGACAGGCGGCCGGAGCCTCCCATTTGCGCGGCCACTCCCCGGCGTGGACGACAGCGGCGTCGGTGCTCGGGGCGTCGCCGGCCGCGGGGCTCGACGGCGCGGGGGCCCAAGCGGCGAGCAGGCTCGCGGCCAGGCCCCTCCCAAGCACGGATGGGAGCGAGGCGAGCACGGTGGCCCCCATGGTACTGCCCGGCGACGGCGAACGCTGAGCCCACCCTCGACTAACGCCTCGCGTACGGAGCCCGCGGACCACCCACGCTATCCGAAAGGCCATGACGCGAAACGAGCGAGACGAGAGTCGACGTCCCCAAAAGCGGGCGCTCCGGCGGCCGGGCCAGCACCTGGCGCGCTTCCCTGGCCGCAGCAACGACCCGGAAACCCACGCCCTCACCGCGCGCCAGGCTGCGCGCCTCGAGAGCCTCAGTGCCCTGCCCAAGGCGGACCTGGTCGGCAAGACCCTGCCAGACCTGCGCGAGCGCCTGGGCAAGCTCGGGAACTTGAAGGAGTTGCTGTTTCGGCGGCTGTGCGGCCGCGTGGTCAAGCGCGACGCCGAGGGCAACGAGCTGCCGGTGCCCTTCGCCACGGTCACCGTCTACGACACGGACATCAACCTCATCGCGTGGTCGCCCGCGGGCCAGCCCCACTCGTGGTTCTACCCCTTTGGCGTGACCCGGGAGGTCCTCGCTCAGGTCACCACCGACGAGTGCGGGCGCTTTTGCGTGTGGCTGCCTCGCTTCGACATCGACCACTACCTGCGCTGGCGGCTCGAGCGGCGCTGCTACCTGGAGTGGCTGCGAGTGCCGGTCATCGAGGACGTGCTGTTCGAGCGCGATCCGATCCCCGACCCCATCGGACCAGTCTCCAAGCTCGGACTGCACGTCCGCGAGCTCGACGGCGCTGCGCTGCGTCGCGCCGAGCACCGCCTCGACCCGGTCCGCAGCGCTCGCCTGCGCGACGTGGCCAGCCGCCGGGGCGTGGGCTCGCTGCGCGCCGAGCTCGACGACGAGCTGCGCCGGCCGGCCTTCGACCGCCTGCCGCCGCCCCTCGACGCCCGCGCCAAGGCCATCCTCGACCCCAAGATGCGGGCCAAGCTGGCCGCGCGGGCCGGCGTGTCGCCGCGCAAGTTGGTCGACTTCGACGCCAAGCGGGTGTTCGGGCCGTTCCTGCGCTGCGAGTGGGTGGCGGTCCCGGAGTGGACGACGATCGTCGACATCCCGGACCTGAGCTTCGAGGTCACCCAGGACGTCAACGGCGACGGGCAGCAGACGCCCATCTACACCGAGGGCCTGTTCGACGTGCGCTGGAACGCGGGCGATCTGGGGGAGGTGGTGCTCGTCGCCGAGCCCACGGCCATCGCGGGGCCGAGCTGCGACCTGCCCGAGCTCGGGCCGTGCGGCGACCCGGCGATCCTCTACGCCGGCAACTACCCCCTGCAGGTGCCGGGCAACCCCTCGGAGACCCACGACGCGGGCTCGGGCTACGCCAAGCTGCCCAACCGCCCCGACGCCGACGGCATCCCCGGCGGCGCGGCCGTCGAGCCCGGGGAGACGCCCTTCGTGGGCAGCTTCTATCTGGTCGGCTGCGCCGAGCGGGAGGGGGCGACGCACTACCGGGTGCACCGCGAGGTCAACGGGACCCAGGGCTACCTCCAGGGCGCCTACGGGCCGCTGTCACGAGTGGTCGGCGGCGTGCTCCAGACCCGCACGATCACGCCGGTGGACGGGCACTGGTACCCCATCGTCGGCCGGGACGAGGGCTGGACGCCCGTCGGCATCCTCGCGCCCGTGCCCGACCAGGCCGGCGTGAGCACCCAGGGCTTCGAGCTCGAGTTCGGCGCCCTCGCCGGGGGCACGGTGACGCCCATCCCCAACAGCAAGACCGGCTCGATCAACCTGCGCTTCGACGCGACCAAGCCGACGATCACCGTGCACAGCCTGCACTGGCGCCACCCCGGCGGCGGGTGGAACGCCCTCGACCCCGACGACTGCGCCGTGGTCCCGCGCCAGGGCACCCAGGCCGTCCAGCTGCGGGTCTCGTTCAGCGTCAGCGCCAACCACCTGCGCAACTACTGGGCCTCGGCTTCCGGTTGCGGGCCGCAGGCGACCATCAGCCAGATCACCCAGGGGGCCGGGGACATCCCGGCGGCCGCTGTGGACTCGGCGGCGCACTGGCACACCAGCCCCTCGGACAACGCGCTGAGCCGGACGCTCTACTATCAGATCGACGCGGGCGCGGACGCGGGCTGCTACCACGTGGCCATCGCGGCGGCGAGCCGCTCCTTCCGCCCGACCTACCTGCCGAGCAACTGGCGCGGCCACGACCCGCAGCACCTGTGGCGCCAGCGGGTCCTGCGGATCGCCGTGCAGTAGCGCCGCAACCACGAAAAAAGCAGGGCTCCGGTTCACGGGGCCCTGCTCTTTTGGAGCGCAGCTCGTCAGCCCAGCGCGCTCTTGGTCCGGTCGACGATCACCTGGGTGAACTCGCTGAGGTTCAGCGAGCCGCCGATGTCGGCCGTCTTCTCGCCGGCCTCGATGGCCCCAAACAAAGCCCCGCGCAGGGCCTTGCTCGAGTCGTGCTCGCCGATGTGGCGGAGCATGTTGGCCATGGCCAAGAGCGCGGCGGTGGGGTTGGCCTTGTTTTGGCCGGCGATGTCGGGGGCGGTGCCGCCGGCGGGGTCGAACATGGCGACGTCGACCTGGCCCTGGGAGTCGAAGCTATAGGAGGCGCTGTCGCCCAGGCCGATGGAGCCGATCAGCCCGTAGGCCATGTCCGAGAGGAAGTCGCCGTACTCGTTGGGGCACACGATCACGCCGTAGCGCTCGGGTCGCATGATGATCCCGGCGAGCAGGGCGTCGAACAGCTCCTCGCGGAACTCCGTGGCCGGGTAGTCCCGGGCGACGCCGCGGGCGGCCTCCTGGAACAGGCCGTCGGTCGCCTTTTGGATCGTGTACTTGGAGGTGGCGATGACGTTGGAGTCGCGCAGCTGGGCGAGGCGGAAGGCGAAGCGCGAGGCCAGCACCGAGGGGCGGCGCTCGATGGCGCGGATCGACACCGCGGTGTCGCGGTTGATGCGGCGCCCGGCGTCCTCGTAGGTGCCGCCGGTGGCGATGCGCACGATGTCGAGGTGGATGCGCTCGTTGTAGTGGGTCTGGATGCCCGGGATGGTCGCGACCGGGCGGTGGATCACGGCGAAGTTGCAGCGCTCGCGGAGCACCCGGTTGGGGCTCTCCTTGGTCGTCGCGGTCGGGTACTTGAGCGAGGTGCCGTAGCGGCGCATGGCGGCCTCGGCCTCGTCGTAGATGGCGTCGCCCTTGGCCTCGCGGCTCTCGTCGGACAGGTCGACGGGGATGAACTCGATCTCGAAGGGGAGGGCATCAGCGACGGTGTGCACGGCCTGCGAGAGCTCGCGGGCGATTCCGTCTCCGTGAAGTTCGACGATGCTGTAGCGGTTCATGCTCGGGCCGAGCATACTGGTCTTTGACGGCTAGACCAGGCCAGGCCAGTCAGCCCTCGACCGCGACGGTGATCGTCCACGGCTCCGTCGGCGCCGACTCGCCGCCGCCCTGGTCTGGGGGGCTGGGCGTGAGGGTGATCTGCGACTCCCCGGCGGCGACGGCCTCGAACAGGAAGCGGTGCGTGAACGAGCCCCCGTCGATGTCCGAGCCGGGTCCCTCGACGCGGCGCTCGATGAACTTCACGGCCGCGCCCTCGAGCGCGGGCTCGGGCCCCCACTGAAAGCGGTACTCCGGGGCGACACCGCGCGGCGAGCCGAGGTTGACCTCGACGGTCTCGCCGACCTTGGCCTTCAGGGTCGAGTCGCCGTCGCCCGAGGAGACCACGTGGGTCGCCCGCTCGTGGCGCAGCCGCGACTGCGAGGAGCTCTTGCCCTTGCAGCCCGCCGTGGCGAGGCTCGCGGGGAGCACGAGGGTGAGGGCCAGGGCGAGTCCACGGGCGCGCACGAAGGCATGGTAGCAGGGGCGCTCTCCCGGCCCGTGCTAGCGTCGCGCGATGGCCCCGAGCATCACCCTCGAGCGCGGCGACATCACCCGGGTGTCCTGCGACGCGATCGTCAACGCCGCGAACCCCAAGATGCTCGGGGGCGGGGGCGTCGACGGGGCGATCCACCGCGCCGCGGGGCCCGAGCTGCTCGCGGCCTGTCGACGCGTGCCAAAGGTGAACGGGATCCGCTGCCCCTTCGGCGAAGCGCGCATCACCCCCGCCTTCGGGCTCGACGCGCGCTGGGTGATCCACGCGGTCGGTCCGATCTACGCCCGCTCCGAGGATCCAAAGGGCGTACTCGCGCGCGCCTACGCCTCGGCCCTCGAGCTCGCCGCAGCCCACGACGTCACCGAGCTAGCCTGCCCTGCGCTGTCGACGGGGGCCTATGGCTTCCCCCTCGATCCGGCCGCCCGCATCGCCCTCGAGACCGTCGCCAGCCGCGACTGGGGCTGCGTGGCGCGCGTTCGCTTCGTGCTGTTCACCGCCGAGGTGATGGCAGCCTTCGCCAAGTTTCGGGACTTGTCGGGTTGAAAGTCTCCGTCGCATGCGCGAAACCTCTTTCGCGCTCTCGATGGCACTGATCCGACGCATCGCAGACGAGTTCGTTCGGGGCTGGCAGTACGTCCGCCTGTTTGGCCTGATCAGCTGGTTCCATCTATTCAAGATGGCGGGGAACGTCATCGACAAGCGCGAGGGGATCATCGAGCAGCACATCGCGCGACTGATGAGCCGACGGATCCTCGAGGTGGTGCGCGCGAGCGTGCACGTCGAGGGCACGATCTACTGCACGGGCATCGAGAACTACGCGGTCGCGGCCAACCACCTCAGCTACCTCGACTGGGTCCTGCTCCTCGCCC
>NZ_ABCS01000152.1 GCF_000170895.1 Plesiocystis pacifica SIR-1 | reverse complement strand
AGGGCCAGCAAGGCCGCGCTCATGTCGGCTCTACGGTAGAAGTGCCAGGCCGTGGCGAGCACGCTGCCGAGCACCAGGCCGACGACGATCGGCATGATCAGCAGGGGCGGGGTCAGCTCGAGGCCGAGGACGATGCCGAACTGGATGCGCGCCGCGGTCAGGATGAAGGCCACGACCCCGAGCACGATGCCGGCGAGCTTGCGCCGCTCGGGCCCGGCCTCGTAGCGCGCGCGCAGCTCGAGGGCCTCGGGGTCGAGCTGGGTCGCCGCGCTCGCGGCCTTGGCGTGCGGTCTAGCTTCCACTTCCATCAATCGCGCTCCGGAACCGGAGGATCTTACCGTCGCAGGGGGGGGCGGGCGTCGACGTTCGAGTTCGACCCCGACGTCTGAAGCGTCGCCGGACAATCGCCGGGTGAACCCCCGGAAACTCCACCCCGGGGTGGGGTGCCGCGGCCCGTTTTTGTACGCCGGGCCTGGGCTGTATTCTCCGCTCGTGCGCCCCCGCGACCGCTCCCTCTTCCGACCCGCGCTCTCCCTGCTCGGCGTGTGTCTGTGCGCGCCCTTGCTGGCCTGCCCGGCCAAGCAGCCGCAGGCCGAGGCCGAGGTCGAGGCCGAGGCCGAGGCCAAGACCAAGGGCGGCGAGGGGGGCGAGGCCGAGGGGGCCAAGCCGAAGGCCAAGGCCGAGGGCTTCTCCCAGCTCGAGGGCGTCCAGGCCCTGACGCTCCCCGCGGGCCCGCGCAGCTCCGCGGCCAGCCTCGCGGCGAGCGACGGAGGCGTGTGGCTGAGCTGGATGAGCGAGGCGGGCGAGGCACCGGCGCTGATGGTCGCCAAGGGCACGCCCGCGGCCGAGGGCGGCCTGAGCTGGTCTGAGCCCGAGACCGTCGCCGCTGGACCTGGTTTGATCGTCGACTGGCTCAACGTGCCGGCGGTGGTCGAGTCGAGCGCGGGCACGCTGATCGTCGCCTGGGCGCAGCTCAACGACGCGACCGACGCGAGCAAGGGCTACGGCCTGCGGCTCAGCGCGCGCGAGGACGGGGGCGGCTACGTCGACGCCTGGGACCCGCTCGAAGACCTGGGCGGATCCAAGGGCCCCGAGGCTGGCTTCCCGGCCTTCGTGGTCACCGGCGAGGTCGTCCGCCTGTTCTGGCTCGACGGCGCCGACCGGGCCCCGGAGGAGCTCGGCGGCAAGGGGGACGAGGGCGCCATGCAGCTGCGCACGATGCTGCTCGACGCCGAGGGCAAGCGCGGCGCACCGGCTCGGGTGGTCGACCCGCGGGTGTCCGACTGCTCCCCGATCTCGGCCCAGCTCATCGGCAGCCGACCCTACGTTGCCTACCGCGATCGCAGCGACGAGGAGCTCCGCGACATCGCCGTCGTCGAGCCCGGCAAGGCGCCCAAGATCGTCGCCGAGGACGGCTGGAAGGTCGAAGGCTGCTCGAGCAACGGACCGGCCGTCGCGCCCGCGACCACGGGCAGCATGCACGTCGCGTGGTTCGCCGCGCCCGAGGGCAAGCGCGAGGTCCGGCTGGCCATCGGCAGCGCCAGCCAGGGCTTCGACGAGCCCATCGTCGCCAGCCTCGGCCGCCCCATCGGCCACCCCACGCTGGTCGGCTTCGAGGGCGGCCAGGCCGAGGTCTCGTGGATCGAGGTCGACGAGAAGGAAAAATTGCTCGCGCGCCTGCTGACCCGCCGGGTCCGCACCGACGGCGAGCTCGGCCCGACCTTCGTCGTGTCCGAGATCGGCGTCGGTCCGGCCTGGGGCACGCCGCAGAACATCCGCCTGGGCGATCAGCTGCTGTGGGTGTTCACCAACCCGGGCAACGGCAACGTCGACACCGAGCTGGCCGGCTACCTCGCCCCGGCGCCGCCCAAGCCCTGAGCCGCCAGCTGCCCCAGGTCCACGCCGCAGGCCGCGACGCGGGCCCGCTGCTCGCCGAGTACTGGGAGCGCCGCTGGGACGAGCCCCTCGACGCCGCCCGAGTCAGGCGTGGTGAGCCCCGCGGCCTAGCCGCAGGCGCACTGGTCCGTCGTTGGGTTGCGGACTACAGCTCGATGGCAGCGTCGGCCGGCTTGAGATCCGGCAAGGCCGGAGGCCGCTCCGTCACGCTCTTGGGCTGCCACTTGCCGATGACCTCGACGTAGCCGTCCTTGCGCAGGATGATCTCGTGGTCCTCGTTGTCGCCGACGGGGACCTCGATGGCGCAGGGCGTCTCGCAGGCGAACTCGCCGTCGAGGAACACGCGCGCGCCCTCGATATTGGCGGTGATCGTCGCCCGGTTCTTGGGCAGCTCGTCGATGTTGACCACGCTCGGGGCCTCGACGCTGTCCTCTTGCTGGGGCTTGTCGGCCTCGTCGTCGCGCGGGGAGCTGGAGCTGCTGAACACCATGGCGCCGACGATGACCACGAAGCCGAGCAGCAGGCCGCCGATGACCAGCTTGCTGCCGACGCTGTCGGGCTCGTCGAGGGCCATGGCCCCGCTCGCGTTGGAGCCCCCGCGATCGTCGACGGTGAAGATCGGCCCGGTCCCGGTGCTGCGGCGCAGGGCCGAGTCCGGGGTGATGGAGGGCTGGCGGCCCTCGGCGCGGGCCCGGGCGGCGCCGATGCACTGGCCGAGGAGCTCCGCGAAGCGACCGCAGTCTTGGATTCGCTTGTTGCGATCCTTGCGCAGCGCCATGGACAGGACCTTGGCGGTCTCGCGGCAGCAGTGCCGGGGCGGCGGGACCTTGGCCTTGACGTGCTTGAGCATCGTCGCCATGGGCGACTCGGCCGAGAAGGGCGGGCGACCCTCGAGCATCTCGTAGAGGATGCAGCCGAGGGAGTAGATGTCCGTGCGGTGGTCCAGCGGGGCGCCGTTGCACTGCTCGGGCGACATGTACTGGGGCGTGCCGAACACCTCGCCGGCCTTGGTGAGGCGGGTGGCGTCGAGGCCTCCGGCGATGCCGAAGTCGAGGACCTTGACGACCGTCGACACGCCGACGCTCTCGATGAAGATGTTGTCGGGCTTGAGGTCGCGGTGGAAGATGCCGTTCTCGTGGGCCTCGGACAGGCTCTCGGCGATCTGCCGGGCGTGCTGGAGCGCCTCGATCTCGGGGATGCGGCCGCGCTCGAGGCGATCGGCGAGGCTCTCGCCGGTCAGCAGCTCCATCACCATGTAGGGCCGGCCGTCGTTGGACTCGCCGTGCTCGAACACGCGGATGGTCGAGGGGTGGCGCAGGCGCGTGGTGACTTCCATCTCGCGCCGGAAGCGGGTGAGGAACTTGCGGTCCGAGAGGCACTCGCTGCGGACCACCTTGATGGCCACGTCGCGATCGACCTTGGTGTCGTAGGCCTCGTAGACCACGCCCATGCCGCCCTCGCCGATGACGCGGGTGACCTCGTAGCGCCCCGCGATGGTGCGTCCGACGTCGTCGTCCACGACCATCTCCATGCTCAAGCTCGAGGACGCTTCGCGTCCTGGCTTGGATCGGCTGCCTTTGGGTGCGTTCGCCATGGTTGGCTCGGGTTGTGCGGGTTCTGGAGCACTCGGGAAAATCGCAGGGTGTGCGGTTGAGTTCGCGGCGCCAGTCAGCGCTCGCCCCAGTGTTCCATGAATGCCGTCGGGAGTTTAGCCCGGACCGAGTTAGAGGCCCGTTTTTTTGAGCGGAAGGTGCGCGGATGTGCGTGACAGCTCGCGCTCGTGCTGTGAATTCTCTCGCGCAGCTGACGTTGGCGGTGGCTGGGCGTACCTTCCGGGCGATCATGTCGAACGCTGCTGCCGACCTTGCCCCGTCGAGTTCGAACTCCCTGCCCGAAAACGCCGCCCAGAAGATCAGGGTGGTGACCGCGGCTGCCCTGTTTGACGGTCACGACGCCGCGATCAACGTGATGCGGAGGATTCTCCAGGCCCAAGGGGCGGAGGTGATCCACCTGGGCCACAACCGCGGCGCCGCCGAGGTCGTCGACGCGGCGATCCAAGAGGACGCCCAGGCCATCGCCGTCAGCTCCTACCAGGGCGGGCACATGGAGTTCTTCAAGTACATGTACGACCTGCTGCGGGAGAAGGGCGCCCCGCACATCACGATCTGGGGCGGCGGGGGGGGCGTTATCGTGCCCCGAGAGATCGACGAGCTGCACCGCTACGGGATCAACCGGATCTTCTCGCCGGAGGACGGACGCACCCACGGCCTCGACGGGATGATCGCCATGATCATGCAGGGGGCCAACTTCTCGACGGCGCCCGCAAACGCGCGGGCCGAGTTCGCCAAGCTGCTCGCGCCCCAGAGTGTCGAGGGGGTCGAGGGGGCCTCGGCGCGGACCGTCAGCCTGGCGCGGCTGATCACCGTGCTCGAGAACGGAGGCGAGCAGGCCCGGGATCTGCTCGCGGCCATGGCCGACGCGAGCTTGCCTGAAGTCCCGGTATTGGGGCTCACGGGAACGGGCGGTGCGGGCAAGAGCTCGCTGACCGACGAGCTCGTGGCTCGCTTCGCCCGCGAGAACCCGAGCCGCAAGATCGCGGTGATCTCCGTGGACCCGAGCCGGCGGCGGACCGGCGGGGCCCTGCTCGGGGACCGCATCCGCATGAACTCCGTCCGCCACCCCAACGTGTACATGCGCAGCATGGCCACGCGCTCGTCGGGGGCCGAGGTCGCGGCCGCGACCCTCGACGCCGTGCGCCTGTGCAAGCTGGCCGGTTACGAGCTGGTCTTGGTCGAGACCTCGGGCATTGGTCAAGGCGACGCGGCCATCGACGCCATCGCGGATCTTTGCCTCTACGTGATGACGGCGGAGTACGGCGCCCAGAGCCAGCTCGAGAAGATCGAGATGCTCGACGTCGCCGACTTCGTGGCCATCAACAAGTACGAGCGCAAGGGCAGCAAGGACGCCTTCCGCGACGTCCGCAAGCAGGTCCGGCGCAACCGCAACTTGTTCCACGGCGTCGAGGACCACGAGCTCCCGGTGTTTGGCACGGTCGCGAGTCGCTTCAACGACAGCGGCGTGAACGGCCTGTACGCGGCGCTGTGCGCCAGGCTCTCGGAGATCTCGGGGCCGGACTGGACCTGCGCCGTCCCCGAGGCCCAGCGCGCCCTCGCCAGCGACACCCGCGACATCATCCCGCCCGAGCGCGTCCACTACCTCGCCGAGGTCGTGCACAGCGTGCGCGCCTACAAGGCCCGGGTGCGCCAGCAGATCGAGGTCGCCCGCACCCTCGGCCACCTGCGCGCGACCAAGGCCCTCGCCGCTAGCGAAGACGGCGGCCTCGGCGGGGCGGGGGTCGAGTCGACCATGGCCTGGTTCGACGCGCAGATCGAGGCCACCGAGGTCCGCCTCGACGGCGACGCCCGCCGGGCCCTCGAGCTCCTGCCCAAGCTGCGCGAGCAGTACGCCGCCGACGAGTACGTCATCCAGATCCGCAACCGCGAGGTCCGCTACCCGACCCACTTCACCACCCTCTCGGACTCGCGCATCCCCAAGGTCTGCCTGCCCGCCGACGACGAGCCCGGGGCCGCGCTGCGCTACATGCTGCTCGAGGGCCCGCCCGGCCACTTCCCCTTCACCGGCGGCGTGTTCCCCTTCAAGCGCGAGGGCGAGGACCCCAAGCGCATGTTCGCCGGCGAGGGGGGTCCCGCGCGGACCAACGAGCGCTTCAAGTACCTGTCCGAGGGCGAGGCCGCCAAGCGCCTGTCGACGGCCTTCGACAGCGTGACCCTCTACGGCTGGGACCCCGGGGAGCGCCCCGACGTGTGGGGCAAGATCGGCGAGAGCGGCGTGTCGGTGTGCACGCTGCAGGACGCCCGGGACCTCTACGCGGGCTTTGACCTGAGCGCGCCCTCGACCTCGGTGTCGATGACCATCAACGGGCCCGCGCCCATCGTCCTGGCCTTTTACATGAACGCGGCCTTCGACCAGCAGGTCGAGGCCTTCACCGAGCGCGAGGGCCGGGAGCCCAACCCCGACGAGCGCGACCAGCTGCGCGACCTGGCCCTGTCCCAGGTCCGCGGCACGGTCCAGGCCGACATCCTCAAGGAGGACCAGGGCCAGAACACCTGCATCTTCTCCATCGAGTTCGCCCTGCGGATGATGGGCGACATCCAGGAGTACTTCATCCAAAAGCGGGTCCGGAACTACTACTCGGTCAGCATCAGCGGCTATCACATCGCCGAGGCCGGGGCGAACCCCATCTCCCAGCTCGCCTTCACCCTGGCCAACGGCTTCACCTACGTCGAGTACTACCGCTCGCGGGGGATGAAGGTCGACGACTTCGCCCGCAACCTGAGCTTCTTCTTCTCCAACGGACTCGACGCCGAGTACACGGTCATCGGCCGGGTCGCCCGGCGGATCTGGGCCGTGGCCATGCGTGATCTCTACGGGGCCAACGAGCGCAGCCAGAAGTTCAAGTATCACATCCAGACCAGCGGCCGCTCGCTGCACGCGATGGAGATCGACTTCAACGACATCCGCACGACCTTGCAGGCCCTGTTCGCTTACTACGACAACTGCAACAGCCTGCACACCAACGCCTACGACGAGGCCATCACCACGCCCACGGAGGAGAGCGTGCGCCGGGCCATGGCCATCCAGATGATCATCACCAAGGAGCAGGGCCTGGCCAAGAACGAGAACCAGCTCCAGGGCAGCTACATCGTCGAGGAGCTGACCGAGCTGGTCGAGGAGGCGGTGCTCGAGGAGTTCTTGCGCATCGACGAGCGCGGCGGCGTGCTCGGGGCCATGGAGCGCCAGTACCAGCGCGGCAAGATCCAGGACGAGAGCCTCAAGTACGAGCGCCTCAAGCACACCGGCGAGCTGCCCATCGTCGGCGTCAACACCTTCCAAAACCCCAACATGAACGCCAACGAAGAGGCCGACGCCGTCGAGCTCACGCGCGCGAGCGGGGACGAAAAGAATGCCCAGATCGAGCGGCTGCGGGCCTACCAGGCCAAGCACGCGGGCGAGCGGGCCCAGGCCCTCGCGCGCCTCGAGGAGGTCGCGCTGGCCGGCGGGAACATCTTCGAGTGCCTCATGGACGTGGCCCGGGTGTGCTCGCTGGGCGAGATCACCCACAAGCTCTTCGAGGTCGGCGGCGAGTACCGCCGCAACATGTAGGGCGCCCGCGGTGGCAGGACGGCCGCCGCCCGCAGCGGCAGGGCGGCGACCGACAGCTTGGCTCAGGGGCTGGTCAGGCGCTGGTAGACCTGGCCGCCCATGGACTCGCAGCCCTCCGGGGGCGGCGTGGCCGGGAAGTTGGCGACGAAGGGATGCCCGCAGTCGGCCCCCTCGCAGGCCGAGCTGCCCTTGCGGATGACGTAGAAGCCCTGCTGGCCGTAGTCCCAGAACATGTGCAGCTCGCTGCTGCCGACGAGGCGGGCGTCGATGCCCGGCAGGAAGGGCAGGGCGGCGAAGTCAAACTGGACACCCGAGCGCTCGCAGTGGGCATGAGAGGAGCTGTACTCGCAGCTCTCGAGGGCCTCGCGGTCGCCGAGTTCGCGAACCTCGCCCTGGCCATCGAGCACCGTCACCCCCTCGGGGATGAAGGTCAGCACGTTGTACCAGGTCAGGCTCTGGTCCGCGGGGGTGACCTCGATCTCGTCGACGAACTCGAGCGGTCCGTCGGCCGGCCCCGCGGGGCAGTCGTCGTAGAAGACCTGGTCCTTGGGATCGTCGAAATTACGCTCGAAGTAGCCGTTCGCGGGCTCCCAGGGCTGGGTTCCCGCGTCGGGGAGCTCGGGCAAGACGAATCCGTCGCGCAGCGACTCGCCCTCGAAGCCGTCGCCGAGGAGGGTGTTGAGGGCGAAGGCCGAGCCCATGGCTTGAGCGTGGGGGTCCGCGCCCTCGGGCTCCCCGGAGTCGCAGGCAAAGCCAATCACTGCACAGCCGAAAACCATCACCAAGTGCTCGAGGCGAATGTTCGTATGTTGATTTTTCATGAGCGCAGTTATGACAAGGCAATCGCGGGGGGCAATGTTCGAAGTCGCCCGGATTGACTGCGGCGCTCAGGGGCAAGTGCTCGTTTCGTGGGCCTGGGCGCCGCCCCTGCGCGATGGACGAACTCGCCTGCGGAATGTCACAGTCGCGGGAATAGCAGGACGTGCCGATCGTCAGGTCATGACGACTGTCGGTATATGCCCGCTTGACTACGCGTTTACGGTGTCATGTTTTCATGGAGGTAAATCGATGTGCATTGATGACGAAGTGGATGAGTTTTTCGACCTGGATGATGAGGGGGTGATGAGCGCGCGCCGCTTGGAGAGCCGGGTCGGCGCGGTGCTCGGGGTCGAGGGCTGGCCGAGAGCTGGCCGAGGACTGGGCGCCCGCGCTCAGGTCTGCTAGCGTCGGGCGGTGGTCGATGACGCCCCAGGCGAGCGCACGCGCTGGCTCAGCCGCTCGGTCAAGACCGCGCTGCTCGCCCTGATCCTGACCCAGTTCTTCGGCGAGCTGGTCGTGACGCAGCTCCTGGGCGTGCCCGAGGGCACCGAGGCGCTGCTCTACGGCTCCTGCCTCGCCTTCGGGATGTTGGCCGTGAGCGAGGTCGCCGGGGTCCCGGTGCGCTTCGTGCCAGCCTTTCCCGCGTGGGCCGTGTCCCTGGCGGCGATCGCCTGGGCCGGCTTCGAGCTGTGGGGGCCGCTCGCGCCAGTCGGTGCCGTGGTCCTCGGCGTGGGCACTCACTTCGTACTCGTCGGGCTCGCCGGCCTCGTCGCGCGGGGGCGGGCCGGGGGTCGCTTCGACGAGGCCCGGGAGCTGCTCGCAAGCGTGTCGGAGTTGAGCCCAGAGCGCGACGAAGCGTGGATGTGGCTGGCGGACGCGGTGTGGATTCCAGAGGGCCCCTGGAGCCCCGAGGCGCTCGAGCACGGCCGGATGGTGCTCGCCCAGGCGGTGCGGCTGCTGCCCGGGCGACCCCGGCCCACGGACGAAAAATTGCGCGCGGCCATGGACGTGCTCGACGAGCGCATGCAGGCCCTGGCGAGCTCGGAAGCCGCGCGTGCGGAGGCGGACTGGGCTGCGCTCGGGGCGGAGCTCGACTGGCTGCGCCAAGAGCTGCGCCGACGCGGCTGAGACCCGCCCGCTCGGCCGTGGCTCAAAGTGCCCCGAACTTTCCCGGGGTTCGGGGCCCTGCTAGGGTGTGCTGCCCGATGGATCGCAAGACCAAAAAGCACCTGCTGCGGCAGTGCAAGCCCGACGAGCCGATCCCGCCCCACGACCCCCGGCACTACGACTTCGACGCCGGGGAGCTCCGCGGGCAGCCCTGGCGGACGCGGGCGGCGGAGGTCATCGATCTGGCCTCGGAGCCGACGACGCAGCTGGTCACGGGCCTCCCGGGCAGCGGCAAGAGCACCGAGCTCTCGCAGCTCGAGCAAGAGCTCGTCGGCCTCGACTACCGGGTGGTGCTGGCGGACGCGGGCGCGTGGATCCGCGACGACGAGCCCATCACCCACCAGGACATCCTCCTGGCCCTGGTCCTGGCCCTGTACCCCGACGGCAAGCCCGAGGACGCGGGCGGCTGGCTCGGGGAGTACGCCCGCCAGGTCAAGGAGCTGCTGGTCAGCGACGTGAAGCTCGAGGGCTTCGGCGCCGGGGCAGGCCCCGTGGACGTCAAGGCTGGGCTGACGACGAACAGCACCCTGTTCCAGCGCGCCGCCCGGCACCTGGCCTCGCTCCAGGACCTGCGCGAGCGGGTCTTCGCCCTGCTCGAGAAGGCCGCCGACGAGGCCGACGAGGCCGGCGAGCCCCTGGTCATCATCCTCGACGGCTTCGAGAAGCGGGCGACCGGCGATCTCTCCGGCCCGGAGGAGCGCGAGAAGTACCGCAACCACTGGTTCGGCGCCTTCTTGACCCACGGTCGAGAGCTGCGCCCGTCGGTCCACGTCATCTACACCGTGCCCTCCTTCATGGTCCGGGCGGCGGCCCAGCTGGGCCAGCAGTTTGGCCACGAGCTGCTGTTCTTGCCCATGGTCCGGGTGTTCGAGCGCGAGGAGGACGAAGAGGGGCGCCCGCGCATGAACGTCGCGGGGGTGTGCGCCATGCGAGACGCGCTGTTCAAGCGCGTGCCCGCCGAGCACTTCGAGGATCCGGCCATCGCCGCGTGGTTGGCCGTGCACAGCGGCGGCTACATGCGCGACCTGCTGCGCCTGGTCATCGACTGCATCTACCGCGTGGGCAAGGGTCAGCGCATCTCCCGGGCCATCGCCGACCAGGCGATCGTGCAGGTGCGCCAGACCTATCTCGAGGGCCTCGAGAGCCGCGACGAGGTCCAGCTCAAGCACGTGCACGCGAACCGGCAGTTCCTGCTCGACGAGCACAACCGCGAGCGCATGGACGCCCTGCTCCAGAGCCACATGATGCTGCGCTACCACAACTCGCACTTTTGGTACGACTGCCATCCGCTGCTGTGGGAGCGCGTCAACCTCTCGATGCCCAGCTGGGACGACGTGGCCGCGGCCTGCCGTTAGCGCGCTATGCTGAGCGCCCTCCATGGGCATCATCACCTCGGCGTCGAGCAGGGAGCTGGGCTGGACCCATCAGACCAAGCTCGCGTCCCTGACCATCGCGCCGACGCTCCACGCGCGCGGGGGCGAGCTCAGCCTGGCCATCGAGATCGTCAACCGCTGCGGCGGACCGCTCGGCGTCGACTTCGGGCTCGCAAAGGTGGGCGGCTTTGGCGAGGCCGAGCGCCAGGTCGTCGCGCACGTCGGCGGTGCGATCTCCGACGAGGGCTGGTCGCTCCTCGGGGGGATTCGGCCCAAACTCGACGCGCTGGTGGCCGTCGCCCGGGCTCGCTTCGCGCTCGGGACCAACCTGTTTCGGGTTCCGGCGGGGGGGCGGCTCGTGGTCCACACCGAGCCCTTCTCCCCCGCGGTGTTCGAGGCCGTCGAGGCGAGGTCCCAGGAGCAATTTGCGCTGCGGACGATCCTGAAGGTCGCAGCCTCGGACGGCCACGAGGCCGAGCTGCTGGCCGACGATCCCCTGGTCGCCCTGCCCACGGGCTGCCCGCGTACGTCGCGTCCCGAGGGCGCGCGCGTGCTGTCGCCCGCCGAGCTCCTCGGGCTGCCCCTGGTCGAGCGTGAGGCCGAGCTCGCGCAGGCGCCCGAGCGGAAGCTCGAGCCCGCGCGCCCGGGCGTACGGGGATCCGGCATGGGCACGGCGCAGCCCAAGCTCGAGCTCACCGGCTTTGACCGCGACAGCGACGCGCTGCAGCCCCTGCATCGGCGGGCCCTCGATGAGCTCCGCGCCTTGCTCGAGCCCTTCGCGGACAGCCGGCCGCGCTGGAACGTGCGGGTCTGCGGGCGCGCGGCCTCGGGCGGGCGAGCCGTGGGCAGCGAGCGCGCCCAGGCGCTGGCGCGAAGGCGGGCCGAGCGGGTCTGCGCGGACCTCGACGAGCTCACCGGGCTCGAGCTCCACCCCGTCGTCGACTTCCCGGGCACAGCGGCGAGCGGCGAGGACCAGCGCAGCGTGGAGATCGGCTTCATGGAGGCGCACCCCTTCGAGCTCGAGCCGATGTGCTGCCACGCGTGGCCAGGGCTGGCGCCGCGTCATCACGTGGGCTCGAGGGCGCCCTTGCTCGCGGCGGCGTGGGGCGTCGAGACCCTCGAGCTCGCGGCGCTGCGAAGGATCCGCGCCTACACGCCGGCCATGGCGAGCCTGTTCGCGCCCGAGCGCCTGCGCCCCGAGGTCGGGCTGCGCGTGGCCTTCGCGGCGCTGCTCGACGCGCACGCGGATCGAGGCCTGACCGTCCCCCGCGTCGCGTGGCACTTGCGCTTTTTGAGGCCCTTCGGCGAGCACCTGGTCGACCTGGTCAACCTGCTGTTCGTGACCCGCTGCAACGCGCTGAGTGTCGAGGAGGTGCGCCCCTTCGTCAGCCCAGAGCTGCTCGCGGCGCTCGCCCTGCTCGTCGACCCCTGGCAGCTCGCTTCGGAGCGGGGCCAGGTCGCGCTGCTCGATCGCTTGGGTGGGATCGGGCCCGAGGACCCGCGCTGGGTGGCGGTGATCCTCGCGGTGGCCGAGCGCTGCGTGCTGCTCGAGCTGTTCCGACCAGGCAAGCGCGGGCAGTCCTGGGCCTCGACCGTCGCGCAGTGCGGGGCGGCGTACCGGGTCCACGGCATCGACCCCGCCGCGGGGTCCGAGGCTCGTCTGGCGGCGGAGCAGGGCTTCTTCGCCGCGACGCTCCGGCCCGAGCTGAGCGACCTGCTCGCGCACTACGAGGCCTGCGCCAGGCGTTGGATCGACGCGGCAGCCTGATGAGGTGGTGGCGGCGGCTTGCACCGCAGGCCCGCGAGCGCGAAGGATCAGGGCCGGCGGGCAAGCGCGCCGAAGTGGTCGAGCGTTGCGAAGCGCCTCACATCGGGGGAATGAAGTCGCCCCCGTCGCCGGGCCCGTCGAAGCAGCCCTGGCCGCAGCAGATGGTCTTGCCGGTGTTGTTGAGCAGCGGGCTCAGGGCGTTGACGTCCCAGTTGCCGTTGGCGTCGACGTTGATGCCGTGGACGTAGAGGGTCACGTGCTGGCCGTTCTTGAGGGAATTGGGCGTGCTGATGTTGAAGCCGTGGTTCTTGTCGGCCCAGGGCAGATCGGCGCGGTACTTGTCGGCCTTGACCACGGCGACCTCGGTGCCGTTGGGGTAGGGGGCGTCGCGATGGATCGACACCCAGGTCGCGGCGGTGGTGTCCCCGTCCTTGACCCAGCCGGCGATGTTGTTGCAGTTGGCGGCGTCGTGGGTGCCGACCGGAACATAGTAATTTCCGGCGCGGAAGGCCTGCTCCTCCTCGTCTTCGTCGAGCTGAAGCATTTCGTAGTCTTCGCCCTCCTCGGCGTCGCAGGCGACCATCGAGGTCGCGCTAGCCAGGCCGAGGGTGAGGACGGAGAGGAGACGAATCGCGTTGTGTTTCATGGTACCCCCGCCATCGCCGCGCGCCCGGAATCCGTCGGATTAAATGTGTACATTTTTTGGGTCGCTGACTGTCATGAATGAGGGTAGTCGAGGGCCGGCGAGCCGGTTTTTGATGGCACACGGACGCGAAGCTCCGGCACCCAGCGGCGGCGGTCGAGCTCGGGGGTCGCCGGCTCTCGGGCCTCGGGAGCTGCGCCGGGAGGGGTTGAGCGCTACAACCCCTGCGTGCCCCTGCTCGGCAGCCTCGCCCTGGGTGCCACGCTCTTCGCCGGCGGGGGCCTCCCCGACGCCGAAGCCCCGGCGCCGGTCGGACTCGAGCTCGCTTGGGAGGCCTCGCTCGAGTGTCCGAGCGCCGAGTGGGTCCGCGAGCGGGTCGGCGCGTACTTGCGGCGCTCCGACTTCGCTGGCGAGTTCGCCTTTGTCGCCCACGTCGTCCCGCGCGGGGGGGTGTTCGAGCTCGAGCTGCGCGCGCGGGTCGGCGATTGGGAGGAGCGTCATCAGCTGCGCTCCCACGACTGCGCGGAGCTGGCGGAGACCGCCGCCGCGTTGGTTGCGATCACCATCGATCCCCTCGCCGGGGCCCTGCCCGTGGAGCCC
Organism: Plesiocystis pacifica SIR-1; assembly: GCF_000170895.1. GTDB lineage: Bacteria > Myxococcota_A > Polyangia > Nannocystales > Nannocystaceae > Plesiocystis > Plesiocystis pacifica. The sequence continues at coordinate 3,455 of NZ_ABCS01000152.1, read as the reverse complement.
CCCAGGGCTCCCGTCGAAGCCCTCGCTCCCGTGCCGATCCAGCGCCCGCGGACCCGATCAGTGGTCCGGGAGGAGCCCGCGGCCCCGGTGGCTTCCCCAGCGCCTCGGGCCGACGCCATCGAAGCGCCCGCACCCGCACCTGAGCCCGCCCGAGTCGCGAGCGAGGAGGAGGCCAGGACTCCCCCAGCGCTGCAACTGCTGGTCATCGCCGAGGGCGGCCTGGCCGTGGGGGTCTTCCCCGAGCTTGCGCCCACGGTCCACGGTGGCCTCGGCGTGGCCGCGCGCAGGCCTGGAGCGCGGCTGGGCCTCGACTTGACGCTCGCGGGGGGAGCGACGCTCGCGGGTCGTTTTCGAGATCCCGAGGCCGCGGCGGCCGAGCGCGGCGGCGACCTCCTGGCCTGGGACCTGCGGGTGCGCCCGTGCCTGGTCCCCCGCTGGGGCCGCGTCGACCTTCGAGCCTGCCTCGCGCTGGGGGCAGGTCAGATGCGCGGGACGGGGGTCGGGGTCCGCGATCCGCTGCTGGGGACCCAGCCGTGGCTGTGGTCGGCGGCCGAGCTCGGGCTGGCCGTCGCGCTCCATCCCCGGCTCGCCCTGACCCTGGACGCGGGCGCGGGCGCGAACCTCCTGCGCCCCGAATTTCGCCTGCAGGACCCCTCTGCGAGCTATGTGGTACCGGTAGCTGCGGGTCGTGCGCGCCTCGGCCTCGAGCTGCGCATGTTTTGATCGCGGACCCAACGAAACGCAGCGGGTCTGGACAACCACTGCAGATGGCCCCAAGGCGCCGACCGTGAACCTTCCTCGAGCACGTGAACCTTCGACCCTCGGGGGACCCCGGTGGTCCTCGCTCCGACGCCGCGCCGCGAGCCTCGGCGGCGAGTTCGAGCGCTTTTATCGCAGCCACTACACCTTCGTGTGGCGCAACGCCCGGCTGATGCTGCCCGGGGCCAACGACAGCGACGTCGAGGATCTGGTTCAGGAGACCTTCACCGTCGCCTACCGCCGGTTCGCGGTCTACGACGGCCGCGCCTCACCGACGACCTGGCTGTTCGGCATCTTGCGCAACGTCGCCCGCAACCATCACCGAGGCGAGCGACGTCGGAGCCGACGGCGGGCCGCCCTGGCCGACGCCGAGCGCTGGCCGGTTGGCCCGCGCGGGGAGGAGGAGCAGCTGCTCGCGCGCAGCTTGCTCGACGAGTTCCTGGCCGAGCTCGGGCCGAACAAGCGGGCGATCTTCGTATTGACCGAGATTGAGGGCATGACCGCCGGTGAGATCGGTGAGGCCCTCGGGGTCAATGTGAACACCGTGAGCACTCGGCTGCGAGCTGCTCGAAAGCAGTTTTGTGCCCACTTCGAGCTCCCGCGTTCGCGCGCGGCGGTGCGCGAGCGGGCCCGCGAGTTGGCGGCGCCCCTGGCCAAGGCGCCGCGGGAGCAGCGAGAGCGGACGCGGGCGGGCTTGTTGGTGGTGCTCGCGCCGGAGCTCGAGGCAGCTCGAGGGGGAGGCCTCGCGGGTGGAGCTTTGGCCAAGCCGGTGGTCCTTCAGCTCGCGGGAGCGGTCGTTGGGCTGGCGAGCGTCGCGGGGGTGGTCTGGGCCTTGGGCGTGGGCGAGCCCGAGCCCGAGCCCGAGCGACTCGCCGAGCCGCGCGTGCGTACGCAGGTTGAAGGGGGAGCGCTCGCTCCGGTGGACGCGTCTTCGCTGTCGCCACCACCCGAGCGCCCGGGTCCCAGCGCGGTCTTTGTTCCCGTGGCGCGGGCGCAGACTCAGCCATCGGCGCCATCGAACCCGCGCGAGCGACCGAGCGCGACTTCAGCCTCGGCCAAGGCCGACGACGGGCGAGAGGAGGACGCCTTCGCGCAGATCCGTGAGGCTCGGGCTGCGCTCGTGGCCGATGACCCGCACATGGCCCTCGAGATCCTCGCCAAGTTGCCCGCGGGTCAGGCCGCGTTCCGAGGCCAGCGCGTGGCCACGGAGGTCGCTGCGCTGTGTGCCCTCGAGCGCGGGGACGAGGCCGAGGCCCGGCTGCGCGCCCTCGCCGAGGCCGAGCCCAGCTCGCCCATGCTCCCGCGCCTCGAACACGCGTGCTGGTGAACGAAGCGGCAACGAGACCTCGGCGAGCTGGACAACCACGGACCATGCACGATCACGCGCGGACCCTGACCTCTTGCCTCACCCTCGCCCTGGCTCTCGGAGCTTGCGTCGTCCTCGACCCCGCCGATCTCGGAGCTGGGGATCTCGACGAGACCGAGCGCGGAGACGAGGCGGAGACGACTGAGAGCGAGACCGAGAGCGAGACCGAGAGCGGGACCACCGAGACCGGCGAGCCCGAAGGAGGGCTGGGGCCATGGGGCTTCACCCACCGCGTCCTCGATCTCGAGGCGCAGTGGCTGGACTTCGCCGATCTCGACGGCGACGGGGACCTCGACGTCTTCGCCGTGCAGTTTGGGACCGGCTCGGTCTGGCTGGGGGACGGCGCGGGCGCCTTCGAGCTCCACCATCAGCTCGCCTTGGCGACCGCGGTCGATTCCATGGTCACCGGCCGCTTCCTCGGCAGCGAGGCCGCGGACCTGATCGTGTTCTCTTCGGTCGGCGACGGGCAGATCTTGATCAACGACGGCAGCGGGGCGCTGTTTGACGGCCTCGAGTTCCCGATCGACGGCTTCCACGGCTTCGGCAGCGTCGCCCTCGACGCCAACGGCGACGAGCTCACCGACCTGTTCATCCCCCAGGGCCACGGCCAGGGCGGCCACCTCGTCCACAACAACCTCGTGGTCTTCGAGGTCGAGGCCAACGTGCCCTCGCCGGCGTGCTACTTCTCGGCGACGGCCGTGGCCGACCTCGACGGCGACGGCCGCGACGACGTGGTCGGGACGGGGAGCTGCAACCAGATCCCCGGGGTGCTCCCCGCGATGGTCTACCGCCACGTCGACGGGGCGTTCACGGTCACCCAGACCCTCGCGGGCATGGCCAGCGGCGTGGTCGAGGGCGGGGACATCGAGCTCGTCGACCTCGACGGCGACGCGGACCTCGACCTCGTGGCCGCGGGCAAGGGCGGGCTGTTCACGGCGGAGAACCTCGGCGCGGGGACCTTCGCCGAGCCGAGCTTCGTGGCCCACGACTACGCCGAGTATCTGTTCGGCGCGACCCTGGCGCGCCTCGAGCTCGGGCCTGCGAACATGGCTTGGGTGCTTCAGAACCACCACGACGGGCTCGACGTGCCCGGGCTGCTAGTCCCCGAGGTGGGCTTTGGGGCGCTGTCGACGGAGATCCTCGAGGGGCTCGATGGGGAGGTCTTGGGTGCTCACGACATCGATGGGGATCAGGCGCCTGACCTGGCCATGCTCGTCGATGGTCATCTCGAGCTATGGCTGACTGGTGGTTGAGGGGGTCTTGGCTGGGTTTTGCGGGGAGGGTCGTCTCCGATGGAGAGCGGGCACGGGTCAAGGGGGTCGGATCCCCC
>NZ_ABCS01000153.1 GCF_000170895.1 Plesiocystis pacifica SIR-1 | reverse complement strand
CCCCTGGTCGCGGCGGGCTTCGTCGGTTCAGGCCCTGTGAACCCAAGCCAAAGCGGAGGAGCGGATAGCGACGAAGCGCCCCCGGTTCGAGGCGGCTGCGGGGGCAAAGCAGCGCTCAGACCTGCTTCTTGCGCACGGACCAGACGAAGCCGTCGTACCAAAAGTGCATCAGTGACCGCACACCATAACTACCATTTCGAATGGGGTGACTCAGAAGTCGACGACGACCCACCGGTCCTTTTCACGCTCGAGGCGGGCGTAGTCCCCATCCCCGAGGTCGAGCAGCGCCTGGTGAGCATCCGCCCGGATCGTACCGGCTAGTCGATCAGCCAGGTGGTCCCTGGACTCCTGCAGCGCCTCGGCTTGCGGACCCTCGGTCCACGCCACGCGCAGATCCTCGGCCGACAGACCCATCCGATAGCGCCGCGGCGCCAGGTTGAGCATGACGTCCCAGCGCTCCTCTCGGCTCGCTCGGACCAGGCTGCGCAGAGCCTCGCGCGGCGTCGACTGGCCGAAGTAGACGGTCGGATCGCTGGCGAAGCGCCAGCCCTCGTCGGTCCACACGACGTCGACCGCCTCGTCTCGGCTCAGGTAGATGACGCCCTCGGGCCGCGCCCCCGTGGGCTTGCCCAGGCGCTCGCCCCAGTCGGACTCCTCCTCGAGCAGGACCTCGTAGTCCACCCGCGAGCGCATCGCCGGGAGCACCCCCTCGTCGACGGCCTCACGATCGCCGCGGCGCACCGCCGTGCCCAGATCGCCCGTCGAGCGCACCAGCGCGCGCGCCTGGCCACCGCAGCCCAGCTCCGCCAGCGCGAGCACGACGACGAGCGCCAGGGCCGAGCGCGTCTTCACCTCAGCCCTCCCCTTCGACCGAGTCAGCCGATGGCTCGGGCTCGTCCGTGGGCAAGGGCTGGATGATGGCCGTGAACTCGGCCTCGGAGCGGACCGCCCCCTCGCACAGGATCTTGCCCTTGAACTTGCCGATCTTGCCCAGGCGCAGCGACTCGACGTGGATGTCGAGGACGTTTCCGGGGATGACCGGCGCGCGGAACTTCGACTTTTGGATGCCCATGAACAGGCACAGCTGCGTCTTGGGATCGAAGGCGTCCGAGAGCTGGGCCAGGAGCACCGCGGCCTGGGCCATGGCCTCGACCTGCACCACCCCGGGCAGGATCGGGTTGCCGGGGAAGTGCCCCTGCAAGATCGGGTCGCTCATCGACACGAGCTTGCGGGCGTGGATGGACTTGTTGACCTCCCAATCCATCACCCCATCCACGAACAGGAAGGGGTAACGATGCGGGAGCATCTGCTGAATCTTCGTGACGTCGAGCTTCATCGGCGCTGGCGAGGGATCATAGCCGCTCGCGCGCCTCCATGGCCAGCCGCCCTCGAGCGGCCAGCTCAGGCCCCGCTCACTTGGGGTACTTCTTGTCGTAGCGCTTGATCATCTCGCCGGTGAGGTCCACGCCGCTGGCGACGTAGAGCACCGTGGTCTGATCGCGGATCAGCACGAGGTCGAGGCCCTCGTCCTTGGCGAGGTCCTTCGCCAGGCTCTGGCAGTTCTTGTACATCTTCTCCAGGGTCAGGGCCTCTTGCTCGGCCAGCTCCTGCTGGAGGGTCATGTACATGCTCTGGAGCTCCATGTAGGCGCGCTGGAGGTCCTCCTGGGCCTTGTAGAACTGCTGCTCGTCGGTGATCTTGGCGAGCTTGGCCTGATCGTCCTCGAGCTTCTGGCGGCGCTTGTCGAGCTTCTTTTGCTTGGCCGCGGAGCTGGTCTCGAGGTCCTTGCGAGCCTTCTTGCCCGACTTGGTCTCGTTGAGGATGCGCTGCATGTCGACGACGGCGACCTTGCCGATCTCGGGGACCGAGGCCTGCGCCGCGGGGGCCGAGACGACCGCCGGACCGGCGAAGCTCAGGGTGGACAGCAACAAGACGGCGCCGATGCGGCGGACACGAGCGGAGGCGGTGCTGGAGCGGCTCATTTGAACTTCTTGTCGTAGGCGACGATCACTCGGTTGGTGATGTCGAGCTTGGGGTTGGCGTAGAGCACGGTCAGCTCCGAGCGGACCAGGATGACTTGGATGCCGTCCTTGTCGGCCAGCTGCTTGGCGACGGTCGACGCGTTCTTGTAGATCTTCTCCATCAGCAGGCCCTCCTTCTTCATGAGGTCCTCCTGCTCGGCCTGGTAGAGCATCTGCAGCTCTGCCTCGGCCTGCTGGAGCTCCTGGGACCGCTTCATCAGCTCGTCCTCGGACAGCATCGCGGCCTTGGCCTGGAGGTCTTCGTATTTTTGCTGCAGCTCTCGGGCCTTGCGCTCGAGCTTGGCGGAGCTCTTGGACACCGCCTTCTCGAGGTCGCGCTTGGCCTTCTTGCCCTGGCTCGTCTCGAGCAGCACCCGCTGCAGATCGACGAGGGCGAGGCGCTTGGTCTCCGGGACCGCCGCGTGAGCGGTCGCCGGGGCGAGGCTCACCGCGAGCATCGGGGCCGCCGCGGCGAGTAGCGCGCTGGCCAGGAGCGAGGAGCGAAGTTTCCGGCGCATGATCGGAGGGGACATACCTGGGTGGGGGTCTCGGGGCAAGCCGGACGGTCGTCGGACGCGGGCGGACCAAACGCCATTCAAGCCGGGGCGAGAGCAAACTCGCCAGCGCTGGTTTTCTTTCGTCGAGCGGGCCGGCTTGGTCTAGAAGCAGGCTGGAACCCAGCTAGAACCCGGTTCCGACGTTGAACTCGAACACCACCGGATCCTCGCTGCCGAGCAGGCTCGTGCCCGTCAGGCGATCGAGGGGGAAGCCCCACTCGAAGCGCAGCGGGCCGATCGGCGACTGCCAGCGGAACCCGAAGCCCAGCGAGTAGCGCAGATCCCTGAACGCAAAGCTGGTGCATGGATCGGCCTTGGGCAGCTGCTCCGGGTTTGGCTCCTGGCAAAAGCGCGACTCGGTGTTGAAGGCGTTGCCGATGTCGCCGAACAGCACGCCCTTGATGTTGGCGGGCGGCACGAGCATGAACTCGAGCTCCATGTTCAGGGTCGTGAGCAGGTTGCCGCCGACCACGAAGGGCACCAGCGAGGCCGAGGGATCGGGCGAGCTCTGGACCAGGATGCGCGGGCCCAGCGAGCGAAGCCGATAGCCGCGCAGCGAGCCGTCGCCGTAGATGCCGCCCGGGAAGTAGCGCTCGGTCACCGGCACGCCCTGGCGCGTCGGGCTCTGGATGTAGCCGACCTGGAAGTTCGTCCGGAACACCACCCACGCCCTAAAGGGCCGGTCGGTCTTGATCACCGGGACGTAAAAGCGCGTGTCCAGGGTGTAGCGGTTGTACTCGTTTTGCGAGCCGAAGTAGCGGCTGGCGAACTTGCCCGAGAGCTGGTGGTACATGCCCTTGGTCGGGAAGAGCACGTTGTCGCGGGTGTCGTAGACCAAGCGCGCGGTCACGGCCGAGGTCAGGCCGTTGATGAACAGGTTGTTGATCAGCGCCTGGTCCGGCACGGCGGTCTGGGCCCCCGGCGCGAAGATGCCTCCGAACGCGCCCACGGCCCCGAACTGCACCTGGACGTACTCGAGGTTGTAGCCCACGAAGGCCGTGAGCCCCCGGACCTTGGGGATCGGATAACCCCACGACAATACGAAGCCCGTGCTCGCCCGCGTGAAGTTCGGGAACACGTTCTGCGAGTTGAAGACGTTGAAGATGAACCACCAGTTGCTGTCGAGGAAGTAGCGCGTGGTGTAGCTGAAGTTGAACAGCCGGCGCAGGCTCGACAGCTGGGCGACCAGGGTGACCGTGGTGCCCCGGCCCAGGAAGTTGTCGTACTGGATCTGGGCCTGGAGGACGAAGTTCTCGATGGTCGAGAAGCCCGCGCCGATCTGGAAGGTGCCGGTCAGCTTCTCCGTGACCTCGACGTTGACGACGATGCGGTCGTCGGCCGAGCCCCGCGAGGTCGAGACCTGCACGTCCTCGAAGTAGCCCAGCCGGAGCACGCGCAGCTGCGTCGCCTCCTTGCCGCTCTCGGAGTAGAGGTCGCCCTCTTGGAGCACGATCTCGCGGCGGATGACCTTGTCCGCGGTGCGGTCGTTGCCGAAGATGTTGACGCGCTCGATGTAGACCAGCGGGCCCTTGTCGATCTGGTAGTCGACGTAAAAGAGCAGCTTGTCCCGGTCCTGCTGGTAGTTGGGGACGACGTTGACGTAGGCGTAGCCCTTGTCCTTGTAGCGCCGCTCGATGTCCTGCTGGATCAGCTGGAGCTTGCCCGCCGCGGCGACGTCGCCGACTTGGATGGCCGGGTCGATGGACTCGGCGATGACCTCCGGCGGAAACAGCACGTCCTCCCCGGCGCGGATCATCTCGCGGCCCGAGATGGCGCCGATGCGGTACTGGGGCCCCTCGGTGACCGCCACGGTCAGGTGCACGAAGCGGCGGTCGGGGCTCAGGGCGAGCTCGACGTCCTCGAAGTCGGCGTCGAAGTAGCCCTGGTCCGCGTAGTAGGCGCGCAAGTTGGCGTAGTCCGCGACGAAGGCCTCGCGGTTGAACACGCCGCCGGCCTTCTTGGTGATCACCGTCAAGTAACCGCCGATCCGGGTCAGTATCACCTTGCGCAGCTGGTCGTCGGTCAACGCGTTGTTGCCGACGAAGGTGATGCTGCGGACGATGACCTCCTCGGCCTCGTTGATCACGAACACCACGTCGACCTTGCCGGGCTGGTCGTCGACGGGGCGCACGGCGTAGTCGACCTCGGCGAGGAAGAAGCCGCTTTGCGTATAGACGGCCTGGACCATCTCGACGTTGGCCTTGACCGCGCCCAGATCGAGGACCGCGTTGGTGGTCAGGCTCAGGGCCTCGTTGATGTCGTCGAGTTTGACCTTGGAATTGCCCTCGACGATGATCTTGCGGATCGTCGGGCGCTCCTTGACCACGAAGGTCAGGACCGCGCCGGCGTCGGTCAGCTCGCCCTCGACGAGCACGTCCTCGAAGTAGCCGAGCTTCCACAGGGCCTTGAGGTCCCGAGCCAGGGTCTCGACGTCGACGAGCTCGCCGACGTTGCTGTCGAGCTCGAGGCGCATGGCCTCGGACTCGACCCGGCGGTTGCCGCGGAAGCGGACCTCGGCGATGGGCTGGCCCCAGACCGCGCCGTCGATGGTCTCTTGCAAGGACAGCTCGAGCAGCGCGGGGGCCGGGAGCTCGGCGCTCTTGGGCGGCGCGAAGCCCTGGAAGGAGCCGGGGCCGGGCAGGCCGGCGAGGGCCGGGCTCGAGCCCAGCAGCACCACCAGCGCGAGGACCACGCCGAGGCAGGACACGCCCGCGCGCGCCAACGCGCCCATGACTGCGAGCAGCCGGGCGCTGGAGGAGACGGGACGGGGCTCGTTGACCAGCTCGTTCACGGGCACCTTCACGGGCTTTGGTCCGAGTCCTCGGCGGAGGACGACTCGCCAGCGTCGAGGATGCGCCCGTCGGCCATGCGCACGACCCGAGGCATCTGGTTGGCGAGCTCCATGTTGTGGGTCACGATCAGCATGCTCAGGTCGTGCTCTTCGTTGAGCCGAAACAGCAGCTCGTGGACCTCGGCGGAGGTCTTGGTGTCGAGGTTGCCCGTGGGCTCGTCGGCCAGGAGCAGGCGCGGGCGCATGGCCAGGGCGCGGGCGATGGCCACGCGCTGCTGCTCGCCGCCGGACAGCTCGCCGGGGCGGTGGCTGAGGCGGTGGCTCATGCCGACGGCGTCGAGCATGGCCTCGGCGTTCTCCCGGGCGACGCGCTTGGGCGTGCGGGCGATGAGCGCGGGCATCATCGCGTTCTCGATGGCCGAGAACTCGGGCAGCAGGTGGTGGAACTGGAACACGAAGCCGATGCTCCGGTTGCGGAAGTCGGCCAGGTCTGGGGGCGAGAGCCGGGTGATGTCCGTCGGCACGCCGCCGCCCTTGGGATAGAACAGAATCTCCCCCGAGCTCGGCAGGTCGAGGGTGCCCAGGCAGTGCAGCAGCGTCGACTTGCCCGCGCCCGAGGCCCCGATGATGGTCACCATCTCCCCGGCGCGCACGGTCAGGTTGACCCCGCGGAGGACGTCGAGCTTGCGCGAGCCGTGGCGGAAGCTCTTGCACATGTCGCGCACGTCGACGAGCACGGGCGCGGAGTCATTGGCGGGTGAGGGCATGAGCGGGCGCGAAACCCTAGAACTGGCCCCGTGACGTGTCAACGGCGGGAACCCTCAATGCACTAGCGCCGTGGCTAGCCAGGCCCAGGCTTTCCCCCAGGGGGATTCTCGCCAAGGGCTCACGCCGTGCCTCGCCATGCTGCCGCGAACAAGCACGATCTACGGCCGGGACTCGCGCGGCTTACAGGCTCACTTGTCTTGCTGCCGCAAGCCGTCGACGGGGCGCATGCGCGAGGCCACGCGTGCCGGGTAGAGGCTCGACAGCCACACGATCGCCAGCGCAGCCACGCCCACGATGGCGACCTCCACGGGGTTCACGACCACCGGGAGACGCTCGATGTAGTAGACGTTCTCGTTGAAGGGGAAGCCGAAGGTGTCGAGGGCCAGACACAAGATCAGCCCCACGGTGATCCCGCCCACGGCACCGAGCAACCCGAGCACCAGCCCCTCGGCTACGAACACCCGACGGATCAGCTGATCCTGGGCGCCCATCGCCTTCATGATGGCGATCTCTTTGGACTTCTCGAGCACGCTCATCAGGTTCGAGGCGAGGATGCCGAAGCTGGCGACGAGGACCACGAACAGCAGCGCCACGAACATGGCGATCTTCTCGAGGAACATGGCCGAGAAGAGGTTGCGGTTGAGCTCCTTCCAGCTCTCGACGATGAGCTGGCCGTCGGCCGCGTCGACGTCGATGCCCAGCTCGGCGTGCAGCGCCTCGCGCTGCTGCGGATCCTCGACCAGGGAGATCAGCGCGGTCACGGTGCGCTCGAGGTAGGGCGCCGAGCGGCCCTGCTCGCGCAGCAGCGCCTCGACGGCGGCCTTGCCCCCGTCGATGGCGTCGACGTCGTGGAGCTTGACCTCGATGCCGGTGATCCGGTCGCCCGTGCGCAGGAAGGCCTGGGCCACGGGCAGCTGGGTGTACACGTTCTTGCGGTCGTACTCGTACATCCCCGAGTGGAAGATGCCGCCGACCTTGCTGGCGAGGATGCCGGGCACGCGGCCGGCGGGGGTCAGCCGACCCACGGGGGTGATCAGCTGGACCCGGGCGCCCAGACCCACCGCGAGCTCGTTGGCGAGCTCGCGGCCGAGCAAGATGGGATCGACGATGGCCTCGACCTCGTCTTCCTCGTCCTCACCGAGGTTGGCGAAGGGCTCGCTCTCCCCTTCCCCGCCGGGCGCGGGCCCGCGCTCGACTTCCTTGGCTGAGCCCGGGGTCCCCTCTCCCTCTGCGGGAAGGTCTGGGAGGCCCAGGACCTCCTCGGGGTCCTCCCAGTCGTCGCCCTCGCCCCACTCGCCGCCATCGGCGGTCGGCTTGGGCGCTGGCGTGGGAGCCGGCGATGGATCGTTGGCGTCGAGGCCGAGGACCTCCACCGGGTCCTCCCAGCCTTCGTCCTCATCGTCGTCGCTGCCGAGGTGCGCAAAGCCCGGGAGACCGTCCGGACCGAAAGGTCCGGGCAAGCCCTTGGGGCGGCCGGTGAACTCGGCGGGCGGCGGCGGAATGTTGCCCGGCAGGCCCGCAGCCGGCGGAGGCGGAGGCGGAGGCAAGGCAGGCTTGGACTTCGAGCCCGCCGGCGCCTCGTTGAGCGCCGACTCCTCGGCCTTCGCGTCAGCCTCGCCCTCCCCCTTCTTGGGATCCGGCTCGGGATCGTCCTTGGCATAGGGGTTCAGCTTGGGCGCGTCCCGCTTGGGCAGCTCGTCGAGCTTGCCGGTCTTGGTCTTCGGCTTTGGCTTCGCCTTGGACTTGGCTTTGTCCTTGTCGAGGTGGCGCAGTCGCCACGGGGTCTCACCCGAGCCCGAGCCGAAGGGGTCGGCGTCGGGGATGGACTCGGGGTGCTCGAGGGCGTCGAAGCTGCCCTCGCTCATGATGTCGGCGATGTTCGAGACCGTCAGCAGGCGCTCGGGTGTGACGCCGAGCAGCACGGCGCCCTGGCGGTTGATGCCGCTGCGCACCATGATCTCGGCCTCGAGGTAGGGGCTCGCGCCCGCGACCTCGGGCAGCTCGCTGATCGCGTCGGTCAGCGCCTCGTAGTCCGTGAAGCGGTTGCCGTTCGCCCCCGAGATGCGCAGGTGCGCCTTTTGGTTGAGGATCTTGTCGCGCAGATCGACCTCGAGCCCGCTCATCAACGAGAGCACGACCACCAGCGCCATGCAGCCGAGCAGCACGGACATGGTGATGATCGTCGCCAACAGGTTGAACACCCGGGCGAGCATGCCGAGGATGAACAGCATCCCGCCCAGCGCGACGCTGAGCAGGCCGAAGACCCCGAAGTTGCGCTGCTGGGCCGTGGCCACGGCGGCCGAGAAAATCTGCTCGCCGGGCTCCGGGGGCGGGCCCGAGACCATGGCGTAGGCGATGAAGCCCGCCCCGGTCAGCAGCAAGAACAAGCTCGCGGCGATCAGCAGGTCGACCCAGCGCGGGTGGGTCTCCCCCACTCGCAAGTGCCGCCACGCGATGCGCCACTCCAGCGCCTGGGTCCAGGGGGTCGCCATGGCCAATCTCCACCGGCTACTTGCCAGCGTTGCCCTGCATCAGCAGGAAGGCCTCCATGTAGCTGCCAAGATCGCCGTCGAGGACGGCGTCGACGTTGCCCTGCTTGAGCTCCGTGCGGTGATCGTTGACCTGCTGGTAGGGGTGGATGACGTAGGAGCGGATCTGGCTGCCCCACTCGATGGCCTTCTTGTCGCCCTCGAGGGCCGAAATCTCGTCGCTGCGCCGCTGCTGCTCGAGGTCCCACAGCTTGGCCTTGAGCATGCGCATCGCCGTGGCCATGTTCTTGTGCTGCGAGCGCTCCATCTGGCAAGCCACCACGATACCCGTGGGTTCGTGGGTCAGGCGAACGGCCGACTCCGTCTTGTTGACGTGCTGGCCGCCCGCGCCCGAGGCCCGGTACTTGTCGACGCGCAGGTCCGCGGGGTTGACCTCGATCTCGAAGTCCTTGCCGTCGCCGAGGTCGGGCAAGACCATGATGCTGGCGAAGCTGGTCTGGCGCCGAGCCTGGGAGTCGAAGGGCGAGATGCGCACGAGGCGGTGCACGCCGATCTCCGAGCGCAGCCAGCCGTAGGCGTAGTCCCCCTCGATGGCCAGGTCCGCGCCGCGGATGCCGGCCTGGTCGCCCTCTTGGATGTCGAGGACCTTGACGTCGAAGCCCTGGCGCTCGCCCCAGCGCTGGTACATGCGCAGGAGCATCTCCGCCCAGTCCTGGCTGTCGACGCCGCCCGCGCCAGCGTTGATCGACAGCAGCGCGCTGTCTTCGTCGTGGGTCCCGCTGAGCATGCGCCGAAACTCGAGCTTGCCCAGCAACGCGTCGGCCTGGCCGAGGTTCTCCCAGGCCTCGACGATGCTCTCGGTGTCGCTCTCTTCACGGCCGAGCTCGTAGAGCTCGCGGCCGTCGTCGATGGTCTGCTGAACGTCGTCGATCTGCTCGACGAGCTTCTTGAGCGTCGACTGCTCGCGCAGGATCTTCTGCGCGCGCTCGTTGTCCTCCCAAAAGGAGGGGTCGCCCGTGGCGATCTCGTATTCCTCTAGGCGCTCACGCTTGCCAGCGTAGTCAAAGATGCCTCCGCAACTCACCGATGCGATCGTCGAGACGAGCGAGGAGGTCCACGACTTTGGCGTGCTCGGGGATGTTCAGGTCGGCCATGGGACCGCCGAAAGCTAGCCGGTCCCCCCGGGATAGGCAAACGCCGAATCGGGGTTTGGGGGGCCCGGCGCGGGAGCCCTCAGACCTCGATGAGCCGCAGCTGGCGGCGGGGGACGGAGCCCATGGGCACGGGGTACCGACCGGTGAAACACGCCGAGCAGTAGTCGGCGTCGAAGCCGGGGTCCTCCTCGTCCGCGAGCACGGGGCGCTTGGGCCGTTCGGGCTGGGCGAGGCGGACGGCGTCGAGCAGGCCCTCGGGGCTGAGGTAGCCGAGGCTGTCGGCCTCGATGAAGCGCGAGGTCTCGTCGATGCTGTAGGTGCTGGCGATGAGCTCCGAGCGGGTCGGCGTGTCGATGCCGTAGTAGCAGGGGCTCGAGACCGGCGGCGAGGAGATGCGCACGTGGACCTCCTTGGCGCCGGCTTGGCGGATCATCTTGACGATCTTGCGCGAGGTCGTGCCGCGCACGATCGAGTCGTCGACGACGACCACGCGCTTGCCCGCGAGCAGGTTGGGCAAGGCGTTGAGCTTGAGCTTGACGCCGAAGTGGCGGATCGACTCCTTGGGCTCGATGAAGGTCCGGCCCACGTAGTGGTTGCGGATCAGCCCCATCTCGAAGGGCAGGTCGGCCTCCTTGGCGAAGCCCAGGGCCGCGACCACGCCAGAGTCGGGCACGGGGATGACCACGTCGGCGTCGGCGGGGCACTCCCGGGCCAGCGCGCGGCCCATGTGCACCCGCGCCTCGTAGACGGCGGTCTGGTCGAGGACGCTGTCGGGGCGCGCGAAGTAGACGTGCTCGAACACGCAAAAGCGCCGGGGCTGAGGCTTGAGCCGGCTGCTGCGCAGGCCGTCGCCGTCGATCACCAGGATCTCGCCGGGCTCGACGTCGCGGACCACCTCGGCGTCGATGAGGTCGAAGGCGCAGGTCTCCGAGGCGACCACCCACGCGGTCTTGCCGTAGCGCGAGTGCGAGTGCTCGCCCCGGATCTTGCCGAGGATGAGCGGGCGGAAGCCGTGGGGGTCACGGGCGGCGACGAGGCGCTCGCCGGAGGTCATGACGATGCTGTAGGCCCCGCGCAGCCGGCCGAGGGCGGCGAACAGGTTGTCGACCCAGTCCCGCTCCTGGCTCCGCGCCATCAGCTGGAGGACCACCTCGGTGTCCGAGTTCGTGTAGAAGATCGAGCCCTCGGACTCGAGCTCCTCGCGCAGGCTCTCGGCGTTGACCAGGTTGCCGTTGTGCCCGATGGCCACGGCGCCGCTGCGGTACTCGACGGTCAGCGGCTGGATGTTCTTGGGCAGCGAGCCCCCGGCCGTCGTGTAGCGGACGTGGCCCACGGCCAGGCGCCCGGGCAGGTGCTCGAGGCGGCTCTGGGTGAACACGTCGGCGACGTGGCCCATGTGGCGAACGGCGTGCAGCGTGCCCCGGTCGTTGCTGACCACCCCGGCGGACTCCTGCCCGCGGTGCTGCAGGGCGTGGAGGCCGAGGTAGGCGAGGTTCGCGGCCTCTGCGTGATTGAAAATGCCGAAGACGCCGCACATCGTGGCGACGCCTTAGCACGATTTTGACCGAATGGGCACGGGGCCGAGCACGAGCGGAAGCCCACTCCCATGGGCCCCTACCCCCGCCCCTGCCTCGTTCGCGGCTTTTCTACAGCAGCGCGGCGCGCAGGCGCTCGAGGGGCGGACGCAAGTCGGGCACAAAGTCGGTCCCGGTGACCTGCTCGAAGGTCTCGATGTAGCGCGCGGCCGCCTCGATGCGCACCTCGTCGGACAGCGCAGGGGGCGTGCCCTCGCCGCGAAAGCCCTGCTCGACCAGCCAACGCCGCACGTACTCCTTGTCGAGGGAGCGCGGGTCCTCGCCGGCGGCCATGGACGCGTCGTAGCCGTCGATGTACCAGTAGCGCGAGCTGTCCGGCGTGTGGATCTCGTCGATGAGCACGATCTCGCCGTCGGGGCGGCGGCCCAGCTCGTACTTGGTGTCGACGAGGATCAGCCCGCGCTCGGCGGCGAGCTCCTGGCCGCGGGCGAACAGGGCGAGGCAGCGCTGCTCGAGCTCGTCGAACAGCTCCGCCGTGATCAGCCCCATCTCGACGAGCTCGGCCTTGCTCGCGTTTTGGTCGTGCTCGCCCTTGGCGGCCTTGGTCGCGGGCGTGACCAGGTTGGTCGGCAATTTTTGATGGCGCGCGAGGCCTTCGGGGAGGGTGTGGCCACAAAAGCTCCGCGAGCCCGACTCGTAGGCCCGCCAGATGCTCGTCGAGCTCGATCCCGTCAGGTAGCCGCGCACGACCATCTCGACCTTGATGGGCTCGCACTCCGAGGCGACGGTCACCTGGGCGTCGGGCACCGAACGCAGGTGGTTGGGGAACTGGTCCGCGGTCTGGGCGAACCAGTGCCGAGCCAGGCCGTTGAGCACCTGACCCTTGAAGGGGATGGTCCCGAGCACGTGGTCGAAGGCGCTCACGCGATCGCTGACGATGATGACGCGCTCGTCTCCCCGGGTGAAGTTCTCGCGGACCTTGCCGCTGTAGCGCGTGCCGAGGACGTCGAACGCCTCGGGGATGGCGTCGAGGATCAGGTTGTCGGCGAGGGCCTGTTTGATGACGTCGCGGGACACCGGCATCGGGCGGACGCTAACAGCTGGTCGGACGGGCATCCATGGCGTGGGGAGGGCGCGCGGATCCAGGCGCCTTTGGCGCGAAGCCCCCCTTCGGTCCCAGGGCCGCCCCCTTCGACGGGATTGGCCCCCCGTTTGAGAAAAATCCGCCACCTCGCGCCAGGCCAAGCTCGAATGATCAATCGATGCGACTGAAACTGGACTCGGGGATCCGTGGCGTCGGCGTGGCGAGCCTGCTCTCGATCGCGCTGGCTTGCGCGCCCCAAGAGCCCGAGTCCAGCTTGATGTTCAACGACGGCGGGATGGGCGACGAGGCCGGCACGGCCGAGGCCGAGTCCGAGTCCGAGTCCGAGGACACCACCACCGACTCGACCGACTCGACCGACTCGACCGACTCGACCACCGGCGGGTCCACGGACACCACGACCGACGGCTCCACGGAGTCCGACTCTTCAGGCTCGTCCGGCGACACCACCGAGAGCACCAGCTCCGACGACGCCACCGAGTCCACCGAGTCCTCTGAGTCCTCCGACGACACGACCGAGAGCACCAGCTCCGACGACACCACCACGACCGGGGGCGGCGGCGAGGGCTACTCGTGGAACGGCGCGGTCTGGTACCTCGCCGACGGCGTCGGGCAGACCTGCAACGACTTTTGTGCCAGCCACGGCGGCGCCCAGCTCAGCGCCCAGATGCACTCCGGCACCCCGTCAGCGACGTCATCTCCCCGGCTTCCAGGTCGCGGCGACAGCTGGCAACACTTCGAGTGCCTGCGACACGATCTGCGCTGGGGCTCGACGGGCAGCGCGACAGCGACGAGACCACCCCACTGCACTCTACTGCCCCTGCGTCGAGTAGACCTCGAGTAGACCTCGAGTAGACCTCGAGTAGACCTCGAGTAGACCTCGAAGCCCCGAGACGGCGACGCCTCGAAGCGCCCTGCCCTTCAACCCGTGCTGCCGAAGCCGCCCTCGCCCCGCCCACCAGCGGCCGGCGGCAAGACCTCCACTTCCACGGCCGCCGCCATGACCACCGGCGCGATGACCAGCTGGGCGATGCGCTCGTGGTGCGCGACGCGGTAGGGCTCCGAGCCGAGGTTGACCAGCACGACCTTGAGCTCGCCGCGGTAGTCCGCGTCGATGGTCCCCGGAGCGTTGAGCACGGTGACGCCGTAGCGCAGGGCCAGACCCGAGCGCGGACGCACCTGGCCCTCGTGGCCGTCGGCGATGGCGATGGCGAAGCCCGTGGGCACCAGCGCCCGCTGGCCCGGGGCGAGCTCGACGGGGGCCTCGGGGGCGCACGCGTAGAGATCGAGGCCGGCCGCGCTGGCGCTCATGCGCTCGGGCAAGCGGGCTTGGGGCGACAACCGGCGCAGGCTCAGCACGGACATGGGCGCACTACAGCACCGACGGCGAAAAGAGAAAAGGGCCAGCGCACCAGCGCCGGCCCTCTCGGGTCATCGAGCCTACGGGCTCACCCGCGGAGGTTGAGGACCTCGTCGGGGTCGACGCCGAAGGCCTGCTTGCGGCTCAGGCGGATGCGGCCCTGGTCGTCGATGTTGACGACCTTGACCACGACGTCGTCGCCCTCGGAGACCACGTCGGTGACCCTGTCGACGCGGCGGTTCTCGAGCTCCGAGATGTGCACCAGGCCGTCGGTCCCGGGCATGATCTCGACGAAGGCGCCGAAGTCGACGACGCGCTTGACCACGCCGTTGTAGTACTGGCCGGGCTCGGGCTCGAAGGTCAGGCCCTCGATGATGGCCTTGGCCTTGGCGATGGCGTCCATGTCCGCCGAGGCCATGGTCACGCGGCCGTCGTCGTTGATGTTGATGACGACGCCGGTCTGCTCCTGGATGCCGCGGATGACCTTGCCGCCGGGGCCGATGATCGAGCGGATCTGGTCGATCTTGACCCACACGGTCTCGACGCGCGGGGCGTAGCGGCTGATGTCCTCGCGGGGCTCGGGCAGCTTCTCGAGCATGGCCTCGAGGATGTGCAGGCGGCCAGCGCGGGCCTGCTCGAGGGCGGTCTCGAGGATGTCGCGGGTCAGGCCATGGATCTTGATGTCCATCTGCAGGGCCGTGATCCCGTCCTTGGTGCCGCAGCACTTGAAGTCCATGTCGCCGAGGTGGTCCTCGTCGCCGAGGATGTCGGACAGCACGGCGATCTTGTCGCCCTCTTGGATGAGGCCCATGGCGATGCCAGCGACGGGCGCCTTGATCGGCACGCCGGCGTCCATGAGGCTGAGGCAGCCGCCACACACCGCGGCCATCGAGCTCGAGCCGTTGGACTCGGTGGTGTCCGAGACCACGCGCAGGGTGTAGGGGAAGCTCTCGGTGTCGGGCATGACCGGAGTCAGGGCGCGGTGCGCGAGGGCGCCGTGGCCCTGCTCGCGGCGCGAGGTCCCGCGCATCGGCCGGGCCTCACCCACGCAGTAGGGCGGGAAGTTGTAGTGCAGCAGGAAGGTGTTGTTGACGTCGCCGCGGATGGTGTCGAGGCGCTGGGCGTCGCGCTCGGTGCCGAGGGTCGTCGTGGTGATGGCCTGGGTCTCGCCGCGCTGGAACAGCGCCGAGCCGTGGGGCCGCTCGAAGGGGTGCACCTCGATGTGCAGCGCGCGGATGTCCGTGAGCCCGCGGCCGTCGACGCGCCGGCCCTCGTTGACCGTGGCCTCGCGGACCAGGGTCTTCTCGAGCTTGCCGACGGCCGCCGAGATCTCGTCCTTGCGCTCGTCGCCGAAGGCCTCGACCATCGACTTCTTGACGGCGCTGATGGCCGCGTGGCGGTCGTGCTTGCCGCGGATCGCCAGGGCCTCGATCATCGCCGAGCGGGCCTTGTCCATGACCTGGCCGCGGAAGGCCTCGTCGACGACGGGGTCGACCCACTCCATCTTGGGCTTGCCGGCGCGCGCGCGCAGGCGCTCTTGGGCCTCGATGAGCGGCAGCGACTGCTCCTTGGCGAACATCAGGGCGTCGATCATGTCCGACTCCGAGATGCCCTCGGCCCCGGCCTCGACCATCACGATGGCGTCGCGGCTGCAGGACACGATGAGGTTGAGGTCGGCCTGCTGGATCTGGTCGAAGGTCGGGAAGGCGACCAGCTCGCCGTCGACGCGGGCGACCCGGATGCCGGCGACGGGGCCGGCCCAAGGCGCGGGGCTGATCATCAGGGCCGCGGACGCGCCGGTCATGGCGAGCACGTCGGGCTCGTTTTGCAGGTCGTTGCTCAGCACCTGGCTGACGATCTGCGTGTCGTAGCGGTAGCCCTTGGGGAACAGCGGGCGGATCGGGCGGTCGGTCAGGCGACAGACGAGGATCTCCTCGACGGTCGGACGGCCCTCGCGCTTGAAGTAACCCCCGGGGATCTTGCCGGCGGCCGCGTTCGCGCTGCGGAATTCGACGGTCAGCGGCATGAAGGGCAGATCCTTCGGCTCGCGGCTCATGGTCGCGGCGACCAAGACCGCGGTCTCGCCGAGGGTCATGATGACGGTGTTCGCCTGCTTGGCGATGCGACCGGTCTCGAACCCGATCTCCAGATCACCGACTTTGGCGACTTCGCGAATGACTTCCATTTGATTGTGCTCCTGCGCCGCGGTGAATGAACTCGTGGTGGTGATCCGGCTCGGCGAGCGAACGCGCAGCTGCTGCGGCAAGACAGCGCGCGCCTCGATCGAGCCCGCTCGGCTCGCTCCATCAGCCCGCCGCTCTCACCCGGCCGAGCCTCGTCGCCTCCCCATCAGTGGGCGGCGTCGGGGCGCAGGCGCGGCGAAGCGCCACTGGTCGCTCGAGAGGGTTCGATGCGTCCAGTGGCGCCTTGAGAAGGGCTTGGCCCGGAGCGGGCCGGAGCGCCTACTTGCGGAGGCCCAGCTCCTGAATGAGCGCCTTGTAGCGATCGTAGCTGCGAGCGCGGAGGTAGGCGAGCAAGCGCTTGCGCTGGCCGACGAGCTTGAGCAGGCCACGGCGACCGTGGTGATCCTGC
>NZ_ABCS01000154.1 GCF_000170895.1 Plesiocystis pacifica SIR-1 | reverse complement strand
ACTCGGGGGCGCCGTCCAGGGCCGCTCCTCGGCGAGGCGCGTGACTTCCTTCACGAGCTTTGCCCAAAACCACGAAAAAGGGCCCGGCGATGGCCGAGCCCCCCTTCGTCGCAGCGCGACCGGCTCACATGCCGGGAGCGAGCTCCTTGGCCTTGTTGATGTCGTCCATGCTGGCCGCGGCCTTGATGGTGATCTTGCCGCCGTCGGCCTTGATCTCGAGGCTCTTCATGGTGCTGTCGAAGTCCTTGGCTTGCGGGGCCTTCTTGACCTCCTCGAGCATGCCGTTGGCCTTGTCGGCGGCGGCCTTGGCCTTGGCCTCGTCGGCCATGTCGACGATCAGGTTGACGCCCACGCCGGAGCTCAGGTCGAGGGAGCCGGCGGCCGTCTTGACGTCGGCGAGCTCGGGAGCGCCGAACATGGCGCCCATGGCGGAGACCTCGGTGGGCACGGCGGCGACGAACCACACGGCGGCCTTGTTGTCGATGGCGCCGTAGAGGTCCTTCTTGCTGTTGTCGACGGCGGGCTTGCCCTCGCCGTCGATCAGCGCGCCGACCTTGTCCTCCCAGGAGGTGGTGGCGATGGCGAGCATGTTGTCGTTGACGAGGTAGGCGCGGCCGTCAGCGAACTGGACGATCTTCTTGCCGTCCTTGTTGGAGACCGAGTTGTTGGCCTCCTCGCCGCTCTCCTCGGCGATCTTGTTGATGATGCAGGTGGCGTTCTCGTCCTTGCCGATGCCAGCGGCCTCGACCACGGCGACGAAGTCCTCCTTCGCCGTCGCGCCGACGACGAAGCGATCGAAGCTCGAGACCTCGAGGTTGCAGCCCTTGAGGGCCTCGACCATCTCCTTGTAGTCGGCTTCCTTCTCGAGGTCGCCGGAGAAGGCCTTGTAGACCTCCGAGCCGGTGACGGCCTTGGGGTTCACCCCGACGACGAACTCAGCCTCGTCGGGAACGAGCTTGACTGCGTCGACGTTAGCGCCTCCCTTGCAGGCAGGGAGAACGAGCAGAGAGACAGCCATCGTGGTCCAGCAGATCCGCTTCATGGTCGTGGGCTTATACGGGGCGCGTTACTCGCGGTCAAGCGTGCCAAGAGCAGGATTGCTTCCCGTCCTCAGCGTGGCACCATCGCGTCGCCATGCCCTGGAAAGCGTTCGAATTTCGAGGCGACAAAGTTTGGGTCCGAGTCCTCGCTACTGGCAAACCCATCGTACGCCGGGGTCTCGTTGAGCTTCGCTACAAAAAGGGCGCCACCAAGTCCTACCGAACCCCACGCGAGAACATCGAGGATCTGCCATCCCCGACAGAGGATGAGTCGGCCATCATCTCGGATCAGGAGTGGGGCGGTGGGAAGGCGTCCACTCCCGCCAACAAGATCCGTGAGCAACCCAAGGTCGCCGCTGACGCCGACACCATCATCATCCACACCGATGGGGCCTGCTCGGGCAACCCGGGACCGGCCGGGTTGGGCGTCCACATCGTCCGCCCCGACTCCATCACCGAGATCAGCGAGTTCATCGGCGACGCGACCAACAACGTCGCCGAGCTCAAGGCCATCCTCCGCGCCCTCGAGGCCATCACCGACGAGGAGAAGGAGCGACGCATCCACCTCTACACCGACAGCGGCTGGTCCCTCGGCGTGCTCATCGGCGGGTGGAAGGCCAAGAAGAACGTCGCGCTGATCGAGAAGATCAAGACCAAGTTGCCGGAGCTGCCGAACATCGAGCTGCTCAAGGTCAAGGGCCACGCCGGGCTCGAGGGCAACGAAGAGGCCGACGCCCTGGCCACCAAGGCCGTGCGCATCGAGGACTCCTCGATCAAGCAGCGGCCGCGCCGACGCTGACGGAGCGAAAGGTCGGGGCGTGCGGGCCGACATGGGAACGTGACGACGCCCCACACGACCACGCTCGCCCCCACCCCCTCCAAGCGCTGCACCCCGGGACCGCAATCCCACCGTTGCTGGCTCCCATCGGCCCAGGACGCGGTGCTCGTGCCTCGCAATGACCCGCGCGAAGCTCCGAGCACCGTGGCCACCATCGTCCACGAACCCAGCGGGACGGCGCTGACCGATTGGCAACTCGCGGTGCTCCCCGACGGCGCGGTGGCCCACGGACGGGCCGTCTTGCACTGGGCCGTGTACGCGCCCGACCGATACTCACTGTCGAATTCGCCGTCCGTCCACGAGACTGGGCGCCACTTGAATACGGGTCGAAATTTTGGTCGTCACGTTCGTAGCTTGCGACGCGCGCGAGGCATGACCCAAGAGGTCTTGGCCGAGCGCAGCGGACTCTCGGCGGATACCATCCGCCGCCTCGAACACGGGAGCTTCTCGCCGAGCCTGGATACGCTGCGCAAGCTGTGCAGCGGTCTCGATCTCATGTTGAGCACTCTGTTCGAAAGCTACGAGCTCGGTGCGCGCAACGAAGCGCGCGAACTCATCGACATGCTCACGGCGCGCTCTGCCCGAGAGCTCATCCTGGCCACCCGGGTCCTGCGTGCGCTCTTCGAAGAGCTCGACAACGTCGCCGCCGATGCCAAGGCCAAGGCCCGCGAGGAGGAGGGATGAGCGGTCGCCCTCGGGGCCGCGGGGACCCTTGGCGCCCGCCAGCGTCCTTTGTGAGAGGGCTCGCGACTCGCAAGAATTGTCTGGTCTGACCGGCATCAACTTCTGGTTAGCGAAGATGCTCCCCCACGCACGGGTGGGGATCTTCCGCCCCCGCGGTCGGGGTACGGCCCAGCCCAGGGGCACGAACGCCGTGAACAAAAAAAGAGAGCGGACGATCCGGATGGACCGCCCGCTCTCCGTAGTGACACTTCGATCGGATGATTGGCCTGGGGCTTCAGGCAGCCTGCATGTCCGTCCCGAGGGGGACGTCGACGTCCGAGTGCACGTCGTTGGCGGCGGCCTGACGGCTGCTCGGGAACTCGCGCACGCGCAAGACCCGAATCAGAGCCTCGATGGGGTTGCCCGGCAAGCTGGCGAAGTAGCCGATGGCCGAAGGCAAGTCACCGAAGGTCTCGGCGATCTCCCCGAAGTGTGGGTTGTTGGCCACGTTCTCCCGCAGCAGCGGCTTGCACTTGCTGGGGTTGGCGCGGAACTCACGGACGTGCTCGAGGAGTCGCCCGTGGTACTCGGGATCCTCGATGATGGCGCCGATCGACTCCTGCCGCGGGTGGGTCCCGGCGATCATCTGCTCGATCTGACGCTCGAGCTCTTCGAGGCCGTCCGGGATCGCGTGGAGCAGCTGCAGGTCGTAGATCGGGTCGGCGTGGGTCACCTGCATCAGGTGGCCGATGATCACGTCCCGGTGGCTCATGAGCCCCGTGGGATCCATCAACGACGCTGGGTCATCGAGGAAGCGCAGCAGGGTGTGGAACCCGAAGGTGATCTCCTTGCTGCGGTAGTAGTCGTCCGCGCACGGGACGATGAAGAAGCGGAACATGTCGACGGCCCCAAAGACCATCTGCGTCCGGTTCGGCATCTCCCCGAGGTAGCCGAGGGTTTGAAGATTGCTCAGCCGTTCCTCGATGCGACGGGGGAAGGCGTAGTTGGCGAGCGTGTATCCCGCACGCCGGGCCTTACCCAGGATGGCCTCACGGTCACCGACAGTCCGCCGAATCAAGGTCATCGGCCGCTCACTGAAGCGTGCAAGTTCCTTGTCGTTCACGGTGCGAAAGTAATAGCGCGCCTCACTTGGGGTGTGCAATGCCTTTCCGATAATGGCGTTCACTCCTTTTCTCTCATTGTGCTGCAGAGCACATGAGAATGGCGTTCACTCACACAATTTTTAAAAGTGAACTTCACTCAATCGAAGATAAGTGACTCTGAATTTGATTCACGATCCGACATCAGCGCCTGGCACGCACATCTAGACCCGCTCCGCGCCTCTCGCGGCGGCGATTGATTCCGCGCTGAAGCGTTTCCCAAGGACGTGCAGATAACTTCGCACCAGAACTGTAACAGGCACTCTCAAAGTGCGCATTAGCCGCCTGGCGCCCTTCCTGGAGCAGAAGACCCGAGCGAGCGACCGGGTACACTGCGCGCGCCATGAACCGCACTTCGCGTCGCGCTCAACCCGTCCTCGCGCTCTCGGCCTGCTTGGGCCTCGCCCTGGTCTTGTCCGCCTGTGGCGGCAAAGAAGAAAAGCCCGCCGAGGACAAGCCCGCCGAAAAGCAGCCCGAGCCCGAGCCCGAGCCCGACACCACCCCGGCGGAGCCCCGCTTCGACCTGTCCGGGCCCAAGCCGCCCGAGACCAGCTCGGTGGTGTTCGCGGTCGACGGCGCCCTCGCGCCGATGGCCTGCTTCGACAAGGACAAGGGCGCCCTCGCGGCCGGAGCCGATTGCGCCGCGCTCGTGGCCGAGGGCTCCGAGGTCTACATGGAGGACAGCTACGGCAAGAAGTCCCTCGACAAGACCCTGGCCGGGAACAAGGACTCGACCTGCGGCGACAAGGGAGCCCTGCCCACCGCCGAGCTCGACGGCGGCGCGAACTACGACTGGGGCGTGTGGCCCAAGTCCCTCGGCGGCGACTTCACGCAGATCGACCCGGACACCTGGTCCGACCGGGGCGCTCGCCTCGAGGACGCCGAGCAAGAGGCCGTGCTCGCGGCCATCACCAAGGTCCGCAACGTCAAGGGCGAGTTCCAGTCCAAGCAAAAGGCCGCGACGGACGTCGACGGCGACGGCAAGGACGACGTGTTCATCTCGGCGATCATGCTCAACCCCAACGACCCGGACACCTACCTGTTCAGCGGCCTGTTCATGGCCCCCGGCGGCGACATGGCCAACCTCGTGCTCCTCGACCGGGCCAAGAAGGGCGCCGACGTCATCCGCCTGCGCGGGACCGTGGACCTCGACGGCGACGGCAAGCGCGAGCTGTGGACGGGCATCACCTTCGACGGCGGCGACGGCAACCGGATGATGAAGCTCGGCGACAAGCCCGAGGCCCTCGGCAAGTGGACCTGCGGCGCCTGAGCTCCGCGCTTCCAAACAAAAAACTCGTGGAGCCTGCGCTCCACGAGTTTTTGTTTGAGCTCGCTCCGCTCAGGTCAGTTCTTCAGCAGCTCGGCCAGCTTCGCGCCGGTGTCGGCGGGCGTCTCCACCTGGGGGTAGTGGCCCGGGCCCGGCTGGTGGTGGAAGTCGGCGTTGGCGATGAGCTCGACCACGGCGGCGTTGAGGATCTCCGGGGTCAAGAAGGGGTCATCGGTGCCGTAGACCGTGGTCTTCGCGGTCACGCGGCCGAGGCGGTCAGCGAAGTTCTCCCCGGTCCAGGCGTCGAAGGCCTGCTCGACGCAGGGCGTCGAGACGGTGGCCGCCGTCGCCAGGCAAAAAGCCAGGGCGTCCTCGTCGAGCTGCTTGCAGGCCATGTTGAGGATGGTGGTCTGCGCCTCGGTGTTCCCGCCGCTGTTGCGGAACAAGGCCGCGGCCTCGTCGGGTAGGGGCATGCCCGCGGCGGGCACGGGGCACAGCAGCACCATCCGCGAGACCCGGTCGCCGAGCTCGGCGGCGACGACCTGGGCGATCTGCCCGCCCATGGAGTGGCCGACGAGGGCGAAGCGCTCGAGGCCCGCGGCGTCGGCGAGGGCGATGGCGTCGGCGACGTACTGCTCGATGTCGTAGCCGCGCTCAGGCTTGGCCGACTCGCCGGCCCCGCGCTGATCCGGGATGTAGAGCTTCAGGCCCGCGCCGGTGAGGGCGTCGGTCACCCGATCCCACACGGCCCCGCCGACCATCCAGCCGTGCAGCAAGACCACGGGATCGCCGTCACCGATCACGCGGTAGGAAATGTCGAGACCATCGGAGCTCTTGAACGTCGCCATCGCCGCAAGGGTAGCGCGACTCGCGGCTGGCTTGCATCAGGATCGGGCGTCCCGCAAGCGGTCGTAGAGCTCACGAACGTCGAGGCCCGTCAGCTCCGCCAGCGCCTTGGCGCGCGCCCTCGGCTTGAGCGAGCCGTCGAGCATTCGGTCGAGCACGGCCCGAGCCCGAGCCTCGAGCGGATCGGCCTTCTCCTCGCCGCCCACCTCGGCGCCGCCAGCCCCACCTTCGAGGCTGGCCCGACCGCCGACGACGACGGTCACCTCGCCGCGCAGCGCTTCTCGATGAGCTCGGGCGAGCTCGGCCGCGCTCCCGCGCAGGATCTCCTGGTGGCGCTTGGTCAGCTCGCGAGCGACGACCACGGGTCGACCAGCCAGGGCCTCGCGCTTGGCCAGATCCGCCAGCAAGCCCGGGGTCCGATTGCCAGCCTCGTAGAGCACCGCCGCGCCGTCTTCGGCCTCGAGGACGTCGAGGACCGCCGCGCGGCTCTTGCCCGAGCGCGGGATGAAGCCCAAAAAGCGCGCCCCTTCGGCGACGAAGCCCGACAGCGCGAGGGCGCAGGTCCCCGCCGTGGGACCGGGGATGACGTCGACCTCGTGGCCCGCCGCGACCGCGGCCAGAACCAGGGTCCGG
Organism: Plesiocystis pacifica SIR-1; assembly: GCF_000170895.1. Classification (GTDB taxonomy): domain Bacteria; phylum Myxococcota_A; class Polyangia; order Nannocystales; family Nannocystaceae; genus Plesiocystis; species Plesiocystis pacifica. The sequence goes on along the minus strand of NZ_ABCS01000154.1, from coordinate 9,914 downwards.
CCGGGGTCGCTCCACACCGGCAGCCCCGCCTCGCTGACGAAGGCGACCCGCTGGCCCTGGCTCAGGCGCTCGAGCATGAGCCCGACCCGCTCGTGCTCGTTGCCGACGAAGCACGAGACCCGCTGGGGCAAGGGCTGGTCGGGCAGCAGGCGCTGGGGCGAGCGGGTGTCCTCGCACAGCAACAGGTCCGCCTCGAGCAGGGTCCGGCGGGCGCGGGGGCTCAGATCCTCGCGGTTGCCCAGGGGCGTGCCCACGAGCACCAGCACGCCGCCGCCACCCCCGGGCTCGGCGCTCACTCGTGCCCCAGGGCGATCTGCACGGCGTCGCCGAGCTCGGCCTGCAGGTACTTGCGCAGCCGCAGCACCATGCGCTTTTCGACCTGACGCGCGCGCTCGCGGCTGACCCCCCAGCGCTCGCCGAGGGCCTGGAGGGTGATCGGCTCGTCGGCGATGAGCCGCTCGCCGAAGATCTCGGCCTCGCGCCCGGACAAGGTCGCGCCGAAGGTCCGCAGCTTGTCGTGCAGCAGGCGCTTGAACTCTTCTCCGCTGACCTCGCCCTCGGGGTCCGTGGTCTCGTCCTCGAGCATGTCCAGGCGCGTGCGCGCCCCGGGCTCCTCGCCCGAGCCCAGCGGGGCGTTGAGCGAGGCATCCGGCGCGCCCATGCGCTTTTGCATCTCGACGACCTCCTCCGTGGACACGTCGAGCTCCTTGGCGATGTTCTCGGCCGTGGGGTCGATGCCGGCGCGGATCAAGGCCTCGCGCTGCTTGCGGAGGTTGAAGAACAGCTTGCGCTGGTTTTGGGTCGTGCCGATCTTGACCAGGCGCCAGTTGTTGAGGATGTGCTTGAGCACGTAGGCGCGGATCCACCAGCCCGAGTAGGTCGAGAGCTTGACCCCGCGGTAGGGGTCGAACTTTTGAACCGCCTTGAGCAGGCCGACGTTGCCCTCCTGCACGAGGTCCAACAGGTTCTGGTAGCCGCGGCGGTACTCGTTGGCGATCTTGACGACCAGGCGCAGGTTCGAGGTGACCAGGCGCTTGGCGGCCTCTTGATCGCCGTGCTCGACCCAGCGCACGGCCAGCTCGTGCTCCTGCTCCCGGGTCAGCAAGGGGTGGCGGCGGACCTCGGCCATGTAGGCCGCCATGGGGTCGCGCAGGGCCAGGGCGGTGGTGCCCTCGGGCGCGGCGCGGGGGCGACGGGCGCTCAGCGAGGCCTCGATCGCGTCGAGCTCGGCGTCGGTCGCCGGGCTGACGTCGCTGAGCGCCTCGCGGCCCTGCTCGTCGTCTTCGTCGTCCTCGATCAGCTCGCCGACGACCTCGCCGACGACCTCGCCTTCCACGAGGGTCGCCTCGGGCACGCTCTGCCCCCGCCGAGCTGGCAGGGTGGAGCCTTCGTCCTTGGCCTTCGCCATCGAGGCGGAGTCTACGCCAGAGTTCACGGTCAGGGCAGGGTAGCCCCACCCAGCGGGGATCTGACGCCGGCGCGCGCGGAACGAACGGCGAAAACTCGACGTAGAAGCAAACTGACGAAACTGACTCGAAACTGCCCCGGGGTCCAAAGCGGTCTACAATGGTGCCGTGGTCGAATCGAACCGGAGCCGCCGTCGACGTCCCCTCCCCACCCCCGCCGTCGTGCTCGGCTCCGTCGCCCTGGCCATCGGTCTGACCGCGATCGGCGACCGCTCCGCCCAGGCCGGGAACCGCGACAAGCGCGAGCACGCCCGCCTGGCCCAGGACGACGACCCGGCCCAGCTGCGGGTCCTCGACTGGACGCTGTGGAACGTCAGCAAGTACTACGTCGAGTCCAAGCGCGTCGAGCCCGCGGCCATGACCCTGGCCGGCCTCGAGGCCCTCGAGGCGATCATCCCCGAGGTCCTCGTCGAGCCCACCGACGAGACCAAGGCCGCGGTCCGCGTGCGCGTGGGCACCACCGAGCAGGTCTTCCCCGCCGACGCCAACGCGCTGTGGGCCGTCGGGCCCCAGGTCCGCGCGGTGTTCTCCTTTGTCAACGACCACGCCACGCTCACCGACGACGAGCAGCGCGAGGCCGAGTACGCCATCGTCGAGGGCGTACTCTCGACCCTCGACCCGCACACCAACCTGCTGCGCCCCGCCGCCTTCGAGGACATGCGCACCAACACCGCCGGGGCCTTCGGCGGCCTCGGCATCGAGGTCGGCATGCGGGACAACGAGCTCACCGTGCTGCGCGTGCTCCCGGGCAACCCGGCGGCCCGGGCCGGGCTCCAGGCCGGCGACAAGATCGTCCAGATCGACGACGAGTCCACGGTGACCATGACCCTCAACGAGTCCGTCGGCCTGATGCGCGGCCCGGCGGGCACGGAGGTCGCCATCTACGTGCGCCGCGAGGGCCTCGACCGGGCCAAGCGCTTCGACATCGAGCGCGCGATGATCAAGCTCGACAGCGTCACCGGGGACATCCTCCCGGGCAAGGACGGCCAGGGCCGCGACGCGAAGATCGGGCTGCTGCAGATCCCCCGCAACTTCTCCCAGACCACCTCCACCGAGCTGCGCGACAAGCTCCGCGACTTCGAGCGCGCCGGGGTCACCGGCATCGTGCTCGACATGCGCGACAACCCGGGCGGCCTGCTCAACGCCGCCGTCGAGGTCGTCGACGCCTTCGTCGACACCGGCACCATCGTCTCGACGGTCGGCGAGTCCTCGCCCCGGGACGAGTCCAAGGCGACCGGCGACTACCGCTTCGCCGACGTGCCCCTGGTGGTGCTCGTCGACCAGGGCTCGGCCTCGGCCACGGAGATCGTCGCGGGCGCCCTGCGCAACCTCGACCGCGCGGTGATCCTCGGGCGGCGGACCTTCGGCAAGGGCTCGGTCCAGGTGCTCCACGACCGCCGCGTGGCCGACACCGAGCTCGCCCTCAAGCTGACCATCGCCCAGTACCTGACCCCCGGCGACGTCTCGATCCAGTCCGTCGGCGTGAGCCCGGACCTCGAGACCATCCCCGTCTACGTCGGCAAGGACTACCTGGCCTACTACGGCCGCAAGCGCTTCGACCTGGTCCGCGAGGAGTCGCTCTCGGCCCACCTGGTCCACAGCACGGCGCAGCAGCAGCAGATCACCGCCGGCCCCCTGTTCTTCCTGCAGCAGGGCTCGGTCAACGACGGCAGCGGGCTGACCGAGGGCGAGCTGCCGCCGCGCATCGACGTCGAAGAGGACGCGGCCAAGCGCGCCCAGATGCTGCTGCGCGACCCGGAGATCCGCATGGCCCGGGACCTGGCCCTGTGGGCCCCCAGCCACCGGCGCAGCGACATCCTCGCGAACCTGCCCCAGTTCACCGCGCAGCAGGTCGCCATCGAAGACGCGCGCATCGCCGCGAGCCTCGGCAGCAAGGACGTCGACTGGGCCGAGGGCCCCGCGCCCACGGACGGCAAGGCGGCCAAGCTCGAGGTCTCGCTGAGCACGGACAAGCGCGGCGACACCATCGCGGGCGGCGAGTCCGGGGTGCTGACCATGACCGTGACCAACGCCGGCGACGCCCCGGCCTACCGGGTCCGCGCGCTCTCGGACAGCGACTACAACTACTTCGACGAGCGCGAGCTGATGTTCGGGCGCATCGACCCGGGCGAGACCAAGACCGCGACCCTCAAGCTCTCGGTCTCGGCCCACGAGCTCTCGCGCACCGATCGCATCGACTTCCACCTGCTCAGCCAGCACGACGCGGCCCTGACCGCTAACTCGGCGACCTCCATCGACGTGTCGGCCAAGGGCGTCGACCGGCCCAAGTTCGCCTACGGCTACCAGGTCATCGACGACCCCAAGCTCGCGGCCAAGGGCAACGCCATCGTCGGCAACGGCGACGGCCTGCTGCAGGTCGGCGAGCGCGTGCACCTGCGCGTGTGGGTCCAAAACGCCGGCCCCGGCGACGCCCGGGACACCCGCGTGCAGCTGCGCAACGGCTCGGGCGACGCGGTCTTCCTGCACTCGGGGCGCATCAAGGTCGGCGAGCTGAAGGTCGGCAAGGCGGACTTCGTCGACATCGACTTCGAGGTCCAAAAGCCCACCGACGACGTCTCGCTCCAGCTCACCGTCAGCGACGCCAAGATCGGCGAGTACCTCATGGACGAGCTGAGCTTCCCGATCTCCGCGCCGCTGGACTTCCGGGGCGAGGGCGGGGTCTCGGCCTCAGCCCAGATCGACCTCTACGCCGGCCCCTACGAGGGCGCGCCGGTGCTCGCCCGGGCCGAGGCCGGGGCGAGCTTCGCGACCACGGGCAACGCCGGGGGCTGGTACGAGCTGCGCCTGGGCAAGGACCAGGTCGCCTACGCCAAGGCCAGCGCGCTCACCAGCGAGGCCAAGGCGCCGCGCCGGCCCGGGGCCACGACCACCGTCTACCCCGTCTCCCCGCCGCGCATCGAGCTCCAGGACGTGCCCGGGCAGACCGCCGACACCAGCATCACCCTGTCCGGCGTCGCCCTCGACGGCGAGGCCGTGCGCGACGTCTACGTGACGGTCCAAAACCCCTCGCGCAACCTGTTCGGCTCGGCCGAGAAGATCAGCTACGTCGCCAGCAAGGACCCCAGCTCCGGGCGCCTGGAGTTCAGCGCCGAGGTCCCCCTCGAGCCGGGCAACAACTACATCGAGATCGTCGCGCGGGAGAACGGCCAGGTCAGCGGCCGCCAGCGCATGTGGGTGCTGCGGACCTCCGGCCTCGCCGAGGCCCGGGCCAAGGAAGCCAGCTTCCAAAACGACGGATCCCTCGCCGTCGACACCTTCAACAACGGCCGCTGATCTGCTTTGACGCCGCAGCGAGCCCGACCCGGGGACGCTCTGTCGCTCCGCTCCTCCGCTGGGGCTGGTGAGCAATGGGCTTCGTGCCTACGTGAGGGCATGCGAGCGCCCCCAAGGGGGGCATCTCATGGCAGGGATGAAGACCGCTTTGCCCGCGGCCGATCAGCGCTGGGGCAACCGGCGTGAGTCGCTGGCGGTGGCAGCCCGGGCGGCAGGGCTCGGGCTACGACAAGCTCCTGCTCGCCCAGGCGCGGCGCTTCGACGCCTACCTGCTGCGCTTTCCCCCGGGCTCGAGCGTGCCGCCGCACCGCGACCCCGTCGACGGCCTCGCCCACCTGCGCCTCAACTGCATCCTCCGCCCCGCCGCCCGCGGGGGCGAGTTTCGCTGCCCGGAGACCATCCTCGATCGCCCGCGCATCAAGCTGTTCCGGCCCGATCGCTTCGAGCACTCCGTGACCACGATCGAAGCCGGGACCCGGCTGGTCCTGTCGATCGGCGTGGCCTACAGCCCCTGAGCTTCGCTAGCGCCCTCTGTCCGTCGCCCGCCTCCCCCGGACTCGAAAGAGGCGCAGGTCGATGTGGTCGAGGTCCCCGAGACCCTTCTCCAGCTTGTAGTCGTAGGGCACGGACATGGACGAGGCCTCGACGACGAGCTCGAGCTCGAGCTCGCGCTCGACCGCGGCGCAGGCTGGGGCCTTGCCGAACTCGGGCGGCTTGAACGCGGCGCACAGCAGGCCCTCGTACCAGTACAGGCAGTCTGGTGGATCCTCGATCGCCGCCCGGACCTCCTCGGGCAGCTCGACCTCGCGCAGCTCGAAGTTCGCGTCGGTGCTCTCGAGCGGGATCGTGAGCACGCGCCAGCGAGTGGTCGCGGCGCCCCCTTCGACGAAGGCGCCGACCCGCTCTATTCTCGAGCTCGCGCCGCCGCCGATGTACTCGATCACGCTGCACTCCGCTGGGATCTCCTCGCGCAGGGAGTGGACGAAGCGCCACTCTTGGGCCTCGTTGAAGTCGGCGTAGCGGACCCCGTGGAGGTGAATCAGGGGCGAAGCGAGCACGTAGATCACGAGCGCCCCGAGCGCCGCGGGGTAGCGGCGCCCGGCCAGCCACGAGCGTCGCTCCCGTTCGCGCGCGAGCCAGCGCAACGCGGCTTCCGCCCCGCACGCCGCCAAGAACACGAAGGGCACGACCAGGTGGAGGTGGTAGCGGGCCTGCATGTACGGCGACATCGGCACGAAGTAGGCGTGCGTGACCAGGAAGCCCAGCAACCACAGGACCAGGAAGATCAGCAATCCGCGCCTGCCCCGGCGGCGTAGGTCCACGGCCCCGAACACCGCGAGTAAGGTCAGACCCGGGGGCGTGAACACCGGGTTGAGCAGCGCGTTCATGCTGGGGTGGAACATCACCCGGGCCGCCCGGAGCAGCGTGCGCAGCTGCAGGCCTTCGACGACCTTGTCCTCGTAAGACAGCAGCAGCCACGGGATCCCCCCGAGCACCGTGACCAGGGTCAGGACCAGGCACACGAGCCCAGCTCGCCAGCGATGGATCGGCGGCTTGTCCCCGTGGACGCCAGCGTTGACGAACATCGTCCCGATCAGCAGCGGGAAGTAGAGGATGTTGAGCGGCCGGACCAGGTAGACCAGCGCGAGCGGGAAGCCGACCACGACGACCGCGGACCAGGCGAGCCACTGCTTGGGCTCGCGCATGGCGACGTGGACCAGTGTGATCACGAAGGAGCTGAGGGTGATCGAAGGGATGAAGGCGACGTCGGAGTGGGAAAAACGCAGGTGCAGCGGTAAGAAAGCCAGCACCCCTGCGGCGATAAGCGCCACCCGGTGGTCTCCGAGCAGATAACGGGCGTGGACGTAGATCGCGAGCGGAGCGAGCAGCGCGAGCGCGAGCGTGCTGTCGAGGATCGTTTCGCTCATCCACACCGGCCCCGGATGCACGACCCCGAGCAACGGGCCCTCGTAGATCAGCCGGCCCGATAGCAAGGCCCGGGTATAGGACCAGGGCGCGAGCGCGACCTCTGGGGCGAGGCTCACGCGCAGCGCCGCGCCGAGCAACACGACGGCGAGCAAGCTCCACTTCATCCACGCCTCCGCCCCGCGCAGGGCGTGTGCGGTGAGCACCAGCAGCGCGACGGTCAAGACGCCGAGCAACACGAGCCCGTCCCTCGACCAGCGGCGCAGCGCAAAGACCAGCGGGTGCTCGCCCGACGGGCCGCCCTCGACCCCGGCGTAGAGGACCTTTCGGCCCCAAAACGAGCCGTCGTCGTTGCCCTCGATCGTCGCCACGAGCTCCGCGACCGCGCCCTCGCTACCCGGGGGCGAACTGACGACCCGGAGGGCAAAGCCCTCGAGCTGACGGGCATCAGCGGCGGCGTAGTCCGGGTGCTCGAGGGTGATCTCGGCGTAGACCTGATCGGGCCCGACGATCCACAGCTCGACGACCGAGACGTCGATCGAAAAGGAGTGCAGCGTCCAGCCCGGGGTCAGCTCATCGCCGAGGGCGTGCGGCTCGAGCAAGCTCAGAATCTCCCGTTCGCGATCCGGACCGATCACCGGCCGCGCCCCTGCGGCCATGCGCGGGGCCAGCGAGATCAGCAGCATGAACGCGAGCAACAGTCCCAAACGACGGTTTGGAGCCCGACATTTCCCACCAAACACGCCGAGAGCATAGCTCGACTCTCGGGCCCGCCGGCCCATTTTGACAAGCCTTAAAGGGAGTCACTCGAGCGCTGACGCTCGGCCGAACTCGAGCCCGCCGGCATCGAAGGCAAGCTACCACTCCATGCCCCCGCTCGACTCGCCTTCGCTGCTCGCTCTGATAAGAAACTGACCGATTGGTAGACAGCCTGGGCGCCGTTTCATCCTTGGTAGGCCGAAGCCTCGCTTCGGTGACGGCTGATCTGATAAGAAACTGACCACTCGGTAGTCAGCGAGGGGCTCGCTTCATCCTTGGTAGGCCGAAGCCTCGCTTCGGTGATGGCTGATCTGAGGACCACCCGACCCCCTCAGAGCAGATCGAACTCGGCGGCTTCGAACACGAGGCTGTGGACGCCGTTGCTGATCCACGCCTCCTCGATGCCGTACTGCGCCGCCAGGCTCTGGTAGGTCGAGATGTCCGGGTCGCTGGGGATCGTGGTCCCGGCCAGGTCGTAGGGGTTGTCCGGGGCGTAGAAGTGGTTGTGGAAGTGGGCGAAGAAGGTCCAGCCTTCGCTCAGGTCCGCCGCGGCCAGCTGGATGTACTGGTTGTCCGGCACTCCGGCGACCGCGTCCTGAGTCACGATATACGCGCGCAGCTCGGTCTGCCCCCCGGACTCGCGCAGCAGCACGGCCGCGCCTGCCTCGGAGCCCGCGTCCCACAGCGGCCAGTCCTGGTTTTGCTGGTCGACGACGATCGACTGGAAGCAGATCACGTCGCTGAGCTCGCCGACGCTGCCCTCGATGAGCGCGTCCCACAGCGCGCCGTCGTCCAGGCCCGCCTCGACGAAGACGTCGCGCTGGCGGGCGAGCAGGGCGTGCTGATCGAAGACGTCGACGTCGGGGTACTGGGCGTCGATCTGCTCGAGCCAGGCGACGTACTCGGCCTGGGTCGGGCTGACCACCGCCGCGACGGCGAAGGTCGTGTCGTCGACGACGGTGTCGTAGCGGTAGAGGCGGAGCCCGCCCTGGTCGTCGAGGAGCTCGAGGGGCTGGGTCGGCGCGCAGCGGCTCGGCTCGCCGGTGTCTGTGCTGGTGTCGTCCTCCGAGCTCTCGTCGCTGCTGCTGTCCTCCGTGGACGTCTCGCTGCTCTCGCTCTCGGAGCTCTCGCTGCTCCCGCTCTCAGAGCTCTCGCTGTCCGACTCGGTGGTATCCGAGGCCGTGTCGCCGATCTCGTCGGCGCCCTCGGTCTCGACCTCGCTGCTATCGTCCCCGCACGCCATCAGCAAGGCAGACACACACAGCGAGGCGAACACCGAGGAGACTTTCGACATGCCAAGCCTTTACCTGGCGCCTCGCCGCCCTTCAATCCTGCCGCGGTCGACCCCCAGAAGCCAACCTCGTTCACCGCAACGCTGGCTCACGCGGTACTCGTCAGCCGCGCTCAAGGACGACGCCACGCCCCCGCGAGCGGGGGCGACCACAGGCCTCCTCGAAGGCACGAACTCCATTGCCCACCAAGCCAAAGCGGAGGAGCGGAGCGACGAAGCGCCCCCGGTCCCAGGTGCCCGTGGGGGCAAAATGGAGCTCAGTCTCGGCAGCAGCCGAAGCGCAGCGTGACGAAGCCGGTGTGCACCGGCTCGAGGTAGGTGTTCACGCGCAGGTCGTAGTCCAGCCCGACCCGAAAGGGCGCCCCGCCCCCCTCGAAGATGAAGCCGGCTCCGACCGTGCCGCCGACGCCCGCGGCCGTCTGGTGCAGGCGGTGACGGCGAGGTAGCCCGCCGACGGCACCCAGACCCGTGCGCACGTAGATGGGCCCCGAGGATCGCCGTGCTCGTGATGTCCACGCCCCAGCTCGGGGTCGCGCGCTCGTAGTAGGGCGTGATGTGGGTGAGGGCGCCGAACATGATGCCCACGTCGCGGATCTCATGGCTGACCACGCCGCCGGCCTCGAGCTCGAAGCGCGTGTTCGGGTGGAAGCCCCGGTTGTAGAAGGTCATCCCCGGGGCCAGGCCGACGCCGATGTAGCCGTTGGTCAGGGACATCACGCGTTTGGGCGCGACGTAGTCGTCGTCATCATCCTCGTCGTAGTCGTAGTCGTAGTCGTCCTCGTCGTAGTCGTCATCCTCTTCGTCGTAGTCGTCATCCTCGTCGTCGTAGTCGTCCTCCTCTTCGTACGCGTCATCGCTGGCCTCATCGGAGTCGGTCTCCTCCTCCGTCGATGCGTCCTCGGCCTCGCTCGCCCCGTCTTCGGACTCCGACTCGGATTCCGACTCCGCTTCCGCTTCCGATTCCGATTCCGCGTCGCCAGCGTCGACGGCGATGGCCTCATCGCGGGTGCCGTCCGACTCGACGGCAGCAGGCGCGAGGGTGACGCCTAGAGCAGAAAGGGAAAGGGAGAGGGAGAGCAACGTCGAAACATTCATCATTCGCGCCCCTAAACAGGCCTGTCCGCGTTTGCTTGCGCGCTGGAGTGTCATCGGTGACCCCGCCACGGGCTGCCACGATT
>NZ_ABCS01000155.1 GCF_000170895.1 Plesiocystis pacifica SIR-1 | reverse complement strand
CTGCGAGCTGCACGTGGTCCACCTCCCGGGCCGAGGCGCGCGCACGGGCGAGGCCATCCCGATGGCCATCGAGGACTACGTCGCGCCCATCGTCGAGGCCATCCTCGCCCTCCCGCCGCGGCCGACCGCGTGCCTCGGCCACTGCCTCGGGGCGATGTTCATGGTCGAGGTCGCCGCGGTCCTCGAGCACGAGCACGGCTTCGTGCTCGAGCACGCCTTCGCCAGCGCCGCGCCCCCGCCCGACCACTACTTCCCCTCGACGGCGGTGTTCGACCACTCCGACGAGACCGTGCTCGGGACCCTGCTGGCCATCGGCTTCACCGGCACCCAGGCCCTGGTCGACGACCCCGAGCTGCGCACCCTCGTGCTCCCGGCCGTGCGCGGCGACTTCGAATTCGCCGCCCACTACAGCGCCCAGGATCACCTGCTCTCGCCCATCTCCGCCCCGCTGACCGTGCTCACGGGGCTGCACGACTGGTTCGCGGCGCCGCAGCCCATGCCTCGCTGGGCCGAGCTGACCCGCGGCCACTGCGAGCTGCACCTGCTCGAGGACGGCCACCACTACTTCATCGAGAGCCACCGCGAGCACGTCCAGGCCCTGGTCCTCGACACCCTCGAGGGTCGCCCGCGCCAGCGCGGACCCTTCGAGGCCGTGCCCATGGATCGCTGGACCATGCGCACGCGCCCGCGCCGGGGCTCATCGGTGGAGCTGCACATGGCCCGGCGCAAGCCGAACTGGAGCTGGACCTGGCGACGCCGGGCCCACGCCGTCGGCGGAGCCGCGCGGATCCTCGTGCTGCTCCCCGGGCTGTTCGACACCCCCTGCCCCGTGTCCGAGGTCGAGGCCCTCGACCCCGACGTGGCCGTGCTCGCCCTCGAAGGCCTCGATCTGGGGGGCCAGGCCCTCGAGAACGGCGTCGCCCTGCTCGCGGCCGAGCTCGCCCAGCCCCAGGGCGCCCTCGGCTCGCTGATCCTCGCCGGCCACGGCTTCGGGGCCATCGTCGCCTTCGAGCTCGCGCGCCGCCTCGGCGGCGGGATCCAGAGCCTGGTCGCGATCAACAGCGCCCCGCCCCACGAGAGCTTCCAGAGCCACACCCACCACGCCGGGGACGCCTTCTTGACCCAGCTGATGCACCTCGCCGGGCGCCCCGACTCCGCCGGCGAGATGAACTTCGCCCGGGTCAAGCGCAACCTGATCACCGCCGCGCGCTACACCCACGACCTGCGCGCCTACGCCTCACGGGAGGAACGAGACGCGCTCCCGCCCATCCGGGCCTTCTGCGCCGAGCACGACTTCCTCAGCTCCCGCCACCTCGTGCAGCGCTGGTCCGCCCTCGGCGAGGACGTCGAGCTCGTCTACACCACCGGCGATCACTTCACCCCCGTCCCGGCTCGGGACTTGGTGCCCTGATCCCCCTGATCATCGAGGCGCCGAAACACAAACGAGCGCGCCGGTTCGCGGCGCGCTCGTGCTCATGTGTCGCCCGCTCCAGGCCGCTTCACTCAGTAGCGAACCTTCACGGATTCGAAGGCCTCGAAGTCCGGGAAGCTGTAGGCCTCCGCGTCGATCTGCGGGGGAGCGAGCTCCTTCTTGGCGTAGATGTCGTTGGCCTTGACGATCGCGTCGGCGTAGTTCGGCGAGATCAGGAAGGGCATCTCGGAGTCGTCGAGCAGCCAGTTGATGGCCGTCATCGCGCCGCGGAAGATCGGGCTCCGGACCACGGTAATGTTCGCGATCAAACCCTTTTCGTTGATGTCGTCGGCGCTCAATTCCGCGACCACACTCCGAACAGTCGGTTTCGGCACCTTCGCGTTATCGAGGTTCGAAATCGAGACCAGCCCCGTGTCGCGAAGGTGCAGGTAGCTGGTCAGGCGCTTGCGGAAGGTGAAGGCCTGGCGGAACAGGTGCTCCGACATGTGCCCCGTGTAACAGAGGAAACAGATCGGGAGATGGGACTGGTCCATGTAGACCCGGTCCTTCTGCGACCCCTGCAGGTAAAACCGCACTGGGAATTTTCCGACAGGAGGAATCGTTTTGGTCATCGGCGCCCCACGGCCATCGGAACCCTAGCACGCCAGCTCCCGAGCCGTCGAGAGCGCCAGGCGAGGTCGTCGCACTATGCGCGCCGACCCGAACCGAGGGCGTCACAGACCCACAGCCCGACCTCGACGCTGCCCATCTTGACCGTCGCCCGTCGCTCGAGCGCGAGGCCGGTCGCGTGCGCGAGCTTTGGCTCGGGCGTGACCATGGCCAGGCCCAGCTCGCGGCCGTCGAGGGCGTCGTTCAGGCGTGCGGCAAACTGCCCCAAGCTGGCATAGAGATTGCGCAATCGCGAAGGATCGCCGACCCGCCGTCCCCACGGCGGATTGGCAACGATCAATACCGACTCCGCCCCGCCCACGGCCGTGGCGACGGCGCTCCCATCGAGGCTCCCGATCGAGCCCTGCGCGAGCTCGAGGGCGTCCCCGAGCTGGGCTCGAGCGGCGTTGCGGCGGGCGATCTCGATCGCGCCAGCGTCCCGATCAAAGCCCACGAAGGCCCCCGCGACTGGGTCCTCGCCCGCACTCAGCGCGCGCCGCTCGGCCTCGAAGCGCCGCGAGTCGTAATAGGGGGCCCCCACGAAGCCGAAGCGACGCGCGTGGTTGGCTGGCCAACCCCGCGACCGGGTCGCGGCCTCGATGAGCAGCGTGCCCGAGCCGACCATGGGGTCGACCAGGGCGACGCCGGGGCGCCAGCTCGAGACCTTCAAGAGCGCGCACGCGAGGTCCTCGCGCAGGGGAGCCTTCGCGCCTTCGGGACGCCAGCCTCGCTTGGGCAGCAGGCTCCCCGTGGTGTCGATGCTGATCGTGCAGCGATCACGAATGATGCGGACCTGAACCAGGACCGGCTCGAAGCCAGACGGGCCGTGGTCGCCCCCGCCGGGGCCCTCGGCCTCGCCGTCGACGCAGAACACGGCCTCGCCCCGGCTGCGGGCGAAGATCCCCCGCTCGACGCGCTCGGCGATGCCGCCCGTGTGGTAGAGGCGCGAGCGCTTGGCGTGCGCGCGCACCCGGACGCCCATGCCCCAGTCCAGCCAGCGCTCCCACTCGATGTCCCGGGCGACGCGCTCGAGCTTGCGAAAGTCGCGGACGAAGAACTCGCCGACGCGGATCAGCACGCGCAGGCCCAGGCCGCACCCGAGGTTCAAGCGGTAGACGTCGGCGAAGTCGCCGAAGCAGCTGACCCCGCCCGGCACGGCGCGGGCCTCCTCGATGCCCAGCGCCTCGACCTCTTCCAAGAGCAGCTCCTCGAGCCCGGGCGCCGCGGCCACAAACAAGCGTAGTCGTTCACTCATCCCTGTCTCCGTCCCCGCCAAAGCGTCGCGCTCGCTCCTCGCGACGGCGCGCGCGCTCGCGCTCCCCCTCGGTCTGAGACCAGTCCACGCGCAGCTCCACCGAGCCCCCCTCGCCCTCGACGGTCAGGGTCTTGCGGGCCTCGCCGACCCCGACGGCGGCGACGAGGGCCTCGACGGTGGTCACCGCCTCGCCCTCGACGGCGACGATGCGCGCCCCGACCTCGAGGCCCGCCTCCCCCGCCACGCTGTCCGCGAGCACCTCGGTGACCACCATGTCCTCGAGCAGCACCCCCAGCTGCCGCCGCGGGATCGGCCCCGCGTTCGCGCGCTCGACCATGCCCTCGGCGTTGGCCAGGCCCCACGCCGCGATCGCCACGACCAGGGCCGAGCGACGCTGGTAACGATCGATGATCGCGTCGAAGTGATCGTGCTGGGTGTGGTGGTAGCGGGCGTAGCTCGAGCGCCCGGCCTGGTCCCAATAAAAGGCGGGCACGTCGGCGTGGATGAAGGGCGCGGAGTCGCTGGGCTCGACGATCAACGACTCCACGGTGCGCACGCCAAAGGGCATGGCCTCGCCCGCCTCGCCCTCGACCAGCGCCCGGCGGCGCTCGAGGGCGAGCACCGGGGCGAACACGGCGTCCATCTGGGCGCGCATCTCCGGGGTCACCGGGATGCCCGAGAGGTAGTTGGTGCCGCCGTCGTGGACGAGCACGGCCGAGATGTCGCGCAGCGCCTCGGGGTGCTGCTCGACCCAGGCCCGGGACCCGAGCAGGCCCTGCTCCTCGCCCGTCCACAGCATGACCTGGATGCTCCGCGCCGGTCGCTGGCCCGTGGCCGCGCACGCCCGGCTGATCAGGCGCGCGGCCTCCATGGCCGTGGCGACCCCCGTGGCGTTGTCGATGGCCCCGCTCGCCCCGTCCCAGGAGTCGAGGTGGCCGCCGATGATCACCCGCTGGTTCGCGCGCCCGCTGTCCGGGTCGCCGGCCAGGGTCGCGACCACGTTGTGCTGGGCCAGCGGCCCCTTGATGAAGTGGTTGTCGACGTCGAACTCGAGCTCGACGTAGTCCCCGGCGTCCACGGCCGCGCTCAGGGCCGCGTGCTGATCGCCGCGCAGGCGGACCGTCACCCCCTTGGGCAGCGCGCCCCACTCGACGTCGTGGTCGCCGTGGGTGTGCAGCAAGGTGTCGTTTGGGCCGCCCGCGGCCACGACGAAGCCGGCGATGGTGCCCTGCTCGACGCTCCGCAGCATCCGCCCGCCGAGCTCCCCCCGCGGCCACGCCGGCCCGCCGCGCTCGGGGTCGTGGCCGACCAGCACCCAGGCCCCGCGCAGGTAGGGCTTGCGGCTGCGCAGCTCGGCGTCGGTGGTCGGCATGCGCACGGCTCGACCGCGCACCGGGCCCTTGGTCCCCGGGCTCCACGCGTCGGTCACGAAGGCCAGCTCCGCGCCCTCGAGCCCGGCCAGGGGCTCCCGCGGCCGGACCACGCTGCCCGAGGCGGGGCCGCGGTCGAAGCCCACGGCGAGCTCGCCCCAGCGCTCGCGCTCGGCCTCGAGGCCCCAGCTTGCGAGGGTGTCCACGGCCCACTCTTCGGCGTCGACCAGGGCGCCCGATCCCGTCAGCCGCGGGCCGATGTCGACGGCGAGGTGCCGGGCCAGGGCCCCGACCTCGCTGTTGGCTTCGGCCTCGGCGACCAGCGCCTGGATCACCAGGTCGTCGGAGATCGACTCGATCGCGGCGCCCTCGGGCGCGGCAGCCCTCGCCGCGCCCTCCCCACTCGGGGTGTCCAGCTCGGCGTGGCCGTCTTCGCCCTGCGCCCTGGGGACCTCGCCGGGAGCCTCCCCGCGGCACGCCCCGCCCAGCGCGAGGACGAGGCCGAACGCCGCCGCCCTCGCTCCGATCCAGGTGCGCGCGACATGCTCGAAGCACGCTTCGCCCGCGCAGGAGGCTCGCCGCGACATGGGCCCGCATCATGACACGTTTGTGGCACCGCTCTCAGAATCAACAGCTGATTACCTAAGATAATCTCTCCCCCAATCCTCGCACCGGGTACGAAGCTGCCCAGGACTGCGACTACCAGCGATCTAAAATAAACGGACATCAACCCAACAAACAACGGGCCAGCTTTCCTCCCGCCCACGCAGCGGGTACAGTCCGCCACCCCCATGGACGCCCGACGACTCACGCACCTGCGCCAGCTCGAGGCCGAGAGCATCTTCATCATCCGCGAGGTGGTGGCCGAGTTTCAGAACCCGGTGATGCTCTACTCGATCGGCAAAGACTCCGCGGTGATGCTCCGCCTGGCCCGAAAAGCCTTCTGGCCGGGCAAGCTGCCCTTCCCTTTGATGCACGTCAACACGACGTGGAAGTTCAAGGAGATGATCGCCTTCCGCGACAAGCTGTGTCGCGAGACCGGCCTGGAGCTCATCGAGCACATCAACCACGACGGCGTGCGTCGGGGCATCAACCCCTTCGACCACGGCGGCTCGTACACCGACATCATGAAGACCGACGGGCTCAAGCAGGCCCTGACCGAGCACGCCTTCGACGCGGCCTTCGGCGGCGCGCGCCGGGACGAGGAGCGCTCGCGGGCCAAGGAGCGGGTCTACTCCTTCCGCGACCGCAAGCACGCCTGGGACCCCAAGAACCAGCGCCCGGAGCTGTGGCGGCTCTACAACGGCCGCCACAAAAAGGGCGAGTCGATCCGCGTGTTCCCCCTGTCCAACTGGACCGAGCTCGACGTGTGGCAGTACATCCACCTCGAGCGCATCCCGATCGTGCCGCTGTACTACGCCAAGGTCCGCCCCGTCGTCGAGCGCGACGGCACGCTGATCATGGTCGACGACGAGCGCATGCGCCTCGAGCCTGGCGAGGAGCCGAAGCGGGAGATGGTCCGCTTTAGGACCCTCGGCTGCTACCCCCTGACCGGCGCCGTCCGGTCTGAAGCCACCACCGTGCCCCAGATCATCCACGAGATGTTGACCACCAAGACCAGCGAGCGCTCCGGCCGAGTCATCGACCGCGACGAGGAAGCCTCCATGGAGAAGAAGAAGCGGGAGGGCTACTTCTGATGGCCGTCGATCATCGCAGCTACCCCTTCCCGGCCAAGGCCCCCGCCGACGCCGATCGCCCCGTCAGCTCCCTGGTCGAGACCATCCCGCCGCCGGCCGAGGCCGACGCCGAGATGCTCGAGTTCCTCGCCGACTACGAGCGCCGCTCGCTGCTGCGCTTCGTGACCATCGGCTCCGTCGACGACGGCAAGTCCACGCTCATCGGCCGGCTGCTCTACGAGACCGGCGGCGTGTTCGAGGACCAGCTCGCCGCGGTCACCAGCACCGACGGCGAGGGCGAGGCGAGCATCAACTTCGCCAACCTGACCGACGGCCTGGTCGCCGAGCGCGAGCAGGGCATCACCATCGACGTCGCCTACCGCTACTTCGCGACCAAAAAGCGCAAGTTCATCATCGCCGACACCCCCGGCCACGTGCAGTACACGCGCAACATGGCCACCGGGGCGTCGACGGCCGACGCCGCGATCATCCTCATCGACGCGCGCCTGGGCGTGCTCCAGCAAAGCCGCCGCCACGCGACCATCGCCAACCTCATCGGCATCCCCCACCTGCTCGTCGCGGTCAACAAGATGGACCTGGTCGACTTCGACCAGGGCGCCTACCAGGCCATCGTCGACGAGTTCCGGGCCTTCACCGCCAAGCTCGGCTTCGACAAGGTCGAGTTCTTCCCGGTCAGCGCCCTCGAGGGCGACAACGTGGTCCAGGCGTCCACGCGCACGCCGTGGTTCGCGGAATCCGGCGGAGCCGACGGCAAGGGCGGCAAGCCCCTGCTCGAGCACCTCGAGACCATGCCGGTCCCGACCACCGGCGACGAGGACCGGCTGATCTTCCCGGTCCAGCTCGTCAGCCGCCCGGACCTGAACTTCCGCGGCTACGCGGGCACCCTCGCCGCCGGCTCGGTCCGCCCCGGCGACGCCGTCAAGGTCCTGCCCTCGGGCAAGACCACCAAGGTCGAGCGCGTGGTCGCCTGGGACGGCGACCTGCCCGAGGCCTTCGCCCCGATGTCGGTCACCCTGACCCTCGCCGACGAGATCGACATCAGCCGCGGCGACGTGCTGACCCGCGTGGACAACCAGCTCCACGTCAGCCGCCGGCTCACGGCCACGCTGGTGTGGATGCACGACATCCCGCTCGAGCCCAACCGCCAATACCTGATCAAGCACATGACCACCCTGGTCTCGGGCACGATCACCGCGGTCCACCACCGCCTGGACATGGACAGCCTCGAGCCCGTCGACGCCGACACCCTCAGCCTCAACGACGTCGGCGACGTGACCTTGAGCCTCAACCGCCCGCTGATCCTCGACGAGTACGAGGCCGACAAGACCGCCGGCTCCTTCGTGATCATCGACCGGGTCAGCAACGTGACCATCGCCGCGGGCATGATCCGCAGCCACGGCGAGGACTACCAAGACGACGGCCGGGCCGTGGCCGCGGCCCTGACCGCCGAGGAGCGGGCCGCGCGCTCGAACCAAAAGCCCGCCGTGCTGTGGATGACGGGGCGCTCGGGCACGGGCAAGATCGTCGTCGCGCGGGCCCTCGAGCGCCGGCTGTTCGACGCCGGCCACCAGGCCTACGTGTTCGACCCCCGGCGCATCACCAAGATCGAGCGCCAGGCCCAGGGCAAGGCCCTCGACTTCGTCATCGACGCGGCCGAGCTCGCCGCCGACGCGGGCATGATCGTCATCGTCGCGTTCACCTCCCCGGCGCGCAGCGATCGCGACCGCGCCCGGGAGCGCCTGGCCGACCGCTTCGAGTTCGTCGAGGCCTTCTTCGACGCCGAGCTGCCGACCTGCCGCAGCCGCCTCGAGGCCCTCGGGCGCGACCCCGAGGAGGCCAGCTACGCCTACGAGCCGCCGGACGACCCGGACATCATGATCGACGGCGACGAGCTCGACATCGAGGCTGAGGTCGATCGGCTGATGCGTTCCCTCGAGCGCCGCGGGCTGATTACCACTTAACCCCACGAGCGCTCGGGACCGGGGGCGCTCCGTCGCTCCCGCTCCTTCGCTGAGGCCCGTCCTCAATGGTGTTCGTGCCTCCGCGAGCGCATGTGCTTGCCCCCTGAAGGGGGCATGGCCAGGCTGTCATCGTGGGGGCTCGAAGGCCCCCCGCGACCGCGGGCCCGGCGGGCGAGGGCGTGTCATGCTTCACGCCACGCTCGCCCATGCTCGGCGTCTTCCTCTCTACCCTCTCGAGCCTGAGCCCGCTGGCGCCCGAGCCCGCGGTGCTCGACGTGGACTGGGCGGTGGCGGACACTTGCCCGTCGCGCGCCGAGTTCGAGGGGCGGGTCCAGGCCTACCTCGGCCGGCCCCTCGCCGAGGCCGACGCGCGCTGGCCCGTGGACGCGCGCGTGGTCGAGGCGCGGGGGGCCTTCGCCCTGGCGCTGGAGGTGGGCGGCCAGCGCCACCGGCTGCGCCACCACGACTGTCGGCAGCTCGCCGAGCTCGCCGCGAGCCTGGTCGCGGTGGTCATCGACCCCCTCGCCGATCCGGGGGTCGGCTTCGAGCTCCCGCCTCCGCCGCCCCGGGCGAGCCCGCCGACCGAAGCGGCCCCGCCGGTGCAGCGGCCCGTGACCGTGCAGCGACCCCGGAGCGCGCCAACGCCCGAGCCCGCAGCCGAGCCCTGGGCGCCTCCCCGGCGCGCCGCCTCCCCGGGGCCCTTCGACCTGCCCAGACGCCGCGCCCGGCGGGCCCCCGTCGACTGGGATCCGCCGAGCCTCGTCCTGGCGCTGGCGAGCGGCGCGAGCCTGGGCACCTTCCCCAACGTCGGCCCCGTCGTCGACGCGCGCGTGGGCCTGGACCTGCGCGACTCGGACCGGCCGCTGGTCGGCGCGCGGGTCTTGGCCGTCGGCGGCGTCGCCCTGGCGGGCCGCTTCCGCGACGACTCGGGGGCGCGCGGGGCCGATCTGATCGCCTGGGAGCTCGGCCTCTCGCCCTGCTGGGTCGCCCACTGGGGGAGGCCCAGCGCCCGCGGCCAGCTCGATCTGCGGACCTGCGCCGCGCTCTCGGCCGGCCAGCTCCGCGCCCAGCCCGTGGCCACGACGAGCGGGGCGAGCGTGGTCCCCCAGCCGTGGGTCCGCGGCGAGCTGAGCCTCGGGCTCGCCGTCGCGCTGAGCCGGCGCGTGGGCCTGTTCGCCGATCTGAGCGCGGGCGCCAACTTGCTGCGGCCGCGCTTCGTGCTCGCCGATCCGAGCGCGAGCTACGTGGTCCCCGCGGGGACAGCGCGGGCCCTGGGTGGCATTGAACTGCGTTTTCTCGGGCTTTCGAGTCAGCCCGAGAAAAAATCACGGCCCCAGTGACGACCCCACCGAAGATCGGACATCCACACCATCGGAGCCCGTGAACGCCCGCCACGACAGCATCGCCGACTCGCAGCTGCGTCGCCTCCGACGGCGCCGCGTCGCCGACTTCGAGGCCTTCTATCGCGAGCACTACGCCTTCGTGTGGCGCAGCGCTCGGCACCTCCTCGCGGGGCGCTCCGAGTCGGACGTCGAGGACCTGCTGCAAGAGACCTTCACCGTCGCCTACCGCCGCTTCGGCAGCTACCAGCCCGAGGCCTGCGCCCCGACGACCTGGCTGTTTGGGATCGTCCGCAACGTGGCCCGCAACCACGCCCGGGGCCACGGCCGACGCGAGCGCAAGCACGCCGCCCTCGCCCACGCCGCCCAGTCCAACGAAGCCACCGAGCGCGGAGGCCAGCCCCTCGACGAGGCCCTGCTCGCCCGGCGCATGCTCGAAGACTTCCTCGCCGGGCTCGACCCCGACAAGCGGGCCGCCTTCGTCCTCGTCGAGCTCGAGGGCTTCACGGGGCGAGAGCTGGCCGCGGCCCTGGGCGTCAACGCGAACACGGCCAGCTCCCGGCTCCGCGCCGCGCGCAAGGCTTTTTGCGACCACTTCGAGCTGCCGCGCGGAGCCATCGGCAAGCGCACCGCCCCCCTGCGCTCGCTCGCGCCCAGTCCCGACGCGCCGGCGCGGACCCAGGCCGCGCTGTGGCCCGCGCTGGGTCTGCCGCTGTCGACCAGCGCCGCCCTCGTCGGGACCCTGCCGGCCCTGGGCCTGACGACCTTCGCGGCCAAGCTCGGCGCGGCCTCCCTGGGGCTCTTGCTCGTCGGCCTGGGGCTGCTCACCGGCGTGACCCTCGAGACCGAGGCCCAGGCCGAAGCCGCGACCGAGCGGGAGCGGGCGCGCATCGATCGACAGCGGGGCGCCCTCGCGGCCCAGGCGAGGCGCCCCCCTCCCCCGCGCGAAGTCACCGTCGAGCCGCCGGCACCCGCTCCCGTCGAGGCGCCCGCGCCCGCGCCCGACGAAGCCCGCCCCGCCGAGCGGGAGCGGCCAGCCTCCGTCGACGCCCACGAGCGCTTCCGCCAAGCCCGAGCCCAGCTCGTCGCGGGAGAGCCCGAGGCGACGCTGCGCACCCTAGCGAGCTTGTCCCCTGCCGAGGCCCGCCGCGCAGGCCTGGCCGGCGCGCGGGCGTCCACGCTGATCGCCGCCCGCTGCCGCCTGAACCAGGGCCCCGAGGCTCGCCGCGTCTACGAAGCGCTCCCGATCCAGCTCGACGCGGGCCAGGAACGCGACGCCCTCCTGGCTCGCCTCGATCACGCTTGCTGGTGATCACGAAGCGCCGCCGACCCGGACATGCACGGAGCGATGACCCACTCACCCAAGCTCCTCGCGCCCATCGCCCTGCTGACCCTGTCCGCCTGCGTCGTCAAGCTCCCTGGCAACCTCGAAGGCGGCCAGGACGAGGGCGACACCCTCGGCGAGGCCGACGCGGACGAGGGCCTGCCCACCGCCGAGTCGTCCAGCGAGGGCTGCGACGACGAGGGCGACCCGCCCCTCGAGAGCTGCGAGACCGGCGACATCACGGCCGAGTCCGCGGAGTCCAGCGAGGGCCTGCCCACCGCCGAGTCCAGCGAGGGCCTGCCCACCGCCGAGTCCGCCGAGGAGAGCGAGAGCGAGACCCAGACCACCGACGACGGGAACGACACCGATCCCATCGACGCCGCCCTCTCGTCCTGGGGCCTGGAGCGCTTCCAGTCCCAGGTCAACCTGAGCCACATCTACCCGCACTTCGGCGACTTCGACGGCGACGGCGACCTCGACATCATCAACTACCGCGGCAACGGGGTCGACCTGGTCGAGAACCTCGGCAACGGCGAGTTCGTCATCTCGGGCAGCCGAGACTTCAACCTCCCGGTCACCGCCGTGGCCCCTGGCGACTTCGACGGCGACGGCATCGACGACCTGGTCTTCTACGACGGACAATCCGGCGCCGACAAGGTCTACGTGCTCATGAGCGAGGGGCCCTTCGAGCTCGGCCCGCCCCAAGCCGTGACCTCCCCCGGCGACGGCGACATTGGCTGGAGCGTCGTGGCCTTCGACGTCAACGGCGACGACGAGGACGACCTGATCGTGCGCACCCAAAACGGCGGCGGGACCGTGCTGCTGTCCTGGTTCGGGGGCTTCGACCCCTGGCTGCCCATCGCCCCGCCGTCTTGCCACATCGACGAGTTCCTGGTCGGCGACCTCGACCTCCACCCCGACGGCTTCGAGGACCTGATGACCGTCGGCAAGTGCGACGGCGACCTCAACCCCATCCAGCTCGGCGTCCACCTCCGCGGCGAGCCCATCAACCCCTACACCCAGACCCAGCTGGTCATGGACCCGGACCACAGCCTGATCGGCATGCCCGCGCGGCTCCACGACTTCGACGGCGACGGCGACCTCGACTTCATCGCCCAGCTCAACCACGAGGACGGCATGAGCGTGTCGCTCAACGACGGCGCCGGCGGCTATGAGGCGCCCCTGGCCCTCGACTACTCGGTGGTCGACATGGAGTACATGGTCTTCCCGCTCGACCTCGAGGATGGCCAGGTCGCCTACGTGCTCGACCAGGACTGGCTCCGGCAGCTCGTCAGCGTGCTGTTCGTGACCCCGGAGCTGACCCTCCAGACCGAGCAGGTCTACCACTACGAGCTCCACGGCACCGTGGTGGGCTCGGCGGACTTCGACAACGACGGCCGCGCGGACTTGCTGGTTCGGGATACCTTCGGCGAAGACATGTCGGTGTGGACCGCTGGCGGCTGGGGACCATGACGCCCGCCCCCGCGGGGCGCTCTCGAAGCGCGCTGCGAGACGCAACAGCCAACGCGCCTCGCGGACTTTTTGAGCCCCTTCGTGATCCCTCCTCGCGGCCCTCGACTCTGCCCCGGTGTGACCCGACGCGACCGGACCTCGAAGGCCACCCAGCTCCGCTCCTCCCTCACCCTCGCCGTGGCTGCGGGCGCCGTGATGGCGGCGCCCTCGCTCGCCCGCGCGGCCGCTCCGGAGCCCGCCACCTTGGCCCCGGCGATGGCCCCCGAAGCGCCAGACAGCGGCGCAGATACGGAATCGGACGTCGTCCTTCGCCCGCCGGCCCCCGAGCTCGGCTTCGACCTCGAGCCCCTGCGCCCGCCGACGCCCAAGGACGGCGTCGGCTCCATCGTCGGAGGCAGCGTCGCCCTCGGGGCCTCGGCGACCATCGTCGGCACCATGGCGGCCACCAACCCCCAGGCCTCGGCGCGCGAGTGGGCCGTCCCGGCGAGCTTCGCCACCCTCGGCGCCGCCGTCGGCACGACCGCCCTCGTCATCGGAGCGCGACGTCACCGGCGCTACCGGGCCCACGCGGCCGAGCACGGACCCGGCCTGTCCCAGGGCCACGGCCTGCTCGTCGGCGGCTCCACGGCCCTCGTGCTCGGCGCGATCGGAGGCACGGCGGCGGCCTACGTCATGGCCTTCGAGGGCAGCTGGGGCGGCGAGGTCTCGCCCCTGGGTCCAGGCGCGGTGATGGCCTACGTCAGCGCCGGCTCGGCCGTGACCGGCGCTGCGCTGATCGGCCTCGGCGCCAGCAAGAACCGGCGCTGGCGCGCGAGCGAGGAGGCCTTCCAGGTCCAGCCGACCTTCAGCGCCACTCCCCAGGGAGGCAGCGTGGGGATCCAGGGTCGGTTCTGAGTCGCTCGACATGAGATCGACTCGAAACGGAGTACAGCCGGGCGACCGAGGTCCCATTTTGCCTCGTCTGTCCCAGAAGTGACCAAGAGAACACCTGGGTGAAACGAAAACGAGCACCATGTGCCCATGTCCACATTGGGAAGCTGTCCCTTCGACCAAAAAGGGTCTTGCAATCCCCCCTCACCCGGGTCAGGACAACCAGTGATGGCCGTGCCTCGCCCGCGTGACTCGTACGACAGCTTCGCAGAGCAGCAGGCCTTCGTGCGGGCCAGGTTGGGCGCCGACCCGGAAACGGCGAGCCTGGCGCCGCGCATCCACCAGCTCCTCGAGAGCGTCGACGCGGGCAACCAGGCGCTGCGCCGGGCTCGGGCCCTCGAGCAGCGCGGCCGCGGGCCTCGCCGCTCCCTCGCTGCCGACGAGTTCGGCCTCGCGGCGGGGCGCCTGGGCGCGCTGTTCAGCTCGGCCCAGGCCCGACTCGAGCGCCAGCACCCCGACGCCGTCGAGCTCCTCGAAGATCTCGGCGCGGTCGTCCAAGGCCTCGAGCAGGGCGTGCTCGAGCTGAGCGCCGAGCTCCGCGAGCGCCGTCGCTAGCAAACGACCGAGCGCTCGCTCGTCTGTCGCAGGGCGTCGACGCAGGGCCGGATCACCTGAGCGATCGCGGCGCGGTGCAGCTCTCGCCGCGCTCGCTCCGAGAGCACCCCGGTCTCGCGCAGGCTGAGCGTCCCCTCGTCGACGGTTGCCCCCGCGCCCATGCCCGAGAGCATCCCCGAGAGCACCCCGTCGAAGGTCGCCAGGGCCCGACCCCGCAGCCGCGGGTTGCGCTCGAGCAGCCACCCGAGCGCCCGCCAGCCGAGCTCGGCGTGGCGCCACTCGTCCTCGGCGATGGTCCCGAGCACCTCCGCGAGCGCGGCGTCCTCGACCTCGAGGGCCGCCTGCCGAGCCTCGAGGGCGGCCAGGGTCTCGCCCACGCAGGCCTCCATCACGAGCCCGTCGAGGATCGCCGGCAGCTCCTCGCTGCCCGGCTGCGCGAGCGCGAGGCTGCCCGGGCCCACGGGCTCCCCGGCGTAGGCCGAGGCCAGGGCGAAGGTCGAGCGCGCGTGCTCGACCTCGTCGGCCATGGCTCGCAGCGTGTCCTGGATGAGCCGCGGAGGCGCGCCGAGGGCCAGCAGCTGGTTGGCGAAGCGGGCGAAGGAAGCGACGGAGGCGTGCTCGAACAGGGCGACCTCGGTCCAGTGCGCCGCGAGGGCCTCGCGGATCGCCGCAGCGCTCGGCGCTCGCGGGGTCCGGATCGACCCCGCCCAGTCCCGGCGCCGCTCGGCCCTCGCAACCCGTGCCTCGCCCTCCACGAAGTAGGGCCGGCCGCACGCGCAGTCGCACCACCCCGGCGAGGAGCAGCTCCACTCCCCGTCGGGGCTCGCCCCGTGAGCGGCACACTGCAGCTCGCAGGAGTCGTCGACGGGGCAGTCGTCGTCGCTGTGGCAGGCCGCGTTGGGCTCGGCGCAGGACACCGTGAAGCTGTTGCCGCAACAGCCCTCGTACTCGCTCAGCCCGCACAGGCCCTCGCCGCACTCGCCGTCGGTGGTGCAGTTGAAGCTCTCGATGCAGGTCGACCGACCGGCCACGCCCGCAGGCGCGCAGATCCTCCCCGCGTCGCAGTCGGCATCGGTCTCGCAGCCGTAGGAGCACTCGCACAGGCCGCTGAAGGGCTCCTCGATGCAGCGCCCGTGGGCCTTGTCGGTGCAGTCGGCCCCGGTCGCGCAATCGCCCTGGCCCGAGTAGCACGCGTCCTCACCGGCGGGGTCGAGGGCGGGCACGGCCTCGGCCCGGTGGATGAAGCCGTCCGCGCACCGGACGAAGCCGCTCGGCTCCTGCGTCCCCGTCTGGACGATGGGCTCGGGATCGGCGCATGCGTAGGGCTCGGTGCCCTCGTCCTCGCTCGTGTCGGGCTCCGTATCGGTATCGGTGTCCGCGTCATCGCCCGCTTCGGTGTCTGCGTCATCCGCAGCGTCGTCTTCGGCGACGGTGCGACCCGAGCAACCAGGGGCCGCGCCGAGGCTCGCAGACAGGCCCAGGGCCGTGAGCAGGGAGAGATGACGGGAATGCAGATCGAGCAACATGGCAAGGCTCGCGCCACGCAGGCGCGGAAGCACGAGTGTAGCGTGATTCACGCGTACGCCCGACGAGTTTTTGTGCGCCAGCTCGGCCCTCCGCGCAGTGAAAGGCTCCCGCGCGCTGCTAAGCTGCCCAGGTTCTCCCCTGGATTTCGACGACGTGCCCTTAGAGCCCATCCCCACCGCGACCTCGGGCGCCCGCGTGCGCGTGCCCCTGCCGGCGTGGATGCTCGCCTGGCCCCGCGGCCTCGTGCCCTCGGCGGCCCACGCCTGCGCCCGCGAGGTCCAGCTCCACTACACCCTCCGCGACGGCACGCACCTCGAGCTCGCCCTTCGCCGCGTTCGAGCTGCCGTGCGCGTGGACGTCCGCGAGGGCCCGGGGCTCGAGTCCAACGCCGTGCCCCCGCGCGCCCGCGAGGCCATGCGCGCCGCCTTGCGTCGGCGCCTCGCCACGGGGCAGGCCCGGGCCTGGGTCCACGCCGTGACCGCGAGCGCCGACGCGTTGGTGAACGGAGCGGCGGAGGACCGCGCTCCCCCCGAGGCGAGCGTCATCGAGGCCCTCGCCGAGGGCCAGCTCGCCGGCGCCCTCGAGCTGTGGACTCGACACGGGGCCGCGATCACCCGACGCGCCCGCCTGCCCGGGACGGCGGGCACGCCCGCGGCCTACTGCGCCGCGCTGATCTGCGGGGTCCTGGGGCTGCCGCGCGCGGGTCGGGACTTCGCCCGGCGCGACAGCCCCGACGAGCCGCGCCACGCCCAGGCCCTCGGCTCCGCGCTGCTCCAGCTCGGCGCGCCGGCGGACGCCCTCGCCCCCCTCGCCTGGG
>NZ_ABCS01000156.1 GCF_000170895.1 Plesiocystis pacifica SIR-1 | reverse complement strand
CGGCCCCGACCACGGACGAGGACGGCTCCGAGGACACGACCGAGGACACGACCGAGGGCAGCTCGGACACCGACGGGGAGACCGAGACCACCGACGGCGAGACCACCGAGAGTGAGACCACCGAGGGTGAGACCACCGAGTCCGAGACCACCGAGGGCGAGACCACCGAAGGCGAGACCACCGAGGGTGAGACCGGCGCGGGCTCGTCCTTCGCCGAGGTCGTGTGGCCGATCTTCGAGGCCAACAGCTGCACCTCGCCCTACTGCCACGGCTCCGCCGCGGCCAACCTCGACTTCGGCGACGTCGAGGCGGGCTACGCCGCGCTCGTGGGCGTCGCCGCCGAGGTCCAGGCCTGCGACGCGACCGAGCGCGTGGTCGAGGGCGCCCCCGAAGACAGCGTGCTGTGGCTGCGCGTGCGCCCCAGCGCCCTCGACGAGGGCATGGAGTGCGCGCCCAAGATGCCCCAGGGCTCCGAGGGCCTGAGCGAGGCCGACGCGCAGATCATCGAAGACTGGATCGCCGGCGGCGCCCTGCCCTGAGCGTCGATGGCGTGCCGCGGTGATCTTGGCCTAAGATCGCCGCGGATGGCCGCGCCCCCTCGACCCACGAAACAGCGCTCCCGGGGCGCCTTCGCCTCGGTCCTGCTCGGCATCATCCTCGCCCTGCTCGCGGCCACGGTGATCCTGATGATCGTCTACCCCGACGAGGCCCGCGAGCTCCTGCAAGAC
Source organism: Plesiocystis pacifica SIR-1 (assembly GCF_000170895.1). Classification (GTDB taxonomy): domain Bacteria; phylum Myxococcota_A; class Polyangia; order Nannocystales; family Nannocystaceae; genus Plesiocystis; species Plesiocystis pacifica. The sequence continues at coordinate 15,519 of NZ_ABCS01000156.1, read as the reverse complement.
AGCGGCCTCCGCGAGGCCGTCGAGCAGATCGAGCGCGAGGACGCCCACGGCGGGCGAGCCCAATACCTCGACGCCGTCGCCCCCCGCGACGAGGGCGTCCGCGAGCTCGCCATCGAGATCACCCGCAAGTGCAAGGAGCAAGACCGCGGCTGCGAGGCCAGCCGGCTGCTCACCCACGTGGCGAGCAAGATCAAGTACGTCAGCGATCCCCGCGGAGAGGGGGACTTCGTCCAGCCGCCGATGCGCACCGTCGAGCTCGGCGCGGGCGACTGCGAGGACCAGACCATCCTGCTCGCGTCGTTGTTCGAGGCCGTCGGGATCCGCACCCTGCTCGCGTTCACGGACAACCACGTCTACGCCATGGCTTGCACCGAGGAGCCCATCGCCAAGCGCCACCTGGGCAAGGGCGCGGTGTCCTACGCCATCGACGGGGGCGAGCTGCATTGCTACCCGGCCGAACCCACCAACCCCAAGGCCAGGCTCGGGCAAGAGCACGAGCACGAGGGCTTCCTGCACGTCGCCGACCCCGTCGACGGCTCGATCCACCAGTTCGTGCGCGAGGGCTGAGGACGGCACCAGCTGGCATCCGACACCACGGAGGACGCGGGCGGGGCCTGATACCCTTCGACCATGCGTACTCACGCCGCGCCTGGCCGGACCCGCTCCGAGCCCGTCAACGCCCCGACCGCGCGGGCGCAAGCCAAGCCCGACTCGCCGATCCAGCGCCACGCCGACGCGAGCGCGCCGGTCCAGACCCTCGCCAGCTTGCAGCGCCTCGCCGACGACAGCCCGCGGGTCCGCGAGCAGGTCCAGGACATCGCCAGCGAGGGCGTGTCCGGGCCCGGCTCGAGCTACCCCCACGCGGCGCGCATCCAGTCCGCCTTTGGCCGCCACTCGATCACGGGCATGCGCGCGCACATGGGCGAGACGGCCAAGCAGTCGGCCCAGGACCTGGGCGCGCGGGCCTACGCGACCCAGGGCCAGGTCGCCTTCGGGCGCGCGTCCCCCGGGCTGTTCGACGCCGCCCACGAGGCCGCCCACGTGATGCAGCAGCGCGCCGGCGTGGCGCCAGGCGGGCTGAGCTCCCCGGGCGATCGCTGGGAGCGGCACGCCGACACCGTGGCCGAAGCCGTGACCGCGGGGCGCAGCGCCGAGTCGCTGCTCGACTCCATGCCCGGCGGACGCATGAGCGCCGGCTCCGGCTCCGGCTCCGGCTCCGGCTCCGGGGCGAACTCGGGCTCGGGCAGCAACTCGAACTCCGTGCAGCGTCGGGGCGAGACCGCGGCGGTGATGGGCTCGAAGAACGCCGGCTACCGCCGGGGCAACCGGCGCGGCTCGATCACCAACACCCAGGGCGAGTCCCGGGCCAAGATGGACTACGCCCGCAAGCTGACCTCCGACAAGGAGGGCGGCTACCGCCGCGGGGTGTTCCGCGACTACACCAAGGAGCAGGCCCTCGCCCTCGTCCCGGGCCTCAACGAGGACGGCTACGCGGCCTGGTTCACGGCCAACGAGATGCACGTCTCCCGCGTCGTCTACGACGTGCTGCGCGGGGCCAACTGCGGCGACTTCGCCTTCGGCACGGGCTCGCGGCTGATCCAGGCGACCACCGGGCAGTGGGTCCACTACGGCGCCATGAAGGACCCCTACGACCACGCCTTCGCCCTGACCTACTCCGAGCGCATCCGCAACGGCGACCTGCCCCGGCGGGTCAACAAGAAGAAGGCCCTCATCGCCGACACCTGGGCCGACAACCTCGTGACCACCCTCGAGGAGTTCATGGCCGGCGACAACCCCTACAGCGACGTCCTGAGCAACAGCGACATCGAGATCAAGCGCGGCCTGCTCGCCCGGGGCCAGACGGTCTACAACCAGGAGTTCCCCCAGCTGCTGCGCACGCGCCTGGCCACCAAGGCCACCACCATGTGGCAAGAGGACCACTTCCAGCAGACCGAGTGGAAGGAGCGGGCCATGCGCGAGCGGACCAACTCGGACGTGTTCGACTTCCCGACCACGCAGCGCATGAACGTCCGCTTCAAGAACGGCACCCAGCTGTTCCCGCACCTCACCGGCCTCAACAACCAAGACCGCGACACGGCCATCAACCACTGGAACGGCCACGACGGGGCCTGCTTCGACTGGGACGAGATGCCGGCCACGCTGCTGGCCATCGAGGGGCTGATCGCCATCGGCGGCACCGCGCAGACCAAGACCTACTCGCTGATGAACGCCCTGGACAACAACGGCAAGCGCCAGTCCATGCTCCGCGGCCTGGACGTCGGCGTGCTGTGGACCTACCTCGACAACCAGAACATCCTGAACAACTCGAGCTGGAACAACTCGGCGCGCAGCGGCGGCAAGCCGACCATGCGCCACGTCGTCCGCCGCCTCGGCGATACGCGCCTGGCCTGCTCAAGACCCACCTCAACGGGACGACGCACTGGGCGACCTACGTCGTGCCCTACCTGAGCAAGGCGCAAAAGCGGACCCTCGGAACTTGAGGGCCCGCGCTCTTGCTAGCTAGCCCGCGGGGTTCACCACTGGCACTCTTCTTCAAGCCGCTGAAGTCACAGGTGAGCGATGACTCATACGCACGTTATTGGCCCTGCAACTCGACCGTCGAAGATCATATTGAGTTCAGCCCCGATATCATATCGAGATACCTGATTTATGATTGGCTTCCCGACTTGGGGGCGATCAACGCGAGCGATTTCATGGGATGGCCCGCACGACTGACCGAGTCGGTGCAAGGGCCGCTCGGTGAGCGTACATACCTCGGTTTACAGTCAAGGGTCGGGCTCAGTGAACGACAGTGGTCTGGTTTCTTGTCTTGGATGATCGGAGTCGCAGGCGCTCGACACGTCCTCGCTCGAGAGGGCTATGGTTGGGTTGCTCCCGCGAGTGCGTTCTACCCTGAGGCACGCGCTGAAGTTGCCACCGGGGCACTCCCGCCTGGACTGATCCCGACCGAACTCATGGTCGCAAGGCCCTCTCCTCCCACGTCGAACTTGAGACCCGACTATCTTGCCGTTCGAAAGAACGACAAGGGCTTGTACGAACTGGCCCTCGCAGAAGCGAAGGGGACGGGCGACGCCCTTCAGAACAAAGAAGTTTGTCCGCCTCGATGGCGAGAGCAAGTGCGGAACGCCACGGTATCGTGGCAGGGGCGAGGGGTTGTTGTTTCTCGACACATCGTTATTGCGACTCGATCGAACTCGAAGGCGAAGTACGCGGAGACACGTCGATTTCAGATTCGGGCATGGAACTCTGAAGAGCCAGAATCTGTGGATCAGCCGGGCGTAATCCGTGCAATTGCAGTTGTTCAACTCTACGGCCTGGCGAGAAACTTAGCCTTGCCTAAACTCGCAAAGGGCATCCTCATGGGCGAATGGCTTCGACTTCAGGAATTTCACCGCGAAGACGGGCTGGCCATCGGCGGGCGGAACGAGATGAAGACGGAGCATGTACAGGACCAACTGCTGGAGCAACAAAAGTTGTTCTATGCAGAACTGGAGCGGCTGGATGAACACAGTGCCCGCATTGGTTCAGGCGTGAGCACCTATAGCATCGAACTCATGCCGGAGCTGTTGCAGCTGATGCGCCGGCTAGCGACTCCGAAGACCATTGTTGAATCTCAGAGCTTCGTCGATTACATGGACAAGAGCCAATTACTGAGGACAGCCGACTCGACATATCCCGAGCAGAGCGATGAGCCTTCATGGGTGTTCCCTGGCGTCAGAGTTCACGTGAAACATCGAGGCTCCGACTAGCGACTAGCCTGCGACTATAAGGCTCAGAGCAAACTGCCAGTTTTGGATTTCTCAAGAGGTCGTTCAGGATCATTAGTTGTCCGTCCAGGAACCCTTCGAGATGTTGGAGGCGCCAACCAGACCAACGGACGAACGGAACGGGATGAACTTGCACTCTTGTCCCGGAATCGGCCCACGAAGTCGAGAGCTCCTTGTGAATCGTATCGAGCAGGCTCATTTCGAGTGGCCTGCTCCGAGGCTCGGCATCAAGCACTGCCGCACTCGGCCCTACTCGCCGCAGACCAACGGCAAGGCCGAGCGCTTCATCCAGTCGATGCTCCGCGAGTGCGCCTACGCCCGGACCTACACGACCTCGGGACACCGCCGCCTCGGGCTGGCGGCTTGGGTCCGCCTCTACAATCTGGGGCTTCAGGATTTTGAGTGGGTCACCCCGCTGGGAACCCTGGTACGCCCCCTCCAGCCCAGGCATGCTGAGAGCCCGTGCGCGACCGAGACCTCTACGCCAAGCTCCTTGGAATCGAAGACCCCTGGTACGTCCGCGACGTTGACCCGCGCCTCGAGGCTGGGGAGGTCGAGATCTTCATCTCCCGAGACGAGCGCGCCGAGCTCCCGTGCCCAGTCTGCGGGGCCGCGGCCGGGCGCTACGACACGCGGACTCGCACCTGGAGGCACCTCGACACCATGCAGTACAAGACCCTCCTGACCGCCGAGGTCCCGCGGGTCAAGTGCGCCGAGCATGGCGTCAAGCAGCTGAAGGTGCCCTGGGCCGAGCCCGGCTCGAGGTTCACCGCGATGTTCGAGGCGCTCGTCATCGACTGGCTCAAAGAGGCCAGCGTGTCCGCCGTGGCGAGGATGCTGCGCATGACCTGGGACGAGGTCGACGGCGTCATGACCCGAGCCGTCGCGCGGGGCCTCGAGCGCAGGCAGTCCCAGCCTCTGCGGAACATCGGCATCGACGAGACCTCGTTTCAAAAGCGCCACGAGTACGTGACCGTGGTCTACGACTGCGACCCTAAGCACGTCGTCGACGTCCTCGACAACCGCCGCCAGTTCGACCTCGAGGAATTCTACTTTGGCACCCCCCTCGAACACCTCCAGAGCCTGGAGTCGGTGTCGATGGACATGTGGGGGCCCTACGTCCAGGCGACGCTGATCCACGTCCCTGACGCGGAGCGGAAGATCGCCTTCGACCGCTTCCACGTGGCCAAGCACATCAACGAAGGGGTCAACAAGGTGCGGGTCGATGAGCACGCCGAGCTGCGCGAGCTCGGAGACCGGACCCTGACCGGGACTCGCTACCTGTGGCTGAAGAACCCCGAGAACATGACGGCCAAGAGCCGGCTTCGCTTCGAGGCCCTGCGCGGGAGCTCGCTGCGAGTAGCGAGGGCGTGGGCGATGAAGGAGGCCGCGCGCCAGCTGTGGAGCTACGAGCGGCGGGGCTGGGCGCGGCGGGCTTGGAAGCGGCTCATCGGCTGGATGGCGCGGTCTCGACTGCCGCCGATGGTCAAGGTCGGCCGGACCCTGCGGGCGCACCTGTGGGGCATCGTGAACGCGATCGTTCTCGGGGCTACGAACGCCTCACTCGAAGCGGTGAACTCGAAGATCCAGGCGCTGAAGAAACGGGCGTGCGGGTATCGGAGCCGGGCTCGGTTTCGGAGCGCGATCTTGTTTCACTGCGGGGGGCTCGAGCTCTATCCGAGCGCTCATCTCGCCCACACGAATTCCTGAAGCGCCTACAATCTCAAGCGGCCTCGAATTCAGACCTAACAGCTAGTCGGGCATTGGCGCACCAGTGGACATAGCACCCTCTGTGACGAGGCCTGAGCGTACCCGGTTTTGTCCTTCACGGGTCTCGCCCCGCGTGGTCGGCGACTGCTAGGGCGCGCTCGCTCGCACCGGCGCGGCTGAGTCTGAGCGAAGCGTGGACGCCTCGGCCTCCGCCCAAGCCCGCTTGGCGCCGCGCGCCGCCACGAGCACGAACTCCCGCCGGGTCTGCTCCCAGTCCGCGAGCAAGGCCCCGGCCGTGCGCGAGCCGGTCCGCTCGAAGTGCTCCTCGAGCAAGGTCTGCAGCTCGAGCTCGGCGTCCTCGTCCCCCGCGAGGGCGTGGGCCTCGACGCTGGCCGCGTCGACGGCCTCGGCCTCGCTCGCGCGCAGGTAGAGCCGCCCGCCGCTCATGCCCGCGCCGACGTTGCCGCCCACGGGCCCGAGGACCGCGACCACCCCGCCGGTCATGTACTCGCACACGTGCATGCCCGCGCCCTCGAGCACCGCCCGCGCGCCGGAGTTGCGCACGGCGAAGCGATCGCCAGCGCGGCCGCGCAGGTAGAGGGCGCCGCCCGTGGCCCCGTAGAGCGCGCAGTTGCCGATCAGCACGTTGTCCTCGGCGACGAAGCCCGCGTCCTCGGGGGCGACCACGGTCACGCACCCGCCGGACATGCTCTTGGCGACGGAGTCGTTGGCTTCGCCGACCAGGCGCACGCTCAGGCCCTCGACCAGGAAGCACGCGAAGCCCTGACCGGCGCTGCCGCGGAACTCGAGGCGCGCGCTCTCGGGCAGGGGGAAAAAGCGCGTGGGATCCGAGTCGGGGTCGACGCCGAAGCTGTGCCCGCGCCGGGGCTCGAGGTCGAGGGCGTGCATCCGGCCCGCGTGGGCCCGCTCGGCGATCTCGCCGGACAAGCGCGCGAGCACGGCCCGGTCCGTGGGCTCGATGGGGAAGCTCGCGTCGATGGGCTGGCCGCGATCGAGCTTGGCCACCACCTCGCCGAGCAGGCGGTGCTCGAGGCCGCTCAGGCCCTCGTGCGACGCGGACGGCGAGGGCGGGGCCCCGAGGGCCTCCTCGACCAAGGCCCCGAGCTGAGCGCGGTCGAGCTTGGTCACCACCTCCCCGAGCAGGCGACGCTCGAGCACGCTCAGGGGCAGCTTCGAGGCGGACCCGGACACCGGCCGGCTCGACGCCGACAGCGGGGCCTCCGACGCGCCCGCCAGGAGGCCCGAGAGGTCGAGGCCCTGGGCCTGCATGAGCCCCAGGTGGCGTGCGGCCGGCCGCAGCAGCTCCGCCCGGCCGACGAGCGCCTCGATCGAGGGCACGCCCAGCTTGGCCAGCAGCTCGCGCACGTCCTCGGCCAACCGCTCGAGCAGGGCGACCACGGCCTCGGGCGAGCCGCGGTACTTGGCCTTGAACTTGGGGTCGTGGGTGGCGATGCCCCGGGGGCAGCGGTTGTGCTCGCACACCCGCGCCATCACGCAGCCCTGGGCGATGAGCAGCAGCTTGCCAAAGGCGAAGCCCTCGGCCCCCAGCGCCGCGGCGACGACCAGGTCGAAGGCCGTGCTCAGGCCCCCGTCGACGCGCAGGGTCACGCGCTCGCGCATGCCGTGCTCGACCAGGGCGCGGTGCGCCTCGCTCAAGCCCAGCTCCCAGGGCGTCCCGGCGTGCTTCATGGAGCTCAGCGGGGCCGCGCCCGTGCCCCCGTCGCCGCCGCTGATGTGGATGACGTCCGCGCCCGCCTTGGCCACGCCCACGGCGATGGTCCCGATGTCCACGCCCGAGACCAGCTTGACCGCGATCCGGGCCCAGGGGTTGACCGCCCGCAGCTCGTAGATGAGCTGCTTGAGGTCCTCGATGGAGTAGATGTCGTGCATCGGCGGGGGCGAGATCAGCGTGACCCCCTCGTCGGCGTTGCGCGCCTTGGCGATGGCCGCGTCGACCTTCACGCCCATGAGCTGCCCGCCCTCCCCGGGCTTGGCCCCCTGGGCGATCTTGATCTCGATCTCCTCGGCGGTGACCAGGTACTCCGCGTCGACGCCGAAGCGCCCGGACGCGACCTGCTTGGTCGTCGCCGTGGTCCCGTCGACGAAGTACCAGGGGTTCTCGCCGCCCTCGCCCGAGTTGCTGCGCCCGCCGACCCGCGCCATGGCGACGATGATGTCGCGCTGCGCCTCGGCGCTGATGGCCCCAAAGGACATCGCGCCCGCGCCGAAGCGGGCCGTGATCGCCGAGGCGGCCTCGACCTCGTGCACGGGCAGGGCCGGACCGATGGGCCGCAGGTCGAGGAGCTGGCGCAGGTGCACCGGATGCTCGGGCTGGCCCGCGGCCTGGTGCTCCGCCCAGCCCCCCTCGGCCTCGCTCCCCGCCCCGGCGCCTTCGCCGAGCAAGGTCAGCCGATGGATCTGTCGGGAGCGCGCGGCCGTCATCGAGTGGCCCTCGCCGTGGCGACCTCGCGGGTGCTCCTTGAACAGGTGGCGCTTGGGCAGCAGGGGGCCGAGCGCCCTGGGCTTGGCGCCGTCCTCGAGCGCCGCCTCGGCGGCGTCCCGGGTCAGCAGCATGTCGCGGGCGAGCTCCGGCAGGTCCAGGCCCCCGATCGGGCTGCGCAGGCCGGGGAAGGCCGCGTCGAGCAGGCGCTGGCTCAGGCCCAGGCTCGAGAACAGCTTGGCGCTCTGGTAGCTGCGGACCACCGAGATGCCCATCTTGCTCATGGCCTTGAGCAAGCCGGCCTCGAGGGCCCGACGCAGGCGCCCCTCGGCCAGGAGCGGGCGGCCGTGCAGGGGGTCGCCGGCGGGCTGTCGCTTGGCCCACTCGCGCGCGAGCTGGCAGGCCAGGTAGGGGCACACCGCCGTCGCCCCAAAGCCCACGGCGCACGCGAGCTGATGGGTGCTGCGCACGTCCCCGGTGTCGAGGACCAGGGAAGACTCGAGGCGCAGGCCCTCGCGGTTGAGGGCGACCACGGCCGCGCGCAGGGCCAACAAGCTGGGGATCGGCGGCCGCTCGAGGCTCGCCCCGCGATCGCTGAGGATGACCACGGCGCGGCCTGCCTCGGCCGCCGCCAGGGTCTTCGCGGCGATGGCCTGCAGCGCCTCGTCGAGGGCCGCCCCCCCGCCAGCCTCCAGGACTTCGGCGTCGACGCAGGTGTCGATGTGCACCGCCCGAAGCCGGGGCTTGCCCGTCGCGCCCCCTGCCCCGCCGTCCACGAGCTCCTCGAGATAGGCCATCTGCGCCAGCCCCAGCACCGGGCTGCGCAGGCGCAGGCCCGGCGTCTGCGGGAGCAGCTCCTTGGCCCGGAAGATGTTCGGGCGCTTGCCCAGGTAGGTCGAGAGATCGGTGACGCTGCGCTCGCGGATGTAGTCCAGGGGCGGGTTGGTGACCTGCGCGAAGGTCTGGAAGAAGTAGTCGTAGAAGCTGCGCACCTGGTCCGAGAACACCGCCGGCCGGGCCGTGTCGCCCATGGACCCGAGGGCCTCCTTGCCGGCGCGGAACATCGGCTCGAGCACGACCCGGAGCTCCTCGGGGTCGAGGCCAAACACGGGCAGCTGATCGGGCTCGAGGCTCGGCAAGCTGTCCGCCGCGGCCCGACCGGCGCCGACGGGGTCGAGGTCCGAGGCGGCGATGTCGAACAGCCGCGCGTCGAAGCGCGCCCCCTCGTTCTCCCGCGACACCGAGGGATCGCGAAAGTGCAGCGCGCCGGTGTCGAGGTCGACCTTGACCCCCGAGCCCGCGGCCAGCGAGCCCTGGGCCGTCACCTCCGCCGGATCCAGCCCAAAGATGCCCGCCTCGGAAGCGAGCGCGAACAGGGCCTCGGTCTGGGCCCAGCGCGCGGGTCGGAAGCCGTTGCGATCGAGGCGCGCGCCCGCGGCCCGGCCGTCGGCCCAGGCGATCAACGCCGGCCCGTCCCAGGGCTCCATGGCCCGGCCCCAGAAGCTGTAGAAGTCGTTGCGGACCCCCGCCGTCGGCATGGTGATGGCCAGGATGTCCTCGACCTGGGGGATCGACGAGCGCACCCGCAGGGCCTCGACGTGCTCGTTGAGGTTGCCGGAGTCCGAGGTCCCGAAGTGGCTGAGCAGCTCCCCGGGCGCCAGGCCCAGGGCCTGCTCGCGGGAGTAAGACCAGCTGCGGTTGCCGGCGATGGTGTTGATCTCCCCGTTGTGCGCGACGAGCCTAAAGGGCTGAGCCTTGTCCCAGGAGGTGCGCGTGTTCGTGGAGAAGCGCCGGTGGAACAGGGCGAAGCGCGTGCGGTAGCGGGGGTTGAGCAGATCCGGGTAGAAGGCGCCCAGATCTTCGGCCCGGGTCAGCGCCTTGTAGACGACGGTCCGGCACGACAGCGAGGCGAAGGACAGCGCCTCGGTCGCCCCGGCCCCAGCTCGGGCCCGGGGCCGCTTCGACAGGCGCTCGTGCAAACGCGTGCGCGTGGTCTGCTTGGCCCGGTACAGCCGCTCTTCGAAGCTCGCCTCGGTCCGACACGCCCGCGGCCGGGCGATGATCGCCTGGACGATGGTCGGCAGGCTGCCCCGGGCCAGGGTCCCGAGCACCCCCGGGCGCGTGGGCACCTCGCGGTAGCGGAGCACGGCCAGGTCGAACACGCGGAAGGTGTCCTCGAACAGCTCGAGCACCAGCTCGCGCTCGCGCTCGATGAACAAGCTGGCCAGGGCGACGGACTGGGGCTCGCAGTCGATCAGCGCCCAGGGGATGTCGGTCATGATCCCCGCGCCGTCGCTGCTGCGGCCGTCGGCCGCCACCGCCCCGCGGTGCTCGACCCGGGCGAGGGCGTCGAGGGCCTGGGCCAGGGTCGCGTGGGTCGCCTGGCCGTCTCGTCGAGCCAAAAGCCCGACCCCGCACGCGGAGCGCTCGCGCTCGCTTCCAAACAGGCTCGTCGTCGTCATCAGCTCATCCTCCCGAGCAGGTAGGCCTCGGACCCGTGCTCATCGATGTCGAGGCCGCGGCGCTCCTCGTCGGCGCCCACGCGAATCCCCAGGGTCCGCTCGAGGGCCCAAAACAGCCCCCAGGCGCTGGCGAAGCTAAAGGCCCCGACGGCCCCCACGCCCACGAGCTGGCCGACGAGGGAGACCTCGGGGACGAGCACGCCCACGGCCACGGTCCCCCACGCGCCGCACACCAGGTGGACCGAGATGGCGCCCACGGGGTCGTCGAGGCGCAGCCGGTCAAAGAGCATGACCGCGACGACCACCACCGTGCCCGCGCTCAGGCCCAAGAGCACGGCCTGCCCAGGGCTGATCACGTCCGCGCCCGCGGTCACGGCTACCAAGCCCCCGAGGGCGCCGTTGAGGGCCATGGACAGGTCGGGCTTGCCCTGCACCTGCCACGAGGTCGCCGCGGCCGTGACGATGCCGCCCGCGCCCCCGAGGGCCGTGACCACCAGCACCCGCGAGATGGCCCCGGCCTCGGCCGAGAGCACCGAGCCGCCGTTGAAGCCGAACCATCCGAACCACAGCAAGAAGGTGCCGACGGTCGCCAGCGGCATGCTGTGGCCGCGGATCGGCACGATCGCGAAGGGCTCGCGGTACTTGCCCAGGCGCGGGCCGAGGACGATCGCGCCCGCGAGCGCACCCCAGCCGCCGACGCCGTGGACCACCGTCGAGCCGGCGAAGTCGTGGAAGCCCCGGGCCGCCAGCCAGCCCCCGCCCCACTGCCACATGCCGACGATGGGGTAGACGAGGGCGACGAACAGGGTCGAGAAGATCAGGAAGGCGTCGAGGCGGGCGCGCTCGGCCACGGCCCCGGACACGATGGTCGCCGCCGTCGCGGCGAACATCCCCTGGAACAGGAAGTCGGTCCAGTAGGTGTAGGCCCCGTCGGCGTAGGCGAAGGTCTCGGCGTCCGCGGGCGGCTGCAGGCCAAAGCCCGCGAAGCCGATCACCCCGCCCGCGAAGGCCTCGCCCGGGTACATCAGCGAGAAGCCCACGCCCGCGTAGGTCAGCAGCCCGATGGCCACGACGCACAGGTTCTTGAACAGGATGTTGACCGTGTTCTTGGCCTGGGTCAGGCCCGCCTCGAGGGTCGCGAAGCCCAGGTGCATGGCGAACACGAGCACCGTGGCGACGAGCATCCAGACGTTGTTGACGAGGAGCTCGAGGGCCTGCAGGGCCTGCTCCGGATCCCCCTCGGGGTTGGCCCAGGCCGCGCCCGGAGTCAGGAGCAGGCCGGCAAAAAACACTGTCGAAAGCCCAACTTTGGAGAGCGTCGCCGTGCGAGAGGGACTCATGCGCATCACCCGTGCTCCCAGCTAACTTCGTTCCAGCTCGGCTGCGCTCAACAAATGTGAGAGATTTCAGCAACTTGGCTCACGCACCTGATCCTACACTTGTGTAGGGCTACGGATCATGCCTACCTTTTCGTAGGCATGATGGCGGATCCGAGCTTGCTGCGCAGCCCCACCCAGGCCCTCAACGAGGGGATGGAACTGCGTTCCGTCGTCAACAGCATCCTCCGGATGCTCGCCGAGCGGCCCGCGATGGTGCACCCCTACCTGACCCTGGTCGAGCCCGAGAGCGGCGAGTCCCACCTCGAAGAGGCGCCGGACATGACCCCCGAGCAGCAGCGCCGGATCCGGCCACGCCACGGCGAGGGCATCGTCGGCCGCGTCGTCCAGAGCGGCCGGACCCGCGTGGTCCACGGCTCGAGCGACAGCTTCCTCAACCGCCTCGGCCGATCCGAGCCCGAAGGCATGTCCTTCATCTGCGCCCCCTTGCGCCAGCGCGACGGCGAGATCGTCGGGACCCTGGCCGTCGACCACCGCGGCCAGGACCCCGCCGCGCTCCAGGGCGACGTGCTGCTCATCGAGGCCCTCGCGGAGATGCTCGGCCGGGCCATCGAGCTGCGCCGGCGCTCCATGGCCGAGCGCGAGGCCGTCGAGCTCGAGAACCAGCGCCTGCGCGCCGAGCTGCGCGGGCGCTTCCGCGTCGCCAACATCATCGGCAACCACAAGTCCATGGCCCAGGTCTACGACCGCATCGCTCGGGTCTCGAGCGCCGACACCACCGTGCTGCTGCGGGGCGAGAGCGGCACCGGCAAGGAGCTGGTCGCCCGCGCCATCCACTTCGCCTCGCCCCGGGCCGAGGCCCCCTTCGTCGCGGTCAACTGCGCGGCCCTCCCCGAGGGCACCCTCGAGAGCGAGCTCTTCGGCCACGAGCGCGGGGCCTTCACCGGCGCCATCGGGGCCCGCAAGGGTCGCTTCGAGCTCGCCGACGGCGGCACCCTGTTCCTCGACGAGATCGGCGAGCTGCGCCCCCACACCCAGGTCAAGCTGCTCCGTGTCCTCCAAGAGCGCCGCTTCGAGCGGGTCGGCGGCGCGACCACGCGGCGCTGCGACGTCCGGGTGCTGACGGCCACCCACGCCGACCTCGAGGCCGCCATGGCCCGGGGGGAGTTCCGCGAGGACCTCTACTACCGGCTCAACGTGTTCGAGATCATGCTCCCGCCCCTGCGTGAGCGCGGCGAGGACATCCTCGCGCTGGCCGACTTCTTCGTCGAGCGCTACGGGCCCCGCCAGCGCCCGCCGGTGACCCGCATCGGCCACGACGCCGCCCGGCACCTGCTGGCCTGGGACTGGCCCGGGAACGTGCGCGAGCTCGAGAACTGCATCGAGCGCGCCGTACTGCTGACCAACGACGGGGTGATCGAGGCCGAGCACCTGCCGCCGACCTTGCGCGGCGCCGCGGGGCCGAGCCGCGCTCGCGCCTCCAACACCCCCGCGAGTCGAGCCGTCGCCGAAGGGCGGACCCTCGACGAGGCCCTCGAGGCGGTCGAGCGCGAGATCCTCGAGCGGGCGCTGGCGGACAGCGGGGGGAATCGGGCGAGCGCAGCCCGGGCGCTCGGGATCAGCGAGCGGCGCATGGGGCTGCGAGTGAAGAAATACAGGCTCTGATCAGGCCTCGACCAAAAATCCCAGGTTCCCCAGCACCGTCAGCACCTCGACGATCTCCCCGGGCCCCAGGGCCTCGTGGGCGTGGGCCGAGCACAGCGCGTCGACCTCCACGCTCGCCCCCAGCGCGAGCTGGTTGAGCGCCGCGAACAACCCGAGCACGGGCTCCCGCGACTCGCGGTCTGGCCAGTCCAGGGTCCGCCCGCACACGCCGACGATCAGCGCGTCCTCCCACAGCGCGTGCGCGATGGGGAAGGCGCCCAGACGGCGCAGCGTCATCCCAGGCGCGACGTAGGCCCGCTCGTCGGGCACGGGCAAGGTCGCGGCGCCCCCCAGGGTCTCGACCTCGAGGGCGCGCACCACCTCCGCCCGACTCCGCGGCGAGGCGCGATCGATGACCAGGCTCAGGCCCATGATGGGCTCGCCTGCGTCGAGGGACTCGAAGCCGTGCACGTGGGTCCCCGGCCAGAACACCACGTCGCCGGGCTCGAGCTCCACGACCCAGTCGGGCTCGCGCTGCGGCGCGACGCGGCCGTTGGCGTCCTCGACCCACGCCGCGTCGTCCTCGTTGAGCACCAGGCCCTCCCAAAACAGCCCGCGCCGCCGGCCGGTGAGGGCGACCTGAAACACGAGCTCCTGGTGGGGGTCGACGTGGAAACCAAAGGGCGTGCGCGGGTAGTCGCCCACGAAGGCGTTGTAGCGGTAGGTCCGCGGCCCGGTGTGGCCGAGGATGGGCGCGAACAGGGCCTGCAAGCGCGCGAGGGCCTCGAAGCTCGCGCCCTCGAGGCCCGGCGCCTGCATGCCGAAGGCGCCGCCCAGGGCCGCGTGGGTCGAGCGCGCCCACTCGGCGTAGCTGCCGTGCTCGGGCCCGGGCAAAAAGGGCGCCGGCTCGAGGATCATCGCCCCGTCCTTGTAGATCTCCGCGGGCCGCCCAGGATCGGGGGCCGGGAGTTCGACGGGCTCCTCGACGTCGAGGCCCCAGCTGCGCTTGACCGCGCGGATCTTCGCCGCCGCCGTGCTCGCGCGCTCGCGCGGGTGCACGGCCTGGATCCACGCGAACACCTCCTCGACGGAGAACAGCTCGCCAATCTCGGCGGCCCGGAGCACCGCGGGGCTCCCGTCGATGAACAGGGCCTCGAGGCGCGCGGCGGCGTGGGTGAGTCGGGCGGCCAGATCGGTCACGACCGCGGTGTCGCAAGTTTGGCGCCCCCCGTAAAGCTCAGGGTCGGCCAAAACGAGTTTGGCCGACCCTCTGTCTACTTTAGCCGTCGTGGACGACGCCACGCCCTCCCTGCCCCACGTCCACGACTCAGAGGCTGTAAGTCTTTCCCCGAAGTCGTGCACGGACTCGGGCCGACGCGAGTGACGCACGGCTTGGACCTCTCCCTTGACCGCCGATACTCCTGCCCAAGCATCGGCAGCTGCTCCGGCGGAGGCCCGGGAGGCTGCTCAGCTGCTCCGGCGGAGGCCCGGGAGGCAGCTCAGCTGCTCCGGCGGAGGCCCGGGAGGCAGCTCAGCGCCCGCCGCTCATGCCGGCATCGGCACCAGCTTCGTCCACTTCAGCAGGTTGTAGGTCAGCGCCATCCACAGCCCCACCGTCCTCACCTTCGACTCCCCTCGGACCGGTAGCTGCTGCAGCCCGCGCCATGCTCGAAGGTCCGCGTTGACCAGCTCCGCGTGTGCCCCTCGCTGCCGGTACTTCCTCTTGGCCGACTCGGTCTTCATCCGCCTTCGCCACCGCCACGTCTCATCCGTGTCCTTGGGCTTGCGGGCGTAGGGGTCGTCCTCCTCGTCTCGCGGCTTGGGCACCGGCGCATAGACTCGCGTCCCTTTGGCCTCCATCTCGTGGATGGCTGCGAGCTTCACGAAGCCTCCGTCGACCAGCCACTCCCGAGGGCGCACTCCCGTACGCGCGAGCACCTGCGCGCACATCGGAAGCATCTGGCTCTTGTCACTCCCGACGTTCGTCACGCCCACACCCACGATGAAATTCTCCTTGGTGTCTTGCGCAAACTGAAGGTTGAAGGACGGCCGCCACCCTCCGTCTCCCATCTTCATCACCCGAGCCTCTGGGTCCGTCGTACTCACCCGACGCTCCT
>NZ_ABCS01000157.1 GCF_000170895.1 Plesiocystis pacifica SIR-1 | reverse complement strand
GGCCTTCGCGGCGCGCTCGAGGGGGCGCGGGCGCTCGGCTCCGAAGGGGTGCTGGAGGGGGCCGAGGTCGCGCTGGCGCAGGCCCGGGGGCGGAGCCGGGCGGCGATCGACGCGAAGGCGACGCTCGAGCGGATCACGGCCCTGGGCGCGGAGGTCGAGGAGGCCGCGGCGGCCCTCGAGCGCGCTCGGGGGTGGCGCGCGCGGGTAGGGGAGGACCTCGACGCCCTCGCCCTCGACCTGTGCCTCGGCGTGCCCCAGCTGTGGGCTGCGCCCTCGCCCCTCGCCAAGCCCGACGCGGGCCCGAGCTGGGGCGCGAGCTACCTGGTCCGTCCGCGCCTGCAGGTGGCCGCGCACTACGAGCCCGCGCCGGACCTGTTCGTCCACGACCGCGAGCTGGGTACGGTCGGGCTGGTCTACACCGTCGAGGTCGGCGGCGCGTCGGGGGTCGGGGTCGAGGAGCTGCGCCCGCTGCTGCGCGACCTGGTCGAGCGCGCGACCTACCTGCGTCACCTGCTGCTCAGCGATCGCAGCGGCGGGGGGGCAGACGTGGACAGCGCGACGGTCGAGCTGGTGGTCGCCCCGGTGCTCGCCTTTGATTGCGTCGAGCCGGCCCTCGAGGCCCTCGGCCACGCGCTGCGCCACCTGTCGCGGACCACGGACTGCCTGCACGCCGTCGGCATCAACCTGCTGACGCTCGTGCCTGGAGCGGGCGGAGGGGGGTCCTGGACGGGCCTCGGGCCCGCGGCGCTGCGCCGGGCCTTCGCGTGGCTGCTGCCCGATACGCGCCGGTGGTTCGAGGCCCCGGGCAACGTCGCCGCGGGCGGGGGCCGGCTCGAGTCGGTCGAGCTCGAGGACTACCGCCTCCCGGGGCTGCGCCGCTTCGTGCTCGACCCGCGCGCGCGCCTGCACCTGCTCCACGGCCACAACGGCTCGGGCAAGTCCTCGCTGGTCGAGGCCCTCGAGCTGATGCTGACCGGTTCCATCGAGCGCCTCGCGGGGGTCGACGACTACGCCGGGGTGATCCGCAACCGCTGGGCGCCGAAGCACCGCCACGCCAGCGTCGAGCTGCGCTGCAGCGGCGGGGTGCACCGCTTCTCCTTCGCCGACGGGGCGCGGCCGCCGAAGGACATCGCGGGCCGCTCGGCGGTCGAGCTCGCGGCCTCGTTTCGCCTCGACCAGACCGTCATGGATCGCCTGGTGCGGACCAGCGACGCCGACCGGGCCGCGGAGCTGCTCGCAGCTTTCTTCGCCGAGGACACCCGGGCCCGGGAGCGCTGGCGCCAGGCCGTGCACGCGGCCGAGGTCGCCGTGGCCCACCTGCCCGCGCGGGTCCGTCGGTGGCTGGGCAGCCGTCGACGCGAGCGCCAGGACCTTCACGAGGTCCTCGTCGACGCCCTCGCCAGCCTCGACGCCGGACAGGTCGACCCGAGCCTGCTCGACGCCGTGTTGCCCGTGCCCCTGGCCGAGCTGCGGGTCCTCCACGGCCAGGTGCCCGAGTTCGCCGAGGTCGAGGCGACGCTCGGGCGTCAGGGCCACGTGGGCCTCGACGGCTCCGAGCTCGAGACCCTGCAGCTGGGCCTCGAGCGCTTGCGCGCCGGCCTGGTCGCGAACCTGGCCGTGCTCGAAGAGGCCCAGCGCAGCCTCGAGCAGCTCGCGGGCTGGTGGAAGGAGGAGCGCGGGGCGGCGCGGCCGCAGGGGCTGCACGAGCGCGGGGCGGCGGCCCGGGCCATCGACGGGTGGCTCGAGCTCTCGGCCCTGGTCGAGCTCGGCGAGCAGCAGCTGCGCATCCTCGACACCTTGTCGGCGGCGCGGGAGTCGGGGTGGAGCGGCGAGGCGCTGGCGCAGGCGAACTCGGCCGAGGGCTTGCTGCGGAGCCTGAGCGAGACGCCCGAGGGGGTGCGCGAGGACCTGCGCCAGGGCCTGCGGACGTGGACCCACGCCCGGGATCGCTTGGCCCTCGAGCTGCGCCGGGCGGGGGGTCCAGGTGCGGGCGAGGCCGCGGTCGAGGACGCTCGGGGGAGCGCGGGCGAGGCCGCCGCGGTGCGACCCACTCCGGCCGTGCGCATGCACCTCGACGCCGAGGCCTTCGCGGCCCTCGATCAGCTCGGCTGGTGGTGGCGACCGGACGAGCCGAGCCCCGGCCTTGGCGAACGGATCCGCGAGGCCCTGGTCGAGGCCCGAGCGGCGCAGGTCGAGGACCGCGCCGAGCAGGCCCCGCGCTTCGCCGGGGTCGAGATCGGCGCGCCAGGGTGGACCGAGCCCATGCGCGAAGCGGCCGCGCGCATGCTCGACTCGCTCCGGGCGGTGCGCGAGGCCGAGGACGAGCGGCCCTCGCTGGCCGGGCTCGTCGAGCCTTCGGGGGCCGAGGCGCCGGAGACCAGCGAGGCGGTCGGGCCCGGGCTGACCGCGGTGGTCGACCGGGTGTGTCAGGCCCGGGCGCTCGCCCTCGAGGCCCACGCCGTCGGCGTCGAGCTCAACGAGAGCTTCGTCGCGCGCCTGGCCGCGGCCGACGAGGACGCGCGCGGGCTGATCGACGCCCTCAACGAGCTCATGGCCCTGTTCACTCCGGCGCGCTGGGCCTACGAGGACGTCAACCTGCGCCTGGTCGACGAGGGCGACACGCCGCGCTTGCACTTCGAGACTGGTTCAGAGACGGACTCAGAGACGGACTCAGAGACTGGCGCAGAGACGGGCAGCGAAGCTCGGGCGCCGCGGCGGGCTCGGGCCGAGCTGCGCCTCAACACGGCCCAGCTCAACGCCTTCACCCTCGCCCTGTTCCTGCTGTGCGCGCCCCGGGTGCGCAACCCCCTGGGCCTGCTCGTGCTCGACGACCCGCTGCAGAACATGGACGAGCTCACCGTGACCTGCCTGGCCCGCGGCCTGAGCAAGTTCCTGGCCGTGCTGCCCGAGCCCTGGTCCCTGCTCATGCTGTTCCACGGCGAGAGCGACCTGATCCGCTTCCGCGAGGAGGTCGAGTGCGGGGTCTACTTCCTGCCGTGGCTGTCGCCGACGGCCCGCGGCAGCGATCAGACCATCGCCGTCGACGCCCTGGCGAGCCGCCTGGGTCTGCCGGGGCAGAGCCTGCGCGCGCTCATCCGCCTGGTCGAGGCCGACGGGTTCACCAGCGCAGATCGTGGTTGACGCGCGCCTCGTCCTCCGGCGCGGCGGGCGGGAAGCTCCAGCGCCCCACGGTGGCGGGCTCGGACAGCTCGCTGGCGGCGGCGGCGATCGAGCGCACGCGGCCGCCGTCGTCGAGGATGAAGGCGAGGCTGAGCGCGCCGTGCTCGTCGCCGACGCAGGCTTCGAGGGCGTCGACGTGGAGCGCGAACACGGCCCCGACGGCGGCGGGGGAGACGGTGCCCTGGACCCGCGGGAGGCCGGCGTCGCGCAGGCTTTCCTCGGAGCTGAATGCGAAGGGGTAGCGCAGGGTCATGGGCGCGCCGTCGCGCGGGCGGGGAACTGCCAGCGGGGGAGGGCGGCGAGCAGGCAGGGCGCGACCTGGGCCTGGCCCGGGGGCTCGCCGAGCTCGTCGCTGACGATGGTCAGCGCGCCCGCGCGACCCCGAGCGACTCAGGCCAGCCTCGAAGCAAGCCCGGACCTCACCGACTTTTGCCCGCACGACCGTCCGGATCTCGTCTCGCGTCAGCGGCGGGGGCGGCTCGGCCTGGGCGTTCACTCCAGGGTCCAGCGCTTCGGCCGGGACGGCCGTTGGGTTTCGCGTGGTGCGACCGGCGGCTCCGGGGTCGGCGGCCCTGCACACGCAGCCAGGCCGCCGACGAGCGAGGCGACGGCGCCCAGGTGCCGGCGCCAGGGCCAGGTCCAGGTCCGGGCCCGCGAGAGATGCGCGCTCGCCTGGAAAATCGCAGGGACCATCAACATGGGAGCCTGGCGATGGTAGATCCAGGCCATGCGTCTGTCTTGCTGCGTCGCGCTCGCTCGCACCCGAGGGCGCTTCGGTCTGGGTCCGCTGTTGAGCGCGGTCCTGCTCTCGGGCGCGGCCTGTACCGCCTCGACCACGGGTGTCGGCGACGATGAGGGCGAGGACTCGACCGCGGACGAGAGCGCGGACGAGAGCTCCTCGGACAGCGGCTGCGCCGTCGGCCAGGTCGGCTGCATGTGCACCGAGGGCGGGGGCTGCGACCCGGGCCTCGAGTGCGTCGAGGGGCTGTGCGAGTCCGTCGGCGGCGAGAGCAGCTCCGACGACGAGACGGACTCGGGCTCCGAGGACGGGTCCTGCTCGGGGCTGGGCTGCGCCTGCGACGGGAGCCCCGAGAGCTGCGACGCGGGCCTGGCCTGCGTCGGCGGGATGTGCGTGTCCGACAGCTGCGGCAACGGGGCCCTCGACGCCAACGAGCAGTGCGACGACGGCGACGAGATCATCGGCGACGGCTGCGATCCGGACTGCACCTACACCGAGGTCGAGGAGCTGTCCCTGGGCGCGCACCACACCTGCGCGCTGATCGAGGGCGGTCGCCTGCGCTGCTGGGGCGAGGGCTTCTTCGGCCAGCTGGGCTACGGCAACATGGCCAACCTCGGCGACACGGAGACCCCGGCCAGCGTCGGCGACCTGGCCCTGCCCCTGGCGATCACCGACGTGGCCGCGGGCGGCTACCACACCTGTGGGCGCTTCGTGGACGAGAGCATCCGCTGCTGGGGCCAGAACTTCCACGGCCAGCTGGGCTACGGCGACACCGAGCACCGCGGGGACGACGAGGTGTTGACCATGCTGCCCGCCGTCGATCTCGGCGGCGCGGGCGACATGCTGGCCGCCGGGCTCTCGCATACCTGCGTGCGCGCGGGCGGCAACACGCTGCGCTGCTGGGGCCTCAACACCTACGGGCAGCTGGGCATCTCCAGCCTCGACGCGATCGGCGACAACGAGCTCCCGAGCGCGGCCCAGTACACCTTCCTGGGCACGGAGGCCGCGGCCCTGGGCCTGGGCGGCTTCCACAGCTGCGCGACCGGGGCGGACAACGAGGTCCGCTGCTGGGGCCGGGCCGACCGCGGCCAGTCCGGCTACGGCAGCCTGACGATCTACGGCGACAACGAGGCCCCGGCCGACGCCGGCCCCGTGCCCGCCTACCCCGAGGCCATCCCCGAGGGCGTGATCATCAACGCGGTCGCGCTGGGCAACGAGCACACCTGCGGGCTGTTCTCCAGCGGCCAGGTGCTGTGTTGGGGCAAGAACGACCGCGGCCAGCTGGGCCAGGCCAGCACCTCTTACGGCTACGGCTACATCGAGGGCGAGGTGCCGGCCAACCTCGTGCCCATCGAGCTCGGGGCCACGGCGACGGCCCTGGCCGCGGGCGGCGAGCACACCTGCGCCCTGCTCAGCACCGGCCAGGTGCGCTGTTGGGGCTCGAACTTCAACGGTCAGCTCGGCCAGGGGAACACGGTCGACGTCGGCGACGACGAGGTCCCGGCCGCGGGCACGCCCGTGGAGCTCGGCGCGCCGGCGATCATGATCGCCGCGGGCGAGGCCCACAGCTGCGCGGTCACGGAGAACTTCGAGGTGCTGTGCTGGGGGGCCAACCCCGACGGGCGCCTGGGCTACGGGCACACCAACCAGATCGGCGACGACGAGACGCCGGCCTCGATCGGGCCCATCGAGCTGCTGTAGCTTCGCGGTCTAGCGCCATCGAGCGTCGATCTGATAGCGTCGCCTCGATGTCGAACAGAGCCAGCATCGAGCAGTGGGTCGAAGGTCTCAACAGCGCCAACATCGACGCGATGATGGCGCTCTACGCCGAGGACGCGTCCTTGCACATCGTGTTCGCCGAAGCGGTCGAGAGCCGCGCGGCGATCCGCGAGATGTTCGCGGGCTACTTCGCGGCGGCCAAGATGCACTGCATCGCCGAGCGCCTGCACGAGGCCGACGCCCACGTGGTGCTCGAGTGGCGCGACCCCATCGGCCTGCGCGGCTGCAACATCTTCGAGTTCGCCGACGGCAAGATCGTCCGGCAGCGCAACTACTTCGATCAGCTGACCTTCCTGCGCAAGCAGGGCCTGCCGATCCCGCCCGAGTAGGCGCTCAGCCGGCGGCGCCGGTCTCGGTGCCCGTGCCGGTCTCGGTGCCCTCGCACTCGCCCGTGTCCGAGCCCACGGCGCAGCTGCTCGGCTCGGTCTCGAGGTGGCTGGTGCTGTCGGCCGAGGGCCGGGCGGCGCGGCGCAGGGCTCCGCTCAGACGCTCGCCCAGGTCCACGGCCAGCCGCGCCTTGGCCACGTCGAGGGGGTCGGCGCCGCCCTTTTGGCCGCGCTTGGGGCCCAGGCGCAGGCCCTCGCGGTTGGTCGCGCTGGCCTCGACGGCGCAGACCAGCGCGCCCTCGCGATCGAACACGCGCAGCCACGCCCGGGCCGAGCCGGGCTCGTAGTCGTACTCGGGCTGCTCTGGATCGCCGCCCGGGCGCAGGCTGATCACCGGGGGCTGGTAGTCGACGGTCTTCGCCACCCGGACGTAGCGGACCTCGCCCAGGCGCGCGCTGGCCTTGGCGATGCGCTCGAGGTCGCGCTCGCTGGCGTCGCTGAGGCCCTTGCCCGCGAAGCCCAGGGCGTCGGCGAACACGTCGTCGTTGAAGCTGGCCGGATCGCCGCTGAGGATGCCGCGCGGATCGGCGTCGGACTTCCCGGTGTGCAGGGTGTCGAGGCGCGCCCAGCTGACGTTGAGGGCCTTGCCCTCGAGCAGGGGGCAGGGGATCGCCTCGCGCGGCGGCGGCTTGGAGGCGGCGGCGTGGATGGGCGCGAGGGCGTCGCGGACCTCGCTGCCCTGGCTCTTGGCCGCCTTGCCCTCGGCGGACAGCGGCACCCGCTCGGGGCGGCGGTCGCTTTGGTTGGGGCCGCAGGCGAGCAGGGCGAGGGGCGCGAGGGCGAGGAGCCGAAGACGCATCGGGGACAGCCTATCAGGCCGCCAGATTCGCTAGTAGATGAAGGCCCAAGCCGCGGCGACCCCACCGACGAGCAGCGCGAGACCCAGGAGCGGCAGGGCGAGCGAGGGGCCCACGGGCGCGGCGCTGCGCAGCCGACCGTCGGGGCCGAGCGCGAGGCCACCAGGGACGCGAGCGGCGAGGTGCACGACCTCGGGGTCGTCGGGATCGACGAAGGTCAGCGCCCGATCGCCGACCTCGAGGCCTGCGCGCCCGTCGGCGTGGATTGTCGCGGGCGCGC
The DNA here is from genome assembly GCF_000170895.1 of Plesiocystis pacifica SIR-1. Classification (GTDB taxonomy): domain Bacteria; phylum Myxococcota_A; class Polyangia; order Nannocystales; family Nannocystaceae; genus Plesiocystis; species Plesiocystis pacifica. Next base: position 8,217 of record NZ_ABCS01000157.1, on the reverse strand, counting down.
CCTCGGCGAGGGGGGCGAGGTCGATGCGCCAACGCGAGGACGCGTCCTTCGGGGGCTGCACGGCCGCCACTCGAGCCCAGCGCGCGTCCCCTCGCCGGACCGGCCTCAGGCTGGCGAGGCCCTCGGACACGGTCATCGCCAGGCCCGCGAACACCGTGGTCAGAAACATCAGCGGCCCGATCAGCACCCACCCCGAGAAGCGGCGGCGCTGAAAGCCCTCGAGGCGGGCGGCCTCGGGCTGGTCGCGCAGGTACTCCACGCGCACGACCTGGCCGAGGGGAGGCGCGGCGTGGTCGTCGGTCTCGGCGTAGGAGACCCCGCGCAGCGCCTGGCCGTCGACCGCGTAGCGAAACTCGACGATGTGGACTTCCTTGTAGTCGTCGCTGGAGAGCGAGACCCCCGTGACCTCGCCCTCGACCACGGCCAGCGGCTCCGAGAACTCCACGCGCGTGGCCAGCTCGGAGTCGAGGGCGAAGGCGCAGGCGATGGCCAGCACGACGCACCCGAGCACCACGCCGCCCTGAACCAGGCGCCCGCCCAGCGCGGCGTGGAGCCACACGGAGAGGCTCAGCCGTCGCGGTGGCGGGGGCGGGTCCACGGGGCGAGCCTATCAGCCGCGGGCGCTCGGGGACGGGCGGCGGCGCATCCGGAGCGGGAGGCGGTCCAGGCGGTGCAGGAACAGGGCGTCGCGGTAGCGGATGCGCGCGCGCTCGACCGCGAGCTCGGGGGGCTCGAAGCGCTGGAGCAGCGCCGTGAATGCGATCTTGGCCTCGAGCCGGGCGAGCGGGGCTCCGACGCAGTAGTGGACGCCCATGCCGAAGGCCAGGTGGGGGTTGGGCGTCCGATCGAGGAGCAGCGCGTCGGGGTCGTCGAAGACCGCCGGGTCGCGGTTGGCGGACAGCACCATCGGCATGATCGCCGCCCCGGCCGGGAGCTGGGCCCCGCCGAGCTGCGTGTCGTGCTTGGCGTAGTAGAACTCGGTCCCCAGCGTGGGTCCGTCGTAGCGCAGCAGCTCCTCGATGGCCGCGGGTAGGCGCTCGGGGTGCTCGCGCAACTCTTCCCAGCGCTCGGGGTGCTCGGCCAGGGCCAGGGTCCCGTTGGCGATCAGGCTGACCGTGGTCTCGTGCCCGGCCGAGAGCAGCAAAAAGGCCATGGCCACGAGCTCGTCGGTGCTCAGCCGGTCGCCCTCGTCCTCGACCAGGGCCAGCGCGGACAGCAGGTCGTCGGTGGGCGCGGCCCGCTTGCGCGCGGCGAGCTCCCGGATGTAGCGCTGGAAGGACCACAGCCCGCGGAGGATGAAGGGCATGTTCCAGGGCGAAAAATTGCGCATGACGTCGTGGACCCAGCCCTGGAAGCGGCGCCGGTCCGAGGCGGGCACGCCGACCAGCTCGGTGATCACGTGCACGGGCAGGGGCAGGGCGAGGGCGTCGATGAGCTCGACGCTGCCCTCGTTGACGATCGCGTCGCACAGCTGCGCGGTCTTGGCCTCGATGCTGGGCGCGAGGGCGGCGACGGTCTTGGGCGTGAAGGCCCGGGCGACGAGCTTGCGCAGGCGCCGGTGCATGGGGTCGTCGCTGGTGATCATGCCGTTCATGAACGACTCGGCCAGCTTGGGGATGCGGAGCGCTCGCTGGCCGGCGGGTCCCAGCGCGGTGTTGGTCGGATCCTTGACGAAGGCGTCGGGGGACTTGAGCACTGTCTCGACGTCGGCGTAGCGGGTCACGAAGTAGACCTCGCGCCGGCCCAGGCGCCCGCGGTGCACCGGGTCGTGCTCGCGCAGGCGCGCGAAGATCGCGTGGGCGTCGTTGTGCAGGGCTTTGGAGCGCAGGTCGTGGCGGGTCGGCATGGTCGGTCACTGGTCGGTCACTGGGGGGAGGGGCGGGCGCCGTGGAGGAAGAGCTCGACGAGCTGGCGGGCGTCGGCGGGCGCGGGCGAGCGGGCGTCGGCGCGGGCGAACAGGGCCTGGCCCGCGGCGAGGGAGAGCAGGGCCTGGGCGAGGGTGCGGGGGTCACCGACGAGCGCGCCCGCGTCGACCTGGCGGGCCATGAACGCGACGAGGCCCGCACGCGCCTCGCGCTCGACGGCGACGAGCTCCGCGACCAGCTCGCGGCTCTCTTCGTCGGCGGCGAAGCTCAGCCCAAACCACGGCGCGTGGTCCGAGACCTGGCGCAGCACCGCGTCGACGAGGGTCTCGAGGGCCTGCTCGAGGCTCGCGTCGGCGTCGAGCATGACCGCGTCGAGCACCGCCCGGGGGCTCCGCTCGGCCGTGAACGCGCGCAGCAGGGCCTTGCGGGTGCCGAAGATGCGGTAGACCGTGGCGACGCCGATGCCCGCGTGGTCGGCCACGGACTCCATGGTCATGCGCGGGAGGCCGCGGCTCGTCGCCAGGCTCGCGACCGCGTCGAGGCAGCGCTCGCGCGCCGAGGCTGGGGGCTCGCTGGCCTCGATGCCCGCCTGGCGCAGGGCCTGCTCGAGCTCGCTACGGGAGCGAAAGTGCCGGTAGACCGTGGCGCGCGAGACCTTGGCGGCGCTCGCCAGCTGGGACATGGACCAGGGCGCGCCCGACTCGATCAGCCCGCGGGCTGCCTCGAGCAGCGCTCGGGTCCGGTCTGTGGGCTCCGCGGGGGACATGAGACACCTTGATAGCTCAATGTCTCATGGTGTGCCAGTCTGCATTCGACACGAAGGCCGTGCCCGAGCCAGGAGCGCGGGGCTCAGGGAGCTCAGGGAGCTCACAGGGGGCTTCAACCCAGGGCGAGGGCGAGGGCGAGGGCGGCGAAGCGGCGCCGCCAGGCCTCCCAGTCGTCCTCGAACACAGGCACGGCCGCAGGCCCGCGGCCCTCGTCGGTCCACAGCAGGGGCGGCGCGTGGTCGAGGTCGAGGCCGTGCTCGCGGATCTGGCCATGGGCGCGGACAGCTGGGGCGTCCTCGCTGGCTTCGCTCGAGCTTCGCGCCATCGACACAGGCACGCGCGCCCGGAGCTCGTCCGCGTCGGCGGCGTCTTCGAGCTCGGCGGTCGGTCCACCGAGGAGCCAGATCAGATCGCTGCCGCCGAGCTCCGTGGCCCGCTCGGCGTGGGTCCAGGCCGCCTGCACGCCCTCGACGTCGATGAGCTCGACGGTCCCGGCCTCGATGTACTCGCGCAGCACGAGGGCGAGCAGGGCGGACTCGGGGGCGAGGGGCTGGGGCACGCCGAGGGTGCCGCCGGGGGGGCGGGCGACGAAGAGCAGGTGCAGGTGCAGCTCGGCGGCGTCGAGCCACGCGCACAGCTTGCGAACCATGGCGACCACGGCCCCCAGACCGACGACCAGGCGCTGCCAGGGCACGCTCGGGTCCTTGATCCGCGCGCGGTCGAGCTCGGGGCACAGCGCGAAGCTCAGGGTCCGCCGCTCGCGGGTGTGCACGCTCTCGTCGCGGGTGTACTTGAGCAGCTCGCCCGCGGCCCAGCGGACCTCGAACAGGTCGACCTCGCCGGTGGCGCGCTGCTCGGCGTCGCCCATGTAGATGAGCTCGGAGCTGACCAGGCTCTCCATGCCGCCGATGGTCGAGATCGAGGAGTAGCCGCCGATGGGGTAGGCGCTCTCGTCCTCGATGCGCGTGGGCGTGCGGCCCCGTCCCTGCTCGGGTCGACGCACGCGGACCGGCAGGGCTTGCTCGACGGCGTTGGCGGCCTCGACGATCTGGGCCATGGCCAGGCGCGTCGAGGCCGAGCGCAGGGCCAGGGGGTTCTCGAGGGTCAGCAGCTCGATGTCGCCGATCAGCGCGCCGCAGCGCCGGGCGCCTCGGGCCAGCTCGGCGTAGCGCTGGGCCAGCTCGGCGCGCAGCCGGGCCGCGGCGAGCTGGGCGTCGGCCCGGTCATCGTCGTCGTCATCGTCGTCGACATCGGGCTCGAGCAGGGCGGCCCCGAACTCGGTCAGCAGGGCGCCCCCGAGCGCGGCGAGCTCGAGGGGGGGCCGGGTCAGGACGCGGCGGATCGCGGCGGGCCCGGGGGCGTCGAAGCGCTCGTCGCCCTGGTCCCGGGCGCTCGTCAGCTGCGCCGCAGCCGGGTCAGGACCTGCTCGACGAACACCGCCGTCGCGGCCGGGCGCAGCTCCTCGTCGAGGCCCGCGAGGGCGTCGCGGGCGGACTCCAGCCGGTAGTCGGCGGCGAGCCGGCCGAGCACGTGCTCTTCGTAGGCGTCCACGGCCGCGCGCAGCTCGAGGTCGGCGATGGCTCGGAGCGGGCGATGTCGAAGGCGTCGCGGTTGAGCAAGCGGCCGATGTCCGCGACCACGCCCAGGGGCGGGAGCAGGGGCAGGACGTCGACGGTGGCCTCGACGTAGGGCAGGGCGAGCTCGAGCAGCTCGACCCCCGCGGCCGCGCCGCGCTGGAGGGCCAAGCCCGCCGCCGCCCAGTCCTCGACCCGATGCCGCGCTCGACTGACGATGACCCTACCCTCCGTGCTCGCGTGTCGTGGCTTGGGCCGGGATCAGTCCAGGCCGAGGAGCTTGGGGACCTTGTCCTCGAGCACCGCGAGCTCCTCGCGGGTCTCGCCCAGGTAGGTCAGCAGGCACAGGTCCTCGCGCTCGACCTTGCCGCCGTGGAACAGCCACGCCCGGGTGCGCAGGAGCTTGTAGAGCTTGACGACCTTGCGATCGCTGACGAACACCCCGTCCTCGCGGCGCAGGGTCTTGAGCAGGCGGTGGAGCTCGCGCAGCAGGTCCTCGGAGAAGAAGCGGTGGCGGTCCCGGAGCGCGGAGCCGTCGGGCTGGATCTCGCGCCGAGCCATCTGCATGGTCAGGTAGCGGTTGGCCTTGAGCAGGTCGACCAAGCTGGCGTGGCCCTCGATCCACGGCTTGCGGTTGAGGTCGCGCTGGGTCTGGGCGTCGAGGCCGGCGTCGATGAGCTCGAAGAAGTGCTCGTCCTGGACCGAGTGGGTCACGGCCTTGAGGCAAAAGCGGTCCTTGAGGGCCGCGAGCTCGGCGTGCTCGGGGATCTCGTTGGTCGCGGCCAGCAGCACCTCGAGCGCGACCGGGACCGGCGCGCCGTCCTGGTAGTACTTGCGCTCGTTGATGATCGTCAGCAGCGAGTTGAGGATGGCCGAGTTCGACTTGAAGATCTCGTCGAGGAAGACCATGCGCGCCGTCGGCAGCTTGCCCTGGACGCGCCGGACGTAGCGGCCGTCGCGGAGCAGGTTGATGTCGATGGGACCCATCACCTCCGAGGGCTCGGTGAAGCGGGTCAGCATGTACTCGAAGTAGTCCGCGTCGGGGATGCCCAGGGCGTCGCGGAACTTGGTCACGAGGTCGGACTTGGCCGTGCCGGGCACGCCCACGAGCAGCAGCGGCTCCTGGGCGATGGCGCACACCGTCATCAGGTCGACGATCGACTGGCGGTCGACGAAGTAGTGGCTGAGGGCGACGCGGAAGCGGTTGAGGCGTTCGCGGACGCCCTGGGCCTCGGCGGCCAGCTCCTCGTAGCCGAGCTCGTCGACGGCCGCGAGCTCCTCGTCGAGTTCCGTGGGGGTCGCGGGGCCGTCGGTCATGAGCTGCGCATCATAAACGATGGGCGCCGCGGTGGCAGGGGGTCGGGCAACACGGCCCCGAGTCACTGCCTGGGTCACTGCTGAAAACAATAATGCGGCAGCTCGGTCGAGGTGCAGCCGAACTGGCAGCCGTTGAGGTAGGTCCACCAGACACTCTCGGCCAGGGGCACGCCGACGATGCCCGTCATGTTGTCGTTGACCGTCGTCCACCCCCCGCAGTTCGACGGGGAGGTCTGGCCGGTGGGCACGATGCCGGTCCACGCGAAGTGGTCGGCGTCGGGACAGAAGCTGTCGATCGGCGTGGGGCCCTCGCCCGTCTCGGTCAGGTCGATGGGGTGGAGGAGCTCGCCGACGAAGAGATCTTGGGTGGTCTCCGCGATGATCGTGCCGTCGACGAGGAAGTAGGGGCCGCCCTCGGTGAAGGTGTTGGCCGGGTTGTCCTCGCCGACGCCCAGCCAGGCCCTGAACTCGCCGTCGAAGCCCGCCGCCTCCGCGAGCTCGGTGCAGCGCTGGTGGGCGGCGGACAGCGGGCCGAGCTCGTTGCCCGGGAGGGCGACGGAGGTCAAGAACACCAGCCGGCCGTCCTCGGAGACGCAGTCGTGGTCGACGCAGTCCTGGCCGGGGGCGCAGGCGTCCTCGCACGCGCCGCAGTGGAGGGGGTCGCTGGAGATGTCGGCGCAGACGTCCCCGCACGGGATCTCGGGGAGCCGGCACGGCTCGTCCGTCTCCCCGGCCTCGGACTCCGCCTCGCGGGTGTCGGTGTCGTCCCCGTCGAGGGTCTCGGTCGCGTCAGCTGCGTCGGTGCCGTCTGTCGAGCTCTCCGAGCCCGTCGAGCCCGCCTCCGTCGAGCCTGCGTCCGCGTCGCTCGCGTCTCCCGTGTCTCCGATTTCCTCGGTGTTGTCCCGTATCGCGTCGAAGCCCGGATTGAACATCGTGCATGCCGGGACCAGGAGAGCGCTCACCAGGCACAGCCGCGCAGCTGAGCTTCGAAAAGCCATGGCCCAGCATACGTCGAATACAGTCGTCGTCATCCTGGGCGAGCGGTCGCAAGAGCTGCCGTTCGCTGCGCGCTATCGCGCAGCCTCTCCGTGACGTTCCGTACTTGCGCTTTGATCACCAGTTTGAGCGAAAAAGCACCCAAAGTGCGGTTGATTTCGTGCATGATGCCGCCATGAATGTTCGTTTCGCCGCCATTGGAATCCTCTCGACCAGCCTCGCCCTCTCTGCCTGTGTGACGGAAGTGGATCCGCCGGAGGACGACGGCGCCGCAGACGACACCGTCGGTGACGACGCCAGCGACGACACGACCGGCGGCGACGACACGACCGGTGGTGAGGAGACCGGCTCCACGGGCGAGACCACCGGCAGCACCGACGACGCCGGGACCACCGACGAGGAGACCACCGACGAGGGCACCACCGACGAGGGCACCACCGGCGGCGGTGGGGAGTGCGGCACCGAGGCCGCGCCCGCGGGCACCCTCGAGGTCGGCCAGCCCTTCTCGCACTGGTCCGGGCTCACCGTCGAGGGCGACGAGTGGGACTACTGTGAGATGGCGGGCACGCCCTTCATCCTGGTGATCTCCGGCGCCTGGTGTGGCCCCTGCAACGACCTGGCCTCGGGCATGGCCGGGATGCAGACCGGCTTCCAGAACCTCGGCCCGGTCATCGCCGGCGTCGAGGGGGGCACCCTCGGCTTCGTCGAGGTCCTGCTCGACAACTTCAACGACTTCGGCGCGGTCACCCAGGCCGACCTCATGCAGTGGGAGGCCGCCTACCCCAACGAGCACATCCACCTCGTCGGCGACACCACCCCCGGCACCGACGGCGGCGAGCCCCTGTGGCAGTACCTCAGCCCCGTGCACATGGGCGGCCTGCCCGCGGGTGTGCTCGTCGACGCCGACTTCAACCTCGAGGTCACCGGCCTCAACGAGGCGCTCGCCGCTGGCGGCTCGCAGTACGGCGGCTGAGCGAGGCTTCGCTGTCGACACAAAAAGAGGAGCGGCCTCGGCCCGCTCCTCTTTTTGTTGTCACCTCGTATTGACCTTCCGTTGTCTGGGGGACCCGGTGTCGACTGCAGACCCCCGCCCTCGCTCCAGTGGTCCTCGTCTTGCCGATGGTCTAGATCGTCGGCCTCGTCGACTCGTGGTGGAAGGTCCCGCCCGAGCCCGGCGACAGCTTCTTCGCGGCGATCGGCGAGGACCTCGACAGCTGGCTGCACCCCTTCGTGCTCAGCGCCCACGACGACCTGCTGTGCAACAAGCAGTGGCTCGACGGCAACATCATGACGCCCATGCGCCTCTACGTCGACGCGGGAACATGCGCGCCCGCGAAGATCCCCGATGAGCGCAGCGGCCCCTTCGCGGAGCTGTTCTTCGTCGCCGCCCGCGACATGGACTCGTGGGACCCCAACGGCGTCTACGTCGACACCATCAGCCACGGCAGCGTGTTCATCTCGCGTCAGGGCTGCGAGGGCGAGTGCCCCGAGACGGCCGACCTGTTCGAGTGCCCCGCGGCGGAGCCGTGGCCGGACGACCGCGTGGAGATGCGCTTCGTGGGCTACGCCTACGAGCCGAGCAGCGACGGCTACGACCACGTGTGCGAGATCCTGTCCGTGGAAGACAACGCCGAGCAGGTCACCTACGTGCTCGACTGCGGCGCGCTGTAGTCGGCGGCTCGCGGTCGATGTGAGAAG